>CAZSDZ010000001.1:0-17262 GCA_964605795.1 uncultured Methanoregulaceae archaeon
TTTTTTGTATATTCTTGTATTCTCTGAATAATAGTATTCTGTTGCCGGTCATTGAAACTTCGCTCTGGTTATTCCAGATAATTCCGTCTGTATCTCAATTATTACATCAGGAAAACTGCTATCCCGGAATGATAAACCAAAAAA
Organism: uncultured Methanoregulaceae archaeon; assembly: GCA_964605795.1. Classification (GTDB taxonomy): domain Archaea; phylum Halobacteriota; class Methanomicrobia; order Methanomicrobiales; family Methanospirillaceae; genus JAFGOM01. The sequence continues at coordinate 145 of CAZSDZ010000001.1, forward strand.
ATGTACCTGCAGGGTAGCCGAAAGACAAGCACGTATTCCTGACAAGACCATAGAGAGGATAGTCAAATAAACCCCGGCAGACGTAATACAACCATAAACCCGGGATTCAACCGCCAGGGGATTTGAATGAATGCATACTAAAAAACTGATGCATGAAACCCTAATCTTCCGGGAAAAGAGGAAGGGAACCCGGAAAATGGTACCCCTTCTTACCTTATTCTTCTGATTATTCTTCTGAATAGGAACTGTTGCTATAGTCTCCAATCTCATCTGCATGTGTTCTCGCATAATCCACGACAACACTGGTAACGGTCTCATTAACACCAAGTTGACTGAGTAATGATGATAGGAGGGAACCCGCGATTAATCCTTGTGTATCATCATCAATATCAGGTGCTGTCGTATTGGTCTCTGTTGAGTTATCGGCATAATAATCCTTCGCGGCAGCGATAACTGCGGCTGTCTGCGTTTCATTTGCTCCGGATTGCTGCAACATCGAGGTAAGGAGTGATTCTGCCACCAGTAGCTGCATATCATCGCTGGTCATATTGACAGCATCATACTCATCGGTTTCGTTTGCTTCAATCTCTTCAATCGCATTCCCTTCGGTATCTTGTCCGGCAACAACGGTCTCATCCATATCCTCGGCATAGACCACCGTTCCAGCAGAAACCAGAAGGAGTGAAAGGAATAACCCATACATAACTATGTTCTGAATCGTTTTACACATCTGCATACAAAGCACCTCCGGTCTCTTCACATGACCGGACAATATACGTTACCATAATACCTATTTATGTGAGACGAAACGATGCATCGTCACACTTTTTTCTCTGTTTTTTGCGACACTATTGCTCAAAAACAGAGGGTATTTGGAATATGCGGAAAGAAGAGAAGTTTGCGGGAATAGGAGAATAGACCTCTTGATAAAAAAAGAAAAAACATTATTCCTTGGGTGGATGAGGATGATGAAACACCTTCTCATCGATCTCCTCAACACCATGGATAATCTGATCAAGGAAGGAGAGGATCGCAGGCATGACAACGATCGCCCCGGTTAATGAGAAACCAACCACGATAATTGTGGAAAGACCGAAGTTACTGATTATCGGAAACGTTGCAAACAACAATGCGGAAAACCCAAAGAAGGTCGCAAGGCCTGATACGAGAATCGCAGAACCGATCTTGCGTACACTGTTCTTTATCGCAAGAATGGTGTTTGGCGTTTTTTCCTTCTCCTCAAGATACCGTTCCATCACAAGGATCGTGTACTCGGCAGCAACACCAATGGTCATCGACCCGATACAAGCAGTAAGCGGATTGTAATCAATGCCAAAGAGATACAGGACAACCCCGTTCCATCCGACAATCGCAACAATCGGGACGATGGGAGAGACTGCATTGATGTTCCGATACACGATGATAAGGAAGACGACGACGAATAAAAATCCTAAATACGTCATCAGTTCTTTGCTCTCAACGATCTCCTCGATAAGCCGCGTGAATAACTCAAATGTTCCGGTCAGGCTTACCGTAATGCCGGGCGGTGGCGAGAGAAATGCCAGGTCTCCTTCAATCTGGTGTCGTAAGCCCTGCATTACCTCAGTCTCCATATCAACCGTAGAGATCTGGATGACCGTCTCAGTTCTTCCATACACAAACTGATCTCTCTGTTCTGCAGGGATGCGGCTTAACACCTGATCCAGCTCATACTGGGTCTGTGGCATGGTCCCGTTATTATAGAGCAGGATGTAATCGACGATGCTTGCCGTATCGATAATTTTTGATTCTGATTCCTTCTCAAAATCGGTAAATTGTTCTATCCACCGCATGGTATCGATAGAAAGAACATCTGAACCCGCAATCAGTATCGGGACGGTAGTGGTGGATCCTAAGACCCGTGTAACCTTCTCCATCGTTACCTTAGCCGGCATATCAGACGGAACAAAGGTGTTCTCATTGGTACTGACCGGCACCAGGGGATCTACCTGGATCCCGATAAATGCAATAAAAATAACCACGAGTAGTATCGGAACCGGGCGTCTGGCTATCCAGACCGCGGATCTTGACAATCCGTTATCGATGACGTCAGCCATCTTTGATCTTCCATGACCCTTGGCCTTGTAGTTTGTCAGTACCGCAAAGAGAGGAATGCCCACGAGGGAACTGAGATAACAGAACATCACCCCGATAATGCTCACGAGTCCAAATCCCCATATCATGGGAACAGGGGAGATGTACATGGCTGCAAATCCTACGGAAGTAGCAAGCATTGCATACATAACCGCGGGACCGGTCTTGGTGATGGTCGTAATGATAGCTTCGGGAAGAGGATGATCCCGGGCTTCCTCCTCAAGCCTTGATTGGATCTGGATAGCATAATCAACCCCGAGACCCAGCAGCACGGGAAATGCCGCAATAACCGTCATACTGATCCGGATACCAGAAAGTCCCATGAATCCGAAGGTAAGGATAAGACCAATTGCCACTATCACGATGGGAAGGAATCGGTGATTCACATAACTAAAAAGGATTCCAAGAACAAGAATCATGAGAATAAGGGCAGCGGCGATGAGTATACCCATTGATTTACTCATCTCTTCCTGCATCTCATCCTGAAAAGCAGACTCTCCGGTTATATCAATAGTCACACCGGGAGGGATATTCGTGCTATCGATAAAGGACCGGATATTGTCAAGAACGAACTTATTCCGTTCTTCGCTTAACCCTGGCTCTAAGGTGACCTGGGCCAGAGTCATCATATGTGAAGGGACGAGTCTGTTCTTGATGCTGTCAGGTATCTGTTCTTGTAATCGAGAAATCTCCTCTGAAGAACTTGGTAAAACCCCGTTATTTAAAGGTTTTATCACATCAACGATACTGGTTACCGAATCGACATACTGGAGGTTTCGTAATGCCGGTTCAATCGTGTCAAGATAGTGTAAAACGGTATAACTTGTTGAATCCTCAGACTCAATGATGAAAATAACCGATTCTTTCTGGTAGATCCCAAGGTAATGGTCAAGTAGCATACCCCGGGGCGATTCCATATCAATATAAGTACTATTTCCGGTTTGCATCGAGAGCATCGTCATCCCGACAAGGGAGATAACCATTACCGCAAGAAAGACTTTCGATACCAGTCCGGGCCGGGATACGATAAGATTCGCAAGGCCTGAAAAAATAAAAACCATGGGGTTACCTCACAATGACAGGAGGGTTATGCCTTCCGCTTGGTATAGATGTAATAACCGGCCCCGAGGATGATGATAACAAGCAATGCAATAACAATCGGGTTGCCGAGAACAGATCCAATCCCCTGGTTTGTGGTTACGTTGACCGGGACCTTGATCGTATCTGATATCTGGCTGTCATCGAGGGCATCGCGGTACTTAATCTCAGAGTCAAGGGCATATTCTTTCACCGTTGCCCCGCCATCGACAGATACCTTAAAATTGGCGATACCGGTCTCCCCGGGTTTCAGATCGCCGATGTATGAGAGATCATCAGCACTGGAGAACGGATCAACGGCACTTAACCGAACCTCTGCCCCGTAAATGGGAACAGAACCATCATTCCGGTATGCTATCTCGATAACCCCTTTCTGACCGGGATTCATCTCTGCCGGCGGGCTGGTTATCATGAAATCAACCTTGTTGCCGACAGAAATTCCAAAGGTTTTTACGGGCGTATCAACGGTCTCACCATCAGCATTTTCGTAGGTAACGAAAAGGCAGACCGGGTAATTCTGGGGCTCAGCATCCTTTGCAACTGATATCTTGTACTTCGCAGTTATGGTATCCCCGGGGTTAAAGGTTCCCAGGAATACATCACTGGTAACAGGGATAACCGGTGAATTTTCATTTCTGACAAGTTTTGCAACTGCATTCTTACCGGCATCTGCACCGGAATTCTGTATAGTAAGGGTGATAAAACCGGAGCTTCCGGCGCTGATGCCATCCGCTAAAACATCTTTTATATCCAGATTTATGGCAGACCGGACCACGAACGGCAGATCAAGATCCACCTTCTTATCCACATACCGGTAGATGATACTGTCTGTCCCTATCTGTTCTGCACTCTCAAGGTACTTGTAATCAAGAACTACCGGAAGGGTATACTGTCCCGCCTGAGCATCATCAGGTATGCGAACCTCAAATGTTGCCGTTGCACTGTTGGATCCTAAAATATCTCCTATCATCTGGGGATCTGATTTTACCAGTACCGGGCTCTCCCCAGGGAGAAGGGAGACGGTAACCATCTTTGCGGTGCTTGATTTGTCATCGGTCTCAACGATACCTGACTGGACCAGTTTTATCTGGTCAAGTCCGCTGTTTCGAAGCTGGATGGTGAGGGGAACGGTCGTTCCGGGAATAAACTCGTTATTTCCATCGATACTAACCGATAAATCAGGAGAGCCTGACAGGTATTTCGTTCCGGCAGAAACCGGGGCAGAGAAGAGTGATACACAAAGGAGGCATGCGACTGTCAGGAGCAGCAACCGATAGGATCTCTTCATGCTATCCTCCGTGCTCTCACACCAGTTATTCTTCTTTCAAATCCATTCTGCATTCGCAGTATATAATCACATTTTTTCATGTTTTACACCAATTTAGTAGGTTACGATACATACCCTTTTTCATAGGAGATGTTTTTTTGTTTGTACTCGATCTTCTTGGTATCCAGTCTTGTTTCGATCGTACGATAAAGGATTGTTCTCCTGATTTACTTAATTCTGGAGACAATTTTTACCACCGTCTCCCCTGAAGAACAAAGAGCCTGTATGTCAGAATCAGGAAGGTTCGAGAGGAGGATCCTCATCTTCTCCCGAATCCTGTTCTGTACAGATTCCAGTCTCTTCTTTCCTGATTCAGAGATGGCAATGTTGATTACCCGGCGATCATCAGGATTGTAATGACGTTCCACAAGCCCTTCCTGCACAAGGGAGTCAACAAGAGCTGTCATGTAGGGTTTTGAGATAAACAGTTTTTTACCTAAAACCGACATCGGAAGCATAGGTGTGTGGCATAACTGAAACATAAGCCGGAACTGTGCCTGCTGGATGCCGGTAAGTCCCTCACACTCAGCCCATATCAGTTTTTCATGATAAAATTCTATCATGTGCATGAGCACATCTAATGCCCGTTCACGTATTGTCTCATCCATTGTTTCGATCTGCAGTAGCTGGTTTTCGTTCAACGAATAAATAGTTTTCTTTTTGAACTGTTTTTATAGTGAATTATAATCAGATAACACAAGGAACAGAGCATCTTCCCTGTTTGACGCGAGAATGAAGAAAGTACTATCCAGTCGGGCACCGTGTTGGCGGCCGTTTCCAGGCGGGACAGGTAGTTCTAAAAAAAACAGAACGAAATGTTACCCCTCCTGCTTCATGACGATAGCCATATTGTCTTTCCATTGGATAAAACACGTCGTATTAGCGATTATGTCTCCCGATATCGCATCCCTGGCATCAAGGGTTATTGTTATCGTATCAGGCAGTACTGGAATCACCGGATCCGGGTTTGGGTATGACCAGTACAGGGAAACGCTCCGGGTACTGGTACTGCTCCCGAGATCCTGAACCTGATAGAGAGGGGCCTCCCAACTCATAAACCGGCCAGCGGTCGTGTTCCACTCATACCGTATCTTTTCTGGCGGGACCCCTAGAGTCCAGTTAACCGTCAGGTTGATCCCGGGGACCGAAGAGATGGCTGCTGTGTACTCTCGCGGATATGCATCAAGAGAAAGGGAATATGTCACCGGAGAAGAGACCGGAACAGAATCGTCAGGCGGGGCGACTGCAGAGCACGGCAGGACCATGAGGAATAACCATATAATCATGGATATCAGTTCCCGGCGTCTTATCTGTCTCATAGAGACATTCCACTGCTGTATCATACTTCTCATATCCATTGTGCAGAACATGGGATATTCCTTCTTCTGATATGTCTGGGGTCAGGGATTTTGGAATTGCACTGCCATCACCCTGACCTTCCGGGTGGCTATTCCAGCCAACAGTATATAAGACCGGTGCAAAAAAAGTCATACTACATGGGATTGATTGTATAGTATGCATGATGTGACGATCCGCCTTCTCGGAACCAACGGGTGGTACGCAACAAAAACCGGAAATACTCTCTGTATTCTCATCACCACACAGAACACAACCATCATTCTTGATGCAGGTGACGGGATCCATAAGATTCCGGATCTCATCCCTGACATCCAGTCACCGGTTCACCTCTTCCTCTCCCACCTGCACCTGGATCACATCGTGGGTCTGCATACCCTTGCCAGATGCTCCTTTCCCGGAGGTCTGACAATCTACGGACCACCCGGAACAGGAGACGTGTTGTCCCGTTTCATTGATCGCCCGTTTACGATACCCATTGCGGATCTCTCCTACCCGGTACAGATACGGGAACTCCCCCCCGGGGAGTCACGGCTTCCCTTTCCGGTAACTACCGGGTACCTGAATCACACCCAGCCGGTCTATGGATACCGGTTTGATCTCGGTCCCATCATCACGTTCTGCACCGATACTGGTTTATGCAATACCATCCTTACGCTCGCAGCAGGTGCGGATCTGCTCATATCTGAGTGTTCCAACCTCCCGGGCAGCATACAGGAGGATGGTCCTCATCTCAACCCTGAATCTGCGATCAGGTATGCAGAATTGGCAAAAGCAAAACAACTCCTCCTGGTTCATTTTGCTGCAGACCTCTATACAACACTCGAGCAACGATACCAGATAAAAACGATAAAGACACGTATTCCCACACTCATCATCGGCGAGGACGACCTGGAGATTATACTCTCCTGCTTACACTAAATCCTGATTCATTCAGCTTTTAAAAGAGAAGCAGCGTTTATTCAAACGATGACATTGAGGTGCCATACAGACAGCATCTGACTGATGATTCCAGTACAGGAGATGTGATTGTAAATACAGGTTATTCCGGTAAAGAAGGGAGTTCTATCACCAGGCATTGATCGTACAACCACCCATTATCATCCCTGACAGACCTGCTGCAGCAGGGTAGGGATAATACTGGCCGGTACCTGCTTTAGTTAGGAAAAACCGGTTTTCCAAAAAAGTCTGATATCTCAAACCAGACCTCGATGACCTCCCCGCTCTCTTTCAGAATGACCTCCTGCAGATCATACCGGTTCAGATCGTCTGATATGAGATATTGAACCCCTTTCTCCCAGTCAGTATCCATCTCTCCATAATATAATGAGATCCAGTATGACTCTGCGATGATACCCTCCATTGTACTCTCTGCCCCAAGAATAATAACTGCTGCTTCCCGGGATGATCCATCTCCCCCTGCAAATGTTACATTACCGGTACTGGATATATCCTGTGGTACCTCCGATGATACCTTCGTGATAACACGGTCCCGGCTTTTTTGTACGCCGGTATATTCCGGGTCAATCTCCAGGGCACGGTCATACGATTCGATGGCTTTCTCATACTCGCCAAGGAACTCAAGAGCGAGTCCCCGCCCGTACCATGCCCGTTCATTGTAGGGAGAAAGAATAATCCCTTCGTCAAATGCGGCAGATGCATCCTCATACCGATCAAGGATAAGGAGGTCATCACCTTTCGCAAACCATGCAGCTGCGTTGTCAGGATCGATCATGATGGACCTGTTAAAGGAATCGATGGCGTCTTCGTACAAAAGAAGATCAGATAATGCAAGTCCCCTGCCATACCATGCCGGAGCATAATCAGGATTAATCATGACTGACTGATTAAATGCATGAAAGGCTTCTTCATACTGAGAAAGAAAGGAAAATACACCCCCTTTACTGAACCAGGCCATGGCATCTGCAGGATCCTGTAATAGCACCTCATCGTATGCTGTTAAGGCCTCCTCATACCTATCAAGCTGAAAGAGGGCAGATGCATACCCATACCACGCTGCCGCGTTTTTTTGATCAATCCGGATTGACTGATTAAATGCCAGAGCTGCCTCATGATAATTGCCACCATTATAATAATCCATTCCCTTATCAAACCACATATCTGCCGTTTCTGCAGCTACAGACCCCCCGCATACCACGATACACAGCACCAGTACCAGCACCAGCAGATGAAAAAGACGGTTCATAAGAGAGGATTGATCAATTCACCTAATAAAGTACGGTCCATATCAATCTCTACCCAGGATAAACCCGAATTATCAATGAAATCCATAAAAGTCTCCTTATTTTTTTATCTGACTAATTTGGGGAAATTTATTACAAAAAAATGCACAGATACAGCCAACCATTCAGAAGGGTCCTGGTGATCCCATGATAACCGGTTTTGAACAGATTAAAAAGTACTGGGTACACAATACAAATATGGATCCATCTCCTGGTATCATCCTTGAAGTTTTACAGGGAATTGGTAACCTGGTTATGTATACAAAGTGAGTATCCGACCGCCAGGCAGCACTCCTGTTTGGTAAAAAAAAAGATCAACCATGAGAAAAGAAAAAGATTTGCTCCCCCTAAAGACCAGAACCCGGGATAGAATGCAATGGTGCATCCTGGCAGTCCTGGTGATGTGTATCGCAATCATGACAATAGTTCCGGCAAATGCCGATGAGAGTCCTTCTGTAATCATCAGGAACTATACGGTTACTCCTTCGGTCCTCATGCCCGGAGAGACCGGTACTCTCACCGTGACTATCAGCAGCACCACAACCTCAACAGAACAGAAATCAGTCACCTATGGTTCGGATGTCGCAAGTCTTACCCGATCCATCATCCCCTATGTCGAGAGTATCATCCTAAAAAGCACCGATTTTAAGGTCCTTGACGGGGGATCGCACTTTAAGGGATATGTGGGGCCGGAGCAGGAGATCCCGGTAACCTTCCTTATTCAGGCTCCGCCGAAAAACGGTATATTCTTCCCCGAGGTCTGGATACGGGTCAGCGGAGGCCAGAGTATCAGGTATCCCGTGCCCGTGAACGTAAATACCCAGGTTTCAGTAATCCGGACACCATCACTCTCGCTTGACAACACCTTTGAGGCACAGGTAAAGCCGGGAACGCGGATATCAGGAGAACTTTTCATTGGAAATACCGGATCCTCACAGGCAGACAATGTCCAGGTCTCTATCAGGGGAAACCCTCCATCGGTCATCCCTGCCGGGATTAACAGCCTCCAGATCGAGACCCTTCCTCCGGGAAAGGATATCAGACAAAATATCACACTCCTTATCGATAAAAATGCCCCAACCGGTCTTATCCAGGTTCCTGTCGATCTCTCCTATGCAGTCCTTGATGGAACAATCATACAACAGGAGGGGAGCATCGGACTTGATATCAGGGGCGAGGCAGAGATTGGAGTCACATCTGTTGAGACCAGTCCCCAGCGTGCCGAGGAGAATGCACCGTTTGATCTGATAATCAGGGTTCAGAACACCGGTACCGGGGAGGCAAAGACGGTTGATGCCATTACCGACCTCTCTTTTCCGGGTGCTGAACAGGCTTTTATCGGGAGAATAAAGAGCGGAAACGATGCACCGGCCACATTCATGATTGGAGGAGCACCCGCAGGATCGTATCCATATACCATAACTATCACCTATACCGATGACTGGGGGGTCCATACCCTGAAGAAGGATCTGAACCTTACGATATCAGGGGGTGACGGATCAGGAACCATCATCGTAATCCTTATCCTCCTCATTGTGCTGGGAGCAGGGGGTTTTTGGTACTACCGGAAGAAAAACGGTGAGGAATGAACACCAACGGATATAAAACCTCTTTTTTTCTCGCTTCACGAAGCATTATGCGGGGGAGCAGGGGGAGCCTGTACCTGACCGTACTCATCATTGCAATGGTATTTATCAATATGATCTTCATGCCATCGATAATCATGGGGTTTATCAAGACATACGAGGATCAGTTCATTGCATATGATATTGGAAATATTCTCGTCAGCCCAAAGACCGATGACCAGTATATCGAGGATATTGATGGTTTAATCGAGAGGCTGAACTCGGTTCCCGGTGTATTCAGGGCTGCGGGACATTACTCAACCGGGGCAACCCTGCGCTACAAAGGAAATATCCTAGGTACAACGATAAACGCGATTAAACCAAACGATGAACGGCTTGTTACCGATATCCATAAGAAAATAAAGGACGGGGATTATCTTGGCGAGGGAGAGACAGGCCAGATAATCATGGGTATCCAGGTCTCAGGACACAAGGATCCGGCAGAGGATATGGGCCCTACACTGGGATACGTCTCTTCCGGCGATTCTGTGACGGTTGATTTTACCAACGGGGTATCCCGGGAATTACGGATAAAGGGCATCATCGAGACCGGGTCATACACCACTGACCAGGGTGTTTATATCACCTGGGACGAGATGGAATCGGTTCTCGGGCATCCGATAACCGAGGGATCCTATGTTATCATCAAAACAGATCCCGGTGTTCATGAAGATATCGTAAAGACACAGATATACCGGTTTGGAATCGCTGAAAAGGTCCAGACATGGGAAGATATCCTGAAAGAGGCGATGGGCAGGGCTATTGCAGATTTTGCCATGCTCAACAGTATAACAATAATCGTCTCCCTTATCATCGCAGTCGTTATCCTCTTTATCGTGATCATGATAAAGACGTTGAGCAGCAGACGCCAGATAGGAGTCCTCAAAGCCATCGGCCTGGACAAGGGAATTATCGTCTTTAATTATGTCTTCCAGGTACTTATCATGACAACTCTCGGCATAATCCTTGGTATCATCGTCCTTGAGGCAATGGTTGCGGTACTGACAGCATACCCATTCCAGTTCTCTGACGGGAGTGTGACACCGGTCGTGACAACCGCAGATCTCGTAAATAATACAATCCTTCTGTACGGTGCCGGATTTTTCGCAGGATACATTCCGGCATGGCGGGTTGCGAGTGAGGATATCATGACAGCGATGAGGGCCTGAAGAGATGATAGAAGTCTTTAATCTCTCCCGGTTCTACCAGATGGGACATGTAACCGTCCGTGCCTTAAACGGAGTGACCTTTACTATTAAAAAAGGGCAGTTTATCGGGATCACCGGAGCGAGTGGATCAGGGAAATCCACGCTCCTCCATCTTCTCGGACTTCTGGACCGTCAGACAGAAGGGACGATAAAAATAGGCGGCGTTGACGTAAGCACCCTGTCAGATCACGAAAGAACGCTTTATCGTCTGAAAAAACTCGGATACGTCTTTCAGGATTATGCACTTGTTCCTGAACTGACGGTTGAGGAGAACGTGTTTTTAACCTCTATTGTGCGGGGGATGAAACCAACCGATTATATACAGAGAACCGATGAGATACTCAATCGTATCGGACTCTTTGACCGGAAGACACACAAGCAGAGTGAACTTTCAGGAGGACAGCAGCAGCGGGTCTCTATCGCCAGGGCTATCGTAAACGGGCCTGAGATCCTCTATGCCGATGAGCCCTGTGCAAACCTGGACAGTGAGAGTTCAAAGACCGTCCTTGACCTCTTCAAACAGATTAACCAGGAGATGGGTCAGACAATCGTCATGGTCTCGCATGAGGACTGGCACCTGCAGTATTTTGACCGGGTGATAACGCTCCGTGACGGCGAGATAATCAGGGACGGGCTTCCGGAGTTCCGATAATCCTTTTTATCAGCAGTATCGTCAGAAAACAGAAGAAAAAGAGCCTATTTGACAGTCCGCCATCCCGTGGCCGGTATCACCATTAAAAACCGTGCTCCCCTGCCATATTCGCCGGTCTCAGAGAGAGTAATTCCGGTAATTCCCAGTATCTCCCGGGAGAGAAAGAGACCTAGCCCGGTATTTTTCCCAAAACCCTTCTCAAATATCCTTTCCTTATTCTCTGCCACAATGCCTCTGCCATCATCCTCACAGACAAGGACAAGAGTATCATTTTTCGTTTCTGTAAAGAAACGGATAGTTGTTATCGTTTCCCCGTACTGGACCGCATTGTCCATGAGATTGTAAAAGACCCGTGTGATCAGGGGATCAGCATAAATCTCAATTCCGGCAGGGAAATCGTCGATGACCCTGACATTCCCGAGAGGGGCATCCCTCTTTGCATCAGCAACAATCCCGACAATATCCTGCCAGGCAGGAGTGTGAATACCCATCTCCTCGTAATCCTTTGTAAACCGTATCATAAAGGAGATCCTGCCTGCTGCGGTAAGGATCTTCTCGCAAAAATTGCGTGACCGGGAATCCAACTCGGTATCCAGGAGCATCTCAGCATACCCGGCAAGGGCGGTGAGCTGGTTGTTGATATCATGCCTCGTGATACGGGAGAGAAGGTTGAGTTTTTGGTTTGCCTGGGCAAGTTTCTCTTCAGTCAGCTTCTGTTCGGTAATATCTCGACCTACCGACTGGTACTCCTTTAAAACCCCGTCTTCATCAAAGATCGCCCTGTCACTCCACCGCTGCCAGCAGATACTGCCATCAGGCATGATAATACGCTCTTCAATAAAGATATGCGGATTATCAGGGGTCAATGATGAAAGTTCCCTCTTTACCCGATCCCGATCCAGAGGATGAAGAGTCGGCCTGAACCGGTGGCCGATGATCTCTTCCTTTTTTTTACCAAAATAACGGCAATATGCATCGTTCACAAAGATATGAGTCCCATCGGGGAGAAACCGGCATATGAACTCGGTCTGATCCTCAACGATGTTCCGGTATTTCTGTTCACTCTCCTGCAGTGCTTCTTCAGCCCTGTTCTTCTTGATGACATTCCATGCCCCGCTCATGAGGAGGGTAAGTTTGTGCACGTCCCGGTCATCATACAGGGATACCTTATTTCCCACCCCTGCCACCATCACGATCCGGGAATTATCAAAGACCGGGATGTTCATGTGCCGTAAAACCGGTACATGTCCCTCCGGGTACCCTTTTTTGAGCGGATTTGGGGCCATGTAATCGTTCGTGATAACAGGCCGGCGTTGTCTGACTGCCTCTCCCCACAGACCGGTGGAAGAAAGGGGATATATCTGTGGTTTTCTCTGAATGGTGCACTCTTTCATTGACGCTGCAGACCAGGCATACATGGTAAGAACGGTCTCGTCTTCGCTCACAAAAGCGAGATACCCGATAGTGCTCCCGGTAATCTCCACCCCTTTCTCGATGGCATAGGTGAGGAGTTCCTGCAGAGAAACAGAGCTCATCTGATACAGGTGAACAAGTGTTTCGAGATAGAATTCATCCTGCTTTAACGCATCTTCTGCCTTTTTCCGTTCTGTTATATCCCTGATTGACTCGATGGCTCCCTTGAGATGACCTTGTGCATCATAGAGCGGACATGCGGTAAACCAGAGATATGCTCCACGGCCGTCATTGAAATGCGGAATTAAGATCTCAGAGATCAATGAATCGTCTCTTTTCCTGATCTCCGGATATCGTTCAGCACCGGACGGATCCCGGGAAAGAATGAGATCAATCAGGATAGGCCGGCGTTTGTGATAAAAGGGAAGGGCGTATTCATAGTTGTTTTTCCCAATCATCTGATCGGCAGGGATCTTCGTCATCTCTTCCATGGCCCGGTTCCATAGTATCACGGTTCCCTTCGTATCGATGGCAAAGGTAGCATCAGGAAGAAAATTGATGATATCTGCAAGATCCCGTAATGATTCAGACAGTTCCCTCTCCTGCCGTATTATCTCATCAAGATTGGCACGAAGCTCCTCTTCAGTTGCTGATATCTCTTCGTATGCAGCCTGAAGCTCTTCGTTATTCCGTTGTACCTCTTCTTCTGCTCTCTTGCGTCCGATGATCGTCCACATACCGCTCATGAGAAGTTCGAGCTGGCGGATATCAGTGGAATCATACGCATCTTCCTTGTTTCCCACACCGGCAACCACGACTATCTTCTCCCCTTCAAAAACAGGGACATTGAGGATTCTTCTTAAGGGGACATGACCATTCGATATCCCTTTCTTGTGGGGATCCAATGCAGCATAATCATTGGTAATTACCGGGCGTCGCTGCCTGATACACTCCCCCCACAGACCGGTAGAATCAACCGGATAGCTGACAGGTTTATCTGATATAAGGCACTCCTGCATGGCTGTTTTTGACCAGGCATGCATGGTCAGCACTGACTCATCCTCATTAAGGAATGCAACATACCCGATGGTGCTTCCGGTAAGGTGCACTGCCTCCTCCATGGCATAACTGGCGATTGAATCAAGAGGTTCATCTATCATATGATACAGGGTAAGAAGCGCCTGCAGGCGTGATTCATCGCGTTGTAACGCGAAAAGAGCAACCCTCCGTTCGGTGACATCGATATTTGTCCCGACGGTAACCAGGGTTGGTCTCCCGTCGGCATCAGGAAGCGTCTTTCCCCGTGACCATATCCAGACCCAGTGTCCGTCACGGTGCTTCATCCGGAAATACTGCTCATACATCCCGTCAGGGGAGGTGAGGTACGATAAAAAATGCTGGTATGCATCTTCTCTATCATCAGGATGCAGAAGATCGAGCCATGCCTCTTTGAGCGTCTGTTTCTCCGGGACTTCTTCTTGTTCATACCCAAGAAGGGAGAGGTATTCAGGGCTGCACCAGAGGTATCCGGAATCTGCATCATATTCCCAGGCCCCGGTGTCTGAAGCAGCAATAAACGCTTTGTATCGGGATGATGCCTCGAATAATTCCTGGTTCCTGACAATCAGGGACTGTTCCGCCTGTCTCTTTGATACTGCCTGTTTCACCTTGTGCTCAAGTTCGGCAAACTGTGACTTTGCATCCCCCCCTTTCTGAAGATAAAAATCAGCACCGTGATTGATAGCCAGTATGACCACCTCTTCACGTCCCCTGCCGGTAAAAAGGATAAATGGGAGGAGAGGATACTCTTTTCGTACCGCAATAAGGAGGTCGATTCCGTTTAAACCCGGCATCTCGTAATCAGAGATGATGGCATCAAACTGCTCCTGTGCAAGAATGGACAGCACCTTGAATGGATCGAATGTAGTTCTGACACGGATCTCTCCGGCACGTTCCAGGAATATCCTGCCAACATCAAGGAGGGATTTTTCATCGTCAATATACAGAACCGTAATCGTCATACTCAATCCTGAACTGCTGATTAAAGAACAGCATCAGCAGAAATATGGGGATAATCGAACCAATCCATTCTGAACAGGTAACGGTCTTTGCAGGGTGCCGTCCGGGTTATACAGAGATCTTGTCTTTTGCTCCACTTATACATGACTCTCTGGTTTGCTGTTTTTTAAATCGTTCCCTCTTCTCCATCTGCCGGGGGGAATACGAATCAGAAACCGGGCCCCTTCCTCTGGTATTCCGTTCTCTTCGATGGATATCCCGGTTATTGAGAGGATCTGGCGTATAAAAAAGAGTCCGGTCTCTCCTGATTTTCCATATCCCTGGTTAAAGATAAGTTCCTTCTCGGTATCAGGGATTCCAGACCCGTCATCACTGCAGGTGATACACAGAGATGAATCCAGAAAAGAAGTCTGAAACCTAATCGCGGTTACCGAGCCCCCATGCACAACCGCATTCTCGATAAGGATGGGAATCACCCTGTCAATGAGAGGATCGGCATAGATCTCTATATCCTGCGGAATATCTGCATGAATGGTGATGCCAGGATGGGAAGAATTACTGATTGCATCAGAGACAATGCGAAAAACCGACTGCCAGCTGCAGGGGGCAAGACCAAACTTCTCATATTCACGGGAGAAACGGACAACCTCTTCTATCTGTTCGCATGCTTCCTTCGCGTACCTGATATAGGAATGGATCAGTTCCGGATCCTCCTTTTTTAAGGAGAGATCATGAAAGGTCTGGACTGCAGAGAGTTTGTTAAAGACAGTATGCCGGGAAATCCCGGTAAAGAGCCGTATCTTCTCGTTGGATGCGAAAAGCGCTTCCCGGTCCCAGATCAGTTCCGTGATGTCCCGGAAAAAGAGAAGGAGTGCAGGACTGTCAATCCAGGATATCACGAACGGACAGATAAAAACCCAGATGATGCGTCCGTCCTTACCCCTAATCCGGAACGGATGGACAATATCTCTATTCGACCCACCTATCAGGTCATGATAGGTTTTCATGACCATATGCAGGTCTTCCGAACAGACAAAGGCCTCTAATGACTTAAAGAGGATATCATCGTCGCTATCATAACCGGTAAGAGAAAGCACTTCCCTGTTAATCTTCACTATCTTTCCATCCACAACAATCATAACCGGTATACTGGCATTCTCAATCAGTTCGTTGTACCTCTCCTCCCTTAAACTGGCAGATTCAACAGGCCGTACGCTACCAGTGTTCTCTGTCAGGTACCAGATGATCCTGTTCTTTGTGGGCCTGACCACCTCAACAAACCAGTTTCTATCCGATTCATCCGGTTTTCCCGTTGTCTCTGTAAAAACAACTTTTCCTGTCTCTTTCACCTGCGCTAAAAGAGAATCATCCGATTTTATCAACCCGAGAGAACTTACCTTCATCTGGAGAAGAGTATCCAATGGATACCCGGACAGCCTGCAGGCAGCAGGATTTGCCTCTGTAATCTTCCCGTCATCGTCAGTAATAACGACACCAAACGGTACATGAGAGAGAGTACGTTTATCGGTATCGGGATCTGCTCCATTCGGCAATGAAGACGGGGATGGGACCATTGTCTTGAGTCTCTCCTGTATCTTTTGTTTACTCGCTTCCAGTCCATCCTCAATCTGCCGCTGTTTCGTGGCATCTATGCAGGATGCAAATATTCCCACGGGGTTCCGGGAGGTGTCACGAATCAGACTTATAGAGAGAGAAACGAGAATCCTGGTATTATCTCTCCGCATGATCATAACCTCACCCTGCCAGGTCTCATTTTCTTTAAAAAAATCCCTCATCGCAGAAATATCCACATCATCGGGAAGAAATGAAGTCGCAGGCTTACCCAGTACGTCCTGTGGACTCTCATATCCCCACATCCTGAGTAATGCCGGATTAACCGTGGTCAGGATCCCGTCCATATCGGTGATGGCAATTCCGTCAAGGGACGATTCTATCGCAAACTCCTTGATAAGCAGTCTCTCTTCTGCCAGCCTGCGCCCGGTGATATCCATGATTATGGCAACCAGGGCGGAGGTGTTCCCGA
>CAZSDZ010000001.1:17272-45656 GCA_964605795.1 uncultured Methanoregulaceae archaeon
TCTCTTCTGCCAGCCTCTTCTCGGTGATATCCCTGATAGACTCTATCGCCCCGATGATCCTGCCTTCTCCGTCTTTCAGAACCGTTGCCTTTCCCCATAAAAACCGGTCCTCTCCACGCGGGTGAGCCATTTTTGTCTCGGCCACAAGAGTATCACCCACCTGGCGAACCGAAGAGTAGTTTTTCAGCACGTCTTCATCAGGAAGGAGAGCCAGATCGATAAGAATCGGACGGCGTATCCCGTAAAAAGGCACTGCATAGGCGTAATTCCCCTCGCCCATGATTGAGCCTGACATAATCCCGGTCATCTCCTCAATAGCCCGGTTCCAGATGATGACTTTTCCATTCCTATCAATCGCAAACGTAGCATCAGGAAGAAAATTGATCAGATCAATCAGGCGTTTCTGCGTCTTTAACAGTTCCTCTTCCGCATTCTTACGAACCGTGATATCGGTTGCGACCTCAAGCCGCACCTGTCGTCCGTCACTCCAGCGGATCGCACGGTCGCGACAGTCGTACCATCGGCCACTGATCGTGCTGTAATACTCCCAGTGGCAGGTTTTAAGAGATTTGGAGTTGTCAGAAAGAAGGTGATTGGTACAGTACGAACAGGGACCATTCTCCTCTCCCCTGATAACCGTATAACATTTCTGCCCGATAACGTCCCCATACAGCGATCGTCCCTGTTGGTTGAGGTACAACAGTTCATGGGTATCCATATCAGCAACATAGATAAGAGCATCGATGCTGTCAAGGATTCTGAAGAGCTGCGCCTGTACCTCTTCGATAAGGAGATCCTGAAATGAGCCGGTAGCGGAACGGATACCTTCTGTTCCGGGGGGCATATCATCTCTTCCTCTAACCCCACCATCCTTCCCGGATTCCTGCGTGACATCGATCTGGTAATGTTTCCTGATAACCTGGAGAACCTTCTCAGAATCTGCCCACCGCTGATCGAGCTGGGTAACCATCGAATCGATGTTGTTCACCTGTGTCCGGATCTGATCAGCTGTCGCACTCTCCCCGAGCATATCTGCATAGACCGTGATGATGGTCAACGGATTCCGGATCCCGTCATTGAGGATGGCGAGTTGGGCCAGATTTTTCTGGATCTGTGCGATTGCTTCTTCATTCGCACGCTCAAGCCTCCTTTGTTCGGTAATATCCCTGCCCTGTGCAATGGTAGCAACCGGAACCGCTCCAACCTTGTCATACAGGGTCGCAGAGTTCCAGATTACCGTCTTTAGGGAACCATCCCGGTGCTGGATCTCAAGCTCAACCGTCTCCCACCTGACTCCGTCACGCGTTGTCTGTAACAGCCGCACAGTATGATCTGCCTTTTCAGGAGATATGAGAATGGAGAGCGGCTTTCCGAGAACTTCTTCTTCAGAGCGCCCGACCAGCAGTTCAAACGCATGGTTTACCCGGGTAATCTGAAAGGATGGATCCCATACAATAATTGGTACATTGGCAATTGAGATGAGACTCTCAAGAAACGAAGTGGTCTCCTGAGCCTTTTGCTCCTGCAGGATCAGTCTCTCCATACTCAGCCGAAGCTCGGCATCAGTTGCTGCCAACTGCTCATACGCTGCAGAAAGTTCATCGTTCGCCTGTACAAGATCCTCATGGGCCTTCTTTCGTTCAGATATATCCCTGATGATCCCGACAACGCCGAGGATTTTTCCGGTATCGTCACGGTAAAAGGTACTGGTTGAACTGACAGGAAACACGCTGCGGTCTTTTTTGTAGACCAGGTTCTCGTAATCCACAACCCGTCCCTCTTCCCGTATCTTCCTGATAAAATCATTCCTCTTCTCTGGCTCTACCCAGAACCGGTCTATCGGCAAACCCAGTAACTCGCTCGGCGAGTCATATCCGAATATTCTGGCAGCAGAATCACTTACCTCAATGAGAATTCCCTTCTCATCTGTCCGGTAATAAATATCCTCGAGATTCTCTACAACATCCCGGTAGTTTCTCTCACTCCTGCGCAGTGCATCTTCTGCCGTCTCCCGTTCGCTTATTACCCGTGCCTGAAGGAGATTTTTATAGGCAAGCTCCGAGAGATAATTCGCAAAACGATACATGACCTTTGCCACTGCCCTGAATGCATCAGAGGACAGGGAAGGAACGTTACGAAATGCCTGGATAAAGGCATCTTCATCGGTGCCGATCGTTCTCGCATAGGCTCGCATCGCCTCTTCCGTCTGTTCTTCGTTCCGTACCTGGCCGATAAGCCAGCTGGCAACATGCCTGTCACCGATGACGATACCGGCTCCTGCACCCCACAGTCCTCCGGAGAGGCATCTTTGGACAATGGGACCGTCAAAAGACGGTTTTCCAAGAGCGGCATCTGATGCACTACAGTTCTTCAGCCCGATCTCAGTATTCCTGATGATACTACACAGGCGGGTAAACCCGGCCGGTCTTGTGATCGGTGTACCGTCTGGGCGGGTGATGAGGGATGCCACACCGGTTGCCTCTGAAAATTCATCCAGGATGCGCTGTATCTCATTGATATCAAAGAGATCCTCAAACGAAATCTCAGTGCCATCGAGAGGTTTGGTAAGAGCATTGGATCTTTTTTGTGCCCTTCTTTTTTCCCTAGCTGCCTGGAGCAGCTCTGCCAGTAGGGGGATCGGGTTGCGGGAGATATCACTCCCGGTTACCGAAAAAGCGAGAATACAATCCTGTTCTGCAGAGAAAAGTTCCCCAGTTTCTGTTCCGATACTGATAACCGGAGTTTTGTCTCCCGTCTCATGGAGATGCGAGAACCAGCCGGCAGATTTGAGATCACCGATCCTTGTGTCATATATGATGAGATCAAAGGAGTAAGCAGAGAGAAGAACGGATGCTTCTTCGTTATCTGCTGCTCTCCTGACCAGGTAACTGGAAAAGGTGCGTACATAATCACGTATCAGGTCAGGAAATGGTTCTACTTCCCCAATACAAAGAAGATACAGATCAACTTCACCTGACTCAAATGGTGTGGATAAACGAAAGATGGCACTACCGGTTTCTCTATCAATCCCTTCTCTTCCGGCATCTTTCTGTATCATCTCTCAATCACCCAAAAGGGACGAGCACGGATATACGATCCTCTTTGCGAGCAGAAAAGAGGCATCTTTTGGATCTGTTTTTTTAGCAGGAAACCCTGAAAAACCCGGTATATGAGATCTACCCATCATCTGATAATCAGGACTACCAGCTCTTTTCAACGAAACAGAGCACCGTAACGGGAGATACTTCATCTCCAGGGGATATTACAGGATTGCCTTTCTTCTCTAGCTGATAACTGTAATCATTTCTCTATCTAGATAGTAGTTTCCCTCGAAAATTGCAGGGTATCTGAAAAAAATTGGCTATCTCTCACGATAGAAAAAGAATTAAGAGAAGAATCATGAGAGTGTATGGATAAGAAGCCCGCTCATGAGTTTTGGTTCAAACCATGTTGACTTCGGCGGCATGACACAACCTGCATCAGCGATGGCAAAGACGGTGGAAACACTGACCGGCTGCATCGCAATCGCTGCCACATATTCCCTGCTGTCAACACGTGCCACCAGGTCAGCAAGGGGACGGGCACCTCCCAGGTACTGAAGCCTCGGATCTTTCCGCGGATCTTTTATTCCAAGGAGCGGGGTAAGAACCTGATCCTGCAGGTAGGTCACATCAAGGCCGCTCTTGGTATCAGTATTCGGATCCCGCTCCCGTGCACACTCATACCACTGGCCATCCAGATACAGATGAAGAATATGATGAGTACAAGGATCTGCGAAGGATTGAATGAGATACGCCTGCTCATCAACAGAATAATAGGGGGTAACCATAAAGACCCCGGAGAGAGCGGAAAGGAACGATTCAGGAGTAAATTCACCCAGATCTGAGAGCAGCCGGGAATAACCGTGAACCCGTACCTCGTTATCTGCAAATAAAACCCCAAGAAAACGGCCTGTCTCTTCCGGTACCGGTTTTTCTGCCGACCGTTTCTCAAATACATTCACTGCCGATTTTGCCCGGTGATGACCATCGGCAATATAGAGTTGTGGAACCGAGGAGAAGAGTGATTCGAGCCGGTTTAAGATGAGAGTATCTGTAATCTCATATATCTGGTGAACAGAACCCCCGGGTCCGGATACCTCGATATCAGGGGTCCGGGCATCCCTGATAACCGCAGCAATGATCTCTTTTACCTCTGGAATATCCCGGTAAAGAAGGACAACGGGGCCGGTATTAGCATTGACCGTGTCGATATGCCGGGTCCGATCCTCTTCTTTCTCATACCGGGTCAGTTCATGGCGCCTGATTGCGCCGGATACATAATCACTGACACTACAACAGCAACACATACCAGTATAGATCTCGTCACCCATAATGACCCGATAGAGATAGATCCCAGGTACGGTATCACTCACAAAAAGACCATCACTGATATACTGGTTGAGTGTCTCTTTGGCCTTCCCGTAAACCTCGTCTGCATACGGGGAAATGTCAGGCATGAGGGCATCAGACCGTGATATTCTCAGAAATGAGTATGGATTTTTTGAGATGATCTCCCGTGCCTCTTCCTCATTGACCACATCATAAGGAACTGATGCAATATCCTGTGCACGTTCCTTTGCCGGCCTCATGGCAGTAAATCGATGTATAAAAACCATGTTCTTGCACCAGGCAGGATATCTTAATTCTCCTGACTCTATATTATAGCAGAGACAAACATAAAACCTGCATTGTCAGGCACATATACCATCAGAAGGATAAAGGATTCTGATATCACAGGGATCCGCAGGATAGAAGACAAGGTATTCCCCGATCCCTGGGGTGATGAGGTCCTTTCCGAGACGATAGAGACATTCTCTGCCACGAGCTTTGTTGCAGAGGTACCACAAAAAATTATCGGGTTTATCATCTGCGGGATCGAGGATACCGGTGAGGAACGGTACGGGCATATCTGTAATCTTGCCGTGGATAACGAATACCGGAAGATGGGTGTCGGCCGCGATCTCGTCAGGCGTGCGGAACACCAGCTCATCGTGTGTTGTGCAACAGCCTGCCAGCTCGAGGTGCGGATATCGAACAGAAATGCACAGGCATTTTACCAAAAGATCGGATATCAACCTGTCTTTCAGGTAGGTGCGTATTATGCAAATACCGAGGATGCGATTATCATGATGAAATGGTTCATGAAATGAGATCAGCTTGTCATGATAAAAATCCGGTATCGGATTTTGAAAAATATTTACATTTCAGATAAAAACAGGTATACACGATGAAGAGATATCCAATCCTCATTTTTACCGGTCTTATTCTTATCAGTATCACCTCTCTTTATCCGGTCACGGCAACAGAAGAATCCGGTTTTTTACAACCAATCCCGCTGCTGGCTGAACTGGTACCGCATGATCTCGAGACAGCACCGACCGGTGCACCACAATCACCGTTCTTTGCCGGTTATGTAATAGAAAACTCAGGAAACCGTCCTTCCGGGACATTCCTGACACGATTGTACCTCTCTTCTGATACCAATCTCTCTGATAATGATATCCTCGTCTGGGAGAAGAAAGAAGGGTTCCTGTCGGTCGGAGATACCGGGTATTTCCGATACCTGACAGACCTTCCCGACTCCATCCCACCGGGAACATGGTACCCTGTTCTTGTTCTTGATGCCGAAAAAATAGTTCCAGAGAGAGATGAGAGCAATAATAGTATCGTTGGAGAGCCGGTTCTGATAACCAAAGAGTTCGAACGTCCTCGTGATTTCTATCTCAAAAAAATTGGGGATCTTATCATTGTTTTGACAAACGAGGAGCGTGACCAGTTCAGGATGACTCAGTTAAAACCCGATCCTGATCTGGTAGAGATAGCACAGGACCACAGCGATGACATGGCAGAGCGGGATTACCTAAACCACATCAATCCTGACGGTGAAAACCCGTCTGACAGGGCTCTTCGCCATGGCTACACGCCACGCAGGGTGACCGATGACGGAGATACCGTGCAGGGAATAGCTGAGAATATCATCAAGGTTCCCATCGGAAATACCCGCAATTATGGATACATTGACCAGGATGATATCATAGCCATCGCTGAATTAATCCTTGATTCATGGATGCACAGCGCAGAACACCGGGAAAACATCCTCAATCGTCATCTCGCAAAGATTGGCGTTGGCGTCTCATTTGATGAAAAGCGCTACTATGCCACCCAGAACATGATTTAGAGAAAAACGACTGCTGGTACCGTTGGCACCGTGAAAGAAAAAAGAGAGGGACAAGGAGAGAATATCCGGGCAGAATCAGATGGTAAAATTGCCGATCCGCTTTATCAGGTGTTCGGTATCACCCTGTGTCTCCTGGATTGCTGCATCGATCTCTTCAACCGCTGCATTCGTCTCCTGTGCAAGGGACGAGAGTTCCATGATATAACTCAGATTCTTGTTGGTTAACTCCATCCCCTTCTCGTTCATCGAGACCACGGTGGATGTCACCGTCGCCTGTTTTTCGATAGCTTTTGCTATCTCTTCCATATCAAGCGTCACCTGGTTGGCACCCTCAACCATGCTGTTGAGCGCCTGGATGGTCTCGTTCACACTCTCGACCCCTGCTGTTATCTCGGTATTCACCGAGAGGATAACCTGGGCTGTCTTCTCACTGCTCTGCTGGATTCCATGGATGACCTCATCAATATGGTCTGTCGCCTTACGGGCATCTGCAGCGAGATTCTTGACTTCTCCGGCTACAACCGCAAATCCCCGTCCGGCATCACCAGCCCGTGCCGCTTCAATGGCTGCATTGAGTGCAAGGAGATTGATCTGGCCGGTGATATCATTGATCATCTTCACGACCTTGTTAATCTCCTTTATCTGGGCATTGAGATCCTCCATGTCACGAACGGTCTCAGAGGCAATACTCTCGACAACACCCATCCGCTCATTCGCTTCCTTACCCAGAACCTGAGCATCACTTCCTTTCGATGCAACGTCGCGTGAATGAGTAAGGACCTCCTGGCTCGTACTGAATATTTCCTCGTTTGAGGCTGATAACTCACCGATCTCATTCGTGATAGACTCTATCTGGGTCAGCAGGTTCTGACCGAGATCAGCGGATAGCTGTGCGGTCTCGGCTACCTTCTGCGAAGCCCGGGAAATGTCATTGGATCCGACACTGATACTCTCCATACGCACCCGGACACTCTCGGTGACGTGATTTACTTCGGTAAGGGCATCAAGAAGGGCTTTGGCTGCACTATTGTAGTCCTGTTTTACTGATACCAACGGATCATTCTCAGAAATTGCAGCCTGATTTGTGAGATCACCGGATGCAAGAGTTTTGAGCACTTTTCCGAGTTCATTGGCACTCTCTGAGAGGACCTCAGAACGCTCTTTTGATTCTGCAATCAGGCGTTCTATCTCCTCGGCTTTTCTCATCTCCTCGGTCTTGTCCTTGTAGGTAGCCATGATACTCGAGACTTCGCTGTTCTTGTCAAGGAGGGGGATGATATCCTGTTCGATGTGATGGATACCATTGGGAAATTCAACGGTTATATTACCTGTTGCTGCTTTTTTTGTCTTAAGAGCCTCTTTTAAGCCATGACCTGACTTATCAGTAACCCGGAAATCACCGGCTTTCATCTTCATCAGATCAGTCTCGCGATACCCACTCATCAGAATAAAGGATTCATTGGCTTTTAAGATCTCAAGGTTGAGGTTTAAGAGAAGGATCGGGAGGGGATTTTGATTAATCATCATCATCTCCTGCTGCTGGAGCTCAACGATCTTCTCCATCTTTTGTTTCAGTTCGATCTCTGCTTTTTTGCGTTCAGATATATCCCGGATCGTGGCCATCACCACCGGTCCGCGTGCGAGATTCAGCCTCACAAAGACCATCTCTGTCTCTATGAGTGTTCCGTTTTTCTGCCTGACGGTCATCTCACAGACCTGCCTGATACCGGCAAGTGCACCTTCAAGATACCGGGACAGCCGATCCGTTGAAGATGAACCATCTGGCTGTTTTACCGGGAGAAAATCGATAAAAGGACGATTTATTACTTCTGATTCCCCAAGCCCACCGCTAAGGGTAAAGAGTTGAGAATTGCACTCGATGACAAGGTTGTTATCAATAATCAGAATGGCATCGTACGAAGAGTCTATCATGGAACGGAACTTCTTCTCTTCTTCGAGACGCCGTTCCACCGCGTGTTCGCGCTCCCTTCGTACTTCTGCGTCACGGATCTCGCGATCGATTGCCGGAAGGAGGCGGGTCATGTTCCCCTTGATAAGATAATCGTGCATTCCTGCCTTCATCATCTCAACTGCTGTCTCCTCTCCTATCTCGCCTGAGATTAAGATAAAAGGAATATCGAGGTTCCGTTCATGGTACATCTCAAGGGCATCATGCCCGTTAAAGTCAGGGAGGGCATAATCACAGAGGATTACGTTCCATCCTCCTTTATCGAGCGCTTCACGATAAGACTGACGAGTCTCAACCAGGGTATAATCAAGATCGGAATACCCTTTCAGTAACTCATGCTTGATAAGATACGCATGGTCAACGTTGTCTTCCACATGAAGAACATGTAATGTCGGCATTTTGGTCATTACCCCCTTCTCAGTCAGAATCGGTACAAAGTCCATCTCACATCCCGCATCGGTAGTACTATCAGCATGAACTTTCAGTCTTGGGTGCTGCTGAAAAGAATATAAAGGAGATCTTTTGACATAATCCCATAAATATGTTGCATTTGAGAACGAAGATCGGTTGTATCCCGGCTAAAAGAAAAACAGGTCAGGAGAATTCCCCAATCACTCCCTATGAGGTACAGAATGAGAATAATGCCACTTCATGATCCTTTGGAATATCCGGGCGTCCTCTCTTTGGTTCTTACATCCGAAATGAAGAAATTTACATTTCCCGGGTACATTCCTATCTAAACGCGAATATCTCTCTCGATCTGGTTTATAGTGCCACGATGACCGCCCTTTCTTTGAACCGAAATCGTTCAGGCAAAAAGATAAGCCATCAGGAGATAAAGACTGAGTAATCCATGACAATTGAGATAGTTGAGTTTGAACTAGGATCACAACATTATGCCATGGATATTCAAAATGCACGCGAAATCGTGGAGATGCTCCCTATCACCCAGATCCCCCGTGCACCCCGGCATATTAGCGGCATGCTCAATCTCAGGGGAGAGATAACCACCATTATTAATATTCATGAGATACTGGGGATCTCCAATACCCGTGATCGTGCTGACCAGAAGATCGTCGTTTTAGTTCCCTCAGTTACCGATGGCGCAAACTTAGGGATTATTGTTGATGATGTCCAGAATGTCAGAACGGTTGAAGAGAGTGACATTGACAAACACCTTTCATCTTCTGAAGCAGAAGATAACGAGAGCAATGCATACATCAAGGGCATCATTAAGATCGATACCAGTGAAGAGTACTCCTTTGCCACTGACCATGCATTAACTGATGACACCGGCGATGAAACGTTTGGGGATATGCA
Source organism: uncultured Methanoregulaceae archaeon (assembly GCA_964605795.1). Taxonomy (GTDB): domain Archaea; phylum Halobacteriota; class Methanomicrobia; order Methanomicrobiales; family Methanospirillaceae; genus JAFGOM01. The sequence goes on from CAZSDZ010000001.1 coordinate 26,781, forward strand.
GTCTCGTGCCGGAAAAGAACTTCTTATCTGGATCGACATCTCAAAGATCATCGGTACAATGAAGAAAAATTCACCTGAAACCCAGGAAAAGTCCTGACAATTCCACTCTTTTTTGATTTCTCTTTCCTCGTACAGATAAGAGATCGGATCTCAACAATTCGGAATCTCACAGATACCAGTTTCTAAATCAAAACCCTTCCCGGTTTAGGATACGGTGCTTTTTCGTCACCGAAAAAACTACTTTTCTGTCATTACACACCCAGAATGGTCCATATGATTACGAACAGGAGACCTTCCCGGGAAAAAAACAATAGGTTAGCAAACGAAAAAGAAAAAAAGTGATAGTATCGGGGGGGTTACATCATGCCGGGCATTCCGCCCATGCCACCCATACCGCCCATACCACCCATCTCATCCATTCCCGGGCCACCTTCAGGGGCTGATGACTTGGCTGATGCGATGATATCATCGATACGGAGGATCATGATTGCAGCCTCTGCTGCACTGGCGATGGCCTGTGTCTTGACACGAAGTGGCTCTAATACTCCTTCTTTTACCATATCCGAGGGTTTGCCTTCAAAAACATTGAGACCGGTTGTCTTATTTCCTGCCTCATGGGAAGCCCGGAGTGCAACAAGCATGTCTATCGGATCAAGACCTGCATTCTCTGCAAGGGTGCGGGGAATAATCTCAAGAGAGTTTGCAAATGCCTCGATGGCAAGCTGAATCCTGCCACCAACCGATGCTGCATACTCACGGAGCCGTAATGAGAGTTCAATCTCGGGTGCTCCACCACCGGCAACGCATTTCTTGTCCTCTAAAACGACACCGACAACCCTGATGGCATCTTCCATGGCACGGTCAAGCTCGGCTACTACGTGCTCGGTTCCGGCCCGGATAATCAGAGAGACCGCTTTGGGGTTCTTGCAGTCTTCAACAAAGATCATCTCCTCACCAGAGACCTTTCGTTCCTCGACAATACCGGCTTTTCCCAGTTCACTGTCACCGATAGCATCGATGCTTGATACGATCGAGGCACCGGTTGCACGTGCCAGTTTCTCCATGTCACTCTTCTTGACACGGCGGACAGCAAGCACCTTGGCCTTGGAGAGGTAATGCTGGGCAATATCATCGATTCCTTTCTGACAGAAGACAACATTTGCACCTGACGCGATGATCTTGTCAACGATATTCTTTATCATCCGTTCTTCCTCGTCAAGGAAGGCCTGAAGCTGGTCAGGGCTCGTGATGTTTATCTCGGCATCGACTTCAGTCTTTTTAAACTCAACTGCTGCATTGAGCAGAAGAATCTTCGCGTTGGAGACCTTTGCCGGCATACCGGGATGAACCCGCTCCTTGTCGATGATCATACCCTCGATGATCTCTGAGTCCTCGATGGATCCGCCTACTTTCTTCTCTATCTTGATGTTCTCGATGTCAACAGAACCATCAGCCTCGGCAACCATGCTGACTGCCTTGACAACCAGTGCACAGAGCTTCTCTTTTGAGGCTTCAGCTCCTTTCCCGGTCATAGCCGTTTCTGCAATCTTTTTCAGGATATCAGCATCTTTTGCCTTGACATCAATGGCAAAACTTTTGAGGAGCTCCTGTGCTTTCACTGCTGCCTGGCGGTAACCCTGTGCGATAACGGTCGGATGAACATCCTGCTCGAGAAGTTCTTCGGATCGCTTGAGCAGTTCCCCTGCGATGACAACAGCAGTGGTGGTTCCGTCGCCGACCTCATCATCCTGGGTCTTTGCAACCTCAACCATCATCTTTGCAGCCGGGTGTTCGATATCCATCTCTTTGAGGATCGTCACACCATCGTTTGTGATAACAATATCTCCGATGGTATCAACAAGCATCTTATCCATCCCTTTCGGGCCAAGAGTGGTTCGTACTGCATTCGCCACAGCCTTTGCTGCAGTAATGTTCATTCCCTGTGCATCACGGCCACGTGTCCGTGAACTACCCTCTTTAAGGATAAATATGGGTTGTCCTCCAAGTTGTGTAGACATGTAATTTCACCAGTTGTGCATTAACGTGGGTTAGGGGGTCTATATATAATTTTTGGGAGCAACCATATCGATAAGGTCTTCCGCTTCCTCCAGATGCAACAGGGTCTCCTCACCGACAACCAATGTTTTTCCAACCCGGCGTTGCCGGTTATCATCTGTTGCCACACACATCGCATGCATTCCGGTCACTTCAGATATATTGCCGATGATTTCGGCGCGCCTGATGATCTTCTGGGCCTTCCCGTACCCGGTAAGGATTGTATGATCATCATACAGAATCATGGCCTGGAAAGGGGCACGATGCATAGTATGAAGCTCGATCCCAAGATCAGAGAGAGCTGCAGAAAACGTTGGATCCGTCTCACTACAACGCACATCTTCTCTGCCTTCAAACTGTGAATCATAATCCAGCAGTTCTATTGACTCGATAATCCCGTGATCAAAGGTCTCCTCAATCTTGATTGCGATCTCGATTGTCGTGCCCATTCCTGATTCATACTTGGATATCGTCCGACGGGATACACCAAGCATATGAGCCATATCACCAAGGGAGAGATTATGCTTCTCACGCAGTTCATGAAACCGCTCCCCTGAAATATTCACATACAACCCTCCGGGAGAAGCATAGATGAGCGGGGGCGACTCTTCAACGAAATAATCATGTAGTGTTGCCACATTGATAGCATATATTCCATACCGGATATACACCGCCCCCCGTTCAAGTTCAGCATCGCGTGCTCTCTCGCCGATGATGAGAGGAGAACCGTTAATGTAGCGTGCAATCTGGTCCAGATCATATGCTATTTCTTCACTGACACTATCGATATGAGAGACAACCTTCATGATAATGGTCTCTTCTTTATTGCTCGCAACGATGTCAAATGACCTCGGTCGCATGAAAAACTGCTCTGATACCTGAAACCCTGCAAGTAACATCACGCTGATGACACTGTTGAGGAGTCGTTCCTGAGACATGAACCTATAGTAATTTCTTGGAGAGAAGCAGTAATGAAGATATAGGTAAGGATACGTGAGGAGAGAGCTGTGCTGATCCCACCACTGATACTGCGAAAATAACCAGTGATACTATAACCAGTGATACTCAGACTAAAGGATCCACACGCATTATCAGGATAACAGGAAAACCTACTACAACGTTTCTGTGATGCATGCATGTTTATTGGTATCGATGACACCGATTCTGCTGACGGGATGTGTACAACCTATCTTGGAGCAGTTCTTGCACGAAAACTAAAAGAATCCGGATCCCGTATCAGGCGTGCTTACCTTATCAGGTTAAACCCGACTGTGCCCTATAAAACCCGTGGAAACGCCGCCGTCTGCATCGAGGCAGATGGCTGTGCTGATGAGATTTTTGCCATTACCTGTGCTCTTATCGAGCAGTATGCAGTGTTGGGGGATGAAAAGACAAATCCTGGCCTTGTAATAACCGAAAAGAGGGGACCTGCAGACTGGTATAAACGGTGCCTCACCGGTTATGTGACCATCGATGAGGCATACTCAGTTATCCAGAGAGAGGGTATGCTATTTCGTGGCTGGAAGAACTGCAGGGGCCTTATCGGGGCTTGTGCTGCAGTATCGGCAGACCTTATGGATTGTACCTTCGAACAAATCGCATACCGTCAGGAAGAACGGTTTGGTACGCCTCGCAATGTCGCTGCATCCAGTGTTTTTTCTGCAGAATCTGCCACTTATCCTGCAACATGGGACTCGGTGGATCACAAAAACCAGGTTGTTGTCTGCGTGCCCCATACACCTGATCCGGTTCTTTTTGGCATCAGGGGCGAGAGTCCCTTCTCGGTTGCCCGCGCTACCGGGCTCATTGCCTCAGAACCGACAGGAATTTCGCAGATATGGTGTACAAACCAGGGCACCGATGCCCACCTTATCACCTGGAAACCAGGCCAGCCACTCATTCAAGGGTCATCTTACCTTCTTTTCGGAACGGTACATTCGTATCCGAAGTCTGGCAGGGGAGGTCATGTTTCGTTCTCGTTGCTACTCTCTGCTCACCCACAAAAACAAAAAGAAGATTTTATAACCTGCATCGCCTTTGAACCGACCAAAGGATTTCGGAACATCATCCGATCCCTGCTTCCCGGAGACAGAATACTGGTTGCAGGAAGTTTCGTAAAAGAGACCATAAATCTCGAGAAAATATCTCTTCTTGAACCTGCACCCGCTATCAGAATCGAGGCACCCATATGCCCTGCCTGTAACAAACAGATGACCAGTGCCGGTACCGGGAAAGGGTACAAATGCCGGAGATGCCAATACCGGACCAGAGATCCGGCAATAACAGAAGATAAACGGGAGATCACTCCCGGATGGTATGAGGTACCACCGATCGCAAGAAGGCACCTGGCACGCCCGCTCATCCGGGGATCACCACCTGTACCATGCGATTTCCTGTCCTCTGACACCAGTTAAACCTTCATAACGCCTGGTCATTCATCTCCTGCAGGCACAAGATCGTATCATGCAGGAGAGATTCAAAAAAAGAATCGAAGGGGGTTATGCAAAAATTGAAAGATCGTTTCTATCCATCCTTTGAATCGGAAAACCTCAAATTATCCCTTTTCCTATCCGCTTCTTCAACCCCTCCATCAAACGGATGCATGGGTACTTACCATACAAGATGTAAGAAATACGCATGGAATGTGGTGATCCCGTACAGCAGGTGCACCTGACATCCGGGATGAGTGTTGATGCTCTCATCAGGGCAATCGGGAATGCCGGGGCTTACAACGGAGGAGCAATGGCTGAAGCAGTCAGAATATACGAGACTATGCTCAACGATTCCGGCGCGACACGGTTTTTAGGCCTTGCAGGAGCGATGGTTCCCGCTGGGATGGGGGGAATCATCAGTGACCTCATCAGGGACGGGTATGTTGATGTGATAGTCTCAACCGGCGCAAACCTGACTCATGATATCATCGAGGCAATCGGATGTCACCATTACAAGGGTTCATCCTCGTGTAATGATGTAGAGCTTCGTCAGAGTGAAATAAACCGTATATACGACATATACCTGCCAAATGATGCGTTTTCTGTATTTGAAGAGTTTCTCCAGGAGTCGTTTGGGAAACTAAAACCGGGAAGTGTTATCTCGATCTCAGATCTCCTCAGAACCATAGGGGGAGACCTGAAGAGCGGTATATTGCATACTGCGGTCAAAAAGGGGATCCCAATCTTTTGTCCTGCAATTCAGGACTCCATGATCGGTCTGCAGTTCTGGCTTTATAACCAGACCCACCGGGTAACGGTTGATGCATTTGCTGACATGAAAGAGATCATCGATATCTGTTTTGATGCAGAACGGGCCGGAGCCCTCCTTATCGGCGGGGGTGTTCCGAAAAACTTCATCCTTCAGAGCATGCTCATGACAGAGAACGGTTTTTCTTACGCGGTTCAACTGACAGGAGACAGGCCTGATCTCGGGGGGCTTTCCGGTGCAACCCTTGACGAAGCACGTTCATGGGGAAAAGTTGAAGAAGACGCACAGACGGTGACCGTATACGGGGATGCAACGATCACTCTTCCGCTCCTGGTTTCGGCAGTTCGAGGGCGGGTTTCATGAGTGATCTCATCCTTGCCCTTGATCTGACCGATGCAGGTAGGGCTTTACACCTCGCTGAAACAACCGCTCCGTACCTGGATGCCATTAAAGTTGGTTATCCGTTAATCCTTACGGCAGGTCTCGGCATTGTGAGGGAACTTTCAGCTCTCGGACTGCCACTCATTGCAGACTTTAAGGTTGCAGATATCCCGAATACCAACCGTCTCATTACCGAGCAGGTTTTTCATGCAGGTTTCTCTGCGATCATTTCACATGGGTTTCCCGGCTCTGACTCGGTTACTGCCTGTGTACATACCGCTCACGATGCAGGAGGGGCATGCTATGTAGTCTGTGAGATGAGCCATCCGGGAGCAGAAGAATTTTTTTATCACGGCACTGCCGAGCGGATTGCATCTCTTGCAACACAGTGCGGGGCAGACGGGATCATCGCTCCTGCAACCAGGCCGGAGAGGACCCGGATTCTGCGCGAGATTATCGGAGAGAAAAAGATCCTCTCTCCCGGAGTCGGGGCACAGGGAGGTGATCCGAAAACCATCTCTCCATTTGTCGATGGGATTATTGTCGGGAGAAGCATATATGAAGCACAAGATCCCGTATCAGCTGCAGCAGAGTATGCAGAGGCCTGCCGATGATGAGATGAATCGAACTGAACGGTGATGAACCCTATGAGTCAGCTGAGGCAGGCTTGGGTGTTGAATGCTTTCTATCTCGAGAGGCTTTTTTAAGATAACCACACAAATACCCTTTGCATGATATGGAGTGAAGAACAGAAAGAACTCTGCAGCAAATACTCGTCTCCAGCCGATGTTCCTGAGCCAGAACGGAAGTACAAGTGCCATACCTGCCACATGGTTGTCGAAAGTATCCCCTGCCCGGTCTGTGGTGAGAAGAACCTGGAGATTATGTGTCCCCTTGATCACTGCAACTGTTCACACGATATCACAACGAATATTGAGTACTGTCCCCTCTGTGGAGAGGCGGTCTGCCCTGAATGCGGATCCCACGATGTGATCCAGATAAGCAGGGTCACCGGCTACCTGCAGGATGTTTCCGGTTGGAATGCAGGAAAACAGCAGGAACTCAAAGATCGGAAACGATATACCCTGGCATGAGGATCTTTACCCGAACTGACACGCTTTTTATCAGGGGTAACTTTCACGCAGCAAGTACCGGGATCTTTGGGGGCATCAGACTGGTAACCACCTTGCTGAATCACACCGTCCCCCACGATTTTTCAGCTCCACCCGAACGATTTGTATCAGAACTTGCGATCCGGAACGGATTTGATCCGGCAAAAACGTTCGGACTGCTGACAGCCGTCCCCATGAAATATCTCTGCATCATGCAGATTGAATCGGTAACGGTCTGCATCACCGCAGGAGTAACTCACCCGGACGGGAATGAACATGGCACAATAAACATTATTGTGGTTGCCGATACTCCACTTTCCGATGCTGCCCTGCTTGATGCCATCATTACAACGACTGAGGCAAAAGCACAGGCAATGAGACAGAGGGGATACGATGCCTGCGGGACACTGACCGATGCAGTCATCATCGCTTCTTCTGTTTCCGATAAAACGGTTGCACCAGGAACCTATGCAGGAAGTAAAACTCGGATAGGGAGCAGGATAGACACTGCGGTCAGGTTTGGTGTAACGACAGCGCTTGAACGGTTTGAGGGAGGGGATATATCGGCGCAACCTGCCTACTTTATCTATAGTTCGATCGGAGGCGGTCACTGGTTTTTATGGAATCGCAAATCCTGCCAGTATTATCCCTGTCACTTCGCAGGTCAGCGATGTGATTACTGTTACTGCCCCCTGTATCCCTGTAAGGATGAGAGCCTCGGGGACTGGATAGTAAGTATCTCGGGAAAAAACCGGGTCTGGAGTTGTGCACGCTGCATCCTCAACCATCAGCCGGTGGTTGTGGATCACCTTAAACAGTTCCCGGAAGCAGGCATTTTAGAACTAAAACATCTTCTTCTCATGCATCATCTCCCGATGCGGCAGGGAAAAAACAATAATTCTCAAGAGAACGATCACTCATCCTGACTTTTTCTCGAGCTTTTATATTCTTAATTCTGCCCATAGACCGGATGGGTACCCGGATACTTTCACCCTGCAGGGTGCACATTTTATAGCCTTCTGATAAGATGGTATTGTGGAGATGTTTATGGAACCATCTGACGTAATACACAGGATCTCCGAGAAATTCGCATTACTGGGTCATCCCATTGACCAGAAACAATTGACCGAGAGATTGAACCGACTGACTGATGAATTCGGCATTCCCCTGCCTGAAGCGGAACGAACACTTGTAAGTGACTTCTCGCGACAGTTTAATCTTCCAGAAGGAGGAACAGCAGGGAAGCAGGAGAGAACAGGGAATTCTCTTGTTACACCGATAGCCGGACTCGAACCAGAGACGTGGGTAACCCTGGAAGGAATGGTTACCGTCATCTTTCCACCCCGGTCCCCATCGATTGCACAAAGTGGCATCCTTGCCGATAAAACCGGATCGGTCAGATTTACCATATGGGCACGATCAAATGCACCCCCGGTCGAGACCGGCACATGGTACCGGTTCTCTTCTGCGGTAACCGATGAGTATAACGGGCAGGTCAACTTCAAGGTTCACGGAGGGACAACCATAACCCCTCTTGGCAGTGATGAGATACCAGTTGATTCACCGGTCCCGATACAGGACCTCCGGGAGGGTCTCTGCACCGTCGAGGGCAGGGTAACAACGCTATTTCCACCCCGGTCCCCGTCGATAGCTCAGAGTGGTATCCTTGCTGACACCACAGGTACCATTAATTTTACCATCTGGGCAAATGCCGGTCTCCAGGAACTAAAAGAAGGAGAAACATACCAAATTCGCCATGGACTCGTCGATCTCTACAACGGGAGGCTGGGTCTAAAGGCACAGCAGGGGACTGTCATCACACCGGTATCAGATACCGCCCGGGTCACTACACCGGTATCGGTAACACCGATCGGATCTGCCACGAGCGGTATCGTCACACTTGAGGGGATGGTTGTTGCGTCTTCGCACCCGGCATCCGAGGCGCTCAGACAGACCGGGACGATTGCTGATAACAGTGGAGCAATTAGGTTTACCATCAGGGCTGCTGATGGATCAGAAGAACTGAAAGAGAACACCTGGTACCGGATTGAAGGGGCAGTTATTGACCAGTATCGCGGGGCATTACACGCAAGGATTACAAAAGATACCATAGCAACCGTAATATCAGGGGAACAGACATTAAACCCGGCTTTTTCTCCGATCGATCAACTTAAACCCGGTGTCTCCTGCATCAGGGCAAAAATGGTACAGGACTGGGAGACCAATCATGAACGCATGCTCCAGTCAGGAATTGTCGGAGATGAGACCGGAACAATCAGGTTTGTAACCTGGCAGGATCCGCAGGCTGAACGACTGAAACCTGATATGGTCTACCGGATTTACTGGGCAGCAGTTGATGAGTACAACGGTCAGCTCTCGCTAACCCTGTCAGATGCAGCTCTTATCGAGGAACCGGGTGACATCGAGGTTAAATCCGAAAGCCAGGAGGTGACCGGTGCACTCGTGCATATCTCTCCAGGTTCCGGACTCATCAGGCGGTGCCCGGTAGAAGGATGCGGACGTGTTCTTTCACGTCAGAATTTCTGCCAGGTGCATGAATTTCAGCCAGAATATACCTATGACCTGCGAATCAAGGGATGGATCGATAATGGCCGCCAGACCTGGGATACCATCATCGGGTGTGAAGCGGTCCTGCACCTTACCGGTCTCTCCATTGACCAGGCAAAAGAGATGGCAGAGAATAACCCGTTGGGTCCTGAGACTGTTTTTTATCACATCTACGAGATGCTGCTCGGACGATACTTCAGGTGTACCGGACGGGTCATTGAGAACCGGCTTTTTGCGAAAGGGTGTGAACCGCTTTTTGTAAATCAGAACCGGCTCTTTGAACTGATAAATCGTGCCAACACAGGTAAACCCGGGGAAAATTCCCTGAATAAAGAGGAGGACGAAGAGAAAAGTCCTTCATCTGACGGAATAATCTCTCAAGGAAACGGACCCGTCAGAGAACCAGAACCACACCCAGACGGGCAGGATAATACCGAACATAAAACCGCTCCAGCTCCCGGATCAAAAACGGATGCTGGGAATCTGCAGAAACAGACTAATTCCCAATATAAGACGGGTTTTTCCCCTGCCTCGGTTCATGAACCTACGGAAGAATATGACGCCGATTCGTATGACCGTGATAATGAGGATGAATGGATGGAATCATACCGGGAGGAGGAGTAAATGGCAGCACCACAGAATGGAATGATACGCAGGTACGAACGTGAACCGGCACGCCGAGTGTTTGCAGGCGAATTGAGAGAGACAACGTATCAGTTCAAGGACGGAACCGAGGAGATGAGCCCTTCTTATATCCTCCTCCCCACCGGGGAGCGTTGCAACCGGGTATTTATCGTAGGAACCATCACCGAGAAGCGACGATCGGAAGGAGAGAATGTCTTTTACCAGATCCGCATCGTTGATCCGACCGGTACATTCTTTATCTCTGCAGGGAGTTACCAGCCTGAAGCACTGCAACAGCTCTCATCTATCGAGACCCCTGAGTTTGTTGCGGTTATCGGAAAACCGAACATCTTTGAGTCACCTGACGGGAGAACACTTATATCAGTCAGGGCAGAGTCTATCACGAAAGTCGATCGGAGCGTTCGCGACTGCTGGATCCTGGATGCCGCTGAACGGACTCTTGAGAGGATAGAGGCAACAGAGAACACACCAGACCGCCTGACGGCACAGGAAAAATATCCCCAGCGTCCTGAAGTATGGTACCGCATCATCAGTGACGCTCTTGCTACCGTTGAGATGTAGTGGTTTTATACCGTTCAGGATCAGTTAAGCAGGAACAAATCTCTTTTTTTCTTTTCACCCTGATGAAACGCTGATAATATTTTTATTCATTGATAAACTCTCGGAATTCACGGAGCAGGTACTGGTATTTCATGGTGTGTTTCATGATATAGATGAAAATAACCAGTCCGAATATGTTGATAACAACATCAGCAAGGACATAATGAGTAAGGAAGAATTGTATCTCATCAAAAGACGGGAGCAGGAACAACGGATACAGGATGAAGATGGCAATTATCTCAATAATTATCGGGATTGTAATCGCCCGCAGGTATGTTATCCTTCCCTTCCAGTGCAGCCGTAAATACCCTGCGATAAGTCCTGCCAGAAGCATGATGATTCCGTCAATAAGACCATCAGGACTCATTCCAGAGTAATAAACGGCAAATAGGCCACCTATAAGGCCCACAATCCCTCCTACAACAGGTCCGGCAAAAAGACCGGCGATCATCGGTGCGAGTTCTCCGAAGTTAAAGACAGCCTCGCCTATCATCTCACCGCGGTAAACTCCATACATGGAAAGACCGGAGAAGATGAGAATGAACCAGATGAGATCAGTTCTCCCTGCAGCACTCTTCTGAATCTTCTCAAAAAGGGTGGTGTGAGTAAGCCCATAAAAAAAGATAGCAACAAGAGCCAGTCTTTCTATCATGGGAAGACCATAGGTGAGAATTCCCTCTTCCATCATCAATGCAGTGAACAGAAAGAGAGAACTGCCACATATCATAACGGCTGCCCAGGTTCGTGATCCCCTTGCATAGAGAGGAAGGGTCAGATCAAGGTACAGGATCATAAACCCGATAATGGCAAACATAATGGAGGATAAAGCCGCGACGTGGTGAATTACCGTCCGGGGGTCACCAAAGGTAGCGGTTATCATGATGAGGATCGAGAACAATATGAGTACTGCCCGGTACAGCATCCGTTCACTGACAGGAATGTTCGTGGTTCTTCTGATGATGGAAGAGACTGCACGTGCCCGGCCGTCCATCCCTGATAAAACTGCTGCAAAGAGAATAAGAAACCCGGTGAGCAGAAAGACGGTTGACCCATAGGGAATGTACGATACAATATAGAGGATCTGTGCCGTTATCATATCAAAGGAGAGTATTTCTCCCGGTCCGAGGTAGGATGTAGAAAAACCAACCAATCCCATTGTAAAAAAGACAATACAGAGAAGAGCTACGAGAATAAATGCCAGACCCAGATCGATATTTACGCTCCGCATGTACTTCGCAAAATTCGATTCCGGATGAATTTCTTTTGTCTTTTCATGAAGCCAGACAGAGTACAGCAACAGGTTCAGACCGGCTCCCACGGTTCCCATCAGAGCCATGATATCAAAAAGTGAGCCCTTTGGAATGGATGGAATAAAACCTGATATTATGGCAGGGAGGGGCACGAAAAAAGAAGTAAGACTATAGGCCATACCACAGAAGAGCATCACTGCCATGATAGTAATACAGAGTTCCAGGCGCTCATACTCTCCACTCCACAGGATGATAAGAATGCAGGAAAGTGCAATAAGAACGAGGAAGAGCGTACTGTTCCATCCGGGTATCAGGTAATCAAGGAATATCGCCCCAAGATACAGCATTCCCCCAAGGGCAGTCATCTCCATGAAATAGATAAGGGTGATGAACAGAACTTCCCAGTTCTTTGGCCCGGGGATTTTGGAAAGACCATAAAAGATGGTCTCTCCGGTGGCAAGGGTGTACCGGGCGATACCATTGACAAATGCAAACTTAAACACAAGGGTTACTGCAACAACCCAGAGGAGGGCATACCCGAAATGAGAACCAAAGTCAATAATCTCAGCGATACCACTCTCTCCCGCTGCACCGAGAGCAAGGATGAGACCGGGACCGAAGAAGAAGAGATATTGTCGCAGATATCTGCGAATACTGCTTAAAAGCCCCATTTATCCTCTACCCTGAAGCAAAAAATCAATGAATACACTCATTTCATAATCCCTGTTGCAATTCGTGCCATATTCTTCTTTAATGATCTGAACTCATGGAAAATGCCAGTTCATTCCTGCTTACTGACTTCCATTTGCCGTCCTCAATCCTCACAACATCAAACAAAGGAGCGACATCTCCATTTTTATCAAATGACTTTGGTCCGGTGATGCCGATATCCCTGACAGAAAAGAGGATATCCCTGACTGCCTCGCTATCATACCCTGCTACCGAAATTGCAAGACTCACAATCCGGATGGTATCATACCCATACCCTGATAGAAAATCAGGCTCATATCCGTATCGGTCAAAGAATTTCTTCTCAAAATCGGGAGAGAAGAGACGCGAGGAAGAGAGTGTTGCGGTAAACCCTTCCGAAGAAGGATAGGTATCATAAATAAACTTATCGTTGACAACTGATTCATCGCCAAACCAGGAGCAGTGAAGACCGGCATCTGCAGCCTGGGTTACAATCCCTGCAGACTCGGTGAGGTATCCGTACAGAATCACGGTATCGGTATGAGTATCATTGAGAAGAGTAATTTCCCTCGAAAAATCAGCCGTATCCCGGGGAAAAGAACAGGAGGTCAGGTTTTTCCCGGTATCCATCTCAAGATACACCTCTTGTGACACTTCATGAAGGCCATGACCGTAGGCATCATCCTGATAGAGAATCGTTAGGTTTATGTCATGATCTCCCTTGCTCTGCACCAGGTGAACAAGCCCCCTTCCCTTATACTGGTCTGATGCTATCGTCCGGAATACCCAGGGGGAGTACCCGGAAAGGGTAGGAGTTGTTGCACCGGGTGAGATGAGAACAATCCCGTATGCATCGGCAAGCGGTGCCATCGCCAGGGTATTGTCGCTTGATATCGCACCGATGACAACCGGGTATCCATCCTCTGCCGCCTGCCGGAATGCTTCGACTGATGTATCTGCATTACTCCCGTTGTCATAATATAAAACCCGAATTTCTCTCCCTGAAATACCGCCATTTTCATTTATTTCGGTAACTGCCATATCAATTCCATCCCTTACATGAGATCCATACTCAGAGATACTACCGGTGAGGGGGAGAACCGCTCCAATCTCTATGATATCAGGCAGATTTTTCGGGGTGAGAGGATCGCATAATACCAGGTATGCAAGAGAGAGAACCACCACAAGGAGAGAAAAAAAAATAAGGTTTATCTTTGACTCCAAAGAGAGGGGTGGGAGAACCATCAGGTATAAAGCTATATCATTCCTCTATAAAAAACCTGCAGAAAATACGAGAGAAGAAAAAAACGTTCGTCCGGCAGACAAAGAAAAGAATATCACCTTTTTTATTATTGAGACGATTACCTCCACAAATGACCGCCTGAACTCTTTTCATGAGGATACAGAATGAAAGGAGATAGAAGAGAGGGGGGGGCATCTGGATTTATAAATCTTGCGTCTCTTCCCAGAACGCCAATACATCAGCCCCTTCAATAAAGGCAAGATGGTGCTTCTCTGCATACCGTTTTGCATCCCGTTTTCTGAGGGCATCACCGGTCGAATCATCAAGCATCTCACATATCGTTACTGCCGGAACAAAACCTGCCATCTCTGCCATTGCAACCGATAACTCGGTCTGTCCATGCCGCTGGGAGAGAAGATGCTCTGCAGCGATGAGAATAGGCATATGTCCAGGGGTCCTGAATCCTGCAGAAAATGAAGGATTTTTGCCGCTTAAGGCATCTGCAACAACTTCTGCAATCCTATTAATGGTAAGAGTCCGATCCCGGTCAGTAATCCCGGTAAAGGTCTCACGATGGTTCACCCAGAGAGAAAATGATGAATTATTATGGGGATCATACGGGATCTCTCCGATCTTCTCAACCATCGCACAGTTACGGAGCACCTCCCGTGCAAACGGAATCCCAAGCTCTTGTGCTGCTCTGTGAGCAATGGCAGTACAGATAAGACCTCCCCCGTCATGTCTCATCAGGCAGATATCCTCCCTTCTCACCCGGTCGGACCGGATTGCAAAATCGGTCTCCTGTTCCCGGTCATCAAAATCATACAGAAGAACCATCTCTCCTGCTGCTAACCGGCGTAACGCATCCTGTATCATAACAGCACCTCCACGGTTACTTCATCTCCGTCACTAACGCAAAGACTCTCACGCAATCCTGTTGGCGCAATCACCTCGATGATGTCTTCAGGGTAATGACTTCTTCCGGGGACGACGATACCACAGGTGATATTGTCTATTGTGCATCCGATACACTGCACATTCCCAAAGGTTCTTCCCTCTGATTCAAAACCTCTAATCACATGCCAGTTACCCAACAAAAGCCGTTTGCGAATCGCGACTGCAGCCGGACTGAGACGGATATTGAGTGTTCCGGGATAGGGAGTAAACCCGAGAAAGTTGTGAAATTGTCGGCAGTACGGAGCAAGACTCATGTAATACGCACCCTCACCAAGACCGGATTCCACGGTTCCGGTAAGGATCTGTTTCATCTCCCCGGTACGCCCGAAGAGCCGGTAATAATCACAATATTCCTGCCTGAGTTCTGCTTCTCCTGCCTGGGTGATGAGGATCTGCTGTCCGTCCGGAACCAGAGACCTGGCAATATAGTTACCTGATTCAAGCGATTTCAGCCTTCGGGATGCAGTCTGAGGGCTAATCCCCAGTTCCTGACCTATACCCTGGGAATTGACAAGAACCGGGCTTAATAATCCGCCAAGCAGTGCTATTCGTTTCAGGCAGATAAGATCATCAGCCGCGAGCATAGTTCATAATTGGGACGGATACTATTTATGAGTTGTTAAATTTGAGATGGATATCAAAAATGGGCGACGTGCCACCTTCTATCCTATTTCCCGGTAAAATCAGATTCTACCTACTTATCTCAGTAATGATAAAACTGTGGATTTATGAGATAGATACCAGAAGAGTGCTATCGAAAATTACCTATGCGAAAGATGCGAAATTTATGTATGCCATCCATCGTTTCAAGTTCCACAAAGAAATTGGGGATATACCGGTGTGATCCCTGCCGATATTACTACTACCCGGAAAAAGGGGATCCTACCCAGAATATACCTCCCGGAACGGCGTTTTTAGATCTACCCGTAACCTGGCGATGTCCGATCTGTAAAGAACCAAGATCGATGTTTACCTTTGTTCGATAAAAATCTCATTTCTGATACCAAAAAAACACCTGTCAGGTGGTGAGATCACAACAGGACAGGCCACCCATTATCTCCTTGTACTCACAACTCATCTCACTATTGGAATAATCCTGGAGATGATTCATGGTAGATACACAGACACTGATGATCAGTCTGCTGATAATTGAAGCACTATTCGCTGCCCTGATGCTTATTATCGCAAAGATACAGGATAATTATCCGGGTTTTCTGATCTGGTCAATAAGCCTTATCGTGCTCACCATATCATCCGTTTTTTTAAGTTTCAGGGGATTTATTCCTGATATCATCTCCATACTTCTCGGGAATACTCTTTTTCTTTTTGGTCTTGTCCTGATGGCTGAATCCCTTCACCGGTTCTATACCGATATGCCACTAAACAGGATGTATTACCTAATCCTCGTTCCCTTTGTAATTCTCATCGGATATTATACCCTGATAGAGGATATCATATCAATCAGGTCATTTATCGTAACATTCTCCTCTGCAATCGTCCTGTCACTATCAATTCATATTGTGTATCGCAATGCAGAACAGGAGAGGATTCCATCCATCCTGCTTATGGCTTCGCTGACCGGTTTTGCAGCAGTGATGGTGGTTCGGGGAGTGTTGTGGCTTTTACGTCCGTTGGGAAGGGAGTTTTTCGAGTCTTCGCCTTTGAATCTCGGGCTCTATGTAGCAGCAATAATCACTCTCATTATTATCACCATCATGTACCTCCTGCTCCATTTCCATCGGCTCAACACTGAATTACGAATGTCAAACGAGAAAACAAATCATCTGCTTGCTGATCTTGACTCCCAAAACCGTGAACTTGAGCATCTTACCTGCAGTTTGCAGACCTTAAATGCAGAACTGGACCAGAAGGTTAAGGAACGGACAAAGAATATTGAGAATCTCCTGCTCCAGAAGGATCATTTCATCAATCAGATCGCGCACGATCTCCGGACACCCCTTACGTCCCTGGTTGCCCTCGTACCACTCATCAAAAAGAAGATCCGGGATGAAGAAGCGAAAAAACTGATCAATATCCTGGATAAAAGCATCGAAAACCTCCGGAATCTGACTGATCAGATAATCATGCTGGCAAGGATAAACCGTCAGAACTCGATTACCGATTACGAGGAGTTCAACCTGGCCGGTCTCGTTGGATATGCACTCAAAAAAAATGCAATACTGATCGCAGATAAGGAGATTACTGTCAGTCTGGACATACCAGATGACCTCATCGTCTGTGTATCGAAAGTTCTTGGAGGAACCATCTTCTCAAATATCATCAGTAATGCAGTAAAATTCAACACGGAAATGGGCAATATCACCATCACGGGAAGGGAAGATAACAGAAATGTCATTATAACGGTGACTGACACCGGTATCGGAATGAACCAGGAGACAGTTGAGGTGATATGGGATGAATTCTATGTTGCTGATGAGTCACGCAGTGACCCGGAATCAAAAGGGCTTGGTCTTTCCATGGTCAGAAAGATTGTTGAACTTCACGAAGGAACGATCTCTGCTACAAGCCCGGGACTTTCAATGGGCTCGACTATCCAGGTAACGCTTCCCCGGTTCTGCCCTGATTCATGCAATATTCCTGATTTGGGAGCCAAAGAGGAGAACAAACCCGATAACCCATAACCGTGCTTTTCATGATTTCTTTTTTTCCGATGAAACTCTACCGAAAGCCCTGAAAAACGTGTAACAGAACGTCCCATCCTTCTCTTTCGTTCTTCGCAAGCCTCTGATTCCCTCGTCCCACCGTTCCTGCGAGATCCGGCCGGATGATACCGCTTCGTCTCCGACTCCTGCTACCATCGCAGTAAAGGTCTTCTCGATAAACCCGTCCACGAGATTTGGCCGGGATGCATCAACATAGACTATCAACGGTTCTACAGACAGGTCTGCTAACCCGGCCTGTGAGAGCAGGGGATACAGTTCCCTTCCAATAAGAGCATTTCCTCCTTTTTCTGCCTGCATATCAATTAATACCCGAATCGCCTCCATGGCTGCCTCACTGTGCGGGTAAAAAAATGTTGATCCATGATCGCCTTCAATTACCGTTATTGTTCCTCCCGGAGTAAGGAGAGAAGTCAGGTGGGCAAGTGTTGCGAGGGGATGCACGAGATGCTCAAGAACAAAACAGAGAAAGATGTGATCAAAAGAACCTCTATTAAAGGATGTATGAGTAATATCCCCCTCCTGAAACGAAACATTCGTAAACCCAGCCTGGAAAACCCGTTTTTGTGCCTCACGTAGTGACTCTTGAGAGAGATCCATTGAAGTAATACGGGCACCGGGAGAGTTCCCGGCGAGGAGGACGGTCTGGGCACCGATCCCACAACCAGCCTCAAGAACCCTGGCCCCATTCTCAAACCTGATACCATGATGAAGAAGGGAGGCAAGCGTTCGTGCCTGGTCTGCAAGCCGGAACCCTTCGATAGGTGAGTATCCATGGACATAATTATGATTGTTTGAGATCATTAGCGTATATTATTGTAAAATAAAGTATAAAAATAAGCATTCTCACTCATCCCCTCTGCATGATTTGCTACATAAAGAGAATAACCGGTTTCATGGCAGGTGGAATATCCCCGGCGCTTTGCAGATCACGAGAGTGTGTATTATGTTCCTTCCGGGTACTGGGAAGTCTTTTGGTATCCCATGATTTCATACCCTACCAGTTCCCATATACTTAAAAAAAATAAGAGATATCATGAAGAAATACCTGCCATCAATAACTGCATTTCTTTTGGTTCTGCTGCTTGCCTGTGCATCAGTAAGTGCCGAGACCGCAGCAGATGTTCCGTCACGGCTCCCCCTGCCCTGTGACCTTGCTGACTTACAGATCGTTTCTGCGTTCATACCGTCAGCAGGCGGAGCAGGCCAGAACCTGACAATCAGCATGGTAATTGCCAATGTGGGACTCACCCCGTCACCAGAAGTTCCGGTTCGGGTTACCCTTCCAAACGGAAAAACAGTCAATATCACGGCTGCAATCCCGCCGCTTGACGCAGGGGAGAAGAAACGGATCGTTATTCCGGTCTTTATCCCGAAAGGAACGACCGGGAACAATCAACTCTCTCTCATGGTGGATCCGGAAAAGACCGTCGATGAGTGTTCCCGTTCTGATAATCATGTTTCCGGTTTGTTCAGGATAATATCAGTATAAT
>CAZSDZ010000001.1:45756-77917 GCA_964605795.1 uncultured Methanoregulaceae archaeon
ACTTCGCATAATGTCGAAGTACTATACGTTAATTATATACACGAACACGGCAACCTGTATAGGCATGGAACCAGGACTTCGCCATCGTCTGGCAGAGAAGATGGCGGGGGACGTTACCCTGTCAGATTCACCGGGAAAAGCCCTGAAAAAATGGCGTATCAATTATGCCATCTCCCAGGGGGACCTTGCTCTCCACCTGGGTGTATCACCGTCAGTCATCAGCGATTACGAGAGTGGGCGGAGAAAGAGTCCGGGAACAGCAATCGTCGGCAAGATTATTGAGACCATTCTTTGCATCGATGAGGAGCGGGGGGGCACGTACATTGAGAAGTTTTGTATGATGCTCTCTGCTGATATCCCGAAAGATGTCATTTACGACCTATTTGACTACTCTGCACCGCTGAAGATCCGGCTCTTTGCAGGCATTATCGAGGCTGAAATCCTTTATGGAACGACTGAGCTGTCGATTTACGGCCATACCATCGTTGATAGTCTAAAAGCGATAATGACTCTTTCTGCAAACGAATTTACCCAGATCTATGGATGGAGTACAGAGCGGGCATTGATCTTTACCGGTGTATCGAACGGGAAGTCACCCATGGTGGCAATCAGGGTAACGCCCTTTAAGCCCAGGTGCGTGGTTCTCCACGGCATATCAGCAGACCAGGTACATCCCATTGTACCAAAACTGGCAGAACGGGACCAGGTAACCCTGATGTGCACCAGGATGGCAATCGAACAGATAGTAGAACGATTACGGAACGAAAAATGGTAGGAATCATTTCATATGGTGCGTATATCCCCAGGTATCGGATTACCGTCGAAGAGATTGCACGGGTATGGGGAGCAAACGGCACAGAAATTTCACACGGTCTTGGAGTGTATGAGAAATCACTCCCTGATCTTGATGAGGATACGGCAACCATATCTGTCGAGGCTGCACGTGCAGCACTTGCACGGAGATGGGTTGATCCAAAAGAGATAAAGGCGGTCTATGTTGGCTCAGAATCACACCCGTATGCAGTTAAGCCGACCGCAGCGACCGTTGGTGAGGCAATCGGGGCTACCCCGGTGATGACTGCAGCAGACTACGAATTTGCCTGTAAAGCCGGGACTGCAGCAATACAGACCTGCATGGGACTGGTAAAGAGTAATATGATCCCATATGGTCTTGCCATTGGTGCAGACATTGCCCAGGGAGAACCAGGTGACGCGTTAGAGTATACCGCAGCTGCCGGAGGTGCTGCCCTTATTATCGGAAACAAGGATCCCATCGCAGATCTCAATTACACCTGTTCATACACAACCGATACACCAGACTTCTGGAGACGTGAAGGGAAACCCTTCCCCCGGCATGGAGGACGATTCACCGGGGATCCCGGGTACTTTAAACATGTTCTCGGATCCTCACGAATGCTTCTTGAAGATCTGGGAACGAAACCTGGCGATTATGACTATGCGGTATTTCACCAGCCGAATGGGAAATTCCCGGTACGGGCTGCAGATATCCTCGGTTTCTCCCGGGAACAGATAAAACCCGGTCTTGTTGTTCCCTACCTTGGAAATACCTACTCAGGGGCGTCCATGGTAGGTCTCTGTGCAACCCTGGAGATTGCCAAACCCGGTGACCGGATCTTTATGACCAGTTATGGTTCAGGGGCTGGCGGAGATTCCTTTGATATCACGGTCACTGATGTGATAGATTCCGATCAATTTCACCGTGATGCCGCCCGGACTGTCGCGGGTATGCTTAAAGATAAAAAGATGGTTGATTATGCGGTGTATGCCAAACACAAAGGGAAAGTGGTGATGATGGAATGAGAGATGTTGCAGTAATCGGGGTCGGTTGTACAAAATTCGGTGAAAAATGGGATATATCATTCCGCAACCTCTTTGTTGAGGCAGGGGCACTTGCGTTAGAGGATGGAAACCTGTCAGGAGACCAGATCCAAGAGATCTTTGTTGGGAACATGAGTGCAGGCAGGTTTGTCGAGCAGGAGCACGTAGGTGCCCTTATCGCTGATTATTCAGGACTTGCTACTGATAATATTCCTTCAACGCGGGTCGAGGCTGCCTGTGCATCCGGAGGGTTAGCGTTCCGGCAGGCATATACCACGGTGGCGAGCGGTATGACTGATATTGTGGTTGCAGCAGGTGTCGAGAAGATGACTGATGTCGGTACTGAGATAACAACCGATGTCTTAGCTGCTGCTGCAGACCGTGAATGGGAAGGAATCGCCGGGGCAACGTTTCCGGGACTCTATGCCATGATAGCGACGCTCTACATGAACCGGTATGGTCTTACAAGGGAACAACTTGCCCAGGTTGCCGTTAAAAACCATGCAAACGGGGAGAAGAATCCCAATGCACAGTTCAGAAAAGCGATAACCCTAGATACGGTCTTAAATTCAACACTGGTTGCTGATCCCCTGCGGCTCTTTGACTGTTCACCGGTTACTGACGGGGCGGCAGCGGTCATTCTTGCGCCAATGGAACGAGCACGGGAATTCACTGATACTCCCATCAAAGTTCTTGGATCGTCTCAGGCCTCAAGCACCATCGCTCTCCATGACCGGAAGGATATCTGTACCCTTGATGCAACGGTGGCCGCAGGAAACCGTGTCTTTGAGATGGCAAAGGTAGAGAGGAAAGATATTGGGTTTATTGAGGTTCATGACTGCTTTACCATCGCAGAGCTCTGTGCTATCGAGGATCTCGGGTTCTGCAAAAAAGGAGAGGCAGGAAAACTGACCGAGGAAGGGGTAACTGCATTAAACGGCTCCCTCCCGGTAAACCCGAGCGGGGGACTGAAAGCCTGTGGTCATCCGGTCGGTGCCACCGGTATCAAGCAGGTGTATGAAGTCGTCAAACAACTGCGTGGTGAAGCAAAAGGAAGGCAGATCGATGCAGATATCGGTATGACTCATAACGTCGGAGGGACCGGTGCTACCGTCGTCTGCTCCATATTAGGGAGGGAGTAACATGAGCGTTCCACGTTTCTGGAGAAAACAGCAGAGCAGGTATAATCTCATCGGAACCAGGTGTATGACCTGTGGACAGTATTTTTACCCTCCCCGGAATCTCTGCCCGGTATGCCGGCGTGATGGAAAGATAGAAGAGCATGCGTTTAAGGGAACGGGAAAGGTTGTGACGTACTCCATTATACGGAGTGCCAGCGACCAGTTCTCATTACTCACCCCGTACGCTATTGCTATCATCGAACTGGATGAAGGATGCCGGCTCACATCACAGGTTATCTGTGACATAGACACGATTTATATCGGGATGCCGGTGAAACAGACATTCCGTCGTCTTGGAACCGATGGTGGCAGTGGTGCTATCTTTTACGGAACCAAGTTCATTCCTGCATAAACAGGGAAGATCTTTTTTTTCCTTTTCGAACTTAATTATCAGCAAAAGGAGTAGTATTGGTTTGCTTTTCTATCTTCAGATAATCGGTTAAACAATGTATCATGGGGTTTTTCACGAAATAAGTACCATAGGAGTACAGATCCGAACAATTGGATACAAAACCAAAAAACTACCATTCATCTTCCTCCCCTGAATCATTACCCGGTGGTTTATCCGGATAAATACCCTCAATATCACGCGAATAGAGAGACGGAAGCTGAAACGGTAACTTTTCCCGGAAGAGACAGATATCATCTTCCATCGGTTCAGTTGAGTAGGAAGAAAAAAGCCATGAATAGAATCCACCAATTGTTCGTGTCTCCACCAGGAATGTCATTACTGCATGCAACAGGATAGAGAAGAGGATAACGCCATAAATCAGCTCAGAAACGATATAACTGCCGGGAATCGTATCTGCAATCAGGAGTGTTGCAAGTACTGCAGCGGCAAGCCCCTTTGGAATGGTAACAGAGATGACCGCTGCATCCTTTCGTGAGTATATCCGGGGGATAGAAACCCATGTCACAGGAATACGGATGATAAGCAGAAGGATCGTGATAAACAGGGCAGCAACCAGGATATCAACTGTTTTTAAGCTGATAGAGAGGCCAATATAGAGGAAAAAGAAGGTCTTCATAATAAAAACCATCTCGTTTATGAAAAACTGCTCCTTTTTTGTAAGTGCCACTTCTGTTGAATCACTCTGTTTGTTCATGAATCGTGCAGCAAAAAAGTCAGGATTTCCAAGGGTAATACCCATACTAATCACGGCAATAAAGCCGGAAAAACCAAGACTCTCAACGACGGCATACATGATAAAGACAAAAGCAGGTGTCACAAAGAGGGAACTGTAATGTCTGAATCGTCGTGTGTATACCGCCCAGAGAATACCAGATGATACCCCTGCGATGAGAGCAACTCCAAAGGTCAGAATGAGTTGAATACCAGTCCAGACCGGAGAGAAATTATCAAGGAGATAGATCTGATACAACGTCATAAAGGCGATGATACAGAGGACATCAGTTACTGCAGACTCAAGAATAAGTATTGTTTTTGTTTGTGTACTGATACACATCTGTCTCATGACAGGGATAACAATGGCAGATCCGGTTCCGCCAATGATGGCACCAAACATGAGAGCTATCATCCAGTCAAAGAAGAGGAGATAGTGGCAAAAAACCGCAGATACCAGAACGGTTGCCAGAAAACTTGCCATTGTTAAAGCAGTAGCCTCAGGGAGGGAATCCCTGATACTCTGTAGTCGAATTGAATGACCGCCCTCAAAGAGAATTATTATTGCCGTAGCAACCGCAAACACCGGACCAAGGGAACCAAAATCATCAGGCGAAATAAGATGCAGAACGGGTCCTGCAGTGATTCCTATCAAAATTAAAAAGAAGACATCAGGAATTCTCGTCTGTTCGAAGAGACGATGTAAAAAATACCCGATAAAGATGAGAAGACCGATAGAAAATATCAGGTGTGTCGGATCCAGAGCCATAAATGCAGATTTTCATATATCTCGGAGTATTAATACTTCTTTCCCACTAGACACAAGCAGGAAACCCAGGATATCTATCCCGTTTTATTCAGCAAAAAATCCCCGGAAAAAGAGAAGGGATGATGTCGTACCGAACAGAATGAAGCAGTATCTCCTTTTTTCTGGCAAATACCGGTTCATTCAGTGCTCCCTGTCAGCCTGCCTGTTTCCGATCTCTGCACGTTTAAGAGAATGGGAATTCATGGCTCCCATGGATCAATTCACAACTGATATATTGCATCTTATGCAAGTACTACACTGATGAATCGGAATCTTTGTACTATTATGACCGGTACTTTCCTTGTGCTGCTCCTCCTTCTCGCGGGATGTACCACAACCCCGTCCCCGGAAACCCAAATTGAGAAACCCCTTTATATCGTGGGAATTGACGCCGAGTACCCACCATACAGTTATATCGAACCCGATGGAACTCCGATGGGTTTTGACGTGGAGTCAATCATCTGGATCGGAGAGCAGAAAGGATTCGATGTCAAAATCCAGCCGATGGCATGGGATGGCATTATCCCGGCACTGCAGGCAGGAAAGATTGACATGGTGTACTCAGGGATGACCATCACTGACGAGAGGAAAGAGATGGTGAACTTCAGCGACCCCTACTACAAAGTCAACCAGTCTGTTGTGATATACGAGGACTCCGGAAAAACCTTTGATGAGTTCATGGCAGGTTCTCTTAAGATTGGAGCCCAGCGTGGCACCACCGGCGCTTTCTGGGTCGAAGATCACCTTATTGAAACCGGTCTGATGCCTGCCGAAAACCTGGTAACCTATGATAACTTCCCGATCGTGGTACAGGATCTCCAGAACAAACGTCTCGACGCAATAATTTATGACACAACCCCGATGCATGAAGCTATTGCAGGTAAACCGCTGATCGAGATCGGTGAGATCGATACCGGTGAAGAGATAGGTGTTGCTATCAGGAAGGAAGATACCGAACTTCTGGCTACTATCAATGACGGGCTTTCCCAGTTAAAAACCGACCCCTATTGGGAAACACTCAAAGAAAAATATACCATGTGAAGAGAACTTTCACAAGGGAAAATCATTTTTCCAAGGAAATTCCTATTTTGTGTTTCATAGGAAAAAGAATAAATGAAGGAATCAGATCAGCATGCATCCCGATGCATGTTCTTTGTAACTGTTAAACGGTATTAAAGGAACTGGTAAGCCCGGATGAGCACTGAATCAATTATCCTTGACTGGTTGCCGTACCTTTCAGAGGGGATCGTAGTAACTCTCGGGCTTGTGGCATGTTCCTTAGGGATTGGTCTGATGATGGGCCTTCCGATGGCTCTCGGCCAGATCTATGGCAGCAGACCGGTTCAGATCGTTGTCGGGACCTATGTCTGGTTTTTTCGGGGCCTGCCGGTTCTGGTCCTGCTGTTCCTCTTTTATTTTGGTATATTCCCGGGGATCGGACTGGGAGGTATTCCGGCCTTTATCGTCGGAGGAACCGTCCTTGGTCTTCGGGGCGCCGCATACCAGTCGCAGATCTTCAGGGGAGCCATCCAGTCAATCAGCGAAGGGCAGATGACAGCTGCACGCTCACTTGGCATGAACAGGTTTACCGCGATAAAAAGCATCATTCTCCCCCAGGCAATGCGTATTGCCCTTCCGGGATGGTCAAATGAGTACCCTGAGATGCTGACGGAATCATCAGTCTGCTATGCAATCGGTGTTGCAGAGCTTCTGACCCGGTCTTCGCAGATCGTATCACAGACCTACATCACGTTACCTATCTATATCGTCTGTGCATTCATTTTCATCCTGTTAAATTATCTTGGGATGAAAGGACTGACCATTCTTGAGAAAAAGGTGGAAATTCCCGGGTTTGGCGGAGGAGGGGAAGGAGCGTTATAATATGGAAACCACAGAGTATATCCTTCAGGTAAAAGACATCCACAAAAGTTACGGAAATGTGGAGGTACTCAAAGGAGTCTCGTTTACCGTGAAAAAAGGGGAGACAAAATGCTTTATCGGGCCCTCAGGCACAGGCAAGAGTACACTGCTTCGGTGTATTAACCAGCTTACTGTTCCGGACCGGGGACAGATATGGCTGCACGATGAAGAAGTTACACATGCAGGGCCGCGTATTAACTATTTCCGGCAGCGTATCGGGATGGTTTTTCAGAATTTCTATCTTTTTGATCACCTCACCGCTGTCAGAAATGTCGAGATCGCTCTCATCAAAGTGCTCCGGATGAACCCAAAAGAGGCCAGGGAAAAGGCAATGTATGAATTAAACCAGGTTGGCATGGCTGACTGGGCTGATCATTACCCTGCCGAGCTCTCGGGAGGACAGGCCCAGCGGGTCTCGATAGCCCGGGCCCTGGCGATGGATCCTGATGTTATCCTGTTTGATGAACCCACATCGGCACTCGATCCTGAACTGACCCGGGAAGTCATCGAGGTGATGAGAAAATTGGCTTCCCTTGGAATGACCATGCTTGTCGTGACACACGAGATGGGGTTTGCCTGCTCTGCTGCCAATGAGATTCTTTTCATGGAGAACGGCAGGGTTATCGAACAGGGCAGTCCCTCGGATCTTTTGACCAATCCCCAGTTTGAACGATGCAAAGCATTTATCGGGCAGTTTCAAGGTTTTCACGAGTAGAGTGAGACATGGACCAGATTGCTTTTTTAACCGAGATTCTTTTTCCTGCACTTATCGGAGGCAGCGTTTTAACACTGGAGCTGATAGCAGTTACTGCTCCAATCGGTCTGCTTCTCGGTATTGCAATCGCTGTCGGAAGGACATATGGTTCATGGACAATCGTTGAGATCTGTAAAGGATATGCAATATTTTTCAAGGGATGTCCCCTTCTTTTGCTCCTCTTTATCCTCTACTTTGGGTTCCCGACCATCGGCATCACATTCACTGCATTTACTGCTGCCGTTATCGGGTTTATCTGCTGTAATTCAGCATATAACTCTGAATACATCAGGGGAGCAATCCTTTCGGTACAGCAGGGACAACTGATCGCGGCAAAAGCTCTCGGTATGACAAAAAGACAGGCTATAATTAATATTGTTCTCCCCCAGGCTTTGCGACGGGCGATTCCCGGAATATCAAACGAATTTATCTATCTCATCAAGTATTCCTCACTTGCGTACGTGATAACCGTCATAGAACTGACCGGTTCTGCAAAACAGGTGGCAACGAAGTATTTCATGTATACCGAGACCTTCATAATCGTAGCTCTCTTTTACCTGGCAATCGTTACGGTAGCAACAATCGGGATCAATGCTATCGAGAAACGGGTTGCAATACCAGGGTTTGTCCAGAAATAATCTCTTTTTTCCTCCCATTTAAGCTTTTACGGAAATGAATGGAGTATCTCTCATCATACGGACACAATGATGAGATAACATTACAAAAAGAAAATTTTCATCTCTGTTACGGTTTTTAGGCATAGATAAACAGTAGTTTTCTCCTTACGTATCCTGAACCGATTGGTTCTCTCATCGGCCCTGACGGATCAGGGCATTTTTATGAGAACAACCTACCCTCCATATATACCAAGCCCGTTCGATAGGGATTTGTGTGTCCACAATACGAGGATGAGTCTTCCTCTCTTGGATATCACCCCTAAAAAGAATGAAAGATATATCACCAGTACCCCCCATACTAGTGCAGGAGAAAAAATATACATGACACAAGGAGAGAATGTTCATACCCTGATTATCGACAAAGATCCTGAATTTTTAGAAGAGTTATCTGATTATCTCGATGTGCTCGGAAGTGCCACACGTCTTCGGATATTAAAGGCGATAGAACACCATCCAAAGGACGTCCGGGCAATATCCCGGGATATCGAGACGAGTTACGAGAACACAAAGAAACATCTCAACAAACTTCTTCTTGCAGGAGTCATCAGGAAAGAACCGGGAATGAGTGATACGTCATCAAAAGGTCTCCATCCGGTCTGGAAATACTCGATACAACCGGGAGGTCTGGAGGCAATCGTAAGGAACCTGGGCGTCTTCTCAAATATTCCTATCCCGGTTTCTGACGAAGAACTTGCGGGAAAACTCGCTGAGATCCGAACGAACCTCTCCCACGAGATATCAGGTTCGGTCCCGGTTCTCATGATGATAGGCGGTCATGATGACGGAAAGGTGTATCCGCTCAAGGCAACCTCTATTCTTCTTGGCCGGGAAGATAAACACATGAGGGATGGGATTAATCCTGACCGTGACGTAGTACTCCCTGCCATGTACGGGTCGGTAACCCGGATATCACACCCGCATGCACGGTTGAAAAAAATTGATGAGATCTGGCACATTGAAGATTCGGGAAGTACCGGTGGGACATATGTGAATGACCGCCAGTTGAACCATAAAGAGATAATTCCCCTGTCTGACGGGGATATCATCGTCCTTGGCAAGGGTCCGCAGAGTGCCCGTTTTATCATCAATATTCCTGACAAAGAGTGAACGGACCGGGAAATAAGGAGTATCATTACCGGGTATGGATTGCAACACAGAGGAACGTCTGCCTGATACAGACGTGATCTTTGGTCTCAGTGATGCCGGCAATCGTCCTTTAAACGAGGATACTATCACAATCCTTCCCCTGCAAAAAGCAATCCTTGTCGTTCTTGCAGACGGAATGGGAGGACACGCAGCAGGCGAAGTAGCCTCGGCAATTGCAGTATCTACCGTATCTAACCGGATACAGGAGCACTATTCTCCCCGCATGTCCGCAGAGGAGGTTGCTAACCTTCTTGCCTCTGCATTTACCGATGCTCATGATGCCGTTATCAGTATGGCACAGAATGAGAAAGCAGGAATGGGTACGACTCTTATTGCAGCAATTATCAGGGATAACGAGGCAATAGCGACAAACACCGGTGATTCAAGACTCATGCTTGCACGCAACGGGGTGATCGTCTGTGAGAGTGATGACCATACCCCGGTACGGACCCTTTTTCGGACGGGCGTCATTACCGAGGATGAAGCGATGGTTCACCCCTACCGGCATATCCTCTCCCATGCTATCGGTATCAACCTCAAGACCGACCCATACCGCCTTTCGTTAGAGAAGGGAGATATCCTTCTTTTTACCAGTGATGGTATCCATGATTACATAAAAAAAGATGATATCCTCAGGCACACGAGAGTCTTTCATGCACAGGATATCGTTACCAGGATCATGGCCCAGGCCATGCTGCAGTCAGAAGATAACTACAGTATCATAGCATACCGGCACCAATAAAAAGGCTTTAGAATAAGAGAGAACAGGGGTGACCAGGAGGAGATCCTCTCTTTTTTAATGAGGGGATTGATGATGAGACTGCCGTTCTTTGCTGCACAAAGAGATGGTTTGGTATCTTTACCGCCTAAATACCCGGGATGGATGTGTTACGTATTCTCTCTCATCTGCATTGCACGTTTCATCTCCATCTCGCGGAGCTCTTTGCGCATAATCTTTCCAGATATGGTCTTTGGGAGTTCTGATACAAACTCTATTTTTCGTGGATATTTATAGGGGGCGGTGACTGACTTTACATGATTCTGAAGATCTCTTACCAGAGCATCTGATGGTTCATAATCCTTGTGTAAAACGACAAAGGCCTTGACCACAAGACC
Source organism: uncultured Methanoregulaceae archaeon (assembly GCA_964605795.1). Classification (GTDB taxonomy): domain Archaea; phylum Halobacteriota; class Methanomicrobia; order Methanomicrobiales; family Methanospirillaceae; genus JAFGOM01. Next base: position 56,321 of record CAZSDZ010000001.1, read on the forward strand.
CCTGATGGGATCCGGTGAACCGATCACTGCCGTCTCTACTACCGCAGGATGTTCAATTAAAGCATTCTCAACCTCAAAAGGTCCGATACGATACCCCGAAGCCTTAATAACATCATCATTCCTTCCGACAAACCAGAAAAACCCGTCCTTATCCATATATGCACGGTCACCGGTATAGTAAAACTCTCCCTTGAATGACTCATCATGTGACTCCTGGTTTTTCAGATAATCATCAAAGAGACCAACGGGACGGGGATTGAGATGAATCGCGATATGACCTTCTTCTCCTTGTGCAACCGGGTTTTTATCTTCATCATGCAACTCGATACGCCAACCCGGGGCCGGCTTGCCCATGGACCCGAACCTGGGTTTCATACAGGGAAACGTTCCGAGAACAAGGACTGTCTCAGTCTGTCCATATCCCTCATAAATCGTCAGTCCGGTTCCAGTTTTCCATGCCCTGATGACTTCAGGATTCAAGGGTTCTCCTGCACTGGTACAGTGACGAAGTTCTGAAAAATCAAATTTCTTCAGATCTGCCATAATAAGCATCCGGTATATGGTTGGCGGACAGCAGAAGGTAGTTATCCCGTATTTCTCGATCAAGGGTAACAGTTCTGTCGCGTTAAACTTGCAGCGGTAATCATACACAAAGATGGCAGCCCCCTCTATCCACTGGCCAAACAGTTTTCCCCAGGCAGATTTTCCCCAGCCGGTATCAGATACGGTGAAGTGGAGATCAGTACTGCGCAGATCATGCCAGAACCGTGCCGTGATAATATGACCAAGAGCATAACTCTGTGGATGAAGCACCATCTTCGGATCCCCGGTGGTGCCGGATGAGAAGAAGATAAGCATCGGGTCTGATGAACGGGTCTTGCGAATCCCTCCGAGATTGACGATATGAGAAGAGACGGGAGCGGGATAGTCAAGTTCAGTCAGGTAGGATATCCAGCCGTCTTTCCTGGAATCAACAAGCATGCGAACTTTCAGAGTCGGGCATGCCGGACAGATCTCTTCGACCTTGGATGCATTCTCTTCGTTCGTGATGACCATCTTCACTTCAGCGGTATTGACCCGGTATGTGAGATCTTTTGGAGTAAGCATGGTAGGTGCAGGGATGTAGACTGCACCCACCTTGATGAGAGCGATTGTTGCTAACCACCATTCAGGGACCCGCGGTAACATGAGAAGCACCCGATCTCCCTTGCTGATCTTGTATTTTATCAGCATATTGACGATCTGGTTCGAGAGACGGGAGAGATCCCGGAAGGTATAAAATTTCTCTTCACCCTGCTGGTTTGTCCAGATCATCGCCAGTTTATTCCTGTCTTTTCTTGCCCATGAATCAATAATGTCAAATCCAAAATTAAAGAATTCGGGGACGTCTATTTTAAAATTCCGGTACGTATCATCATAATCCTGCATATTATGCCTGACAACTGCAGGGACATCCCCGATAACCAACTCCTGTTCTTTTTGGGAAGCAATTCCGCATGACCCGAGTGCACCAAGCTGCCGTTCGCATGCCTCACTAATCCATTCTGATCGTGACATCTTGCGTGCAACACATTCTGCATCGATGCACCGGGTCATTTTTGCATCCATCGTGACTGAATATCGAACCATTACGTACTATTTGGTGCATATACGGAAAAATACATCGAACATCCGCACCACTTTTTCTTTTTTCTTATGGAAAGTGCACCGCAATAGGAGATACGAGGCCGGTAACGGGTTACCCGAAAAACCCTATCTGACCGGTGACCATAGGAATCGGCAGAGAAAGAAGAGAACCATCTGGTTGGATGAGAGATACACATCCAACACAGATCCTTAAATAGCAGATGAAAAATATCAGGTACGAAAAGAGTACTATTCGAGACATAACCCATACGGTCCAGGCCATCGTCGATGAGATGACACGAAAAAAAGAACAGGATATCCATGATAATCCTGGCAGACCTGCCAGAGAGTCCTGAAATAGTACCATATACTCATAATTATGATACATTGCAAAACCAATACATTCCCAGAAGATATTCGTGATTACCTCCTGTTACTTCAGGATCCGATACACCTTGCCATCATCTCCCGTATCACAAAAGAAGAGATTACCACCCTCGAACTTGCAGAACTGCTCGGACATACCGAGGATGAGATGAGAACGCGATTGGAATCCCTTCATCATGCAGGCCTTGTCATCAGGTGGCCGAAACTCTCATCTCATACATACAATGGGATCTGTACCTGGTCATACCGGACACCCCGTGCACTCATCCAGAACATCCTACAGGAATGCTCGTATATTGAAAATTGCCCTGAATTTTCTGGGGAAATCGAATCCATTGCACGGAAAACAAAGGAACAGATAAGAGAGCATCTCGGACAACAGATATCCTCACTGGTAATTATGGGAGGAGAGGGGGACGGAATGGTCTTTGAACTGGCGTTCCAGTCTCTGGCAGTGGGACGTGAAGATAAAGAAGGTATGAAGGGAATAGAAAAAAACCGTGACATCATCATCCCCGGATCATACCGGGGAGTTACCCGGATCTCAAAACCACATGCGGTAATCACCCGGATATTTCCCTGCTGGTACATCGAAGACTGCAACAGCTCAGGCGGGACATATGTCAATAACCTGATGCTGAAGCCGGAAACCCGGTACCTCATTTGTGATCAGGATATCATCATACTGGGTTTGGGACCACATGCCGTCCGGTTACGTGCCCATATCGAGAATGGAGAGAACTGCGATGTTGTGGATGTGGGATCCCTGCCGATCCAAGCCATGGGAAGGGTATAAATGAAAACCATACTATCAGGTTTTTCTGCCATAAAAAGAGGCACTGCCATCGCAACGCTCGTTATCCTTCTTGTTCTCTCTCTCTTCACCGGGTTTGTCTGCGCATCTGATGATGACAGTGCAGGTTCCCCGATACCCGGGCAACAGATAGTCTATATTGCTAATTCTCCTGAACAATTAAACGAGATGATTGTGCACCTCAGTCCTGGTGCAAAAAACAGAATGGAGGTATTAGCAGTCAGATCACCACCGGAATACATACCTGACAATACGAGCGGTGAGATGATCCTGTATAAAACCGAAGGCTACCACGGATTCGGACCCGGTGCATCTGTCATGGATCCCATTCATAATCCGGTCCCGATGATGATGCTTATCAGTATCTATGGTGGTGCGTTACTTCTGCTCATCATCCTTTACGGTGCCGGAAGACGGTTTTCAGCAGGATACAAGGTTTGTATCCCTGAGTTTTATGCGGGTCTGACAATTGCATCATACCTGGTTCTGGCCGGCCTTTTACTCCTCTCATCCTACGTGCTCACCGGCAGCGCCCTCGAAGCAATCGAGATCACGGCGTTTCTCCTCTGGATAGCGCTCTTCTTCCAGCTCTATCTCGGGATCTCTTCTCTCGCACTCGCATACAGTGTCCATATCAGGGAAGCATTTCCGGTCATTCATCTCTTTCATATTGTTCTTGCCGCTCTTGCACTGATTGTTACCCATTCTCTTGAATACTTCTCGGGAGGCAGGATAATCCCGGATCTCTATGTATCAGCCTTCCTTCTCCTTTCCATCGCACTTGCCCTGATTCACTATCGGACATTCCAGAAGATTGAACTTGCCCCGGTTCGTGAAATGGATAAAACGAACTGGAAACCTGATGAGAACGATACCTTCATCGGGGGTGAAGAGACAACCCGAACCCTCAACAATACGGGATTCCCTGTTGCACTTGAAGAGAAATACCGGGATTTGGACATGGTTGGGAGGGGAGGAGCGGCACGGGTCTATACCGGTATCCGCATGAACGATCAGAAACAGGTTGCCATAAAAGTTCCTGCTCATTTTGATGAGAAAACAGGAATATCCTTCTTAAAAGAGATGCGAAACTGGAAAGACCTGGTCCACTCCAACATCGTGCGGGTATACACCGCAAACATCCTGCCGGTACCATATGTAGAGATGGAATATGTTCCCCACTCCCTGGATGAATGGAGGCGCCCTTCCCCGGTCTCCCTGGTCATTCAGGCCATACAGGGAGTAGGAGAGGGACTTTTGTATGCACACAATCAGGGAATCGTTCATCTTGATATCAAACCCAGAAACATCCTTATTGATGAGAACGGACGTGCCAAGATAACTGACTGGGGTCTTTCACGACTGGCTGGAGATTCAAATGATACAACAATGATAGCATTTTCCTTAAACTATGCCTCGCCTGAACAGATCTCTCCTAAACAGTATGGAAGGGCGGACGCACGGACTGATATCTATCAGCTGGGAGTTGTCATGTATGAATTTATAACAGGCCAGCAGCCCTTTGCAGGAGAAGGAGTGGGAGAAGTGACATCTGCTATCCTGTCTCTTACTCCTCCGCCCCCTTCTGTATCAGATCCTACCCTGTCACCGTTTGATGCGCTCCTCACAAAGGCACTAGCCAAGCGCCCTGATGACCGGTACCAGACCATTGAGGAGATGCTACAGGATCTCAAAGATGCATATGACGCGTATTGCGGCAGGAACTAATCCTGATTATTCTTGTTAATCCGAGGACAATATCATGAATAAATCCTGCATGAATCATCTTTAGAGATTATATCTCTATAGAGAGTTTCCAGAGATACAATACGGAGCAGGGCCGGTTTTTTTGGTTCCACATCTTTCATAATCCAGCAACAACAATCTGATACGTGGATCTCCTCACCATTCTTCTTACCATAGCTGGGCTGTGTCTCTTTGAGATCATCTGCAGCATCGATAATGCCATCATTAATGCAGAAGTGCTCGGTACCATGCAGGAGAAGTTCCGGCGCTGGTTTCTCATCTGGGGGATGATAATTGCCGTCTTTGCGGTCAGGGGTCTTCTTCCGCTCCTGCTCGTCTGGCTCTCATCACCGGATCTATCACTTTGGGAAGCATTTACCGCGATGTTTAGTGACTCACCTGATGTTGCATCTGCAATTGAAGAGTCTACCCCGCTCCTTCTTACCGGCGGAGGTGTATTTCTACTATTTCTCTTTCTCCACTGGCTGTTTCTGGAAGAGAAACATTTCGGATTTAAAGGAGAGACATTTTTTTACTCAAAGGGGGTCTGGTTCTTTGCCGTTGTCTCACTATTTTTAAGTCTTATAGTCTGGTTTGCATTAGAACGGGATCCCATGATGGCCTTCTCTGCAGTCATTGGATCGACCGCTTTTTTTATTGTTCACGGATTCCGGCAAAATGCAGAACTACAGGAGAAGAAACTCCTTGGAACCGGTCTTTCTGACATGAGTAAGATCCTGTATCTCGAGGTTATCGATGCAACATTCTCAATAGATGGTGTTGTAGGAGCTTTTGCCTTCACGATGTCAGTACCGTTAATATTAATCGGAAATGCGCTCGGAGCAATTGCCGTGCGTCAGCTGACCATCAGCAACATCGATCGGATCCGGAAGTATGTGTTCTTAAAGAATGGTGCCATGTACTCTATCTTCTTCCTTGGAACAATCATGCTTTTAGAGAGTTTCGGGTTTGGTATCCCGAAATGGATCTCACCAGTAATGACCTTTCTTATTGTCGGATACTTCTACTTCAGATCAGTAGAGTATGCGAAAAGAACACCCAACCCGTTATAAAAGCTCACAAAGCCGACCAAAATCCCCGGCTTTTTGGTATTATACCAAAGTACCAGACCAGATAACGCGTACAGAGATGATGATCTGTCATACCGATACAACCCATGGATACAGCGTAACGCAGGACTGGTTCCCGAAATAACAAAATGGAATTGAGGAACAAAACCCCTCATTACTCACTCGGGAAAAGAGATGTCTGAAAGTCACTCTCAACAAAATCGATGGGACGTGATTCGCATTCTTCCCCCCTAATCTCAATCGGATACTTCCCGGTCAGGCACCCAGTACAGAGATCAGAGATTGGCTTTCCAATGGATTTTACCAGAGCATCAAGAGAGATATAATGAAGAGTTGTTGCAGTTATCCGGTTTCGTACATCCTCTACACCACACCTGCTTCCGATGAGTTCATTTCTTGTCGGCATATCAACACCGAGGTAACAGGGTGCCGTAATCATGGGAGACCCTATCCGCATGTGTATCTCTTTCGCACCTGCCTGACGCATGATGTTAATTATCCGTCGTGATGTGGTCCCTCTGACGATGGAGTCATCAACCAGTACGATGGATTTGCCCCGCAGATGATCAGGGATGGGATTGAGTTTTATCCTCACCGCTATCTCCCTCAGTTCCTGAGTCGGCATGATAAATGTCCTCCCCATGTACCGGTTCTTTATCAGGCACTCAACATAGGGGATCCCTGATCGCTCTGAGTACCCGACTGCATAGGCAGTACCTGAATCAGGAACGGTACAGACCGCATCAGCCTCTACCGGAGCCTCTTCTGAGATCAGTCCGCCGATTCTCCTCCTGACATCATACACCAGGGTTCCGTCAACATAGGAGTCTGCACGGGAAAAATAGATGTACTCAAAGATACAGTGAGCTTTATGCTCTGTATCAGCAAACCGCCTGGACCGAAACCCGTCTTTTGTGACACATATCATCTCTCCGGGGCAGACATCACGCTCGAGGGTGGCACCCAGTGCATCGATGGCAACACTCTCAGATGCAACGATAAATCCCCCGTCTGGTGTCCTCCCAAAACAAAGTGGTCGTATCCCGTATGGGTCACGAAATGCATACAGGTCACCGTCTATCATGATGACAACCGAGTAGGATCCTTTCAGCAGATGCATACACTGCCTGATGGCATCATCCATCGAACCGCCACACCGTATCTCCTCGGTGATGACCTTCGATATTATCTCGGTATCTGATGTTGACCAGAATATCTGGCCTTTATCCTCAAAATAGGTACGAATATCCTGGTAATTGACGAGATTTCCATTGTGAGCAATGGCTATTGAATGGTTTCGGAACTCAAAGAGGAACGGTTGAATGTTCTCAGGCCGGTTCTCTCCGGTTGTCGGGTACCTGACATGACCGATGCCGATCGTTCCCACGAGAGAAGAGAGATTAATACCGTTAAAAACTTCAGATACCAGTCCATTTCCTTTGTGTTTACAAAGGCTTTCGGTATCAAAAGTTGCAATACCTGCACTCTCCTGGCCACGATGCTGGAGAGCATACAGGGCATAATAAATAGGATAGGAAACGTCAGCAATTCCGGTAATGCCAACGATTCCACACATTTTTTAATGAGTTGGGACTTTTGGCCTTTTCATTATCCAGCGATACGAACGAAGTCTGCTTGACCGTCCAAACCCGCAAGATGAACAGATCTTATGGCGTTTGTGATAGGATGTTTTCCCACATCTCCTACAGGTGATGTGACTCTGTGTCTGTCGTTTTCCACGTGATGGTGTTCCTTTTGACATATCTATTACCTCGGTATTGGTGATTATGGAGAGATGTAAATAACATTATCTCCACGAATGATGAGGGTACCGATCCCCTGCATTACCCCGTTTATCTCTTCTTCTGCCTTGTCTAAAACAAGGTTCATGTGCACATCATATCCCTGGAGAACACCCCGGATTTCGCGCCCACCCTTAAGAGATACCAGTACAGGTTCACGATTCAAAACCTGATCTAAAATATCCAATGGTCTCTTAGTCATATACTACCCTGCCTATTCGTTTAGGTTTTTATTATTGCGTGACAGACCTATTTAACCATTGCCTGAGTCCGTCACGAACCTTTTGTGAGTGGACTGTCATACATATACGAATCCGAGACAGGTACACAAATGTCAAAAATCCAGACCAAAAAACGTCATCCGATTAAAAAATCTCAGATCACGAGAATTGAAGAGAAGTTACGGGAAGAGATCAGCACCTCTGCAGACCTCTTCGCATCAAAGCAGATCGAATTTGTCAGCACCAATGCACCATTCCAGATCTATCTTGTCGATAAAAAACCTCTCCTCCTGGAACGTGAAGATATTATTTTTCCCACCCTCCTTGGAGCGCTGGAGAGACCGTTTTTGAACCGGAGAGTGACCATTGACATGGGAGCAATACCCTTTGTGATAAACGGTGCTGATATCATGCGCCCGGGAGTGGTCATGGTTACCGATGATATCCGTGCTGGTCATCCGGTCCAGATTGTAGACGAAAAACATGGAAAGCCGGTTGCTCTCGGGATTGCGCTGTATGATGCCGGTGATCTCCGTTCATGTACCAGTGGAAAAGTGATAAAGACGTTTCATCACATCGGTGATGAACTCTGGAACCTCGAGATCTAAAAAAATCAGGTACCACACCCTGTTTTTTCAGAGGAAATACAGGAAATTTTAATAGTATCAACGTAAAAGGATGAACTATGGGAATTAAGGATCGTCTGCTTGGCAGGAAAGAACCTGCTGAAGTTGAGGATTATGCTGAGATAGACCTAGCAGCGGCAGAAGCAGATAGTTTTGGAGAACCTGCACTCTATGTACGGATAGCAACAATATCTGATCTTAAGGAGAGCCAGACCATCAAAAACGAGATCTACGATGGTAACATCGTTATTGTTGACATCTCTAAACTCAGAATGGATAAAATAAACTGTGAACGGCTGCTTAAGGACCTCAAACAGGTTGCATTAGATATCGGCGGAGACATCGTAGGTCTTGGGGATCAGCAGTACGTCATCATTACCCCGCACCGGGTACGGATCTCACGGGAACGCATCGGTGGAGGTGGCCGGTACTGACCAACCGGAACCTTCCGGGAACCTGCCCTTCCTGTGGTGCCTTTAGTGAATTTTCCTATAATACAGAAACCATCCCCTATTTTTCCGAGATCCTCATCTGCCAGATGACCTGTACGTCCTGCGGATACCGGTACACGAGCGTGGAACCTGTCTCGTCCTTTGAACCGGTCCAGTATCGGTTTTCTGTAACAACTCCCGAGGATTTAAACGTCCGTGTCATCAGAAGCACACATGCGCAAGTGAGCGTTCCTGAGATGGGGATTACCATTGATCCAGGTCCGGGATGCGAGGGGTTCATCTCAACAATAGAGGGTGTCATTCACCGGATCGATGCGGTTTTGGACACAATACTGCTCACCGCTGATCAACAAGAAAGGGAACGGGCACTGGTATTAAAAGAACAGGTCAGTCTGGCACTCGAGGGAAAATTTCCCGTAACAATTATCATCCGCGACCCGTCAGGGATCTCATCTATCGAATCTGATGCTGCAAACCGTTCCTCCTATGATCCAGAGGAAGAGATCAGGTGATCTCAACATTGTGTATCCGGACGCAGTGCTCAGGGATGATCGTTCCAACCACCCGGGCACCGGGGATGTGGGAACAAACACCGTCTGCATCGTCTGCAGAAACGATACAGGCAAACCCCATCCCCATGTTGAATGTCCGGTACATCTCCTGCAGGGAGAGCGAAGCGGTCCGCTCTATCCATGAAAAAATCTCCTGCGGTTCCAGAGGATCGGTTATCTCAATTCCGAAAGCAGAGAGTCGTAGGAAGTTTAAAAGGCCTCCTCCGGTAATATGACACATGCCATGAATCGTGCATGTTGCACAGAGTGCGGGAATTTCATGGTAAATTCGTGTCGGTGTGAGGAGTTCCTGCCCAAGCGTCTTTCCTGATGAGAGTTTCATGGCATATGATGCATGATTCTCAACGATTTTTCTCGCAAGGGTAAGACCATTACTGTGTATTCCCGATGACGGGATCCCGATTATCAAATCTCCCGGGGTTATCTTCTCTCCGGTTACGATATCTTCCTTCTTCTGCACGCCAAGACAGGATCCGGCGAGGTCAAGGCCTGCAACAAGTCCGGGCAGTGTTGCGGTCTCACCGCCAACGATACTGATATTGCTTATTCGTGCCCCTTCATTGAGTCCTTCGCCTATCTGGGCCATGGTTTGTGTATCGTATGAAGGAGAAGCAATATAATCAACAAAAGCTATCGGTTCAAGATTCATGACATACAGGTCGTTGACATTCATCGCAATACAGTCAATACCAACGGTACTCCAGTCACGAAGCTCTTCTGCAACGAGCATCTTGGTCCCGACCCCATCTGTCACCATTCCGAGGTAATACTCTCCAAAAGAGATTAACCCTGCAAAATGTCCAGTCTTCCCGGCCATTGGGAAGGATCCGCTGCGACGGTAGGTCAGGCGGCTTACCAGTGCCTGTATCACTGAAGATTCAAGATCGATATCGACCCCGGCCTGCCGGTAGGCATCCCCCTTCTTCTCACTCATCTGATCCCTCTGATAACAAAAATTCATCGTGCAGTATCCTGACAGCCTCCGGTCCGTCCTTCTGGCTGACAACAAACGAGATATTAACCTCTGAAGACCCCTGCGAGATCATCATCACGTTGATCCCTGCTTTTCCAAGGGCAGTAAACGTCCGGCCGGCTGTCCCGAGGGCCCCGGCCATTCCCGCTCCAACCACTGCTACTGCACAGACATCGGTGTTTGCCGTGACCTCCCGTACCATACACCGGTCAATCAGGGTTTTAAGCGCGAGAACTGCAGTCTGTGCCTGGGACTCCTCCACGATAAGAGAGATATTTGCCTCAGATGAAGCTTGTGAGATCATCATTACGTTCACATGTGCCCCGGCAAGTCCTGAGAAGATAGTTTTAGCCACCCCGGGTCTTCCTATCATCGAGGCACCGGTGATATTGATCGCCGCGACCCGATCGATATAGGTGATTGCCTTTACAACGCGCGACCCAGTCTGCTGACCCTTGGTGATACAGGTTCCGGGAATTGTTGGATTGAAGGTATTTTTCACCCATACCGGGATATTCTTCTGCATAGCCGGCTCTATCGACCGTGAATGCATAACCTTTGCTCCAAAATACGAGAGTTCCATCACCTCGATATACGAGATTGACGGGATGACCCGTGCGGTATCAACAAGCCTGGGATCGGTTGTCATGATACCGTTTACATCGGTCCAGATCCAGATCTCATCTGCATCGAGGGCATTGCCGATGATTGAAGCAGTATAATCAGATCCACTCCGTCCCAGTGTCGTAATGATTCCCTCCTCGGTGCATCCCATAAATCCCATGATAACCGGAACGGCATCTTTCATGAGCGGTAATACACGATGCTTTATTCGTGGTGCACTCCCGGGAAGAGCAATCGCATCACCATGAATCGCGGTGGTGAGGATCCCTGCCTCACAGCCATCGAGAACAACCGATGGCACCCCGGCCTGCATCAGGGCTGCACCAACCACCGGAGCGCTCAGTCGTTCCCCAAAGACACTGATATAATCCCGGGAGCGGGGGGTCAGTTCCCGCAGATGGTATACGGCATGAAGAAAATTTGAGAGTGTCTGGAGACGTTTCTGAATAACCGGTGCCAGCTCGCTGTACCGGTCAGGTGCGACCTCCTGTAATGTTGCCAGATGCTGTTTCTCAAGCCCCTCGATACAGGGACGGATTATCTCTTCGTTCGTTGCCGTTGCAAGACGGTCTGCCATCCTGATGATGGTATCGGTCACCCCGCTCTGGGCAGAGACAACAACTGCTATCTTCTCACCGGCTAAAAAATGCTCTTTAATAATCGCGACAGCACGCCCGATTGCTTGAGCATTTGCAACAGAAGTGCCTCCAAATTTCATTATGCGCATCATAAATGTCGCTTCCGGGAACGTTACTATCTTTAATTAATGGTGCATCCACACTACTAATAAGATGCTGGGAGAGCAGATACACGAATGTCATGTCGCTGTTATCGGAAGTGGTGGTGCCGGTATCAGGGCAGCAATTGAGGCTTCATCTCATGGTGAAACACTCCTCATATCAAAGACCATCGCAGGAAAGGGCGGATGCACCATCATGGCAGAAGGAGGGTACAATGCAGTCATGTGCGAGGCTGACTGTACCGAAGACCACTACCAGGATACCATGCGAGGCGGAGCATATCTCAATGATCCGGATCTCGTACGGGTTCTGGTCTCCGAAGCACCGGAGCGGATGAATGATCTTATCCACTGGGGTGCAGTCTTTGATGTAACCCCTGATTGCAGTATTGCACAGCGACCCTTCGGAGGACAGAGGTTTCCCCGTACCTGTTATGCCGGAGACCGGACCGGTCACGAGATGATGATGACACTCATGGACCGGTACCATGGGTGTGGTGCAGAGACGTTGCACGAGATTAGTGTCATCGATCTTATCCCTTCAGGGGAAGGCATAACCGGCCTTGTAGGTCTTGACAGGAAGGGAGATCTCGTTATTGTATATGCTGATGCGGTCATTCTTGCAACTGGTGGGGGAACCCGTATCTATGATATCTCAACGAACTCCATGAGCGGGACCGGAGACGGGTATGCCATCGGGTACCGGGCAGGAGCAACGCTCATCGACATGGAACAGATCCAGTTCCACCCGACCGGAGCGGTGTATCCCTGGGATGCCCGGGGACGACTTATCACCGAGGCTGTCCGCGGAGAAGGAGGAGTTTTAAAAAATAACAGGGGAGAGCGGTTTATGACCCGGTACGACCCAGAACGTATGGAACTCTCCACCCGTGACGTGGTTGCCCGTGCCGTTGCAACCGAGATACAGGAAGGAAGGGGGACAGAACACGGTGGAGTGTACCTTGATGTCACGCATCTTCTCCCTGAAGAGATAGAGCGGCGCCTCCCGATAATGCTCGAGCAATACCTGCAGTACGGTGTTGACATCAGGAAAGAACCCATGGAGGTTGCCCCGACAGCCCACCATATCATGGGAGGCCTCAAAATTACCCCTGATTGTGCGACAACCATCAGGCGACTGTATGCCTGTGGTGAAGTTACCGGAGGAGTGCACGGTGCAAACCGGCTTGGGGGAAATGCCCTTGCAGATACCCAGGTGTTTGGAAAACGGGCAGGTGAGGCTGCAGCATCGTGTTCCCGGGTCTCCCGTCCTGACACCGATCCAGTGGTAAACGATATCAAAGAACTCCTCGGTTCATATCGAGAAGGAACAACAAATCCGGCTTTTATCATCACCGAACTCAGGCTTGCCATGTGGGAGGGGGCAGGCATCTTCCGTGACGAGGGCAGTCTTACCAGGTGCAGGGAGACAATTGAGCGGCTTATGAAACTGACCCCGAAGGCTGTGTTAAGCCAGAACCTTGCCGAGTGCTGCACGGTCAGGAACATGTGTACGACGGCACACCTCATCGTTACCTCTGCCCTCTTAAGAAAGGAGTCACGGGGATCTCACCTGCGAACCGATTGTGAAGAGATCTACAATCCCGAAAACTCATCATACGGACATACCTGTATCTCACCGGCAGGTGTCCGAATCGAGAGGAGGAATGCATGATACCGATACAGGTCACGGTGTTTAGATGGAATCCTGCAACCGAGGAGACGGGACGGATGGTGGGTTACGAGGTATCGGTTCATGAAGGTGCACGGGTTCTTGAGGTATTGCAGAAAATTCACGACGAGATCGATCCCAGCTTATCATTCCGGAGCAGTTGTAAAGCAGGACAGTGTGGCAGTTGTGCAGTTCTTGTAAACAGTGAGCCGAAACTGGCATGCATGACCGAGGCATTCGACGGGATGGAGATTAAACCGTTGAACCTTCCGGTGATCCAGGATCTGACCGTGGACCTCATCCCGGGAATCAACCAGATACCCAGAATTACAACAGATAACGAAGCAGGCCTCCCCACCCATGAGGAGATCCAGGCAATAAAACCCCTCCGTGACTGTATCGAGTGTTTCTCCTGCATCTCAGTCTGTCCTGCGTGCGATGTCACTGCATTTACCGGGCCTGCAGCAATGCGGGGATTTATGCGGATAGCACTTGATCCGCGGGACAGCGCAAACAGGATCGGAAAGGCCATAGAAGATGGTCTTTTTACCTGTACATCCTGCGGAAAATGTTTAGAGGTCTGTCCAAAGAATATCGAAATTCCGGGAAAAGCAATAGAGAAACTCCGTGAGATAGCAAATAAAGCAGGACTGACCCTGCCCCGTCACCAGGAAGTTGAAAAACTCGTGCAGACGACCGGGAGAAGTGTCCCGAGAGAGAAACTAACCTTCCTTGAGCAGGTCGGTGAGGTCATCGAGCCTGAGGGAGAAGTCAGGGGAGAAGTCGGATTCTTCGTGGGATGCATGTTTAACGGCAGGCTTCCGGACACGGCACTGGACATGCTGTACGTGATGAGAAAAAACGGAATCCGGGTCATCATCCCCCCTGAACAGGTATGCTGTGGTTCGCCCCTGATTCGTACAGGACAGACATCGTACCTAAAAAAACTCCAGGAGACGAATAAAAACTGTTTCTCAAAACGGGGCATAACCACAGTAATGACAATGTGTGCCGGGTGCGGGGCAACGCTCAAGAACGATTACCCTGATAAACCATTCGTTGTAAAAGATGTAACAGAAGTTCTTGTTGAGTATGGCATTATTCCTACCAAAAAACTCCCGGTTACAGCAACCTATCATGATCCCTGCCATCTTCTCCGGGGCCAGGGAATTTTTGATGAACCGAGGAGCCTGCTTATTCCGGCAGTACAGGATTTTATTGAGATGCCATCCATCTGCTGTGGATCCGGAGGTGGAGTACGATCAGGGATGCCTGATGAAGCAGCAGCGCTTGGAGAGAACCGGAGAGAAGCCATCAAAAAGACAGGTGCAGATATTGTCGTGACCGTCTGCCCGTTCTGTGAGTACCATATCCAGGAACATACTGACCGCCCGGTAAAAAACCTGCTCACTGTTCTTCGTGAAGGATACGAAGCCATGGAAGTGTCAGATAAAGAATCCACAGATGATTAAAGAGAACCATATCATCTCGTATCTTTCAGATTTTACTTCAGTCTGTGAGAATGGAGTTCATGATAACAGCCAGGGAAACAAAACGGTGATTGATACGGTTTCTCTTGACGGTTCAGAGATACCCAGGTATGGTAACGCGTTCTGGACTGCACGACAACGACAGGCTGCAAATATCCACGAGATCTCGTATCGAGCCTGTTTTAAACCCCAACTTCCCCGTTTCTTTATATCCCTGCTTACCGCCCCGGGTGACCGGGTCTATGATCCCTTCGGGGGCCGGGGAACAACAGCGATCGAGTCAGGACTTCTGGGAAGAATTCCCTTATCAAATGATATCAACCCGCTCTCAAAAATTCTGATACACCCGAGGCTCTGTATTCCTGATATGGCCAAACTTGATACCCGCCTGTCAGAAATTCCCATGGACGCAAAAGCCCGTTCCTCCCTAGATCTCTCGATGTTTTATCACCCTGATACCGAGGCAGAAATTGTTTCACTCCGCTCTTACCTGCTCTCTCGGGAAGAGAGGGGAGAGTATGACATGCTCGACGCATGGATTCGGATGGTTGCCACCAACCGGCTGACCGGCCACTCGCCCGGGTTCTTCTCTGTCTATACCCTTCCCCCGAACCAGGCAACATCGCAGAAGCGCCAGGTAAAGATAAATGCAGACCGGAACCAGGTTCCCCCATACCGGAACGTCTCCGGGATCATCAGGAAAAAATCAAGGCAACTGGTAAAGGGCCTCTCTACGGAGGATCTACTCAGTCTGCGAAAGGCTGGCAGTGATGCGATTCTGCTTGTCGAGGATGCCCGGTATACCCGTGCGATCCCTGATGCGTCGGTACAACTGACGGTCACGTCGCCTCCGTTTTTAAACAACGTGCAGTATCCCGGCGATAACTGGCTCCGTTGCTGGTTTAACGGGATAGATGCCGAAACCGTGAGCAGGGGGATCACTATTCCTGCAAACCTTTCTGCCTGGAGCACTATCATGGGAGACGTCTTTTTTGAACTCTTTCGTATCACGGCACACGGAGGATGGGTTGCCTTTGAGGTTGGAGAAGTAAACGGCGGGAAAACACGGCTTGATGAGATTATCGTCCCCCTTGGACGGAAAGCCGGATTTTCCTGCGTGGGAATTGTTCTTAATCAGCAGGTATTTACAAAAACCGCAAATATCTGGGGGATTGACAACATGAAACGCGGAACCAACACCAACCGGATCGTTCTCTTTAAAAAATTATGATTAACTCCCTATTTAAAAAAGAAGAGCAATCCTATCTTTTTCTTACTGAACTCTAAGAGTTCATCACCGTTAATGGGTCATCAGGTAGGAGTACACCTCAAGTGCTGCTTTTGCCCCTTCTCCGGCGGCAATGATGATCTGCTTCCCCCTGATACTGGTAACATCTCCGGCTGCAAAGATACCGGGTTTACTGGTATGACAGTTGATATCAATAATTATCTCTTCATCATCATTGAGATCCACGAGGCCCCTGACAAAGGAGGTGTTTGGGACCCATCCAATCTCTGCAAACATCCCGTCTAATGGGAGAACCACGGTCTTTTTGGTGTCTCGTTCCCTGATAGTCGCTTCCTGCAGCATTGGACTGCCTCCCAATGCAACAACCTCGTAATTGAGATACATGGTGATATTCTTCTTTTTTGCAAGCAGTTCCTCGTAGATCTCATCGGCACGAACCGTACTCCTGATAATGAGATACACATGCGACGCTATCCCGCTCATCTCAATAGCTGTCTGAAATGCCGAGTTCCCGCCACCGACAACAGCAACAACCTTGTTCTGAAAGAGCGGCCCGTCACAGGTTGCACAGATCGAGAGTCCCCTTCCGATGTACTCTTCTTCATGTGAAACACCGATATTTCGCGGCCTTTTTCCCTGGGCAAGGATCAGTGACCGGGTGGTGTACTCCTGGTTTTTTGCAGTCTGCACCACGTAGTGCTCTCCTGCAGCCCGGATATCAGTGACAGGGATGAGTTCAAGGTCAATTCCCTCCTCCCGTACCTGCTCCTCGAAACGATGCATGAGATCCTCGCCGGTTACCATCCGAAATCCCATGTAATTCTCAATAGCCCAGCTCGCCAGTGCCTGCCCTCCGATATTTTCAGAGATTATCAGGGTCTTTAATTTTTTTCTGGCGCAGTATACTGCTGCAGTAAGCCCGGCCGGACCGGCACCGATGATAACAACATCATATGCCGTTTCTTTCTGCTCTTTGGTAACTAAATTCTGTAATCTCGTCTGGTCAAATCCGATGATAATCTCATCATCAACACGAATTACCGGGACTCCGTACTGACCAGATAATTTAACCATCTCTTCTGCCGCATCCTGTGACAACCCCACATCGAAATTTTTATACGGAATATTATGGCGATCCAGGAATGATTTTGCCATTCTACAGTACGGGCAGTTTTTTGTACTGTAAACTGTTATTTCAGGCATACGATCATCTTGAACCCGGAAGTATATAAGTGATTATCGTTTGGGAACGATTCTTTTTGAGAGGATTAAAGGAGCAGAACAGAGAAATAAAGCACGATGCTCTCGAAATTGTTCTCATGCTTCTGGTTATCTCCAATACTTGTCCTTTCGTCTCGCACTATCTCAATCCGGTTACCGGGTTTATCAATCAAAAGAAGCGAGAACAAAAAATGATAAAATCAGGTATTATCAGGATCTTCTGGCAAGACCCACGAGAAGAGCAGCACCGAGGAGAGAGAGAAGGATTACCCCACCAAGAGGTGTCTTTGTCGGAAGAGGACCGATCGGGAGCTCAGGCGTTCCCATATCAGGCTGCGGTGTCAGGGAAGCATCGATAGTACCCTCTAATCCCTCCTCGAAACGAAGATTTAACTCCTGGGATTCTCCTGCCTGCAGGGTAACGGTCTGTGCAGCCTGGCGGTCACCGATCCAGAAATCTAAGGTCTTTCCAATGGTATCTTCTCCCGTGTTAACCACAAGTCTCTTGTCAAAGGTTCCGGTATCACCATACCGGCCGGCCTCTGCCGTAGTGATGGTCCCAAGGATAGTTCCGTCCAACTTCGCCACAATCTCTGTTCCTGCCGGAACCGGCTCACTGTCAATGGTACAGGTTCCGTAAAATTCATACGGGAGGGGAGGAACTGCCATTGCTCCTGTTACCACTCCGGCAAGACACAGTATCAGTATTCCATATGTTACCTTCATAATACATCCCAACGATATACGAACGATTCGCGTATCAATATACAACGTATGTGTAATAATAAAATAATGTTGATGGTTTTTATCTAATTACCCGGCAATAAACCCCCTTCCTTCATAAAAAGGAAGTACCCGGTACCCGGAACGAGCATGATGTCATCAGTCAGAAATCCGGCAGCCTCTGCATCATGTACGATCGGTTCCTCGTACCGTTGGTTTGCGGCATCATACCTGATAAGATAGACCCATGACGGGGCAGAAGAGAGAACCGTTCCTAATGGTACCGGAATTCCTCCTGGAATTCCGATGAGATTCCATCCCGGGTACAGGGGCTTATCAGGGGTTTGGGAAGTACCGGCAGGCACTGGCAGGGTTATGTCATGCTCTGCATAGACCCAGTAGCCATCATTCTGCCTGATAACGGTCTGTGGGGTTACGGTCATCCATCCGGAAAGCGGGGAGAAGGTAAAGATAGAGTGACCGTCTACCGGAACATGAGAAAAGATATCGGCAGTATCTTCTCCCGCGGGCAGGGATACCGGGATAGATACCATATTCCATCCCGCGTACAGGTTCAGTTGCCCGGTCGTTCCGGCACCGGGAGTGCTGACCTGCAGGGATCCTGGCGTTATCGTTGCAGGTATCTCATTTCCGACATCATCATCAAGGGCGGTAATCTCTGGAACAAGAGAGACAGAGCCGGGGTTTTCCCCCTTTATGATAATGGTTCCAAGGAGAATATCACTGCTTCCGGCCTTAATCTGCTCGTAAATATCTACAGCCTTTACCGACACGCGGGTCCCGTCTGTGATGGTGATATCATGAAGACCAGCCCAGTCAGGGAATGTGAAGTTCTGGATACTCGCAATTCCGGGCTCGGAAAGACTGATATCCATCACGTACCCGGCAAGCCCGGTCCCGGCAGAATCAAGGTACAAAAAAACCGGTATCGTGGATCCCGGTGTGGTCTGGTGATCTGATATCAGTACGGTCGCTGCACTGACAGGAGGAATGGAGAGAAGTATCAGGAGAAAAAGAAAAAAAAGGACTGCCTCCCTTATCATGATTCATACCTCCCGGTACAGCAGGATGATATCCTGCATCTCAATCGCTCCATTTCCATTGAGATCAAAGAGAGATGCCGGCTGGTTGTGTTTTGCCCATTCAATGTTGTTGTAAAACAGGATTAAATCCTGGTAATCGAGGCGTCCGTTCCCATTGATATCCTCATATATTCCATCTTTACCTGGATCCGTGGGCATATCGAGAGCTCCTGGGAAGATCTGAACGACAGGGGTCTGTTGCAGTATTTCAACCGTCCCTTGTGACGTGTCACCATCCAACCTGACCAGCCATGCATCGGTCCGGCCCTGCAGCTTGGAGATATCACCGTCCGATGACAGGGTACTGCCGACAATAACAATACTTCCATCGGGATTGGTGAAGACTGATGAACCGGTCTCATACCTGCTCCCGCCAAGGGTCATATCCCAGAGCAGGGCTCCTTCCCGTGAGAGTTGTAAGAGCCAGATATCGCCATCCTCGCGGGTTCCGGTTCCGGCAAGATCACCATCAAAAGAGTAGGTATCCCCGACAATCAGATACCCGTCACGGTTTTCAGCACAATCCCATGCAAGATCTGAATAACTCCCGCCAAATGTCTTCTGCCAGAGGATAGTCCCATCAGGTGAGAGCAGGACTGCCCAGAGATCACTGGTATTTACGGCACCATAATGAGAATATAAATCCCCGTCATCTGACGAGGTCGTACCGACTACAAAGAGATTACCATCAGATGTCTCGATGACAGCATGGCCCCAGTCACTCCGTGATCCCCCGTAATAGTTCTGCCAGAGTGGATCACCTTTTGCATCGGTCCTGATGAGAAGGAGATCGGTCCCGCCATGGTGACCTGCTATCCCGGCATCAACCGAGGAGCCCGAACCGGTCAGGATGTATCCCCCGTCACTCATCCGGAATGCCCGATCTGCATTCTCATTTCTCAGGCCTCCGTAGGTCTTTTCCCAGACAATATCACCTTTTTTGTTCAGGGAAACCAGCCATACATCGTTCCCCCCCGCGTTATGACTGACATCACCGTCTGAAGATGAGGTATAGCCTGAGAGGATGGCATTGCCACCGGGAAGCACAACACCGGTTCCGGCTTCCTCATCCCTGCTTCCGCCATACTGTCTCATCTGCACAAGATCTCCATCTCGCGAGAACCACGCCGCCCAGATATCAACGCCCCCGTGATTCTGCACAAAATCTCCGTCAGATGACTTTGATGAGCCTACTGCAAAGAACGAACCATCGCTGTTCTCAGTGATCATGAGTCCGTAATCACGTTTACTACCGGTAAGTACCCGTTCCCAGAGGGTGTTACCCCTGCTGTCTGTACGGACGATCCAGACATCCTCATTCTCCTCTTTTGCAGTCATCCCTGTCAGGATATAGCCACCGTCCGAGACCGGGGCTACCCAGTAGGCACAATCGTGACTCCCGGCTGAACCGATGGTCTTCTCAAAAGTGATATCAGGTGGAACAATGGCCATGCCATGAACCGTACAAAACAGAAAAACTGCAATTACCGTATACAAATATGATTTCATGGAAGCAACATACCCGTATAGGCCATACTAGTATAAGAAAATGTTGTACCGGCTTTTCCCTTAAAAGGACACCCCGGAAAAAGAGGAATCCCTGTTTTTCAGAGCGTTATCTCTTTAAAGGATTTACCAGGGACGTTACAGATGGGGCAGCGATCCGGTACTTCATCAATAACGACATTTCCACAGACCGGGCAGATCATGATTCGTGACGCCACCAGATCCTTCCCTTCCCTCACTGCTTTGAGTGCTGCTTCATACAGGCCTGCATGCACTTCTTCAGCCTTGTTTGCAAAGGTAAAGATGGTTTTTGCTGCAGTATTCCCATCCTTATCAGCTCCTGCTAAAAATTCCGGGTACATGGTAGTGAACTCGTGGGTCTCCCCGACAATGGCAGCAGAGAGATTCTCTTCTGTAGAGCCGATCTTTCCGGCAGTGGAAAGCAGCTTCTTTGCATGAATTGTCTCTGCCTCAGATGCTGCCAGAAAGAGTTTTGCGATGTTCTTTAATCCCTCTTCTTCTGCTTTTTCTGAAAAAAAGAGATATTTTCTGCTCGCCTGGGACTCTCCGGCAAACGCAGCCATAACATTCTCGTCAGTGCTCATAGGTCATATGTGTGAGAGATCCTCTAATATCCTTTACGGCAGATGACCTGCCCAATCGATGTGACCAACCGGTATAGGGATCTGATTTTTGCACTGCCGTTGTTGGATGAAACCGCGAGTTTAATCCCGGGGGTATCCTCAAGTGGTATGAGAAAAAAACCCCTCTTGCATGAAACGGATGCGTGAGATTGAGAACCAGGACCGGCCGCGGGAGAAGATCGCAAGAAAAGGAGTTTTTGCCCTCTCAGACCAGGAACTCTTTGCTGCGATTATCGGGAAGGGGACACGGGGTCACGATGTACGGGAGATATCATCCCGGCTTGCCCGTCAGATGCAGAACGGAGGTATGGTATCA
>CAZSDZ010000001.1:77927-110444 GCA_964605795.1 uncultured Methanoregulaceae archaeon
TTACATCAGAAATCAGAAATTATTCAGGAATACACAATCTTAAAAAATTTCAGCCAAGCGAACCTACCCGGCTTCTTGATGTTAACGGTGAACTGATTGCAGAGCTTTTCCAGGAAAAAAGGGATATGGTATCATATGAAGATCTCCTCTCAATCGAAGGGATCGGCCCTACAAAAGCCTCCGTCCTCGTCGCTTCATTTGAACTTGCACGCCGGTATGGGATCAAACCTGATGAGGTTCCGGTAAAAATCACACATCCGGAAGATGTCTTACCCTTAGTTGCTGATATCAGGAACAGAATGCAGGAATTATTCCTCTGTATCACCATGAACGGGGCCGGAGAGGTGATTCAGAAACGCATTATCACCATGGGAATCTTAAACCATAGTCTCGTCCATCCCCGTGAGGTATATGCCGATGCAATCACCGACCGGGCAGCATCCATCATCTGTGTTCATAATCATCCGTCCGGAACCCTGACACCCTCAGAACAGGATAAGAGAATAACCGCCCAACTCGCAGAGGCAGGGAAGATACTGGGGATTGATCTCCTGGATCATCTGGTGGTTACCAAAAGCGGATATCTTTCCCTGCGGGAAGAAGGATTCCTGGTATAACCAGTATTTTCCCGCAAAAATTGGTTTTACTTCTGTATCATGACGCCAAGATTGTGTCCTTTCTCATATGCCTGGGAAAGGAGATCAGGGAATAAATCAAGATCTTTCTTTGTATCCATGTCACGAATCAGGAGCTCGTCAGCCTGACGGCAGTCGATGATGTCACAGAAGGCATCAACCGTCATCTTCAGACCAACGAAATTATCAGGGAGATCGAGACCTGAAATTGAGATAAGAAGTGTTTTTCGCTTTTTTCTCTTCTCTTTTGGGACGAGAGGATTCTTCCGGACATACTTGGCATTGTAAAAGACCTGGAAACGGTCCATGAATGATTTTAATGCTCCGGGAACTCCCATGGTCATGATCGGTGTTGCGATGATAAGCCCGTCCATTGTCTTAAACTGACGATACAAAGGAGTTATATCATCATCAAAGAAGCAGTTCTCCTCCATAAGACAGTTGTTTATCTCCTCACAGGGAGAGAACGTGAGATTGGGCACAACAATTTTCGTGACAATGCAGCCGCTGTCTTCTGCTCCGCATATGGCTTTATCCAGTAATTTCGCGGTGTTTCCACCTGATAGCGGACTGCCCAGGAGCGCAATAATAGTACTGGTCATATGGCTCTGATAGGAGTAATCAGAACAGGCTTATATCAATTTCGTTTGTATTCCAAAAATATGAAGAGATATGTATTTAAAAATATATTTTAAAAAAGATATTTAGGAATTACTATTAAATAGGTTCCATGAGGAAGTATCTATTGGTAATGCCTATGACAGAACAGAACAAAGCAAAAGCAGGATCAAAAGTAGGACCAGGGAAGTATGTCTGTGTTGACTGTGGTATGACGTATGAGATGACAGAATCAGAGCAGGACTTACGAATCTGTCCCTCATGCTCCTGTGAGATGTATAACTGTTTCCCCATGACCCATATCAGGTCTGACATAAAGAGCCCGGAAGACGTAAAAAACCCTCCAAAAAGAGAATAAAATCCATTATTGGGATATTATTGCATATCCTTTTGGAATCGCAGGAAAAAATGGTATTTTTGAGGTGATAATATGGTAAACGTCTCGAAAGTCGGAGAGATCTACGAATGTGAGATCTGTGGCAACATCGTTGTGGTTCAGGAAGTCGGCGGTGGAGAACTTGTCTGCTGCGGTGAACCGATGGTACGCACCGGGTGAGGCCCATGGACTCACAGATGGATGAACTGGAAAAAAAGATAGGAAAAGTTCCACGAATTTTTAAGGATCTGGAGAAGTCAGATCCTGATATCTTTGCCCTGGTGATGAAACTTGACCAGATGGTCTGGGATGACGGGGCACTGAGCAGAAAGACGAAAAAACTGATCGCCATTGCCATCGCCGCAGCACTCCGGGATCAGCATGCCATCAAGGCACAGATGCAGGGAGCCCATGCATTAGGTGTCACCAAGGACGAGGTGGAAGAAGCACTCCGGGTTGCCTACCTGCTTGCCGGAATGCCTGCATACGTCAATGGCAAGGTTATCGAAGAAGAACTGATGAAATAAGGAGGAGATATGTACGAAGATGAACAACCCCAAAACTTTGTTACATTCCCGACACTGGGTGAACCGGCCCCTGATTTTGAGGCAGTAACGACACACGGACCATTGAAACTATCTGACCTTCGTGGCCAGTGGGTAGTCCTCTTCTCACATCCCGCCGATTTCACCCCGGTCTGTACTACCGAATTTATTGCGTTCTCAAAAGCCCATGACGAATTTGTGGCATTAAATGTCAAACTCATCGGGCTTTCGATCGATAGTGTCCATTCCCACATCGCCTGGGCACGGAATGTCAAAGAGAAGATGGGTGTTGAGATTCCGTTCCCCATCATCGCTGATCTTGATATGAACGTGGCCAGCCTGTACGGTATGGTTCATCCCGGACAGAGCAGTACCGCAGCAGTCCGTGCAGTCTTTTTCATTGATGACAAAGGTCTGATGCGGGCCATGATCTACTACCCGCTCTCAAACGGCAGGTATATTCCTGAGATCATCAGGCTCGTTAAGGCATTTCAGACATCAGATAAATACGGAGTGGCAACACCGGCAAACTGGCAGCCCGGGGACAAGGTGGTTGTTCCTCCACCAAAGACCACTGCAGAAGCGGATAAACGCGTAACAGAAGGATACGACTGCAAGGATTTCTATCTCTGCTTTAAGAACATCTGAACTGACGAATAAATTCCCTTTTTTTGGTATTCCAGTTAAAAAACGCTATGACATTCTCAATACTGGCATTTGCAGGTAGTCCGCGACGGCACGGCAACTCAGAGACACTGCTTGACTGGGTTCTTGAAGCAATGGAAGGATTTCCGGGAGTTTATACCGAGAAGATAGTGCTTGTACAGTCAGATATCCTCCCCTGCAGGGGATGCAACTCATGTGAAAAGACAAACAGCTGCGTTATCCATGATGATCTTGATACCATCTATGACAAGATTACCAGCGCTGACTGTGTCATCCTCGCTGCCCCGATCTACTGTATGAGCATCTGCTCGCAGGCAAAGGCACTGATTGACCGGGCACAGCTCTTTCGGTCACGAAAATATGTTCTTCACCTTCCGGTTACCCTCCCGGAGCAACAGGGAATGCGTATGGGTCTCTTTATCTCGACCGCAGGACAGAACTGGGATTATGTATTTGATGCGTCACTGCCGGTTATTACCTGTTTTTTTCATGTTATTGATATTAAAAACCGTGATATCAGATACCTGCTCATTAACAATGTCGATGAAAAAGGAGCCGTCCTCTCCCATCCTGATGCACAAAAAAAAGCAGTGGCCATGGCAGGAGAGATCATACGAACGTTGCAGGAGAAACGAGAGAGAGGAGTGAGATGATGGAAGGGAAGATCTCGGTGTTCGGGATATTAGGGAGTCCCCACCGGCATGGAAACACCGAACAACTTCTTGATCGGTTCCTGTCAGGTGCAGAATATGCTGGTGCCAGCTTTGAGAAGGTTATTCTTAAAAATCTCTCGTACTCTTCATGCCGCGGGTGCAATACCTGTCATAAAACAGGAGAATGTGTTTTGTCTGATGACCTCACTTTTGTATTTGAGACTATCACGGATAGTGTTGATATTCTTGCTATCGCAAGTCCCATCTACAGCATGACGGTTACCGCTGAACTGAAAGGATTTATCGATCGTGCCCAGTTTATCTGGGCAAATCAGTGTATTAGAAAGACAATGTCATACTCTCCTGAATATAGAAGCAGGCATCTTGCCTTCTTTCTCTCAACTGCAGGGATGGAGATCGATTCTGTCTTTGATGCAGCGTTTCCGTCAGTACAGGCAATCATAAACAATCTTGGATTTACCTACCAGGGAAATATCCTTGCAAAC
Organism: uncultured Methanoregulaceae archaeon; assembly: GCA_964605795.1. GTDB lineage: Archaea > Halobacteriota > Methanomicrobia > Methanomicrobiales > Methanospirillaceae > JAFGOM01. The sequence goes on from CAZSDZ010000001.1 coordinate 81,927, forward strand.
GCCCTTGACAGGTATCACGGAATCCAAAACCATCCTACTGCCCTGCAGAACGCTTATGAATCCGCTATAAAAGCGGTACGTGAACTCACCGCCAAACAGAAATAATATCAGGCTGGGATTTTCTCTCTTTTTCTCTTTTTTGAAAGAAAGAATACTTTCACCCTGCAGGGCTTTTACTTTTTATAGAACTCTTCCCGATGCTATAGAGAGGAGATGTCATCAGGAATATCGTTTTGTACAATCAGCCAGCAGTTTCGCAACGAGACCGATGCAAATCATGATTACCAGGTTATCCAGCATGATAATTCCTTTCGGTTCGGGCTGCATCCCAATACTGTCATGGAGTCGGTATACCAGGATTGCACCGAACTTCTTCTAAAACTCCTGACAAAATACGAGGGACTATCGGTACCTGATGCCATCAATGGAGAGGTGAAAATAACCTCATCCGGATCCTGTTACCTCGTAGATACAACACAGCCGATTGAGTCACCAAACCATTGTGTTGAAGATATAAAAGCGATTATTGCAAGAGATCTCACGTTGGTAACCGGGATTGGAAAAAAGAGAGCTGAGTTCTTGAAAAGACGGGGGTGCAGAACAATCCCGGATCTCAGATATATCCGAAAGTACGCTGACAGCGCAGACAAAGAGATCCAAATTATTGAGAATGGAGGTGTGCGGCTCATGGACGAGATTATCAGATGGCATGGATACTCCCACCCGGCTACCCTCCTTACCTCCTGTGAGTATCCCCCTGAATCATTTCTCTTTTTAGATATTGAGACACTGGGCATCTTCTCCCGCCCCATCTTTCTTATCGGAACCGGAGTGATGCAAGACGGATACCTGAAAGTCAGCCAGTACCTTGCACGGGATATCAATGAAGAGGCATCGGTTTTAGCAGCATTTCTCGATAATATCAGTGATAATACTGTTTTTGTTACCTTTAACGGGAGAGCATTTGATATCCCCTTTATCCAAAGCAGGCTTGACTACTACGACATTCCTTTCGTTCTTTCTGCAACTCATTACGATCTTCTCTTTTTTGCACGGCATTACTACAAGAAGAAACTGCATAACTGCCGACTTACTACGTTGGAAGAGGAGATCCTGAAATTTTGGCGTGAGGAGGATATTCCGGGTGCTATGGTGCCACAGTGGTATGAGACCTATCTCATCGAAGAGAACCCGGGTCCTCTCATTCCGATTGTGTACCATAACCAGCAGGATATCATATCCCTTGCAAAACTCTTCTTTTATTTCAGGGAACGTGCCTATGGAGATCAGTTCTTTTCTTGAAACGCTCTCTGCTGATGAGCGTTTCTCTCCGTATATGGTGCATACAAAAAAGATTCCCGCACGTAATCCATCATACCGTTCAGGAGACGATTTTCCCCTAATTATCAGGGATTATCTTAAAAAAAAGGGGATAACACTCTATTCTCACCAGTACGAGGTATTTCATGCGACAAGACAGGGATCCAGTGTCATCCTCTGTACTGCAACTGCATCGGGAAAGACACTGGCATTCACCCTTCCGTATGCAGCTTGTGTGATAGAAAATCCCGGTGCTACGGCATTAGCCATCTATCCCACAAAAGCACTGGCACAGGACCAGAAAAAAACCTTTGAGGCAATCGGTACTGATATCGGTATTGATCTTGCAGCAGCAATCTACGATGGCGATACCCCCCGATCCTCCCGCCCAGCAATCAGAAAAAATGCACGGCTTATCGTGACCAATCCCTATGAAATTCATCATATCCTCTCGTGGCACCACCAGTGGCGGCGCTTTTTCTCAGGATTATCACTCATCATCATCGATGAAGCACACCAGTACCGGGGAGTATTCGGAAGTCATATGGCGTTTCTCATCAGAAGGCTGCGAAGAATATGCAGATATTATGGCTCTGATCCGGTTTTTGTTCTTGCTTCTGCGACACTTGCGAATCCATCGCATTTCGCAGAGAATCTTATTGGAAAACCCTGTATCACCATCACAAATGACGGATCACCCGGGAGTAACCGGTATTTCATCCTTTATAACCCATACAAAAACAGGATAGAAGAGCGTTCTTTGTTCTCTGAGAGTGCTGCCCTTGTTGCTGCATCTGTTCAGGCAGGATTTCAGACACTTTGTTTTACCGGTTCGCGTAAGATAACGGAACTTATTGCAACCTGGGCACAGAATCGGTATAAAGTCGTGAACAAAACATCAGATGCACCGATTCGGGCCTACCGGGCAGGATATCTTCCCGAAGAACGCCGATACCTTGAAGATTCCTTAAAAACCGGGAAGATTAGGGGGATTATCTCAACAAACGCACTGGAGCTGGGTATTGACATCGGGGGACTTGACACCGTCATTCTTACCGGATATCCCGGGACCATGATATCCACCTGGCAGCAGGCAGGAAGAGCCGGGAGAAGCGGGAAGGACGCACTTGCCATATTAGTTGCAGCACAGAATCCACTTGATCAGTACTTTGTGCACCATCCCAGGGAATTTTTCGAGAGATCCCATGAGCATGCCATCATTGATACCAAAAATCCCTATATCGTTGCCGGTCACCTTCTGTGTGCCGCATCAGAACTGCCGGTAACCCCTGATGGTGACATCTGTTTCTTTGGCAGGGATCTTCCGCTCATTCTTGATGCCCATGCGAGAACAAAACTGATTGCAAAGACCGGCCACGGATTTGTGTATGCCGGAACAAGACGAGCCTGTGATCTTGTCAGCCTCAACGGTGTCTCCTCCTCGGTCACGTATACGGTCCTCTCACAGGATGGGGTACTTGAGACGCTCGATACCGGACAGGCACACCGGGAGGCATATCCCGGTGCAATACTCCTCCATCAGGGAAGGCGGTTTTTAGTCACCGACTGGAACCGATCCCTCCAGACGATCCGTGCAATAAAAACAGATATCTCCTATCATACCCGTGTCACGATGACCACCCGCGATATCAGTATCATAGAAGAGGAAAAGACCAGGCACTATTCCGGATACAGCCTGCATTATGGCAGTGTCTCAGTAACCGAAGCAGTTAGTGGATACAAAAAGATACTATCTGACCAGGTTATTGATACGGTTGAACTGAATATGCCCCCGGTCTCTTTTCTGACCCAGTCTGTCTGGGTGACGATCTCACCAGAGATCTGTGCTGGTATGGTAACAGCAGGATATGACCCCGCAGGCGCACTGCATGGAGCGGAACATGCTCTCATTGCCATGTTCCCGTTTTATGTCCTCTGTGATCGCTGGGATCTCGGGGGATTTTCCTGTTACCTGGCGGGAGGCATATCGGAACCGACAATTTTTATCTACGACGGGTATTGTGGCGGTATCGGCTTATCAGAGCGTGCATACGAAATATTTTCTGAACTTGCAACAAAAACCGGTGAGATGGTCAGGGGATGTCCCTGCAGGGAAGGATGTCCTTCCTGCATCTTCTCACCGAAATGCGGGAATGATAACGAACCACTAGACAAGGCAGGAACAGTACATCTCCTCTCGTTGTTTACAGGAGATTGAGAGAAAATGAATGAATTTATTTTTTTTCTGACCGGTTCTCCTGCATCGCCTTTTTCCTGCACTGCTCGGTGTAATGATCCTGAATCTTTTGCAGTGAGGATATTTTGTCTGATTCGGGTCCAAAAAGACAATATCCCCGTTTATCAACAGCAACGATCTGGTACGTGTCACGAAGGACCGCAGGGAAACTGACTGAGGGAATTTTTCGTATATCCATAAAATTCTGAAGCCTGACGGAAAAATTCTTAAAAAGCAGTTCTTTTATCTCTTCTACCCATCGCTTGAGGTACCTGATATCTTCTATATCCCATGTCTTTATCTTTTCCTCGAGGACAGATATCCGGTCTATTGTCTCCTGGCTGCTTTCTATGTGTTGATCAACGGCCTCGGAAAGGGCCATCTCAGCCATCTCCCGGGAAGGATCATACTCATCATCTCTCACACTTCTCACACTCGTTATCTGGTATAACATAGAGAGAATCTGCAGTATTAATTTTTGTATCACCTGTGAGGAGAGAGAAGGGGGGGGAGAGGTAAGAAGAAAATAATAAGTTTTAAATAAGGTAGAAGATAATTTCTTTCTATCCTTTGATACCAGACAGCACTATACCACTGCTGTCGTAACAGGGATCTTTGGGGAGAAGTAACATGGATACCAGTACAATAAGCCTTGTTGATACCGGATTTTTACTTATCTGTACCGCTTTTGTTATCCTCATGACCTTCGGGGTTGCATTCTTTTACGGGGGGCTGGTGAGGAGAAAAAATATCATCTCAATGCTCATGCTCTCCTTTATCTCGTTTGCCCTGGTCACTCTGCAGTGGACCTTCTTTGGTTATTCCCTTGCGTTCGGCCCGGATATCATGGGAATAATCGGGGGACCAGAGAACTTCGGGCTTTTCGGGGTTTTTGCAGACCAATCTACACGGAATCTTCTGATACCAGACATGGTTTTTATGGTCTTTCAACTGGCTTTTGCTGCAATTACCCTTGCAATCGTCACCTCAGCCCTGGCAGAACGGGTCAAATTGTCCTCATTCATTATCTTCGGTCTCCTCTGGACAACATTCGTCTATGATCCCATCGCACACTGGGTATGGGGTAACGGGTGGGCAGCAACGATGGGAATCCTTGATTTTGCAGGCGGTATTGTTGTACATATCACCGCAGGGTTTAGTGCTCTGGCACTTGTCTTTGTCATCAGAAACAGGCATGGTTTTACCCAGTACTCCATGAACCCGTCAAATATTCCCCTCACGCTTATCGGAGGAGCCCTTCTCTGGTTTGGGTGGTTCGGGTTTAACGCAGGGAGTGCGTATGCCATAAATGAGATTGCCGTAAACGCATTTGTCGTAACAAACATCTCGGCTGCTGCAGGTTCCCTCTCATGGATGGCAGCATCATGGTTCTATGGAAAACCCGGCTCCCTCTCCATGATCAGTGGGACCATCGCCGGTCTCGGGGCAATAACCCCTGCTGCAGGGTTTGTCGGTCCGATTGCCGCTTTTTGTATCGGAACTCTTGCCGGGCTTATCTGTTACTATGCACTGATGTTCCGGTTAAAAAGAGGATGGGACGAAAGTCTTGATGCATGGGCGATTCACGGAGTAGGTGGATTTTTCGGGACGCTCTGTCTTGGTATCTTTGCATCGGTTACGATAGGCGGTGTTGCCGGAATAATTGAGGGATCCACGACCCAGTTTGGTCTTCAGTTCCTGGGAGCAGGTATTATTACCCTGTACGCGATAATTGCCACGTACGGTATTGCTTTTTGTGTTGACGCTCTCTTCGGACTTCGTGTCTCAGAAGACGAGGAGTATGTCGGTCTTGATCTCTCACAGCATGGAGAAACCACAGATATGTGAGGAATAAAAATGCAGAAACTTGAGATTATTATCAGGCCTGAGAAACTGGAACAGGTAAAAAAAGGACTTGACGAGGAAGGATTTCATGGTATGACCATAACCGATGTCAAAGGGAGGGGTGACCAGCGCGGGATATGCCTGCAGTACCGCGGAAAACTGATGAAAGTAGACCTTATCCCTAAAGTTAAACTGGAGATGATTGTGCCGGATGAAAAAGTTGATGATGTAATCAGAATCATCAAAAAAGAAGCTTATACCGGCAAAAACGGAGACGGGAGGATATTTGTCTATCCCGTGATAAAATCAGTAAAAGTCAGAACCGGAGAAGTCATCACCGAATGGTAAATTCCGGTTTTTTAAAAGAAGAGAATTGATACAACTATTTTTCCCAGACAAAAGAGAAGATGGCCAAAATCCCCTACGACCAGAAATCCAGGGTCTTCTGCTCTTTCCGGTTACATAACGGTGCAATGGCAGGCTCAATCCGTTCCCGTAAAAATCCATATTCATCTGAGAGAAAGGAGAGCAGACCATCAAAATCTGGTTTTTTAAAGGAAAACTCGTAATCATCAGTGACCGGGGGATGTAAAAAGAACTCCATTACGGGTTTTGGATCGAAGTCAGGCATTTTTTCCTGTAGTACTGAGGAAAACTCTCCTTTTTGAACAATTTTTAAGGCTGTCTTTGCTCCTACCCCCCGTATCCCTGCATTAAAATCAGTACCGGTCAGGATGGCAACCTGGATAAGTTCCTCCCTGCTGATGTTGTGGCCCAAAAGAACTGCCTGTAACGTTATCCGTTCCGGCCTGACCGTGATACTCCTTCCCCGTACCTTTCTCTTTCCTGATATCGTGAGGTTACGTACCTGAACCGGTGCCCCGTACAGGAGGGTATCGTAATCCTGTGAAGCAGCAGCGGTAACATCCCCTTTCATTGCCATGTATGCAGCCTGTGCTTCACCCTCGCTGGGAGCATCAATCCAGGGAATACCCAGCAGATCAAGCAGTTTCTTTGCCGAGGAAAGGATCTCGGTATCGATGCGGCTGGATGAACGGGCATATACATAGGCAGCCTTGATGTCACCTTCACGCCTGGCCTCTTCCCACTTTGCTGCAGCATCTTCCCGCACAAGCCGCCGCTCTCCGATGGTATCTGCTTTTAATTCAGGAGGTATTCCGTCAAATACATAGACAGGTGTAATTCCCTGGGACATAAGAGCAGTATTCCGGTAAAAAAGTCCTGAAAGATGTGATGTCGTGCGGCCGGTACTGTCCATTAAGGGAGTTCCGTCAGGCTGACGGATAATTGAGAGAAATTGGTACAGGGTATTGTACGCATCGATAGCAACAACACCCGGCACAAGAGAGAGCTGGATCTCCTCCCGGTATGGAAGGAAGATATCACGGAGCGCAACTCCCATCTCCTCACCGGTACATCCGCTTCTGTATGATATCAGTCAGTTCATCCATGCGTCTTTGTATCTCATTGTACCGGTGAGAGAGCTGCATACTGAGATCGTGATTCCGGAACGGGATCATCTGTTCACACTTTGCAAGATTCGTCTCAATCTTTTTTATCCTCTCGAAGAATCGTACTCCCAAAAGAACCAAACAGAAGATAAGAATGATCGAGAGCACGGCAATAAAAGGAGAAAAACCGGCGAGGAGAACCAGAAGGAGAGCAATAACCCCGGTACAGATAAGAAAAACGACATCACCATCAGGAATTGGGAATGACTTCATAGATATATTATAGCTCATCATCAGATATAGAAGGCTGATGCCTGATCTCTCTTACAGCATCAGGATCGGAGTACCGGAAGATATCCAACTTCCGTGGTTTGATGATATGCAGGCATCCAGAATTGATAGGAATTAATCGTCTCTGATCCCGTCCAGACTGATACAAATAGTACCGGCGTTAACCAGTACAGAGACAAAAGCAATGAATAATGAGAGTAAAATCCCTGCAGTCGTCTCCTTTGCGGCAATGGCTGTCCTCCTTTTGGTAACAGAACTTGGTGCGGTCCTGCTTGCATCTCCCATGGCCGGTGCAGGGTATGCAGCCTTTGAGGATCCCGAATCACTCACCAATCCCCTCTCCTTTATCGGGGTATTGATCCTGTTTACCCTGCTCCTCCTGGTACTTATCAGGTACCGGTTCTCGAAAATTTTCTCCCTGATTGTCTGGATATCGATTGCGATAGCATATGGCTATATATTCTATGGAATCCTCGGGCTTTTTTCAGGCGATATTCTCGTGTTGAGTATATTTACCCTTGTCCTGACTGCAGTATCGGTCTATGCCCTCATCCGGTATCCCGAGTGGTGGGTCATTGATATCCTCGGGGTACTGATGGCAGCAGGTATTGCCTCAATATTCGGAATCTCTCTTGAGCCTGTCCCGGTAGTACTGCTTCTCATTCTCCTCTCGGTCTATGATGCAGTATCGGTCTACAAAACGAAACATATGATAACCCTGGCAGATACCGTCCTCTCCTCCCGGCTTCCTATCATGGTCATGGTACCAAAACGGAAAGATTTTTCCTACCTTCGGGAGGGGAGCCCGGGTATGATAAGGGAGGATTTGATACCGGGAAAAGAAGAGAAGAGAAGTGATCGGGGAGCGTTCTTTATCGGGCTTGGTGATCTCATTATGCCGTCAATCCTGGTGGTATCAGCTGATACCTTTCTATTTACAGAGGGTTCCAGCCTTCTCTCGGTCCCCTGTATTACAACCATCCTCGGATCCCTTGCCGGACTTATTCTTCTTTTTTTCATTATCGGGAAGGGACAGGCCCATGCAGGGTTGCCACCCCTAAACGGGGGTGCAATCGTTGGATGTATTATCGGGATCCTGATAACTACCGGTATGTAGCAGGAGATGGTGACCGGTATGAACAGAGGGTTTTGAATAATGCGTCCACTCCCTCACCGGTTCCGGTTGATATATTGGGATATCCCGGGAGTAAAGAGAGATCTGCTTTATTGACTGCTGCTACAAGGGGAACACAAACCAGTGAACGGATCTCGGACAACAGGTGCAACTGGTTTTCGATACTGTACCCGCAATGCTCACTTGCATCAATGAGGAAGAGAATCACATCAGCGACATGCATAATCGCTGCCATCGCCTGCTGTTCAATCGCGTTTCTCTCGGCTGCCGGCCTGTCAAGTACTCCCGGGGTATCGATCAGCTGAACACGATCTGCTCCGATATCACAGTGGCCGACGATGACCTCCTTGGTTGTGAACGGATAGGATGCAACCATGGGTTCTGCGGTGGAGACCCTTCTGATAAATGATGACTTTCCAACGTTGGGATATCCCGCAATAACAATGGTAAAGGTATCCTCAACAGTTGGGATCTTGCGAAGTACGTTTCTTACTTCATTTAAGAAGACGAGATCATCGTCAACCTGGTGAACAACCGAAGCAAGCCTGGCTATTGCCCGTTTTCTTGCTACCGCCGTGTCTTCCCCATACCTGACCTCTTTCGCGAGTCCGCCTTTATGATCCCGGGTCCACCGGGCAGCCCAGGCTACCGCCCCGAGGGACTGGCGAAGCCGGTCGATGCCATACAGGATATCGATAAGTTTCTGGTAAAATATCGGGAGGGTATCAATTTCAGGGTATGACTGCATTACTGCAACCAGCCGGTCATGAACCGACTCATAGACGGTTCGTACAAATTCTTCGTGGGCACGCCTCTTATTACTCTTCTCGCGCATCCTCTTTGCGGCCCGCCGTAGACTCCTGTCCAGAATCTCGTCTGCATTCGGTATTGTCGGTATCTTCTCTAACTCCACGATAAAAGGTATCCTCCCACATCTATCGGTATGCAGAGATGTTAACCATTACCTCCTCTGATCCTAAAAAGAGAAAACCATGACCAATCGCGTTATTATTTCGCATCGGCACCAGAACAGTCCTGGTCAGCCGGAAAAAAGGATACGGGTTCTTGTCATCCAGTCAGGCGCAGGGATTAGAAAAATAACACCGCAGGAGGAAAATTTCTGCAACACCAGAACGTATCTGTCCCGCCATAAGCCGTCAGAATGATTGTTACGTCATGCATATTATCTGCACGATCATATAGTAAGATGAATCATGGTAGATCTCTCTCTTATACAAAAAGACATACTCGTCACTCTTATCAGTCTGTACGAGAAGAAATCAGTCCCAATAAAAGGGGAAGAGATTGCTGCCATCATCAGGAGAAACCCGGGAACCGTCAGGAACCAGATGCAGTCCTTAAAGACAATCGGTTTTGTTGACGGCACACCGGGGCCGAAGGGGGGATATCATCCTACTGTTCTTGCATACCAGGAGTACCACATCGATAAGGGCGGAGACAATTATGATGTCTGTATCTCCCGTGGTAATCAGCAGATTGCAGGGGTGAAGGTGCGGGAGATTGCCTTTACCACACTTACCCATGCAGAACTGTGCCATGCCATGGTAAGTATCGTTGGCAGTACTCAGCTCTTCGAGATCGGTGATACGATTACCATCGGACCAACCCCCGTCAATAAACTCCTCATCATTGGCGAGGTTTTTGGAAAGGATGATATGGAACCTGCTCTCTTGATATCAATCATCGAGATGGTGTCTCTTCCCAAGGAGCCGATTGAGCACTACATGTCCCATCCCATAAAAATGCTCACTACCAGTGATACCCTAAACGATGCCATCATGCTCTTTACCACGGCACATATTCATGGAGCACCGGTAATGGAAGGCAATCTTCTCTGCGGGATCGTTACCATGTCAGATATCCTCAAGGCAATAGCAAAAGGCATCAGTACAGATACATTTGTTAAGAATATCATGATAGAAGAGGTTATCCAGATTAAATCATCAGTTCAACTCTGGGAGGTCATCACCATGTTTAAAGAGAAAGATATCGGCAGGCTTATCGTGATAAAAGACGGAAAACCAGTCGGAATACTGACTCGTTCAGATGTATTCCGGGTTTTACCTTCGGTATAGAGAAAGACTTCATGTCATCAGGGAAACGATCCGATGATGCAGTAGCAGAATAACCGATCCCCTTTTAAACAACCATGCAGGAATTCACGAGGCAGACCCGATGACCCCGGCGATGAAACCGATAGATCCAGGCTATTGCCGGTACAGTTCCCAGGTTATTCTTCCCCTCCTCTCTGCACTGGACGAAGAACTTGATGGAGTCAGGGATGCCTCAGATATTGAGTATGTTCACCGCTGTCGTGTTGCTACCCGGCGTATCCGTGCAGCACTACCAATTTTTTCCTGTTGCATTCCAAAATCAAAAGGAAAACGATGGAAAAAAGAGATACGGGCCATCACCAGGGCTCTCGGCCAGGCCCGGGATCTTGATGTGCAGATCGCGTTTATCGAAGCGTTTATCGCAGATAATACTGATGTTATCCAGGAATTTCCGCTCTTTTCACTCCCAGAAGTAACTGAACCGAACCGGTGTGGGCAGGGAGGAGAAGAAACATCAATCACTCTCTCTGCTTTTTCCGAAGAGACACGGGGAAGAGGATTTTTTAGAAGACCTGCATTCCTCTCGTATCTGTGGGAAATGAGAAGGAGAAAGAGGTCGGAATCCCTGGATGTAAGACAGACATCCCCTGTGTTTATTGAGAAGAGCACCGGACTTGAGTGTCTGCTCGTACGCCTTCGCCAGAAACGTGCCGTGATTCAGCCGGGTGTCATCAAGGCAGCGGATCTCTGTATTGCCTCAGGAATTATCCAGGAGATGCAGAAGCACTTACGAGAAGTCTCTGCGTATGGAACCCTTCGCGAAGCAGGAATACAAACACCTTATGGCTTTGAGCAGGCTTTCCTGCACATCTCTGAGAAGATCGAAGCGGTACTATTATATGAACCCTTTATCAGGGACCCGGGTCAGATACAGAAACACCATGCGATGCGGATCGCTGCCAAACATCTCAGATACACCCTGGAAGCGTTTGATGAACTCTATGGCGGGGGACTGAAGGAGACCATTAAATCACTCAAACAACTTCAGGACATCCTTGGAGAGATGCATGACTGTGATGTCTGGAGCGAACTCCTGCCACAGTTCCTTCTTGAGGAGGAGAAGAACCACAGGCAGTTTTTCGGGAACACACACGTATTTGAGCTGGTCATGCCCGGGGTCACCTACCTCATGGACCGGCTTGCATCACGTCGGGTAAGACTGCATGCAGATTTGATTGAGTACTGGGAACTACTACAACAGGATGGATTTTTTTCGCAGATACGGTCAGTAATTTCCCTTCCGCTTCAGACATCCTTTCACCACCTGATAGACACCGACCCTGATATTCCTGTTACCATCGCACTGATTGGTGATATTCACGCAAATCTCCCTGCATTGGAAGCGGTTCTTGCAGATGCAGAGAAGAGGGGTGCTCATGCCATCATCAATGTCGGAGATCTGGTGGGATACGGGGCGTTCCCTGATGAAGTTATCACCATGGTCAGAAAAAGGCACATTATCAGTTCAATGGGCAACATCGACCGGGATGTTATCATGCGCAGGTGGGAGAAGGGGAAGAGAGTAAAGAAACCTTCAAAACAATTTGCCCTGCAATGGGCATATCAGGCGACATCAGAAGAGAACAGGCGCTATCTTGGTTCACTCCCAAGAGAGATACGACTCAATCTTCGGGATACCATGATCTATGCTACCCATGGGGCACCCGGCTCGCTTTCCGGTTATATCACCGGAGAGACCCCGAAGATCAGGTTGCGGGAATATGCACGGCTGACCGGGGCTGATATCATCATTACCGGGCACTCACATGAAGCATTTGCAACCAATGTTGAAGGAGTCTGGTTTGTGAACACCGGTAGTGTCGGGCGTCCGGGTGACGGAGATCCGAGAGCCTGCTATGCCCTGCTGACCCTGTCCCCGTTCTCACTCTATCATTTCCGGATTCCCTATGATATCGAGAGGGCTGTTACCGGGATCTATGAAAAGAATCTGCCTGTTTCCTTTGCCCGGATTATACAGGAAGGAAAACCCCTTGATATCATCATGCATGCCGATGAAAAACCGGTTTGACCAGGTTAAATGGGCATCTGACAATAAAATACAATGAGTCCTGCCTTACAAAAAAAAGATGGAATGAGTCTCGTTGAACCCGTCCATGATCAAAAACCCATGATAACACCACAGCAATCAATGCAGGATAACCCCACCCCGGTCATCGGATGTATTGATCTCGGAACAAACTCGGTACGGCTTCTCATCGCACGGATACATAAAAATCACACCTTTACCATCCTTCGGAGAGAGAAACACACAATCAGGCTTGGAGAAGGTGAGTTCTGTGATAAAAAAATTCATTCTCTCCCGATAAAAAGAGCAGTCCTCGTATGCAGACGATACGCTGAACTCTGTGCACAGTATCATGCAGCAGACATCATTGCCGTCGCGACATCTGCCATTCGTGATGCAGTAAACAGGGATGACGTTATCGCGAATCTTAAACAAGAGACAGAGATCCTCTTTACCATTATTTCAGGAGAAGAAGAAGCGCGATTGATCTGGAGGGGTATCAGTGCAGGAACAGAGATCGGCGAGGACAAAACCCTGATTATTGATATTGGCGGGGGCAGTACAGAGATCGTAGTTGGAGACCAGGACCAGTACTGGATGCTGAAAAGTTTAAAGATGGGGGCAGTACGGACAACAAGCCAGTTTTTTCCGGATGGGTTTGCCGATGCGATCAATGAAGAGACAATCGAGAAGATTTTACAACGGATACGGGAGAATACCTCACATGCCGTTCGGGAAGTAAAAAAACACGGACCCGTTTGTGCCATAGGCAGTTCCGGAACCATCCTTACTCTTGAATCGGTTGCTGGAAAGGTTCCCGAACTGGCACTCCATCATCGCCCAGGCATTCTGACACGAAAAGAAATTCGTAGCCTCATTACCATGCTGGCCGGACTTCCTCTCGAAGACCGGAGAAAAGTTCCCGGATTGAGCGCAGACCGGGCAGATATCATCATTGCAGGGGCAGTTATTCTGTATACCATCTTAAAAGAGACAGGAATTAAGGAGATCAGGATATCAGAGATGAGTCTGCGGGACGGGCTCCTTATTGATTACCTCTCAAATATTCCCGGATTCCCGTATTATGAAGATATCCCGGTCAGGTGGCGGAGCGTGCATCACCTTGCCGAGTGCTGCCAGATACAGACCGATCATGCAGAACAGGTGCAGCGACTGACCCTCGAACTCTTTGATTCGGGCCGGGATGCAGGCCTGCACGGGTTGGATGATTCATTCCGCCAGCTCCTTGCCTATGCCGCATATCTCCACGATATCGGGCAGTTCATCGCCTTTTCCGGGCATCAGAACCATACCTATTACCTCATCACGAATACTCCTCTCCTTGGATTTAACCGGCAGGAGATAGAGATTATGGCACAGGTTGCAGGTTCTCACCGGAAGAAACTGAAAAACTGTTCTGATGAGGTAAAGAACACCCCGGATGCCAGTATACGTTTCGCAATACCAGTCATGGCCATGTTTCTCCGTATAGCCGAGGATCTTGACAGGAGTTATGATAGCAGGGTAGTACAGGCAGTATTTACCAGTGTTGATGAGAATACTGCTACCCTGCAGCTGACCTGTATCAGGGACTGTACCCTTGAGCAGTGGGCTCTTTCTGATGAAGAGAAAGGATTTGAGAAGATTTTCGGACTGACTCTTCTCACCCGGTGGACTGATCTGCCACAGACGTGTTAGGGGAACAAAAATAGACAGAGATTTATTTTCATTTTTTCACACTTAAATCCCTGCCCGGTCATCAGACTTCTCAAAAAACAGGCGGCAGGAATACCAGTTATGAGCAGCAGATATGATTTCTCTAAAAAAAGAGATCAGGAATACCCGGACTCTGATATGGATGATATCGTGCCGTTATCTGACATCCATATCCAGTATCCGGTACCCGGATACATAAGCCGTGTATCAGAATGAATACCATCTCCCCCGTTGATGATAGACGTATTGTACCGCTGCCGGCTGGCATCAAACCCGATCGCCGTTGTCCAGATATCACGCACAGATATCAGCAGGTCACGCGCAGACGCCGCAACAGAGCCAGTGACACCGATACTGTTCCATCCCTGATACACTGACCGTTGTGGTGGGACTGATACCGGATCGTCTTTGAAATAAAGGCCTACCGTGCTGTCCTGTCCGACATATATCCAGTATCCGTACAGGGGAAGTACTGGTGTGTCTGACCCGATTACATCCCACTGTCCGGCTGTGGCATTAAAGGTAAGAATGCTTCTTCCCTCTGTATCCAGATGGGAAAAGATGCTTCCGGTGTTTTTTCCCTCACACAGGATCCGGGGTACCGCTGCACAGTTCCAGCCTTCATACAGATTGAGGAAATAGTCAGGTTTTTCAAGCAGAGTGTAGAAGGATGTCTGATTGACCAGAGGATATGCATCATAATTTGCACGGTTCACCTCGTACTCTTCCTGTCCGACCCCGTCTCCATTGCTGTCGCGCCCTGAATATCCGCTCCAGTAATTCCCAAGATAGCCGCACCATGTGGTATCCCTGTACCGGTATACCACCGGTTTTGGAGTTAAAAACCAGTTTGCAGACTCATTGGTTGCAGAAACAAGATGATTGCCTGTTTCCTGCAGGGTAATGAAGTCATTAAGAAAGATTGAATTGTTGAATACATATTCTGAATTCGGATCAAGGATTAGTGCCTGATTAAGTGATTTTACGGTATTATGGGCAAGACAATTATCAAAAGACGGGGAGAATGAACCCGATCCACCATAAGCATCAAGCTGGATGCCTCCTTCGGTGCCATTAATGGTATTACCCAACGCCTCTATCTGCGAAGAACCCATTATCGAGATACCACAGGATTGCATTGTTCCTGTGTTGATCACCTGATTACTCTCAAGAATTGCATGGATAGCATTCACCATTGCAATACCAATGTCCACATCAGAGATATGATTCATATCAATTCTGATAGGTTTGGAAGAACACCCTTTGGTCTCATCAAGGATGATTCCACCATATCCCTCTGATATCTCATTTCTTCTGATATCCGCTCCACAGAGCGTTGCGGTGGTAGCAATTGCGATGTTGTTACGGGAAAGAGTATTGTCTTCAACCACAATATCAGAACATTCCATAAGGCCTATTCCTGCAAATGCATTACAAGAGAGATTATTTTTATGGATTAAACCGTTCGTAGTCTCAAAAAAGAAAATACCCTGATCATCATACCCGGATATCTCATTATTGGCAACCGTGATATTGTCTCCATCCCGCACCTGTAAACCAAACCCATCTGGAGAGTTCATCTTCAGGTTAGAGATGGTACAATCCTGTGAATGGGATACGATAACAGAGGCTGGCTGCACGGCGAGTGCATCGCCGTCGAGGAGGAAACCGTCACGGCCGGCAAAATACAGTAACGGTTTATTATCCACGGTATTATTGCAGATATGGGATTCAGATATATCATCCCCGGAAACAACAAACCAGGTTCCGTAGGTATTGTTCACCAGCACATTATTCTGAACCTTCCCAGAACTGATATCACAATAGAGTGCAAATCCTTTCGTATTTTCAATATAGTTCGACAAAATGGTAGTATTAGTGAGAGAATTCAGCATTAATGCAGCAGAGAGAGGGTCATCAATCATATCCTCATCGACTTCATTATCAGAAAATAGATTATAAGAGATGTCAGATCCTGAAACAAAAAGGAACGAAAGGGGTCCTTTGTAATGGTTTCCGGAAAATATGTTGTTTGAGATAATGGTATTAGAGACTACATCGGCATAGATCGAAGGAGAACAGTTTCTCATCTCTGACCCGGTAATGAATGAGTCCTGAAGCGTATAGAAGTCTATTCCTGGTCCTGCAATATCATACATACAGGAATCAGATATCTGCAACCGGTTCGCAGTATCATCCCGGGATCCGATTCCTCTCTGGCAATCTGCAACAGTAACACCCAAAAGACTGGTATTGCAGACATTTTCTTCAAGAAAAATACCGTACCCTGAATCGTGACCTTCATCATAAACACTGTTGATGACCGAAATATCCTGCAGGGTAACTCCTGATTTTTGTATCGTCACCGGATATCCCGTTCTGCATCCGTCTATGACGGGTGGATTGTACTGATTCGAGGCCATGAGATGAACCGACTTATTGATACAAACCTGTTCGGGATAGGTGCTGCTGTCAATAAGGATGGTATCGCCATCTGATGCGTGGGCGATTCCTGAAGAGATGGTCTGATATTGCTGAAGAGGACCGACATGGATGACTGAACCGGGTGCAGGAGACGGTAAATCCGGGCCAAAATGAGAAGCAGCAACAAGAGAGACCTGATCACCGGGTATGGCAGGGGAACGGATATTAGCGCCATCTTCGCTGTCAGGAACGGCGGCAAGAGCCGAATCTGAATCATCCCGGCAACTAAAAAGACCGGCATTATTGAGGGGATCCATCTCACCTGCAGAAGAAGAAACAACGAAAAGAAGAATAATAGCCATGCCTACTACCAATTTCATTATACCACAATGATATTCCGTACCACCATTATTTAATAGCAACTATCAGGACTGGCAGGGAAAGAAAACTGATTGCCTCTCTGAAAAAGCCTCATAATTACCTAAACCATCGGTGATGAGACACATCCAGAGCCGGGGAGTGATCGGATAACCGACCCGGCACTATTGAAAAAAGAAAGACGATTGACCCCTTTATACCGTAATCTGAAAAAAAGAAAAACCCGGATATCTCATCAGATGCCTGTCCCGACCACAAGACTATCTATCCTCTCTGCCCGAATCCAGCCAGTCAAAGAGTGGTGCGGTATCGGTGGTATAAAGATAACCCGGGTTTCCAAAGACATACCCGTCATCTTCCTGGATACCGGATCCAAAAGAACGGAAGAGTAGGGAGAACCTTGCCTGTACAAATGGTATTGAAAGGAGTATCCCCATGGCTGCATAGATCACAATCGAGAAGAGTATAACGGCATAGACGAGATCGATTATGGGATCAAATCCAGGGATCGCCATCCCTGTCGCGATAGTGGCAAGTACTGCAGCAGCAAGTCCCTTTGGTATCGTAACCGCAATAACACCGGCGTCCCTCACAGGTATTGTTCGTGAGAGCGTAATCATTGCAACACCCAGCCGGGTCACGAGCAGGACCAGCGTGATTGCAAAACCTAAAACCAGAATCCATGGATCAGAGAACTGCATCGATATCCCGATATAGATAAAGAAGAATGTCTTGATGATGAACACGATCTCGCCAAAGAAGAGTTCTTCAAAATCAGTTAATTTCACCGTTTTTATCGTGGTGCCATCTTTCTTTAGCCATATTGAACCGAAATAACCGATATTGCCTAAGGCAATGCCAAAGACAAACGCGGTAAAAGCACCTGAATATCCTGACATCTCAACGATACTGTACAGGATGAAAACAAGCCCGATACTGGCAAAAGGAGTGGTTGATATCCGAAAATCCCGTGTGAAAAAAATCCAGAATAGTGCCGGAACCAATCCTGCAACACCTGCAATCCCGAAACTGATCACAAGAGCTGATATCAGGTCTGACGGTGCAATGCTCCCAAGCTCGTATGCATGACGGACGATGGTAAATATGATAATTGAGAAGACATCTGACAAAACCGATTCAACCACAAGCAGGGTGAGCGTGCTTCTGGTAAGATTGAGATACTTTGCAACAGGAATAACAATCGCCGGAGAGATACCCCCTACCATTGCCCCAAATAAAAGCGACTCAGGGAGGGATAAGTGGAAGATTCCCATGACAATGGCAGAGGTGAGCAGACATGCCGCAGTAAAACTCACTATCGTAAGAAGGGTTGCCCGCACAAAAGAGGCCTTAACCATCCTTATCTTTAGAGAGAGTCCGCCTTCAAAGAGGATGATGACAAGTGCTACTGATGCAAAGACCGGCCCGAGTTCACCAAAATCTGATACGGTAATATATCCAAGAACCGGACCGAAAAGAATCCCGATAAGCATGAGGATGAGAAGATCCGGGATCTTAGTGCGGTAAAAGAGTTTATTGAGAAAATGTCCGAGAAATATGATGATGCCAATAGCAAACAGAACAATGATATCGTTCATGGAAATCCCTCTGGTCTAAAGAGGTATAGGATAAAAACCATTTTTCTTTTGTGATCCATATCCCTTCCGCAGGGGTTCTTAACAACGGTGGACAGCTGCCTGGTTTGCCGATCATCACCATCAAAATAACGGCTTCCATGCTAAAAAGGGAGAAAATTATGTATCAGGAGCAGATCAGCACATAAACCAATACTGTATTTACATATGAGAGAAATATGGTGTAATCTGATGAGTATGCACTCACGGGTTTTCGGCATATAGGAGATGTTATCAATTCGGCCACGTTTTTTAAAAGATGGCAGGATACAGAAGGTAATTTTGTGATAATTCCCGGGATGAGGAAGGTATGAAGATGGATGAAACACTTGATTTACGCAAATTCGTTGCTCCTGAGTTTATTATCGGAGTAGATGCACGAAACCTGGCAGGGCTGTATGCCAAAAATTTCGGTGCACAGCATGTCCTTTTTGTGACCGGACCAGAGATCAAAAGCCAGTTTTGGATTGACGGGGTTACCGAAAGCCTGGAATCAGTCGGTATACATTACACCCTCTTTTCTCAAATATCCTCAAATCCCCGGGATACCGAGGTGATGACAGGTGCAGATCTGTACCGGGAGGCAGGATGCGACGCAATTGTGGTTATCGGAGGAGGAAGTCCGATGGATTGTGCAAAAGGGATCGGTATCGTCGTCTCAAACAACCAAAATATCCTTGAGTTTGAAGGGGTTGACAACGTCACCGTCCCCCCACCTCCCCTCATCTGTATCCCGACGACTGCTGGTACCGCAGCAGATGTCTCCCAGTTTGCAATCATTACTGACAGCAGACGAAAGGTCAAGATTGCAATTATCAGTAAGAAGATCGTCCCTGATATCTCACTGCTTGACCCGGTTCCCTTAACGAGTATGAGCCCGGAACTGACAGCTCATACCGGTATGGATGCAATTGTCCATAGTGTGGAGGCTTATGTCTCAAACGCGTCATCACCGGTAACCGATATCCAGGCTCTTGAATCCATACGTCTGATGAACACCTACCTGGCCCTTGCCTGTAAAAATCCGGCTGATATCAGGTACCGGTATCAGACCATGCTGGGAAGCCTTCTTGCCGGTCTGGCCTTTTCTAATGCGAGCCTCGGGGCTGTTCATGCAATGGCACACAGTCTGGGTGGTTATTGTGATCTTCCTCACGGTGAATGTAACGCGCTGCTTCTTGAATCGGTCATTGCATTTAACTATGAGGCATGCCCGGAACGATACCAGAGAATACGAGAGATAATGAACCAATCCGGCTCCCCTATAAATCCTGATACTGTCAAAGAGGACCTTATTGCTGACCTGAAAAGATTGCGGGAAGAGATCGGCATCACTTTGAGCTTATCAGACTTAGGTGTACAGAGAACTGATATCCCGGAGCTTGCCAAAAAAGCATACCGTGATCCCTGCCTTGCCACAAATCCCCGGGAAGTGACCATAAGAGACCTGGAAAACATCTATGAAAGAGCCCTCTAGCAAACTTCCTGACTGGCATAACCAGCGGCAGAAGATAATCGGCCTGGGAGAATCCTCGATACGGAAAAGTTATTATCCTGAGCTTCAGCAACGCCTTTCTGAACTGGAAGAGACAAACCAGTCACTTTTAGACGCATTCGAAGAGATCCAGTGTAAAGAAGAGGAACTGAGGCACCAGTTTGAAGAACAGGAGGCGATACAGGCTTCTCTTGACTTCGCCCGGAAGAAGTTACAGATGCTCAATATCATAACGTTTCAGGATATACAAAACGCACTCTTCTCCATGAGCGGGTTCCTCTCCCTGGTTGAGGAACAGGTAACAGGAGAGAAAGAGAAGGAGTACCTGGCCCTCTCGATTCAGCAGCTGGAGAAAACAGAACGCCTGCTTCACGCAGCAAAGCATTATCAGGATCTGGGAATGGCACCCCCGGCATGGCAGAATGTCATGGATGTTTTTTTATTTGCAGTATCACACCTGGACCTTTCCCATCTCTCGCGTGACCTGCACCTTGAAGAACTGTTCATCTTTGCAGACCCCCTGCTTGAGGACGCGTTCTTCTCTATCCTTGAGAATATTCCGATACACAGCACCTCTGCAACCCAGTACAGGGCCTGGTACGAAGAGAGAGGAGACGAGGTCTGCATCATTATCGAGGATAACGGGCCGGGAATCCCGGCAGAGAAAAAAGACGAGATATTTTCGAGGGAGAGCGGGATTAACAAGGGTCTCGGACTGTTCCTTTCGCAGGAGATACTGGCCATCACCGGTATTACCTGTACCGAGAGAGGGGAATATGGAACAGGAGCACGTTTTGAGATCCTTGTTCCGAAGGGAAAGTACAAGTTCTCTCAAAAAAGGGATGCTGTGTAAGAAACACGCCGGTTGCCGATTCATCCAAAACCCGGGAATGGGAAGACCGGTTCCGAACCTCTCCTCCTTTTTTTAAGATTCGATGCGGTTCGCTGGTATGTCTCTATCTCTGCGTAAAAACAGGGTTTTTTGCAGGACCGAGAGCAGGTATACCACAAGAGCTACAAGAATAATCGTTGCTCCGGAGGGGATGTTCCAGAGATAGGAGAGCCAGATCCCAACAGTTGAACAAAAAATACCGATAAATATCGCATAAATCATCATCTGGTGCAGACTTCCTGCATACTGTCTTGCTGTTGATGCTGGGATAGAAAGGAGGGCTATCACAAGAATTATACCAACAACCCTGATAAGGATAACAATCGCGATAACAATCAGAAACAACAGAAGCATCGTAAGTGCCATGGAGGCCAGTCCCTGGGACTGTGAATACTCCTGGTCAAAAGAGACTGCGAGCAACCGGTGGTACAATATCACAACGATAGTGGTGACCACAAGAAGCAGGAGAGCCATGATGATGAGATATGTCTTGGTTACCAGCAGGATGTTGCCAAAGAGATAGGTAAAGAGATCCGGGGCAAAACCCGGAGTTATCGCGATGAAAACAACCCCGATCGCCATACCTCCTGCCCAGATAACTCCGATAAGAGAATCGAACTGTTGGCGGGCATACATCATGAGCCATCCGGTACAAAGGGCAGCAATCCCGCTGAAGCAAAAAGCTCCCAGAAGGGGGTCGATACCAAGCCAGTACCCCATCCCGACACCACCAAATGATGCATGAGCAATACCACCACTGACCGATACCATCTGTCTGACCACGATATAACTTCCGATTATCCCACAGACAACGCTCGCAAGGAAACCGGCGAACAGCGCATTGGTAAAGAAACTATATCCCAGGATCTCTAACATTCGCCATCCCCCTCCTTTTTGTGTCTCTCAAGAACACGATGGGGAATGTCCCCATGGGTTATGAGATCCACCGGACAACCATAACTCTGTGCAACCATCTCATCTGTTATCTGATCTGAATCATGGGTAAACAGGCGGGTATTTAAACAGGCTATCTTTGTGACATGTGCATGTACGACACTGATATCATGGGTTATCAGGAGAATCGTACAGGTTTCCCGTACCCGTGTCAGACTGGAAAAGAAGATGTCCCGCGAGAGATCATCAACATAGACCGTAGGTTCATCGAGGAGAAGGAGATCCGGTTCACCGGCAAGTGCGCGGGCGATGATAGTCCGCTGACGCTCACCACCTGATAGCGTACGGATGGGCCGGTCTGCAAGATGCTCTATCCTCATTCGTGCCATTGCCTCGTGAACTGCTCTCGCATCATCTGCACCATACCGCTGAAAAAGTCCATTCATTCGGCCCAATCTTCCCAGAAATACTACTTCCCTGACCCTGATGGGGAATGCATACTGAAATGTCTGGTACTGAGGAACATACCCTATCCGCTCCCGAACATGTTTCGGCTCCTGGCCAAAGACACGGATTTTCCCACTCCCAGGAGGAATAAGGCCGAGGATCGCCTTAACCAGGGTAGTCTTTCCCCCTCCGTTGGGACCGATTATGGCATACCAGTCTCCCTTTGTAACACACAGATTCACCTGTTCAAGTACCTGGTGACCATCATACCAGATTGAGAGATTCTCTATAGAGATTACAGGATCCTCTATTGGAGTGGCTTTCGATTCATCCCAGGTACTGGTCATAATACATCAGCAAAACGTTTCATGGTTAAAAGGTACTCTTTCGGGAGAGGATCAACGAACACGATAGTAACACCGGTCTCTTCAGCAATCGCACCGGCTCCTGCAACAGAATACTGTGGTTCTGCAATGATGTACGAGATATTCCTGATGCGGGCAGTCTGGATCAGATCTTTAAGAACTGACGGTGTCGGTTCTTTACCATCCTGTTCTATCGCAATCTGCCTGATACCATAATCCCGGCAGAAGTATCCAAAGGAAGGGTGAGTAACCATCAATGTCGTGATTGAATCTGAATGGATCCGCTTGACGAACAATTCATCGAGTGATTGCAGCTCGCCGATATATCTCTCCTGGTTTTCTTCATAAAACGAGGCATTGCCAGGATCGAGATCCGCAAGACCGGAAAAGATCACCTGAACCATCTCTGCTGCATTTCGTAAGGACAGCCACACATGCGGATCCTGCCCGGTTCCTGAACCGGTGTGCATAACGGGTTCTCCGGTTTGTTGATGATCATGATCCGTTTTATCGTCAGAATCCCGGGTTATGAAATCCAGACTCTCTGATGCATTAATTACCCGGATGTCAGGATTAATCTCAAGAAGACGACCCATCCACTGGTTCTCAAACTCAAGTCCGGATCCCACCATAACATAGAGATCTGCATCTGCAATGACCTGCATCTGACCAGGAGTCATCTCAAAGGTATGCGGGCTGCTTCCGGGAGGGAGCATCACCCTGCAGGATACATGGTCCCCTCCGATACGTAAAACGAACTCTGACAACGGCATGATGGTTGTGACAACATGAAGAGAATCCCCCCTGGCATCCTCATCTCCCATCCCGGTACAACCAGAGCCGATGCAGGCAATAAGAACAATTATGACAGCCAGAAAGACACGATATAGATGATTCACCTTTTTCATACAGACCCCGTGTTACACAATATGTAGTACGAAGCTACAAAAACCTCTCTCCGACTCCGACCACCGGACAGCAGTGAATGGGGTCCGGTTCAATCCTGCCACAATTACTCATGGTGGGATGACCGAGGGAGGCGCATATCGTATCAACAACAGAGCGGGAAACCTGTGATTCAATTAATTCAGCCTGCGTACAGGCATCCTCTTTACAAAGACCGGATCGGGTAAACATCAGTGCAAGAATCCTGTGTCTTCTCACGAGAAAACGGGCATAATCCTCTCCTAAAGGAGTAAGACAAACACCTTGACACCTGACACCGGTAATATACCCAGCTTTTCCTAAATCTCCAAGGGCGCGTGTCACTGTTGAGGGGGCCACCTGAAAATGTCGCGATATCGTGGAGGGTTTTACTGCTCCCCCCTCCAGATAAATGAATTTAAGATACTGGCTTTTTTTAGCTGATAGCTCACATCCAGTACTATCCATACAAAATCGTACCCTTACATCGTATTAAGGAGTTGCCAGGCATGGCAGTATCAGTTTTTCTTCCGGGATACCATGCGGAGCAGGGTCACGATGCAAATAGCGATGACACCTGCGACAATAACCGCGTAATTGAGAAGAAAAATGGGTGGCGGCAACGTAAAGGGTATTTCTTCTCCGGGCATCACCATAGGAATGAACAGATCGGCATTCCTTTTTTCCGCGCTGCTTTCACTCTGTATTTCAGAGAGTGTATCCTGGTACTGCTTAGGGATGTAACTGGTATCTAGGGAGATTGCCTTCTCAAAGGAAGTCAGTGCTTCATCGAGACGGCCGAGCTTATAAAGGACACTCCCCCGGTTGTTCCAGACCTTTGCAGATTCAGTATTAAGAGCAAGTGCTGAGGTAAAAGCGTCTAAAGCCTCCTCGTTTTTATGCTGCTTCTCAAGCACCTCTCCCAGTTTATTCCATGTCTCAAATTGTGAGTCATCTACCTGCAGGGCACCGGTATAGGATGACTGGCTTATCTCATACTCACCCATTGCTGCTGCAACATCACCCCTGCCATCAAGAATAGAGAAGAGTTGGGGTTTATAAGACTGGGCTTTGTTGTATGATTCAAGAGCTTTCTCATACTCCTGCATCATGAAGAGGACCCGTCCCCGCTTTTCCCACCCCTCGGCACTCGTCTTATCAATGGCAAGTGACTGGTCATAGGACTCCAGGGCATCGATATACTTCTGCATGGCAGTCTGGGCATCTCCCCGGTTTCGGAGTGCTGCTGCGTAAAAGGGATCAAGTTCAAGAGCACAGTCGTACGCATACACGGCGCCGGAAAAATCCTCCTTCTCCATGAGGGCATTTCCCTTGTTAAACCATACAATAGCCTCATCCATACCGGATCCGGATGTTGCCGGTATGCACACGAATACCAGAATGGTAACAATTGACAGGATATATAGGATCTTCATAACAGGGAGGGAGGGAGACGGAACTATTGATATGAGATAATCTGTTCACCAGGCAGAAAGAATTTTCCAAAGAAAGAATGATAGAGGAACTGATCCCAGGAGATAACAGGATTACATCCCGGACAGGATGGAAAAAGATATCTCATTCTCTGACCAGAGAGTATTTCGGTGACGTAAACCGGCATCGATTAACCGGAACCGGATCCGGTTATTCCCGCTCCATCGTTATCGCTTTCTTGGGACATTCGTTTGCACAGATACCGCAACCCTTGCAGTAGTCAAGATCGATTGAGTAATCTTTGTCACTGATAACCCCGTCAGGGCAGTACAGGGAACAGAGACCACAGGCATTGCAGATTTCCCGGTCAACAACCGGTCGGAAAACGCGCCAGGTTCCGGTTTTACCACAGGCTCCCAAAACCGGCGTTGATATGGCAAGTCTCTCTCTCATATCACCATCTCCTCATAGGCAATCAGTGCGGCTTCCTGATTTTTGGGATCGGCAAACATCTCACTGATTGCTGCTTTTGCAGAATCAACAGAGAAAAGACCGATCTTTGCGAGTGCTCCGATCACCGGCGTATTAAGGATTGGACTGCCTGCTACCACAAGTCCGGTACGTAGTGCAATCCCGGTAAGATCAACAGAATATGTTGTATACCCATCAAGAGCGATTGGTTTGGGAGAATTAAGGAGAACAATACCACCGGGTGCAAGCCCGGTCAGGACGTCTGCAACATCCATGATGGTTATATCAAGCACGATTACATGGGTAGGGTTATGGATCTGTGAATAGATTCGGATGGGATTCTCATCGATCCGAATGAATGAGACCACAGGGGCACCCCTCCGCTCGGCCCCGTAGAAGGGAGCGGCTGTTGCATATTTCCCGTCACGAAAGGAAGCCAGTGCGATTAATTTTGCTGCGGTGACACCTCCCTGTCCTCCGCGGGAATGAAGACGAATCTCATGCATCAGGCATCAACTCCGAACCAGTACTCATCGCCGATACGACGGTCCCTGACAAACCCGGCAATATCACGATATGTAACCTCCTGACCCCCGATTCCGGCAATCACCGAGAAGCAGTCTCTCTTCGTCTTTACCTTGATGGCATCAGCAAGGATACCGCCGGACCCAAACGAGTAATCACGATCAATAATCACCAGTTCGCGATCTCCCGTGTCAAGAGGCGGGAACGGTCTGAACCACCTGATCCTCATGGAACCTGCAGCAATCCCCTCATCCCGCAGCATATCAACGGCTACTTCAGCCTCCTTACCAAGTGTTCCGAGTGTGATGACAAGCACGTCTGCATCTTCGCACCGGTAATCATCGGTAAACCCGTATGACCGTGAAAAACGTTCTGCGAACGCCTTCTCGGTCTCCTGGATAACCGTATAACTCTCCCGCATTGACCGCTCGATATCATACCTGATCCGGAAGTAATCCTGAGGGCCGGTCATACATCCGTATCCATGCGGATCATCGGGAGAGATCCGATGATCCAGTTCCAGGGGAGGAATAAAGCCATCGATATCAGACACATAGAGTTGCTGGGTGATGTGAGAGAGGGTAAATCCGTCAAGGTTCACCATTACCGGGAGGTATACCCGTCTGTCTTCTGCGATACGAAATGCCATAACAACTGCATCATATGCTTCCTGAACGGTTGAGACATAGATCTGCAGCCAGCCGGTGTCACGTGCCTGCAGCGAATCGGTATGTTCAGCCCAGACATTCCACCCGGGTCCCAGGGCACGGTTGACATTTGCCATCACAATGGGCAGTCGTGCTCCTGCAGCCCAGTTTACCATCTCGTTCATGTATAAAAGCCCGTGGGAGCTGGTGGCAGTAAATGTCCGGCTGCCGGTGATACTCGCACCGATGCAGGCAGCCATGGCAGAGTGCTCGCTCTCGACAGGGATATATTTGGTGTCAAGCGATCCATCTGCCACATAATTCGCTATCTGCTCAACAATCTCGGTCTGGGGAGTGATGGGATACGCCGCAACCACTGCAGGTTTCACCTTCCTGACTGCAGCGGCGACGGCATTGTTGCCGGTAGATATGGTCAGCATGATCCTTCCTCCTCGGCTGCAAGCCTGCGAAGCATCCGCTCTGAATCAAGCCTGATGTTCGTGATGGTCTCAGCGCTTATCCCCTTAAACCGTCCCTGGGGTTTTATGTACTCTTCAATCGGAGTCGGTTTTATCATTGCTGCCTTTGTCGGCCCTGAAATAACAACAGTATCGTACATCCGTTCATAAAGTGCCCAGACACCGGTTTTAACGGCAAGTTTTCCCATCTCTATTGTTTTTTCTGCAGGGTACCGCCATCCGGGAGGACAGGGAGCCAGCACATGAATAAAGGCAGGCCCTTTCGTTGCAAGTGCTTTTTGCACCTTTCCTGCGAGATCCTTGGGATACGCACTGCAGGCGGTTGCCATGTACGGGATGGAGTGTGCGGCAACAATCCTGTCGATATCTTTCTTCTTATGTCCCTTGCCTTCAGGGGTGGTCGTTGTTTTTGCACCAAGCGGGGTCGAGCCGGAACGCTGCATCCCGGTGTTGCCATACGCCTCATTGTCATAGCAGATGTACAGGAAGTTTGTTTCCCTCTCCAGTGCTCCGGATAACGCCTGAATACCGATATCGACCGTTCCGCCATCCCCTGCATACGCAATGACATTGGTTTTTTTGCCCATCGCCTCAAAGGCTGCGCTCATCCCGGAAGCCACCGCTGCAGATGCTGCAAACGCAACATTGTATACAGGAATCCGAAACGATGTATTCGGATACACTCCCTGGATAACGCTTGTACAGCATGCCGGAATAACCAGTACCGTATCCGGACCGGCTGCAGCGAGCACATGCCTGAGGATAAGCGAAGTACTACACCCTGCACAGGCAGATGTACACTTCAGTATATATTCTGTCTCTTGTAACCCTGACATGAATGTCCGTTACTGGTTTGTTGCTTCTGGTACATAAAAAAATTGAAATACTACCCGTTTTCAGGAACAGATCCTTCCTCTCACAACACTGATATAGAGGCATCCTCTGATATATAGCACAGAGAAAAAATGACTGATTCCAAACATTCAGACGGGAATGGATTGACAGATCCAGAGAAGTCTCAAACCTCTGGTAACGCAGATACCGGCCTTACCGAAACAAAAAAGTCAGGACGGCTGCAAAAGAGACATTATCTCCTTATTTTTGCAGGTATTATCGTTCTTGCAATTGTACTTCTTCTTGCTGCATCCCTTGCCACGACAACCATCGAGCTGCAGCTCCCTGCAACAGGCGGAGTCACCTACCCATATACCACCACATACGGAATCGAGATGCAGGAAGGAATAACCCATACCATCGGTGACATCAACATCCTGTTTCTTGCGATTGATGATGAGATATTCCTCTCAATCGGTGATGAGAAAGTACGTATGGA
>CAZSDZ010000001.1:110454-144966 GCA_964605795.1 uncultured Methanoregulaceae archaeon
CATGCAACGATAAAAACACTGGGTTTCGTGCTCTATGATGCCAATTACATGATCCTTGCCCAGTACTTAGGGATGACCGGCGATAATGCAAAATTCCATATTACGTTAAAAACAAGTGAACAGATTCCCGGGTTTTTGTTGGAACGAATTCTCCCTGCAGAGATATCTGCCGTACCGGTATGATATACCGGCGATACGAACTCTCCCGGGATCCCCCGTTCCCGGCCCTATCCTATTTTATTAAACTCGCTGATAAGGTTTAAGAAAATCTGCCCGTATCTCTGGAGTTTATATTCCCCGACACCATGGATAGAGAGTAGCTCAGCCTCGGATGCGGGAAGTGTTCGTGCCATCTCCTGCAGACTTTTGTTGGAAAATATCCGGTACGGTGCGACATCTTCCTGTTCTGCTATCTCATTACGCCGGGTCTGAAGTGTTTTATAGAGATCTGCATTGTAATCAGTACTTTTGTCAGGTGCAAGAGGAAGAGACGCCTGAAATTGGGGTTGTGGAATCATAACCGGTATCTTCCCTGATAACGCAAGGTTTGTCTTTGTATTTGTTCTGATTACCGGGTACGGGGTTCCGTGGCTACAGAGAAATCCACAGAATGTGCATTCCCTGATGAAAAAGATCCATTCATTACGTCTCCATTTCGTTCCAATTCCAAATACCTGCAGACGATCATGCCCGCGGTTGATTACCTGCTCTGTCTTTGTTCCTGACAGGAGATCAGACAGATAGGAAGTCCCATACATTCCCCCTGTCTCCTGTATACAGGCAGCAATCATACCAAGAACCTCTCTGCCGTCATGCATGGTTCTGCCACTTAAGCAGGTGTCACAGGTATGACATGATGGCAGATAATACTCTTCACCAAAATAGGTGAGAAGAATCGTCCTCCTGCAGGCTTTGCTCTCACAATATCCGAGCATCTCATTGAGTTTCTTTGTACTGACCAAACGCTGCAGGCCCTGAGGCATCTTCTCAATAAAGTAGGTATGTCTCCTCCAGTCCCCCCGGGAATAGTACAGGATACATTCTGCCGGTTCCCCATCGCGGCCGGCACGACCGGTCTCCTGGTAATACCCTTCGATGGTCTTTGGCATATCGTAATGAATCACAAACCGTACATCCGGCTTATTAATTCCCATCCCGAACGCGATCGTCGCAACAATGATATCAATATCATTATGCAAAAACTGGTCCTGTGTTTTTTCTCTCTTCTTTTTCGGGATATCTGCATGGTAGGGCAGGGAAGAGATCCCGTTTTTTACCAGGAAATGAGAGATCTCTTCAACGGTCTTTTTGGTGGAACAGTAGATGATGCCTGACTGACCTTTCCGTGTCTTTAAATACGCAACAATACTGTTCCATGACGTTTTTTCCTTCTCAAAAACATGGTACGTCAGATTATGACGGTTAAAACTGCCGATATACTCGAGGGGATCAGCAAGTGACAACTCGGCCCTGATATCATCACGCACGGAAGGGGTGGCCGTTGCAGTCAGCGCGATGATGGGAGTGCCCGGAAACGTACTCCTGATATTTCGGAGCTGCCGGTATTCAGGTCGGAACTCATGCCCCCACTGGGATATGCAATGAGCCTCATCTACCGCAAACAAGGAGATTTTAGTCTTTTTTAATAATTGGAGAAATGAGATGGTAACCATCCGTTCCGGTGAGACATAGACTATCTTGATTGTTCCATCAAGAACTGACTCGATTATCCTCTTTTTCTCAGTATATGACACGGTACTCGTCAGGTACGCTGCAGGAATACCACATGCACACAGTCCGTCAACCTGGTCTTTCATGAGCGATATGAGCGGGGAGACAACGATACAGACACCATCCATCATCATGGCAGGAACCTGGTAACAGAGAGATTTCCCTCCACCGGTAGCAATGATAGCAATAACGTCCCGGCCCTGTGTGAGCGCTTGGATAATCTCCTCCTGGAGCGGTCGGAATTCAGAAAAACCAAACCAGTTTTTGACTACAGACCTTGCATCCGTGGTTCGCACAATACAGGATTGATCATCAAGACAAAAGGTATTGACGCCTGACATGAGAAGGATACCAAGGCACAGACCGAGTGAGACCAAAAAACGAATCCTCTTTCCTGCACTGAATTTCCGGGAAAAGCCGCCCTTGATATCATCATAAAAAACCCAGAAATGGATTGACCCTTCAAAAAGGAGCCGAAATCAGGGCTTTTAAGAATGTAATACATCCCCCCCGGATACACAATCAATCATCTGATTACCCATGAAGACTGATAGTGAGTGATGACACTCAAAGATGAGATGACCCTTTTTGATCGCGATGATGCCAATCAACTGATGCAGTTCCTGCGGGCTCACAACATCAGTACCGCCATCAGGATCCAAACCTCCCTGGAATCAGAAATTTCGGTATTAGGGACGATTAAGGATCTACGATCCTTCCTTCAGCAGAAGATTGAAGAGCTCGACTCCTGCCTCAAAGAGGATGAATGGGAGGAGGAGGAAGAGGAAGAGGAGTGGGAAGACGAGGGGGAATGGGAAGATGAGGATGATTGGGAGGAAGAGGATTCGATAGAAGAACAGAGACATATGTACTGTTTCATGTCAGGTCTTGTCGAAAAACTGCATGCAAGCCTGACAGACATATCCAGCCGTTATAGTGCTGGCGATACCATTGTGATACCTGACATCTTTCCGGAAATGAACGAGGAAGAAGAGCACACTCCCGAGTTGCCTGATGCCGGAGATGAGAACGAAACCGGTGATAATTCTGATATCTGTGAAGAGGGTGATGACCCGATACGCAGACTATTGCAGAACGATACAAAAATCCATCTGTATTTCCAGCACATGCTGCTCGCAACCCTGTTTAGCAACGATTGTCTCGAAAAGAAGGACGATGATCTGGTACTCAAACAATCCCTTAATCCTGATGATATTACTCTCTTCTTCCCAGGCGGGTTTTTTGATTTTGATGATATCACTGACCTGGAGGGATTGCAGATCGAGAACACCATCAGTGACGAGATATCCTATGCGGTTACGATAGGCCCGGAATTTTTCATGCTTGATGATATCAATGACATAACTGATTTTATCAGTGATGAGGGACTCGATTGCGAGGAGAGGGATGTTCTCGAACTGAAATACCGTCTTGCCAACCGCGATATGATCGTGAACAACATCATCGAGATTCTTAAAGAGAACGGGAAGATGTCACGGGAAGAGATCATCAGTGCAATCAAAGATATCTCTCTCTCGTTACAGGAAGAAGGGGGAATAAGCATTCGTTTTCAGCTCTCATACACCTTTGTGGGTGCAATTGTTGAAGACCTAAAAAAACTGGGCATTCTCAAAGGAAAGGATGTTAAATTAAAGTTACAGATATAATTCTCCCTGTTTTACACCGAAAATCACGTGAAAACAGGGCATATCCTGATCCTTCTTTTTTACGGGTGTGCAGGAATTGAGATCAGAGGTCAGGAAAGATCTCCTCATTGAGGAGCGATATCAGCTGATGATGCATACAAAAGGCTCTCCTCTCCTCTTCTTTCTTTAAAACCGGTACCAGAGGTACCCATGCAAGGTGGCACTCGATATCCCAGAGCACGAGGCCGGTCGGAAGAGCAGGGGGAATCCGGGCAGAACAGGTACCGGAAAGCATACGAGATACTTCTTTTTTAGAAATTTTTGCCTGACTGCTCCAGAGCAGCGTTGTTACGATTCCCCTGACCATATTCCACAAAAAACTCTCTGCCTGAATCTCGTAATACCACCTGCTGGTTTCGGTTACCAGTGATGAGGCAAAGACATGGCGAACCGGATCCCTGCCCGGCTCCATCTTTGCAAAACAGTGGAATGGGTGGGAACCGATAAAAAGTGAGGCTACCTCGTTTACATACCCGGGATCCTGAATCGGCGAGAGACCATAGTAGCGGTATGTCCGGGAAACAGGAGCATACCGTGGATTAAACTGGTCATCTACCATCGCATAGGCTGATAGAAAAATATCAGGAGGAAGCAGTTTCTGAAGTACAAGGATTGCCCGTTGGGGGTAACGGGTGGTAAAGGCACATATCTGGCGGCGTGCTGATACCCCCCTGTCGGTGCGTCCGGCCATCCTGAACCGGCCTTGTCCGTCATCCTCAAAAAGATTGGTTTTATGACAGATCTGAAGAATATCTCCTTCGACCGTCCGCACCCGGGGCTGTACCTGGGAGCCGTGAAAACCGGATCCCAGGTATGAGACTAAAAATGCAATCCTTACCGGGAGATTCTTCGTTTTATCCGGTTCCATGAGTTCCTGGCAGACTGCCCGGTATAGACCATAAGCGGTGTCTTTCTCCCGCCACA
Organism: uncultured Methanoregulaceae archaeon; assembly: GCA_964605795.1. Taxonomy (GTDB): domain Archaea; phylum Halobacteriota; class Methanomicrobia; order Methanomicrobiales; family Methanospirillaceae; genus JAFGOM01. The sequence goes on from CAZSDZ010000001.1 coordinate 114,816, forward strand.
TTCAGTTTTTCCATCACGGATGGCAGTAAGTATCGAGAGAAGATCGGGTTTTGCATCGATATACGTCAGACCATACCCGACATATGATGCACGGTGAGCATCACTCCCCCCTACCATAGGTTTATGATATCTTCTGGCTGCTTTTTCTGCCTGCCTGTTGGCGGTTCCAATGATATACCTGCTGTTGTAGACCTCTACTGCATCAACAACGGCGATTACTTCAGGAATAATGAGCCCGGCACCATGGCGGTACCGGTGAAACGGATGAGGAAGGACAGATATTCCCCCGCATTCCCGGATCTCTGCAATGGTTGAAACGATATCCTGACCCGGTGCAACCGGTTCTTTTATTCCGAGAGCCAGAAGATGTCCCTGCCGGGTCGATATCTCAATCCCTGGAATAATCATGAGCGATGTTTCCATTGCGAGCGCTTCTGTCACTCCGCTCATGGTATCATGATCGGTTATTGCGATACCAAAAAGACCTCTCTTCTCAGCTTCACTAATAATATCAGTGATACTACTCTCTCCATCCCGTGAATGAGAGGAGTGGACATGGAGATCACATACAAGCATATCTATACCAATATTTTTCTTCTTGCCGGTACTTAATGAACCCACATGCACATTCTCCTCCCAACAGGATCCAGTACTGAACAGATCGTGGCTGATGCTGCTGCAGGTCTTGATGCAACGGTCGTGGTGACCGGGGAGATCGCTTCCTTCCTTACGCCATCTGATCTCACAAGGCTCCTCTTAGAGGGAACATACGATCTTGCCATGGTTTCAGGGATGTGCACGGCATCATTTGCAGCAGTTACGAAAAAGACAGGGGTGCCGGTTATCCGGGGTCCGCGCCATGCATCTGATCTTGTGAGAATCCTCCCTTTAATCGGAACGGTTCAATTTTCAGAGACCATACCTGCCGATGATCTCCTTATTGACAGATACCGGGAGGAGGCACAAAACAGGGTTCTGGTAAATGAAGAATCTGCACACGCTGCCTTTTATATCAGGGATCTAAAGATTGGCGGGGGGAGCCGGATGAAAGTGATAGCCGAGATCATGGATGCTGACCGGTGCCCGGATATTGCGTTTCGGGTCAGAGATCTTCTTTCCCGGGGTGCTGACATCGTGGATCTTGGATTTGGGTTTGACGCTACGCCTAACTCGGTTAGAGAGACCATGCACCATCTTTCCGATATAAAAGGTGTTATCGCTGCAGATACACAGGATCCTGAACTGATACAGGAGGCACTCAAGAGAGCTGATATCATCCTTTCACTTTATGATGGCAATATGGGAGAAGCAGCACCCATGGTTGCCCGTGCCGGTGCCGCAGCAGTAATTATTCCCGGACAATCGAGCATTTTTGAGAATATCAGGGCTGCACGGGATGCCGGAATAGAGAAGATCCTGGCTGATCCACTCCTTCCACCCGTCGGATCCGGGCTTGTACAATCCCTGGGACGCTTCATTGGTATCACCGATCCGATCTTTTTTGGTGCAGGCAACGTCATCGAACTCATCGATGCAGACGCACCCGGGGTTGTGGGTCTTCTTGCCGGGATGGCCCACGAGATCAATGCCAGTCTCTTCTTCTGCAGTGAACACAGTGACAAGACGATTGGGTGTGTCGCTCTGGCACGGCAGGCGACGGAGATGATGGTTCTTTGTAAGAACCGCCCGTACCCAAAGGACCTCGGCCTGGATCTTCTCGTAATAAAGGAGAAACACCGGCGCTCTGAACCACCGATTATGTATACAAACTCTCTTCCTGCATCTCCCGTGCCTGATATTATCACCTACGATCCCTGTGGAAATTTCAGGATTGGAATCACTGACGATTGCATCATCGCGGAACGGAATGGTGATGCCATTATCGGAAAAAAATGGGATGATATCCTCTATACCATCATCTCAAACGGGCATCTCTCACGGCTTGATCATGCTGCCTACCTTGGCAAGGAACTGTACAAGGCAGAACTTGCACTCCGGTTCTCGCGGAGTTTTGAACAGGACGGACCATTCTGACAGAATATTATGGTTTTTTGAGCAATCCTTTATTGCCGGGTTTTTTTAACCGTGACCAGACAGAGATAAACCAGGGGGTACCGACCACAGGACCGGGAAGAAGTAAAAGAAACAGATCTTTCGTTACCCTTTTTGTGATCCACAGATAACAGATAGGACAGACAGAATGAATAGGGATTTAATTATAACATGGCGGTAACCGGTATCAGGGAAGAGGTGATCCACCTCCTTCTCACTCTGGGAAAAGAGAACCATCCGCGTGAATTTGCAGCACTCCTGGTCGAAGAAGACGGAATAATCTGTGAAGTGAACCTGCTTCCGGGGACTATCGGCGGGAAAACAAGTGCTACGATCTTCACAGACATGATACCGCTCGGTATATCTTATGCCGGGAGTGCCCACAGTCACCCGAACGGGGTGTTGAGACCTTCAAACGCAGATATATCCTTTTTTGGACGAACCGGCAGGTGTCATCTCATCGTCGGGTATCCCTATGGAGAGGATTGCTACCGTTGTTTCCGAAACGATGGAACCGAGCAGAATATCGAGGTTATTACATGATCCGGGTCGTTGCAACAGGGACCTTTGATATTCTGCATCCTGGACACCTGCATTATCTCTCTGAATCAGCAGCCCTTGGAGATGAACTGTATGTTATCATCGCCCGTGACAGGAATGTCAGGCATAAACCGCGTCCGGTAGTACCTGAGATGCAGCGGCTTTTTATGGTTGATGCACTCAAGCCGGTAAAAAAGGCAGTTCTTGGAGATCTGGATGATATGTTTACCCCGATCCGAATGATTAAACCTGATATTATCACTCTTGGTTACAACCAGCACTTCAAAACAGAAGAACTTGCACGCCTTCTCGTAAACGAAGGAATTATCGCTGAAGTTGTGCGGATATCTGAGTACGCTGCTTCACCGTTTACAAGTTCAAGCATAATTGTAAAAGAGATTTTAAAGAGAGAGAGGCGAAACGGTATCGAATCAAAAGATAAGAGAACGATATAACCGTTTTTCATCATTTTCATTCGTATCAGGGGTTTTGTCGTATGGAACAAACGACAGGATCAGGGCAAACCTCTTTTTCCCGGCTCACCCCATTGTATGGGAATGACTCTTCCCTCCTGGTGGCAGTCTGTCATCCTCGTTCTTCTCTTTATCCTCGTTGTCCCTCTCATCGAGCAGACATGGATTGCAGGTATTCTTCTTGTCATCATCTCAATCTACCTTCTCTATATCACCCTCTCCCCCTTTTTACCGGTGGCCCTCTTTACCCTTGGTTCGTTAACCGTCCTTGGGATATTACCTTGTTTCGTTCTGGTAACAACGATAGCTCTTATTACCACCGGTATCGTGCTTTTTCAAATATACCCGAAAAAACCACATTTTTATGCGTTATATCTTGTTTTAGGCTTATTGGTCTTGTCTCTCATCATGCTGTACATGAATCATGTATCGGTTGTGACCGTTCTGATGGGAGTGACTGTTGCAGTAATGCTCCGTTCAATACTCTCGGAATCAGCAGAAGAGACAATGATTGAGATCCTTGGTGTTGCCATGGCGATGCTTCTCATCGAGGATCTCCAGTTTCATGCAACCCTGATCCTTGTCCTCTTTGCAATGGTCATATCATTTGGTTTTGGATACTTTGCGTACCGGTTTAAGACTGCAGATCTTCCCGGACTCTTCTCAGCTGCTCTTATCGGGATAATTCTCATCATATTTGCTGATATCAGGTGGTTCATTCTGATGCTCTGTTTCTTTATGGTGGGATCGCTTGCATCCCGGTACCGGATAGATTATAAGAGAACTCTCCACGTGGAACAGGAGAAAGGGGGGGCAAGGGGATATCTCAATGTCTTTGCAAACGGGATCGTTGCCGCTGCAGCTGCCGTCGGGTTTGGTGTTTTTGGTAGTCCGGTCTTTGTTGCGGTCTATATCGGTAGTATCGCCTCAGCGACTGCCGATACCATTGCTGGTGAGATCGGTGTCTGTAGCAGTAATCCCCGCCTTATCACAAACTTAAAGCGGGTACCAAAAGGAACAAACGGGGGTATCACCCTTCTCGGTGAAGCTGCAGGGCTCGGGGGGTCAGCTCTTATTGCAGGCGTTGCCCTGGTTCTTGGTATCGCATCAGTCCCCCTCTGCATCGCGTGTATCATTGCCGGTTTTATCGGGACCAATGCAGACAGTCTTATCGGAGTCCTCCTCGAGAACAGGGGACTGACCAGAAACGCAGGAACAAATTACCTCTCAACCCTTATCGGCGGAGTTTCCTGTGCTGTCATTTATTTAAGCATTGGAGCGTTCTTTTCATGAGAACGTGATTGTTCTCATAATGTCGTATATCGGTTCATGTCGCATCCCTACCACAAAAAATTGAACTGAATTTTTATTCCCTTTTTCCGGGTTTAGCGAGCCTATCATCTCTGACTTAATACTTATACCATCGCCCTTTCTCATCGTACTCTCCCTGCTGTGTCTTTCCTGGTATCAGTCCGTTACCAAAAACCCCTGGTTCCTCTCCACTGTGAAGAGAGAGTATCAGATAGCAGCGGTACCGGTACCCATACCAGAAGGTTACAAAGAGGCATGTCCCTATCGCACCGATACCGGCGGTTACCAGAAACCCATACAGTCCAAAGAACGATATCCACTCCTTTGCAGACATACCTGAAAATTGCGCTGTTATCTCCTGGCTGGTCATTCCTGAATAGGGCATAAAGAGATCGGCAAGCGCAAGACTGTAGATCCCAAGACAGATGATTCCAATCATACATCCGGCACAAAGGATGACAACCAGGATGCCAAGAACTGACAGGGGCCGTTTCGCAACAAGGGAAAAACTCTCCCTGATTGAAGTAAAGATCCGGCTGTTTTTGTAAACGGCAATCATATCATAAAAAAGGGTTCCGATTACGAGAAAAAAAGCGAAGATACAACCGATTGCTGCAATTATGCCACTGGTGAGAGTAACTGAACCGGTAATGACGAGGGGGCTGAATGCACCGAGAACCAGAACAAAACTGATAACAAGAATGAGAAACGCAGGGAGAAGGATCGGGAAGTAATACCGCTTGGCATTCAGGAGAAACCCGCTTGCAGTAACAGGATTATTTCCTAACGATGCCAGTGTTCCGGCCACGAAAAAAGGAAGAAGGACTGCGAGCAGGACAGCCACACGACTTGCGATAAAGAGGGTTTGGTAGTAACACAGGATAATGCTTACAAAGACTGCAAAACCGGCATAGATACCAGGTATCCAGATGACCGGGCGTAAAAGCAACGGTAACAGGGAGGTTGGTGGGGGCATTTCCGGCATGGATCACCGGTTCCGTGGCATAGCAACAATCTCGCGGACCTGCAAGTCAAAAAACCGCTGTGTGTGCGAAGGTTTTATGACACAGACGGTATCAGCGCCTGAAGCGGTACCACCAACAGCTATCACCTCATTATCAGGAGAGATGACACCCTGATCGGTAGCGATAAGCACGCATTCGATTGCAACTTTTAAGCCCACTGCTACAACGCGCCTGAGTGATTCAGATACCGCTTCACTGCGTGATCCTCCTCCCACCTTGGGAGATGCAGAGAATGCCCGTTCAAGCCCTGACAATACATGAGTTCCCGTGACGATACGGTTCCTGGAATCACGAATCTCTTGTGCAATACCCTGGTCAAACTCCCATACCCCGGGTTTTGAAAACCCGACCACGTGCGTGACAACAACCAGCTCTAATTCGGTTCCAACGAGTGCACGATGAAAGGAGAGCGCAGTTTTACCTGATGTACTTGCAACAACCAGGGTTTTGATGCCGGTTTCCCGGGCACGCTCAATGGCTATCCTAATACAGTCATCGGTATTCTCCGGACCCGGGTTCTCGAAATAGTAGATTTTTTTTGTGACGAAACTCATAATAACGATACCGACGTCTGGAACCATAAAAGGAATGTCTATGATAACACTCGCTCTTGCTGGAAAACCAAACTGTGGAAAGTCGACCATATACCGTGCAGCAACAATGGCGCATGCAGATATCCAGAACTACCCGTTCACCACTATCGATGCAAACTTTGGGGTCGCATACGTACGGGTGCCCTGTGCATGTCGTGATCTCGGACTCTCATGTGACATCTGTTCATCCGGGATCCGGTATATCCCAATAAACCTGATCGATGTTGCCGGTCTTGTTCCTGATGCCCATGCGGGTAAAGGGCTTGGAAACCAGTTCCTTGATAATTTGAGACAGGCTGATGCCATCATAAACGTCATCGATGCAAGCGGAGGTACTGATCTGGAAGGAAATCTGACTGAGTTAGGAGTGAATGATCCCCTCGAAGAGATAGACCTTGTCAGGAATGAGATGGCAATGTGGCTGTTAGGAATCATTCAGAAACACTGGCCAAAGATGCAGCGTCAGGCACAACAACGAACCTACTCACTGGAGGGGGGTCTTGCAGATATCCTTGCCGGTCTTGCCATATCAGAGCAGGACATCCTGGATGCAGAGAATTCCCTAAAAATCAGCCTGAAAGGTGCCGGAGAAGAGGAACTCCTTATCTTTAGCCGGGAACTGCTTCGCATCTCAAAACCGATAATTGTTGCAGGAAACAAGGCAGATATTGCCTCAAAAGACGCGATAACCCGGCTTTCACAGAACAATGTCAGTCTTGTCAGCGGAGCTGCTGAACTGGCACTGAGGCAGGCAGCAGCTGCTGAATTTATCAGTTATAACCCGGGAGACACGGTATTTACGATACCAGAACCTGATAAACTCTCTTCAGCCCAAAAAAAGGGCCTCGATGCCATTGCTCTCTACATGAAGGAGCACGAAGGAACAGGGGTTCAGGCAGTTCTGAACCATGCGGTCTTTGATCTTCTTCAGATGATCGTGGTATATCCGGTCGAGGATGAGAACCAGTACATGGATAAACGGGGAAGAATCCTGCCTGATGCATTTCTCATAAAAAAGGGCTCAAATCCTCACGATCTTGCTTTCATGGTACATTCAGATATCGGGGCCGGATTTTTATATGCCGTGAATGCCAGAACAAAGATGCGTATCAAGGAGAGTTATGAACTTCAGAACGGCGATATCATCAGAATTGTCAGTACTGCCAAATAGCGGCTGATAGTAGGTGAAACGAGGAAAACAATGCGTATTTTTAAATAGAAAGGAAACAACCTTTTATTATGGGAGGTGAGGTATATCAGGCGCAGGTTATCAGGAATTTTTTTGATACGATTACCGGAACGGACAGAAACCTCACCCGTATTTACATGTGTGTGATCAGCCTTGCAAAGTTAAGACACGAGGATCCCGATCGGGTCTCTGCACTGGTTGAACAGATACAGAGAAGCAAGGTAAAGAAAGAGTTATCTATTGATATCCTTGAATATGTCTGCGATATCGCATCAGAACTTGAGATGAACGCTGTCCAGACAGCATTTGGGGTAAAAGAGATCCGGGACATGGTCGAGGACTTTCGGGGAATCAGTATCGATTCACTCTGATTCTCTGCAGACCAATCAGTTCCCGTTTTTTTCACCATATCACTCGTGATAGGAAAAAAGATGTGAGTATCTTTTTTAAGCCACTGGTTATCTCTTATATCTATATCGTTTCACTAACCATAGTATGGTGATGAAAGTCTGTATCATGTGCGGGGGTGAAGGAACCCGGTTACGCCCGCTTACATTTGACCGGCCAAAACCATGTATCCCGATTGGTAACATTCCTTCATTATGTCACCTGGTATCACACCTTGCCAATCTCGGGTTCTCTGAGGTTATCATCACAACCGGATACAAGGGTGATGCTATCGAGAAGATCCTAGGCGACGGATCCCTGTTTGGTGTGACGATAACCTACGTCTATGAAGAGATAAAACTCGGCACTGCAGGAAGTGTCAGGAATGCCATGGAGTACCTGAAAGGGAGTACTTTTCTCGTCGTTGGCGGAGACCACCTGACTGATCTCAATCTTATCGAGTTTTACCGCGAACACCTCTCCCATGATGCCATGATAACCGTGGGACTCATCTCGATTGACGAACCAAATGACTATGGTATTGCCGAGATCGATATCCAGAACCGGATTTTACGGTTTGCAGAAAAACCAGGCCCGGGGGAGATATTCTCAAATCTCGCGAGTACTGGCATGTATGTCTGTAACCCCGAGATCTTTGATTATATCCCGGCAGACCGGAAGTTCGACTTTGCCAAGGATCTCTTCCCGCTCCTCTTAAAAGAGGGGAAAAAATTAAACGGCTGGCTTGCCAGTGGGAACTGGTCAGACGTAGGAAGTCCGCTCTCTCTCAGGGCAGCAGAGAAATGGCTGCTTCATAAGATCCCCTACACTGATATTACCGGAGACCTTGATGTACGGAACGCAACGATTCAGGGACCGGTACGGTTTGGGGGATCCATCTCACTCGGAGAGCATGCCCGCATCATCGGACCGGTTTCAATCGGACACGGGACAAAGATTGGTGACGGGGTTCTTATCGGACCCTACACGAGCATCGGGAACCAGTGTGTCATCAGGGATAATGCAAAGATATTCTCATCATCCCTCTATAATCAGGTAATAATCGGGAGTAATACCACAATTTCCGGAAGTATCATTGATAACGACACTACCATAGGAGAGGGATGTACCATTGAGCATGACACGGTCATCGGTCCTCGGGTTGTTATCAGGAACGGGTGCATTGTTCATACCAAGATACGCATCTGGCCTGAGGTTGTTATCAAAGAGAATAGTATCGTAAAGACTCACATGATGAATCAGAAGTACGACACAAAATTTGAGGGGTCGTAAAAAAACCTAATAATATCGGGATATTCTACTTGTCCCTGCAACAAGGGGGTGACGAGCGTAATCAAGGATCTCAATATCATCGAGATTTCGCAGATGCATCGCATGGGCGGTTCGTTCAAGACCAAGTTCCATATCAGAACTGATCGTGATGATGTATGCCTCTAAAATCTTGATCCCAAGCTTTTTTGCTGCTACTGCACGGTGGTGGCCATCCACGAGTAGTGTCTTTCTTGGTTTTTTAATCACGATAACCGGTTCAGCAAGACCTTTCTGGATCTCATAAATCCTTCCTTCAAGTTCATCCATGTAAATCTTGGACTGGGTGGGAAGAAGTTCGGCAATCCTGACCGGTCCCCGTGAGAGGACTGGTTTTAATCCATGAAGACGCTCAAGGGTATCGATAAATTTATGTACCTTCTCAGGGGAGACGTGCTCTATCTGGGATCGCACCACGTCGGTGTTTGATATGATCCCTAAAAGCCGGTTATCCTCATCTACAACCGGGAGTTTTTGTATCCCTGACCTGATGATAACCCGTGCAACATCACTGATTACCATATCCGGTTCGGCAACAATGAGACGATGACTCATCACATCCTTTACTGAAGATTCAGGGGTTACAAAGAGGAGATCACGTGCTGATATGTATCCAACCACCTCGTTATCATCAACAACAGGAAATCCGTCATGGGTACTTCGTTTTATTGCATCAATGACATCTCGTACCGTCCCCCTTACATCGATGGTATCGACATCATAGGTCATGTAATCCCTGACCCTTTTTTTATCCATGAAAGAGAATGGTACGCCTCTGCTTCATTAAAAGTGATCGACAAGACGGGGTGAGATCGTTTCGCCCGGGCATACCACCTCTGTCATATGACACGGGAAAGACCAGGAGTGCCATGTTTATCTCTCTCTAAGATGATCATATAGGGAATGAAAGGATACCGTCATAAATCAGAAGAAGAGAAAAAACCAGTGAATTGGAAACAGATTGGTATTATTATCGCCTGTGTACTCTTTGCGGTGGTCATGATCGTTGCCGGGATGGGGAGCAGCTGGTTAAACGTATTAAAAGATGCAAAACCAGGGAATACTGCCAATATTGACTTTACCTTCAGGGATGCCATGAACAGGCCAATCATTACCACCAACTCCAATATCATGGAAAAAGGGTTAAAAGACGGCAATATCGTTTTCAAGGCATACCAGATGATAGTCCCGGTTAATATATCAGCAAATACAGACCTTGAGACCGTACCGGTTGCACATCCCAATATTCCGAACCTGGTTTACTTTGGCCTGACCGGGGATGAGATTGATGCGATTCGGTTTGGAGTGACCGGAATGAAGGTCAACGAGGATCGTATCATTGCCCTTCCCGAAAACCCGGGCATGATCGGTCTTATTGATATAAAGACAATGAATGAACAGTTCCAGACACAGATAAACATGGCAAAACCGGGAGACCAGGTACTCATGCCATTTATCTATAACCAGGATGAGGTTGCAGGTAATACTACCGAGGAAGCATATTATCGGACGGGAACACTCATCTCAAAGAACGGTGATGAGGCCGTTATCAATTACCAGTATCCCACCATCGAGATTCGGCTTACCCAGTTAAACAACTGATTTTTCTTTTTTCACGTGAGATTTCATGAAGAATACGAAATTACTCATCACAACAATTCTTGTGACGGTTCTTGTTTCTCTCTTCTTCTCTGCAGGATGTTCACAACCCGGTACCCGGTCAGTTGCAGAGGTGCCTGAACCGGATAATGCGGGAGTCATCCCGGGAATGAACGCTACGGTCGGTTTTACGTTCTTTGATGAGACCGGCAGACCGGTCGTGACGACTGACAGAAACGTCTTCTCATCTGCATACCAGGCAGGAGGGCTTGTCTTCTTCTCTGATCGTATCAAAATTCCAACCAATACCTCTTCAGGGATTGACCGAATAAGTCTCCCGGTCAGTCATCCGGGTATGAATGAAAGCATGAGTTATACACTCTTTGGGCCGGAACTTGATACCATCAGTTATGGAATCATCGGACTTACCCCCGGTGAAAAAAAGACACTGTCAAACCCGATGCAGGAGTTAGTAAAAACCATAGATATCGATAAATTTGCAGGCATCGTAGGTGAGGATTTTGCAGAGGCAGGCCCGGGAGAGCAGGTTCTCATCGGCTTCTCAGAGACCCCCCTCATGGCTGTGGACGATGCCCAAATAAAAGTTCCGATACGGGTAGCCGATGTTTTGGGAAGGGATGAGACCGGGGTGACCATATCGTATGGTTCCCCACGAATAGAGGTATATCTCGTAGAGACAGAGCAGTAACCGGTCAGACACGAAACCCGTATATCCGTTTTATCTTACTTGCCGGTTCATACTTCCCCTCTCTTTTTCGTATGGAACCATCCCTGTTCTTGATATGGGTAATCCGGTATCTGATTGTTTTGTGTGTTCCTGCTTTGTATAATTCACCAACAACAAACTGCTCATCACCGGTACAGGTTACATACAAAGGTATGGTGGTTTTGCCGTCATGAACCGATACCCGGACGACCACCATGTCAATAACCCGTGTCCAGAGTGTTGTGATATCTGGGGCCTCTGCTTTTTCAACCCGTCTGTCTTCTACTTCTATCGACATCACCTCAACACCGGCACCTTCGCCATCAGGACATTCGGCAACAATCCTGTCACCGACCGTTATCACCTCATCTTCAAAAAATTCAGCAAAACAGACTGAAGATTGATCTTCCCTGCTTACAATGGCCTTAACCCGTACCTGGTCAGGTTCTTTAGGGGGCTGTACTTTACGTATCGTCTGACACGAAGAACACTGAATGACCAGAAGATGGGAGGAGGCCAGTACATCATGCTCAGTGTCCTCTTTGCAGACCGGGCAGTAATCCATAACGCGATCCATTGATTATGAATAACGACCTCTCTGTACTTAATGATAACAGCCACCGCGTGTATCACTGCCTATGGTCATCCAAAAATCACAGCAATGCACCGATCCACCTTTGAAGTGACCACGCACGATGAAGTTACGAAAGCAGGGGATTGTATCATAGCAGTCGGGGCTGATATTGGTTGTGCCGGTCTCTCCCGGGAGTTTAAGGATATCCTATCCCATGACGGGGCAGTTCTTACGACAACCCTTCTGTGCAACGGGCTTTGTGTGACCGTGACAAGCAGGGGATCATCACAACAGACATTTGACCATCCCCATGATCTGGTCTGGCGCAGAAGTGACTATGTGTGTGGGCGGACCATCGGGATTTATAGTTCTCATACTGCAGAGATGCTTCCCCGCGAGATCGTGCATGAACTGCAGCAGGGTGCGCCGATCCGTCTCATCCTCTCTGCCCGGTATGATCCGTCTCATCCTCTCACCTGATAGCGATTCCCGAAATAATAATATGAAGTGTCAGGCAGAGGATTTACCGGCCATAGGATATGATTGAGAGAATACTCTTTAACAGTTTTCTCTTGCAGATATTATTCTCCAGGCAATTGCATCCATGCAGACTGATTACCGGCTAAGAATGAAGAGAACTTTTCTTTGTCCTGATCCATGCTGGCGACCAATACTTATCGCGACCAATACTTATAATCAGTGATTCATCCAAATACTATACGGTACAACCTAATAATTCAGTGAATGTTCCGGTGTGTTTTAACGGCATGCGTTGACCGGGTCTTCCTGTTCTGATCCTATCTTCAGGCAGGATTACTGGTTCTGCATCAGACATCCGGGCACACATTGATATGGAGGATTATTAATCATGGATAAAATGGGAATTGCAATGCTTATTGCTGGAATCATTCTTGTTATCGCAGGTGCATACGAGATATCACTATTCTGGAATGAATTTATTGTATTTATTGAGGGGGGTATCGGACTTTGTGCTATCATCATCGGGATAATGATGGCAGGCATTGGTTTTATCCTTGTTAAGGATTAAATTTTCTTCTTTTTTAAAAAAACAGGAAGCAGGATTATTTCCTGCCAAACCCGGATAATCTGTCTCCCCTGATAGCCAGGGGTATCTTTTCTGTCGTACTACCCTTTGGATACATGCCGGAAATCATCAGATGAGTCACGTTTTATTCCTGCAAAACGTTCTATAAGGATGGGGTATAGCTGCGTAAAAGATACCGGATATTGCCAGAAGCAGACCAAAGAGAGCGATCGATGATATAAGCCCCCAGGTGTCTGCGATGTAACCGGATGCAGCTACCCCGATACCCCCGGCACCAAGTGCAGATCCCAAAAAGAGTCCTGATGTCAGGCCGATATTTTTCGGCATCAACTCGTGCGCCATCGCGATGGTTACTGCAAAGGTAGACCAGAGAAAGAAACCAAAGATGAGCATGGAAATGATGGCAACGACGCCTGAACTGGTAAGGAATAGTATTAATGGGGGTATTACGAGAAATGTCGTGATGACAAGGTAATCTTTCCTGCCATACCGGTCAGAGAGAACACCGCCGAGTATCTGCCCGAGGACTCCTGCAAGCAGCATCGCCGTAACCAGCATGGTAGCGGTAAGAATCGTATAGCCGTTTGCTACAAGATAAAGCGGGAAGAATGTTATGGATCCAAATATTACCCAGGATCTGAATGTTGAAGCACAAAAAAGAGTAATTATCGGAATATTCCCACCCGGCTTTTCCGTTACAGATGATTCACGCTCATGAGAAACAAGGGAGGTTTTCTGTTTGCACCGGGTAAAAGAGAGGTTTCGCAGTATGATGGCAACCAGAAAGGCTGGGATCATAAGAAGGGTGACACCAAAAAAACCAGCTTCTGCCAGAAGATATCCAACAATGACCGGGCCGCAGGCAAATCCAATATTCCCGCCAACCACAAAGTACGAGGTCATGATACCACGGTTCGAGTCGTTGGAGAGATCTGACACAATTGACAAGGCTGCCGGATGAAAGCTCGCATGGCCTACCGCTGCAATCGCGACAGAAACGATGAGGAGGGTATACACACCGGGAAAGAAGCCTGTCGCTGATATGAAAAAACCGGATATAAGGATAGAGACCGATACCGGGATACAGATATCCCTTTTGTCTGAAATATATCCAAAGAGCGGCTGAAGAACAGACGAGGCCAGGCTGTGGGTTGAGGCCAGGCATGCTGCAAGAAAGTAACTGTAGCCATAGGTGCTCATCAGAAGCGGCAGCAGAGCCATGATAACCGGAGTATAGATGTCATTGACCAGGTGAGCGAAGAACAGATTGAGAATGGTCTTGTTTCGAATCATTTGTTCCTCCTGATAATGAGGATCTCGACCGGTATCTCAACCTGATCACGGGTATGAAATGCAAACGTATTCCTGATTCGTATCTCTGACCTGATACTATCGGTTATCGTTCCCCTGTCCTGCACGTACCTCCTGATAAAATCAAGTGATCCCGCATTGAAAATCCCGTAGATAGTATCTGCGATGGCAAGAGCAGCATCAAGAAACGGTCTGTCTGCGTGCTCTTTCTGGGCACCAAAAGGCGGGTTCATGATAACGGTATCACAGGGAGAAAGTGTCGGTACCGGACCCGTAATCGTCTCTTCTCTCCACAAAACGGTTACACCTGCCTGCCGTGCATTATCTGCTGCTACCTTAAGAGCAGACGGATCTGCATCCACACCAATGACCTGTTTCGCCCCGAGCAGGGCAGCTCCGATGCCAAGTATCCCGGTTCCACAACCGAGATCACAGGCCTTCTTCTCAAAGATATCTCCCTGGGTATAGGCAGTGTACAGGAGCCGTGCAGCCACCGGTGCCGGTGTCAGGTATTGCTCAAGTGAAGGAGACGGATCCATAAATCCTGCAAGAGAGGAGAGTTTCATCTCGAGATGTCGCAGTTTCATGGTATCTGATCCACGGTATACTCCTCCCAGTTTCTCACTCCGCAGACTATCTCAAACTCCTGGGGGGTGAGAACCGGTACCGGGAAGTTCCCCTGATCATCGTAGGCGAGTCGCGGGCATGCCGTATTCACATAACAGGGAAACCCGAGATTGGACACCTGATCAGGGGTTACTTCCCTCATCGTAACAAGAAGGGCAGAGGGATGAAGGGATACCAGCGAGCGGGCAAGCTCCTCCCGGCGTTGTCCGCTCTTTGTCGAGAGGATAATACCGAACTGTTCCGCCATCTTTGCCTTCTCAATCAGTGCAAACCTGACACGCAACAACCGTTCTGCAGAGACCTCCTGTACGATCCCGGTAACAGGATCAAGAGCAATGACACGGGCATTGGTTGCGATAGCAACACCAAGGGGATGAAAAAGACCGGTTCCTACGTACAAAATCTCACTGCATCCGGTGGCCTTTGCCGCTTCAAAGGAGCAGCCGAGGACCTGTCCCGGGTGAGGTGTTCTCTTTCCCCCGGTTTTTACAACAGCATCGATCCCCTCATTTTTAAGAAACTCCTGTATCATCGGGATGCAATGAAGATGCTGAGTGACCGTAACAAGCCCTATTCGTTTTTGAGAGAGGTATCTGATACCTTCTCTGAGAGAGTCTTTCGGCATATCAACCTGATAATACTCGTATAAGACCCGATCCGTATCATCGACCGGTGCATGACCGATATGTACAAGGATATCTGCCATGGCAAGCCCTTCCCGGTCAAGATCACAGGATCCATAACAGGGATCCCCTGACAGGATAACGGACAACCCTTCTCTTTTGAGATCTAGGGCTAACCGGACGGCCTCCCGTTTCAGTCCTTCAGGCGCCTGAATTGCAACGGTTTGTACATCTCTCTTCTGTAATTCTACAATAATATCAGAGCGTTGTATCACAGATCTTCACCTGATCGGTAACCTCGATCCGTACCAGGTAGCGATAGGGATGATCAAGGAAAACTTCACCCTTGCTGACGGCAAAACAGATATCCTGCACGATTGCCCCGATACTCTCAAACGCAGAGAGTAGTGCCTTTGTAGTTCCGCCGGTACTGATGACATCATCAACAATAACGATGCGGTCCCCTTTTTTGATGCCGTTGATGAATAACTGGTTCTTTGAGTATCCAGTCGTCTGGCTGACAGATATTTCTCCGGGAAGACCATACTCGCGCTTTCTTACGATGGAGAGCGGGATATCAGTCATGAGGGATATTGCAATGCCGATGGGTATTCCCATGGCTTCTGCCGCTACAATGTAGTCAGCACGGGAGAGATCCATGATACGGATCATGGCACATGCTACTTCCCTGATGAGTGCAGGTGAAATACAGGGAACCCCATCGGTTATGGGATGAATAAAGTAATTGTAATCCCCTTTTTTGACGATTGGGGATGCCAGAAGTGATTCTTCAAGTCGCTGTAACATTCAGTTCACCGATATCTTCTAAAAATGCTTCAACAGTATCGCGGGTGACGTGAGGCATGCAGACGATCCGTACATGATTGTTCCTCGTGGTAGATACAATCCATCTGTCCGGGATCCTGCATGGCATGAAGGTTGCCACATTTACATCAGGCGTAACAGCCCTCTGTATACCGAACGCTTCCATTCCACCAATTAATCTGTGGGTATTTTCCATACATCCTGATACAACCGCCTCCATTCCGGTTCGCCCGAGGTGATCAAGGACCGCAAGTGCACCGGCTACCGATGCTCCGGAGCGTGTTCCGGCAAGGGTAAATTCCTTCTTGACTGTCAGGTAGGGCGTATCCACATTTAAGCGGTGTAATACCAGTGGATCACGGACCATAAGGACACCGGCAGGGATGGTACTCATCCCCATCTTGTGTGGATCGACCGATATGCTTGACACCCCGGGGATGGAGAAGTCAAATGCAGGGGAACCGGGAAGGAACGGAAGAACAAGCCCGCCAAAGGCTGCATCAACATGGAAGAAAATGTCGTGCTCTTTTGCAAGGGCTGCAATAGCAGGTATCGGATCGACGACCCCGTACTCAGTGGTTCCGGCAACTGCGAGTATTCCACAGGTATCTGTATCGATCATCCCGGCAAGAACATCCGTATCCATGCGCATCTCTTTATCCGGGGGAACACAGCGCATCTCAAGCCCGAGCATATCACAGGCTTTCTGGCATGAGAAGTGGGCAGAGGTAGGGAGGATGACATTCGGTTTTTTTGTCTTGTGGATCTGGCGGGCTATCCGTAATGCCTGGATATTTGATTCGGTCCCTCCTGATGTTGCATACCCGCCTGCTTTCGGGAAGGAGAAGAGTTCTGCAAACCGGGAAACCAGGATCTGTTCCACCTCATGGGTCCCTGGAAAGAGCCCGGGGTCGCCAAGGTTCGTCTCCATAAAGAGATTATGGGCACGGATGGCGACAGGATGGGGACGGGTGCACATGGAGCTTAAGATGAGATCATACCTGATATCCTCGTTCCGTTTTGCCTCCAAAAAACAGAAGAGTTCCTCTTCCTCGATACCCTGCTTTAGCATCGGTTGGATCTCGCAGCATCGAGGATGATTCTCTGCTCAGTGGCCGCGACGGTCTGTCGGATCTTGGCAATAGCATCAATATTGGATGAGACACTCGTTATTCCGTGCTCGACCAGCCACCTGACCATGAGCGGATCTGATCCGGCCTGCCCACATATCGAGACCTCAACATGGTGCTTCCTGCATGCCTGGATACAGGTATCAATGAGTTTTAGAACCGCTGGATGCTGTGAGTCGTACATATCGGTAACATACTCATTGTTCCGATCGATGGCAAGAGTATACTGGATGAGATCATTGGTTCCAAAAGACGCAAACCGGATACCTGCTGCAATGAACTCATCGATCATGAGTGCACAACCCGGTATCTCTATCATGATACCAAGACTGACATCATCAACCCTGACTCCGTACTGGCGGAAGAACTCTTTAGCCAGGATAAATTCACGGGGATGTGAGACCATTGGAAACATGATCCCGAGGTTATTGTATCCCAGTTCCCATAACCTCTTGAATGCCTCTATCTGTAGTCTGAACTGTTCTGTACTCTCGAGATCACGCCTGATCCCACGCCAGCCAAGCATCGGATTGTGTTCAACCGGCTCGTTCTGGCCACCCGGCATGTTCCGAAACTCATCAGTGGGTGCATCAAGAGTCCGTACCCAGACCGGTTTTCCGGGAAATGCATCGAGAACGGTCTTAATTCCACCCATCAGCTCTACAATGAAATCATCCTCTCGCCGGTTCTCGATGAACCAGTTCGGGGTTTTGCCAAGACTGAGTGTCAGATGTTCTATCCGCAGGAGACCGACACCATCAGCCCCGGTTGCTGCTGCACGGGCTGCAGCCTCAGGCATTGAGACATTAACCTTGACTGCTGTTGCGGTGATAATGGGTGCTGCAGTATGAACCGTTGCAAATTCCTCTCTTTTCTCTGCTGAGGATATTGCGTTTGCTCCCTCATAGACAAGACCCCGCTCTCCGTCCATGGTGATGAGTTGTCCGTTTTTTAAGGAGGTGGTTGCGGTCTTGGTCCCGACAATGGCAGGGGTTCCAAGTTCCCGTGATACTATCGCAGCATGACAGGTCATCCCCCCTTCATCGGTAATTATTCCAGCGACCTTCTTCATAGCCGGGACCATATCAGGATTGGTCATTTTCGTGACCATGATGTCGCCTTCCTGCACCCGACCGGTGTCCTTGACATCGTAAATGATGATAACTTTTCCGCTGGCGATACCAGGTGATGCTCCCTGTCCCTTGAGAATTACCGTCTCTACTTTATTCTCTTCCTTGGGTTTCACGTTTGATCCTCTCCTGATTGTTGTTATCGGGCGGGATTGGAGGATATAAATATCAGTTCCGACGATTGCCCACTCGATATCCTGGGGAATTCCGTAATGTTCCTCTGCAACATGGCCATAGGTCACCAGACGCCCGATCTCCTCGTCAGAGAGAACCTGCGCATCCTGTTTTGTCGGATCAACTGCCATCTCAAGGGTTCCGTTCTCTCCATCAGGAATGATCATCGTCTTTTTATTTGCTATTCTGCGCTCAATAACCGTCTCTGCCTTCCGGTCATACTCATAATTATCAGGAGAGACCGAGCCGGATACGACCGCCTCACCAAGACCCCAGCTCCCTTCGATAATAGAAACAAGGGCGCCGGTAGTCGGATGTGAGGTGAACATCACCCCGGCCTTCTCTGAAGGGATCAGCTGCTGTACAACGACGGCGATGTTTACGCTCTCATCATCAAATCCCTGGGTTGCCCGGTAGTATATCGCACGCGCTCCATACAGGGATGCCCAACAGGACTGAACTGCATACAGAAGGGCATCTGCACCGGTAATGTTGAGGTACGTCTCCTGCTGACCTGCGAAACTTGCATCAGGGAGGTCTTCTGCCGTGGCACTTGAACGGGCTGCAACAACCGGGTAACTCTTTGCGAGCTTGCCATAGGTACGGGTAATGGCTTCCTTTAAATCGGCAGGCATGACAGCATCCATCACTGCTTTCTTTGCCTTTGCCGCAGCCCTCTCGAGTGCTTCGTTATTATTGACATCAAGACCTGCCAGATCCTCAAACAGTGTCTTATCCAGTCCGGTCTCGACCAAAAACCGACGAAACGCCTGGCTGGTAACGACAAATGCCGGGGGGACCGGAAGGCCAATCGAGGCCATCTCACCAAGTGATGCCCCTTTCCCGCCAACTGAAGGGATATCTTCTTTTCGAATCTCTTCTAACCATAAAATATCAGGAACCTGCTTCATTGGTGCACCACAATCCTGTCTTTGTACTGTTTCCTATTATCTATCTGTAAAATTATTTGTAATCCTACTACCAGACCGCGCTTTTAAGATACTTTCAGGTGGCCGATAAGAAAATACTATGTATCTATTGTTGAGTACCTTACAGGTACTGTTATGTATAACGTACTTGTGAGTGACGAATTGGCAGCAGAAGGGATAGCAATCCTCAGGAAATCTGTTGATGTGGATATCAGGACCGGACTTGATGAGGAGGAACTGATCCGGATCATTCCTAAATATGATGCGCTGCTGGTTCGATCTGGGACAGATGTAACCTCATCGGTTATCCAGGCCGGGAAAAAACTCAAATTCATCGGAAGGGCAGGTGCAGGTGTTGATAATATCAATATGGATGCTGCCACGAAACAGGGAATAATCGTTGCCAATGCACCTGAAGGCAATACCCTTGCTGCAACCGAGCATACCCTCGCGATGATGCTCTCGCTGTGCCGTAATATTCCGTGGGCTGACTCCTCAATGCGTCAGGGGGAGTGGAAACGTTCTCCCTTTATGGGTATTGAACTGAATGAAAAGACGCTTGGAATAGTCGGGCTTGGCCGTATCGGACGGGAAGTTGCAAAAAGAGCATCTTCCTTTAATATGCGGATCATCGGCTATGATCCGTTCATCACGACAGAAAAAGCGGCAGAGATGGGTATAGAGTCCATGACAATTGATGAACTGTTCAGGCAGGCAGATGTGATTACGGTTCATACACCCTTAATCAAGGAGACCCGTCATATCATCAATGCAACCACCATTGCCACTATGAAAGACGGAGTGCGGATTATCAACTGTGCACGTGGCGGGATCATTGACGAAAAAGCCCTTGCCGATGCGGTAATCAGTGGAAAGGTTGGTGGAGCTGCTATTGATGTCTTTGAGGAAGAACCACCGAAAAACTCACCTCTCCTGAATGTTCCCGGGATCATCACCACCCCCCACCTTGGTGCAAGTACGGTAGAAGCACAGAAAAATGTTGCTATATCTGTTGCAAACCAGTGTATTTCCGTACTACACGGAGGAGAAGCCTCTGCTGTCGTAAATGCACCGATGATATCACCGGATCTCAAAGACCGTATCTCGCCGTATGCCGATCTCGCAGATAAGATGGGCCATCTTTTAGTCCAGATTATTGAAGGGAAGATACGGCAGGTATCAGTTACCTATGCCGGGGAACTTGCTTCAATGGACAGGGGATGCAAGATACTGACCAGAATGGTACTCAAGGGACTGCTTGATCCGATACTGATGTCCCCGGTTAACATGATTAATGCCGAGGTCGTGGCACGGGACAGGGGTATCGGTATATCAGAGACACTGACAGAAGATGCTTCAGGATACAAAAACCTAATCACGATATCGGTCACAACCGAGTCGAGTGAACTCTCCATATCCGGATCAGTCTTATACAAGGGAGGCAGCCGGATCGTCTCTATCGGCGGGTATACCATGGACATGGTTCCCCAAGGGTATGTGATAATATCCCGTCACCTCGACAGACCCGGCGTTATCGGTCGTGCTTCTACGATTCTTGGAAATAATAACATCAACATTGCCGGGATGCAGGTAGGGAGATTTATCCCAGGAGAAGAGGCAATCATGGTCTTAAATATCGACAGTGAAGTATCAGAAGAGATAATGAAGGAGATCCGGGACCAACCAGGTATCTTCTCGGCCACCTTTGCACATATCTGATCCTATTTTTGCAATACCAAAAACCCATTCGGAATTTTTTTATGTATAACGACCGTACATTATAGGGCACATCCGGGCTCGTGGTCTAGCTGGTTATGACGTCGCCTTGACATGGCGGAGGTCCTGAGTTCGAATCTCAGCGGGCCCATCTCTTTTTCTCTTCCGATATCATTTTATATTTTTTTAGGGAAGAACCATTCAATATTGATTGAGATACTGCTTCTATGGGAAGGATACTTTCATTACCATTCCCGCAATTCTCCGGGAATCTGTCTGCATCGTATATTGAGAAGAAGAGATTCTTATGGTAATGAGTTTACAAAGAGAATGGCAATGAAAAGGAAAGATTCCTGGCTATTTGGTTTTTACTTATAAACTTTAATCCCAACCACCGGTTACGGCATATCGCATGAATAAGGAGATGTAACGGAGTTAAAACCAGAAAAACTCGTTGTATCACTTTATAAGAAGAGATGAAAAAATGTTACACCTTATGGAGATCTCAGAAAAATTTCGTCCCCGGTTTTTATAATGAATGAATAAGTGTCCGTACCCGTTCAAGAAGTTCAATCTGATGGGAATAATCTCCTTCAATCGATCTCTCTATCTGATCAATTATCTCATCCGGCGGGTAGACAAGGCTGTATACCTTAACCGGTCTCCCTTTATTTTCAGTGAGAAGACTTGATATCTGAACCCATCCCTTCTTCATGAGGCTTGTTATCGCAATACTGACTTCAGGTTGCCTAAGATCGGTATTACGTTCGATATCACGTGATGTTACTTCTGCACCCCTCATAAGAAAGACCAGAACACGAGCTTCATTGCTCTTCAGTCCCATGATTCTCATAATTCCGGTCATCTCTTCATTGATCTCAGAAAATTGAAGATTTCCATCAACAACCATGCTATGGTATGTATTACTGTATTACATAATATAGTTTATGTAGTTATATATGTAAATGAGAGAGAAATTCAAAAAATTTAGGATTCACAGCGTATCAGACAAACAGGAATATACCCGATGTATTAACTCACATCCGGCATCCAAATCCGGCTGCAGGAATATATCATTAGATTGACACCACTATCATACCAAAAAATCCTCTGCCCGGTCCCGCCTAGAGAGGATTTATCCGGAAAAAACCTTTTGGAACCAGAATCTCAAACCTGGCACCTTTTCCCATAATCCCGGTCTCAGTGATACTGCTACCGGTAAGAGCAAGGATCTCCCGTGCCAAAAACATTCCGTACCCGGTATTTCTCCCATAACCCCTGGAAAATATCTGCTCTTTTTCCTCATCGGGAATGCCGATACCGTTATCTTCCCACACCAGTAACAGATCAGTACCACAAGGGACTCTTGAGAGTTGTATCCGGGTTACCCGCTCCCCATGCCGGACTGCATTATCAAGCAGGTTGTAAAAGACCTTCTCAAGCATCGGATCTCCGTATACAGAGACACCCTCACAATCAGTATGGATAGCAACCGTATCAGGAACAGACAATCGTGAGATAATTGACGTAATATCCTGCCACTGCGGTTCCTCTGCCCCGAGATCCTGGTATATCCGGGTGAACTCGATCTGGTCCTTGATACTCTTTGTTGCAAGTTCTATCTTTGTGAGATACTCACCCATTTCAGGATCCTTGCATATCATATCTGCAAATTCCAGGTACGAGAGGATGATCGTGATCCCGTTTAGGATATCATGCCTTGTTATCCCATTGAGCAGGTTTAACTGGCGGTTTGCCATCCGGAGTGATTCCTCAGTCTTTTTTCGTTCCGTAATATCCTGGTTGGCACCATACGTCTTTATCGTGCGACCGGATTCATCCTTGACAACACCAATACGTACCTGGATGTACCGGATCTCCCCGTCTCTTCTGATGATCCGATGCTCGCGCTGAGACTGATAAAAGGGATCAGAGGTCTCCAGTGCCTTTTTTTCCTCTTCCAAAACAACATCACGATCCTCAGGAGGGATAAATTCCCGGGCATACGTTTCCGGGGTCATGTGGATCCCACCTTCCTCCTCTTTTGTTGTTTTATAGAGTGCATAGAAACGATCATCAAAGGTGAAAAATCCGGTTTTTACATCATACTCCCAGTTCACGAGATCTGCAATATCCATGGCACCTGCGAGCTTTCTCTGGCTTTCTAAAAAGGCATTCTCGATCTGGATCCTCTCGATATCGGCAGAAGCCTTCACTGCAATTATCTCTAAAAACTCCCTGATATTCGGAGGCGGGTGATGAATCGGATCCCGGAAGAGCACGCAAAGGATCCCGAAGATCTCTCCTGCAGAGTTATACAGCGGGGTACCCATGTAACCTTTGATCTGAATCGGCGCAGCCGCTGCTGTGAGAGGGTATATCGTATCAATATTATCAGGACTGATGCAAAACCCGTTCTTTACAACCGTCTCACAGGGGGTACCGGACAGGGCATAGGAAAAACCAGAGACCTCATTCCCGTCAAGAAGCATTGATAAAACAGTGACAGTCTCTTTTTCCGGAGAAATTTTACCAATCATAACACAATCAGCGTGCAGCCATGAGCATACATTCTCTGCAATCGTGCGAAGGGCATCTCTTCCGGTAATCCCGACAATACTTTTAAAAAGGGTTTGAAACGCAATTTCAGAAGATTTCCGATCAGTAATATCCTCAAAGGACGATAAAATATAGGGTTTTCCCTTCATGATAACAAAACAGGAAGACATAAGGCCGTTTATCGTTTTTCCGTCCTTGTTCCTGCAGGTCATCTCCATGGCATGGACGTCCTGCCATTTCTGTAACGACGTAACAAAACGCATATACTCATCAGAATCGAGATAGAGTCCCAGTTCTTTTGCGGTCTTTCCAATCACTTCCTCCCTTCCATACCCGGTACTCCTGACAAATGCATCGTTTACATCAACAAAAACTCCATTTTTGGCAGATACAACAGCAAGTGAAGTCGGGTTATGGGTAAAGATCGTGGTAAACTTCCTCTCAGACTCACGCAATACGTCCTGCACATTCTTCTGAAGGGTCAGGTCAACGGTCATGGTCATGATGGCGGGTTCATTCCCGAAACTGACCGGTAGAGCAGAGAGGAGAATATGCATATTGCTGCCGTCTTTTCCGGTGACCATCATCGGGAGACTCTCAACTTTCCCCTCTTTGCGGATCAAATCCATCGCCTTTCTGAATGTATCCTGATCTATGAGGCCCTGTTTTACCGGATCTCTGCCAATAACCTCGTCTTCCCGGTATCCGCTTGCAGTCAGAAATGCCGGATTGACAGCTATAATTGTACCATCTGATGCACGATTCAGGGTGATTGGATACGGGCTGTTTAAAAAGATAGTCCTGAATTTATCTTCGCTCTCAGTCTGTTCTGCTTCTGTCATTTTTTTGGGAAATGTCGATAAAAAAAATTCTGAATCCCGTGATATCCCTGTTGTGGGATACAGGTATGACGGTTAGGATTGCGGAAAATGTACTCCCATCCCTTCGTACCAATGTATACTCTCCTGGTTTTGAAGGTTCCGATGGGATCCGTAAATCAAGTACTGACTGAAGAGATGGATGATGGGAGATATCGATAAACGAGAGTGCAAAAATACCACCTTTCAGATCCACGGGAGATATCTGTAACGAGTCGAGTGCATACCGGTTTGCATAGGTAACCTGCAGATCCCGATCCAGTTCACAGACACCAAGAGGCATAGATTCTGCAATATCACAGAATAGTATCCTGTTCTCTGCTGCAGTAGAATCCTCCTTTCTTTTCGATGAGATCTCACGAATCAACTCGATTGCACCGGTAACATCCCCATTATCGTTATGCAGGAGAGATGCCCGGATACAGACCGGGATAGTCCCTTTAGTATGGTGGGCGATATCAGAATATGCGGTGATTGTCTGCCTGTTTCTGGCAATATCACGATAGCAATCAGGGATCAACTCATCGGGAGCATCAATCAGATCAACAAGGTCCGGTGTTTTTTTGCCATACAGGGCTTCTGCATAGGCATAATCACCCTTTTTTAAGATCTCATCTGAGGGAATCCCGGTCATCTCTTCAATAGCCTTGTTCCAGGCAGTCACGGTCCCTGACCGGTCGATAGCAAAGGTTGCATCAGGAAGAAAATCAATGATATCAGAGAACTGCCTTTTTTGTGAAGAGAGTGAGAGCTCAGCCTTCCTGCCCCTGACTGCCTGTTTAATTCTATGAACCAGCTCTGCAAACTGTGCCTTTGGATTGCCTCCTTTCTGGAGATACGAATCTGCACCGTTGTTGATAGCCTCTATCACAACCTCTTCTCGTCCCCTTCCGGTAAAGATGATAAACGGAATTGTACCATACTCACGCCTGACATGCTTGAGGAACTCTATCCCGTCCATATCAGGCATCTGGTAATCTGAGATGATGACATCGTAGGAGCTGATATCCATGGAATCAAGAGCAGTTCGTGCTGATGCTGCGGTATCAACCGCAAATTCACCAGTCTCTTCGAGAATGATCTCAACCACCTTGAGCAGGTTGGGTTCATCATCAACATAGAGCACAGAGATGAGATCCCTCTCTGTATCCTGCACGTGATGGGTACTACCAACCCCGGTAACCTCTTCTGCAACCATTGCCGTCGTACTCCAATTCTTTTATTCTTCTATCCGGAATGCTTCTGGTGGCACCTGCATCTCGAACCGTGCACCTGCCCCAAACATTCCTGTCTCTTTGATCGAAATCCCGGTAAGAGAGAGGATCTCCTTAACCAAAAACAATCCAAAACCGCTATTCTTCCCAAATCCATGCTCAAATATCTGATTTTTTTCCTGATCGATAATCCCAGCCCCGTCATCTTCCCAGACAAGGACAAGGCTGTCTCCTGTACGGTATGAAGAGACAATAACTCTACTAACCGTCCCTCCATGCCGTATGGTATTATCCAGCAAGTTAAAAAAGACCTTCTCTATCATGGGATCTGCATACAAAGCGACCCTGTGCAGTTCTGTCTGTAGGGATATATCCTCTGGAACCGGGAGTTTCTCAAGTATCGTTTCTGGTCGTAACCATACCGGATCCTGTATTCCAAGACCATCATAAATTCGTGTAAACTCGATCTGTGACTGAATTATTTCTGTAGTCGATTCTATCGTATCGATATATTCGATAAGTCCGGGATCCTGGTATCGTTTCCTGATAAGCTCGAGATAGGCTAGGATTATGGTAATCCGGTTGAGGATATCATGCCTTGTTATGCCTGATAACAGGTTCAGCTGGCGGTTTGCCTTCCTAAGAGCATTCTCTGCCTCTCTGCGCCTGCTGATATCCCGGGTTACCCCGACAAATCCTACCGGATTTGATTTTTCCAGAACCATGTTTGCGATAAGCTCGGCCCAGACAGTTGAACCATCTTTTCGATATAGTTCTATCTCCAGGATTTTTTCTGAAATAACACTCTCTTTATTCTGCAGGGCATGTATGAGTGACTCGTATGCTTCTCTCACTTTATGCAGGGACTCCGTGGTCATCATATCACAGACCGGTATCTGTATCGCTTCTTCCTGTAGAAATCCGGTAAGCATCCTGATAGACGGGGAGATGTAGGTCATGTTCAGGTCAAGGTCGGCAGTCCAGATAACATCAAAAACATTATCTGCAAGTAACCGGTACTTCTCCTCGCTCTCACGAACCGCCATATCAGCCAGTTTTCTCTCGGTAATATCCCGCATTGAGACCTGTGCACCGGAAAAGACAGTGTCTGTAATGATGGGCACTGCAAAAAGGTTCAGGTACGCGGTATCACCGTTCTTTTTTGAGATAACGATATCCATGTTCTCAATGCCATAACCACTCTTTAATTCCTGCATCACCAGAGCGATACCGGTGTTTGCATCACTCCGTTCCAGCTCTCCAAAAAAACCGACAGACTGACCGGTTAATTCTTCAGGTTCATACCCGGTGATGGTCAGGGATGAGGGAGAGACATACGAGATGATGAGATCAGCAGAAAGGATGAGAATCAAATCAAAAGAGCGTTCTGCCATTCCACGGAACCGCTCCTCGCTCCTCCTGAGTGCATCTTCGGTCTGCCGGTGGCGGGTGATATCCTCATCAACACCACAGTACCCAGAGAACGATCCGTTCTCATCATACATCGGAGTTCCGCTGGTTTTTAAATAAACCCGGTTCCCGTCTTTGTGCAGGTTGAGATTGGTAAAATCATGGAATGGCTGCTGTGACTGAAACGCAGAGAGAGCCTTTTTTCGTAATACGGAACTGACTGAAGGTTCAAAGAGATCATAGAAGTATTTCTTTCCCACGAGCTCATCAGGCCTGTACCCGAGGATATGTTCGACTGCCGGGCTGCAGTACCAGTACCGGCCTTCGGGATCCACCTCCCAGACAAAGGATCCTGCATTCATCGTGACTGCTAAGAACCGCTGTTCACTTCTTCTCAGTCTCTCCTCGAAGTTCTTCTGCCTTGTTACATCGGTCACAATTCCTTCCAAAGCAATGGCTCTGCCATCCTCATCTGCAACCACCACATTTCTCTGGTTCACCCACCTGACACTTCCGTCCCGGTGAATAATCTGGAACTCATAATACGGAGGGGCCCTGTTTTCCATAAGTGCAGAGAGCTCTCTTTGTAAGTACCCAACCCATGCCGGATGGATCAAACGATTGAGGATGTGGGAATTGCAATAGAACTCTTCAGGTTCATACCCGGTTATCTCAACCGATGCAGGGCTTACATACTCGTATTCCCCGCCGGGAAGTAACCGGCGGAAGATCATGTCAGGGGCCTGGTTTGCAAGGCGGAAAAACTTCTGTTCACTCTCATGCAGGGCATCCTGGGCCGCCATCTCATCGGTGATATCATGAGCTATTGAACCAAACCGGAATCCCTTGTCGGTTTGTATCGGGAATATCACCTGCCTTACGGAGATCCGTTCGCCATCACTCCGCTGGGCAAGAACGATCCTCTGCCCTGAAAAGAGAGGGGTCCCGGTGGTAAACGATCTCTCTACCATCTCATACAGTGTTTCTTTGGTTCCCGGCAGGCACTGATCCTCAGGCAGTAAGGAGATGAGAATGTCACCGATGTATCTGCCGATTGCATCTTTTTTTCTGATCCCAAAGATGCGTTCTGAGCCTGCGTTCCACTCAATAACAAGGCCTTCTTCATCGGTAAGGATCACCGATTCCCAGGTTGCCTCAATAAAGGACCGTAACCGGGATTCACTCTCAAAAAGAGCATTTTCTGTCAGTTTCTGCCGGGTAATATCCCTGCCAACGACCTGGAACTCTACCGGCTGTCCGGTTTTATCAAATAATGCACGGACGGTCCAGTGATGCCAGTACTTCTGATTGTCCCTGCCAAAATCTTCCTGTTCAATCTCATAAATCGGAGAGAGGGGAGAGAGGGGAGAGAGGGGAGAGAGAGGATTATCAGAAACCTCTATTTCTGCCAACTGCAGAATCTCCCGTATATGCATTCCTTTTATTCTGGAACGATCGAGCATCGGGATAAAAAATAACCGGAACGCCTCGTTTGTAAAGGTTATTGTCCCGTCAGGGGAGAACCGCACAATCATCTCGGTCTGGTCATTGACGATGGACTGATACTGTTCCCTGCTTTTTTTGAGCTCCTCTTCTGTCTTTTTTATGGAACTGATATCGCGTACCGACTCGATTGCCCCGGTTATCTCACCCTTCTCATCACAGAGCAGGCAGGCCTTGGCAAGGACCGTTATCGGCTCTCCCCCCTGCTTAAAAATCGTTGTCTCAGCACTAATTGAGGTTTTTGTCCGGCTGATATCGTGATAATTCTCAGCAATGACCTCCAGAGGAGAATCGATGAGATCAATCAGAACAGGACAGGTTACTCCATGAAAAGGGATCCCATAGGCATGATCACCCTTACCCAGTATATCTCTTTTCGATACTCCGGTCATCTCTTCGATGGCCCGGTTCCATGCGATAACGGTACCGCAACGGTCGATGGCAAACGTTGGATCAGGAAGGAAATCGATGATATCAGCAAGCTGTTTCTGTGATTGAACAAAGGAACGTTCAGCCTCCTTTCTCCTGACCGCCTGTTTTACCTGGTACACCAGCTCAGCAAACTGTGCCTTTGGATTGCCTCCTTTCTGGAGATACGAATCTGCCCCGTTATTGATGGCCTCAATCACAATCTCTTCCCGGCCTCTCCCGGTAAAGATAATAAACGGGATATCACCGTACACGTTTCGCACCGCTTTGAGAAATGCGATACCATCCATGTCAGGCATCTGGTAATCAGAGATTATCGCATCATATGACCAGATATCCATAGAATCAAGAGCTATCCGTGCAGAGGCAGCAGTATCTACACAAAACTCTCCAGTCTGTTCGAGAATTATCTGTACTACGCGTAAGAGATTGGGCTCATCATCAACGTACAATACTGATATCATTCAATTTTTTGGGATCGCTCGTTAAGAATGAAAGAACGTTCATTCTAATAAACTCTATGGTCACGGATACAATACCGGGGTGGGGATATAAAGAGGCTTGTTTCGGGAAACATTATGAATCTGCGGGAATAGGATGTTCTCTTATCAGGGCATCGGTACTCCCTGATTGTAAGAAATCCAGAGATTCGGGATTAGGGATTTTATCCCTGTAATGGAACGAGATAGAGGAGGATTCTGCTGATTCCTGCCAGGATGAGATGAATCTCTGGCAGGGATAAAACACGAATTTTTGCGCAATCGTGCAGACAAATCCTATACAAGCGGTATCTTCTCAAATACAAATCCCTGGAGTGACTGATCCATC
>CAZSDZ010000001.1:145066-171300 GCA_964605795.1 uncultured Methanoregulaceae archaeon
ATCCTATACAAGCGGTATCTTCTCAAATACAAATCCCTGGAGTGACTGATCCATCTCTTCGAAAAGGGGTGTTTTATACAGGAATGTAAAGATATCATCTGCCATCTTTTTCGGGTTCACATCGGTAAATTTATCAGGATACATCGTTTTCCCGAGATAGTAGGCATTTGCTATGACAGAACCATAATTAAAACCATAGCGCTGTGAGGGCAGCAGTCCGTACACCGACCCGTCACCGATGGCAGAAATCCGGGTGTACGTCGGGTATGTTCTCAGTTCAGTTATCGCATTATCTGCATTCTTAAGTGTTGCCAGATCGATAAAGACAGCGTCCGGTTTCTCTGCTACCAGATCATTAAGAGAGATGTGTGCCACGGTATTTCCGGTATCTGCAAGTCCTGCTCCGGTAATGGCAATAAAAGACGGAACCTGATCAATCCTCGCAAGAATAAAAGGCAGATATCCCGGAGTCGTGTCAAGTATGTCCCGGGTATACCCGAATGAACTGCCACCCACGTATGCAGTTTTTTTCAGGTCTTTTGAAAGGACGATGGTTCTGTCCTGCAGGTTATCGGTCAGGGTCCGGAAGAACAGGATAACTGCTTCAGATCTACTCCTTTTCTCTAGCACCGTTCCAAGGAGACGCAGACTGCTCTCAAACTCATCCTTTTTCGTATGCAGGTCGCCGGGACTCGTTACTAGCACAGGAATACCGGTTCCTGCCTGTAGTTCATCAGGATTATTGGTTCTGATGCTGTAAGTCGAGATAATGAGATCAGGTGCAGGAGAGAGCATGCGTATTCGATCCAAATCCATTACACCTGACTCATCGGTAACTGCAGGAAGGCGAAACAATCCAGGATACAGGGACTGGTACTCATAGGTGTCTCTGTTCCCGGGAGCAAGAAACGGCTTATCAACCGCTGCTATCAGATCATGGGCATCTAACATGACAAGAAGGCTGACACATCCCTCACCGAGGCAGATTACATGGGAGATTGACCGGGGAACCGTCACCTGCCGGCCGACAGAGTCATAGATAATCATCGAACCGGCATCAACATTAATACCCTCAATCTCAGCGATAGAAGGGCCGGGGATGGTGGGAACCGGAGTTGGGAGATCATTGCTGTCATCAGGCGAGATACATCCGCAGCAGATGAGGAGGGATCCCAGAAGAAAAAAAATCAGCCCATACTGAGGCAAAGAAGCGGCCATCTCAATCTCCTCTGAATGGTGATACGATAATCTGAACTGAATATCATCGATGAATAACCCTGCGAGTAACCCCGGCTTTTGCACCTGACTATCAGGCAGACCGGGTTCTTGTCTTTTTTTTTGAATTTAACTATATTTCAACTGTTTTGCCGTCCAATCTAATAAAGCATTCTGATCAAATCCAAACACAATTGATTGTCAGGCAGGAGTCAATGCAATCGGTACCGGTGCAACCGGCATACAGGGAACTGAATTGAAAAAAAGGAATACTGCAGGGTATTATGCTCAATCAATTATATTTGTTACGATATCCCTGATCCCGGCACTCGGTAACCATATTATTCAAAACAGACTTAAAGAAGAAGAAGAAACCAGATACTACACGTATGAACACGATTACCTCGGTCATTCTTGCGGGGGGTATCGGAACCCGCCTGTGGCCACTCTCACGAACAAATTATCCCAAGCAGTTCTTACAGATAGCGGATAGAGAATCGTTATTCCAGGAGACCTTTACCCGGGCACTGAAACTGTCAGATCCTTCTGACATCTATATCGTTACCAGTGAACTACACCAGTTCCTCGTTATCAACCAGATACGGGAATGCGGCTGTGACCCTGCCCTCACACATATACTCAGAGAGCCGGTTGGAAAAAACACCCTGCCTGCAATAACCTGGGCGGTTCATGAAATTCTTCGTTGTTCTTCACCAAAAAAGATCGTAGTCTTTCCGAGTGATCACTCTCTCGAGGAGCAGGCTATCACAGATATCAAAAATGCTCTTTTCCTTACCGACCAGTTCCTTGTTACCTTCGGAGTACAGCCACAGTACCCCCATACCGGGTACGGGTATATTGCCCCGGGAGAACCCTGTGGTATCGGAATGACTATTGCAGAATTTAAAGAAAAGCCGGACCGGGAGACTGCTATTGAGTACCTTAAGAAAGGATATCTCTGGAACAGCGGCATATTTTCCTTTAATGCCGATCTTTTCTGTGAAGAACTGCACCGCTATGCCCCTGATATTGCCGATGCTTTTAAAGTGCCCCATCCGGATTATTATGCAATCAGATCCATCTCCATGGATTATGGACTCATGGAGAAGACCAGACGCGGAGCAGTGGTTTTGCTTACTGCAAAATGGTCAGATCTGGGAACATTCCAGGCATGGTATGATCATGCCGTACATGATGCAGACGGAAATGCCGGCACGTTTACTGCCATTGATGCAAGCAGGAACTATGTGCATACCGGGGATAAGCGGACCGCCCTTATCGGTGTCTCTGATCTCGTCGTGGTAGATACCATGGATGCACTCCTTGTCTGCAAACGGGATGAGAGTGAGCGGGTCGGGAGTCTGGTCTCACAGTTAAAAGCTGAGTCAGATCCCATCACCGAGATCCACCGTCATGTGTACCGTCCCTGGGGGGGATATACCGAGCTTGAGCGGTGCAATAACTTCAGAATAAAGCGGATAACCGTTCGTCCGGGAGAGCAGCTGTCTCTGCAGATGCACCGGCACCGGAGTGAGCACTGGATAGTAGTACGGGGAATGGCTGATGTGACGCTTGGAGATGAAATTCTCTGTATCGGTGCAGGTGAGAGCACCTTTGTCAAGGCAGGAACCCGTCATCGGCTCGGAAATTCCGGGATCCTGCCACTTGAAGTCATCGAGGTGCAGATAGGAGAGTACCTTGAAGAGGATGATATCGAGCGGTACGATGACACATATGGGAGGACCTAACAATCATCCCTGATAATTACCGCGTATCACTCCTCTTCTTTCTCGCACCCCATAACCCATCCCAAATACTCTTTGTATCAGCAGAAAAGAGGGAAGGATGGAAAAGAAATAAAGAAAAAGGTTCAGAGTACAACTTCAGGCAGGGATGAGACCACAAGGGTTCCTTCCTGCGATGATTCAACAACGGGTCCTGTTACCGGTGACAAGGCAGCAGAGACTACCGTTGGTATGGCGTTTCGTACATACACGGCATCAGTGTAGTCCGTATATCCGTCTTTTGTGAGTTTCAATGTATAGGGACCGGGTAGTAATTTTTCTATCGTAACCGGTGTCGTTCCCCGCTCCAGTCCTTCCAGGTACACGGTTGCACAGGCAGGATCCGAACTCACGATAAGAATCCCAAATCCGCTCTTATCCTGGGCAGTTACCGCGATGAGGGATGGTTTACGGGTCACTGCACTTGCTCCTTCCTTTGCAACCTGCAGGGTAACTGAATAAAGGCCGATTCCATCGTAGGTGTGAACCGGACTCTGGTCAGTTGAACTCTCACCATCACCAAAGTTCCAGGAGAAACTCGTCGGTGAACCGGTTGAGGTGTCAATGAATGCAACAGAGAGGGGGGGTTGTCCCTGCAGGGGTTCTGCTGTAAACCGTGCTTCTAACGGTTCAGGTGTGGGGGTGGGGGTCGGTGTAGGGGTTGGCGTGGGAGTTGGCGTGGGGGTAGGGCCGTCTGATACCTTGATATAATCTTTGCGTTCGAGAGAACTGCTGGTCTCGTCAGGATACTGGGCACGAAGCCAGACCGTATAGTTTCCTATATCCGAGTATGTATGGACCGGGTTTTGCATGCGTGAGGAAGTACCGTCACCAAAACTCCATATCCAGCTCGTCGGACCACCGGTACTCTCATCGATAAAGACGACCGAGAGCGGAGCCGGGCCTGATGTGGGTGTTCCTGAGAATACTGCCTGCGGCGGGGTCGGGGGAACATCAGTGACGGTAATATAATTCACCTTCTCCTCAGAATCAAAGACACCGCCTTCAAATCCTGCGGTCAGGTTCACCGTGTAGGTTCCGATGGTATCATAGGTATGGGACGGGCACTGTTCTGTTGACGTTTCACCATCTCCAAAGGTCCAGGACCAGCTCACCGGACTGCCGGTCGACTCATCGGTGAACTGGACGGCAAGGGGAGAGACCCCGCTGCGGGGGGTGCCTGAGAATGCTGCTTCTTCTATCTCCTGGCAGACCGTGATATAATCTTCTTTCTCTTCATAATCAAAAGCCCCGCCCTCAAATTCGACCGAGAGGTTCACGGTGAAGATGCCTTCATCCTCGTAGGTGTGGGACGGGCACTGTTCTGTTGAGGTTTCACCGTCTCCAAAGGTCCAGGACCAGCTCACCGGACTGCCGGTCGACTCATCACTAAACTGGACAGCAAGCGGGGGTGCACCGGAGAGGGGACTGGCCGAGAACTCAACAACCGAAGGCGTCGGGACATCCCCAACCCGTATCTCTGCAGGGATAACGGTTGCCGGGATGGCGTTGCCCTCTCCATCGGTAATTTCCCGGATCTCAAACCCGAGGGTCGTTGTACCTTCTGAAAGACCCCGAAGCGTGAGAGAGCAGAGCAGAAGATCCGTTGTCTCTGCACCTATCGCCTGGGCAAGGTCAATACCTGATATCCTGACCTCCTCAGACGGAACAACTGGTTTGATACCAAAATCGTTCAGCCCTGATTTTAACTCAACCGCACTGACCGTGGCAATCCCTTGGTCTGCAAAGGAACTGATTATATTAAAACCGGCAAATCCATCTGTAAATCCAATTTTGGTTCCGGATTCATCGTACATCCGAAGATATACCGGTACCACCTGCTCTCCTCCAACAGTGCCAATCACCGCACTCCCGGCCTCAAGGACCGGTCCTGTCGGGACTGCTGCTGCAATACCTGCTGTACCGAGAAGCAGGAAGAGGATAGTTATGAGAATTGTACTCTGTTGCATGCATCGTCACCTCTTTATCGGCAGGAGATCCTACCGGAAAGTCTGTTATGTATCATCTGTCTTGTACCTCAAAAGCATTACTGATAAATTGAGGGGAAGAAGAATCTCTTCTCCTTACAGGATTGCTGTTGTCTTTTGGTAATACGGCTCCTCGTAGGTATAAACCTGCATGGTTGTGCGGGTCTCTTTAATCGTGATTGAATCGGTCCATTCTGCAAATCCGTCACGCTGCAGCGTTACCGTGTGATCACCCGGCAGAAGATTGGTTATCATCAGATCGGTTGTTCCCATCTGTTTCCCATCGATAAGGACCGTGATCCCTTCCGGATACGAGACGATATAGGCTGATCCTTCCGGATACTCTGATATGTTGTGCTGGCCGAATCCCTGGTAAATCGGCTGCATGGCGACGGTTGTCCGACACGAGGGGTACGGTCCGGCAAAGACATCATATGCCCGGACCCAGTCACGGAATCCGTCCATCTTCAGCCTGACCTGGTAGGTTGCCGGCATAAGATCAGAGATCCTTAACGGGGTTACCCCGTAATATGCACCATTGAGATAGACCTCAGCTCCCTGGGGATGGGAATCCATCTGGAAGTTACCGGTTGCTTTCTTTCCCGGCACATTGGGTTCGGTGACCGTGATGCAGTCAGCCTTTGTGTATGTGTCAGAAGAGGTACTGTTCATGGCAGTAAGCGTGACCGAGTAGGTTCCGGGTGCACGGTAGACATGGGTCGGGTTCTCAACCACGGTTCCGTTTACCACCGATGTTACAAAGGTCTCCCCGTCACCAAAGTTCCAGATAAAGGTCTCGGGCAGTCCTGTCGAGAGATCAACGAACTGAACTTTGAGGGGGGCAAATCCGGTTGCCGGGGGGACTACCACGAAGGAGGCGTTGATAATCCCGGCAATGGGTGCAGGAGCTGCATTACTTTCTTCTGGCTCTTCCTGCTGCACCGGAGTGATTTCAGGAGCAGGTACTTCTTGTGTGGGTGTGGGGACCGGTTCTTTTGGAGCCTCAGTGGCACCGTTCCCGACCTGCACCGTTCCCGGTGTCACCAGTGCCGGTACGGCATCGCCTGAATCATCGGTGAGTTCACTGACCTGTAAAGAGAACGCTGCAGTACCCTCCCCGACGGCACTGACCGTAAACGAGAAGAGTTCCACATCGCCCATACCCGGCTCGACGACCTTCTCGAGATCAACAGCGACAACATCAATGGCAGACGCCGGGAATGACTCGGTTGCCTGCGAGAGGAGCGACCAGGCAGGGATGCTCACCCCTGAGATAACCGCGACATCAGGTGCTGAACTCATCACCCGGATCTGGTAGCCGGCGACACCCGTATCACACCCGGTCAGGAGGACCGGTATCACTGCGGTCTCTCCAACAGTGGGAATGGTCATACTTCCAACGGTAATAACCGGCTCTGCACCGGCAAAAGCCGGAATTATCAGTGCCAGTACGAGAATTAAGAGATATGCTTTGTGTTTCATGTGAATCATTGTGTACTCCTTTTTTTAGGAAAATGGGAACAGAGGGCTGTAGATCGTGTAAAACACGATGAGATCATTTAAGTTTGCCACACCATTGCCATCATAATCAAACGGTGCCGGGGTTGCCGAGCATTCTCCTGCAGTGAGAGTATGGAAGAAGACAATGACATCCTGCGAGTTGGCAACGCCGTTTCCGTCAAAGTCATCAACAAGACCGTCGTGGTTTAAGTCCTGCGGCCGGTTTCCATATCCGGTGAAGGGATTGAGATGGTATGTCGTGAGATTTACCGGACTGGATGTGAGGGTGAGGGGATTTATCCCTTTCTGGCAGTATGTATCTGATGCTGTCATGTTAAAGTTGAGTTGGGTTGTGCCATTTGCAAGTCCGGAGATGGTAATGTTTCCAAGCGGAACCGGACCGGAGCCAGGGGGAAGCCCGCCGGTAACCGAGAATCCTGAGATGGCTATCTTGTTGTATGGCTGAACCAACGGGGATGCCGCCCAGGTGAACTTATCTGCTGCGATCCATGACGGTCGGATGGCAGTATTTCTATATGCCGCACGATCGGTGCGGTTCAGACTGGTCGTACTCTTGTAATTGTCTATCCCGATATCAGTCTTGTTCAGGTAGACCGGGACCTCGCGCCAGCTGTTTGCACCGCTGATAACGGTTATCGGTTCTGTAACGGTCTGGTTGAGGACATAAATAAGTCCCTGCATGTTGGCAGCAAGAACCGTGATGTTGGGTTTTGACTGGGTACTGTTTCGTGCACCCCAGGCATTGGTAATCGTGAGGTTGACCGCGTATTCTCCAGGACTACTGTACGCATGGGTCGGGTTTTTCGTGGTTGCGTTTGCCGTCCCGTCTCCAAACTGCCATGCCCAGGCAACCGGACCACCGGTTGAGGTATCGGTAAAGGAGATGGTCTGGCTGACAACCGCACTCGTCGGCGTTGCCGTAAAGTTCGCAATAAGCGGGGCATACACTCCGATATAGTCTGCAAACCGGTTGTCAGTGCCGGTGTTTTTGTCGCCCAATGTAGTGTTCTTCACTCTGAGGATCGGCGTGTAGTTACCAAGAGCAGTATAGTACGGGTTACTTGTTACATTGATAAAATCGTTATCTGTTTCACCTACAGGTCGTGAACCGTGTTTGTCCCACGTTCCATCTCCATTAAAGTCCCACCAGTATTCATCCACCAGGCCCTGTTCATCGGTCATGTTGTTCCTGAAGCTGACATAAAGAGGTGACGTACCGTTAACCGGGATGGTATTGGGTATCAAATTTGTCGTTGCATTCAGAAGGAAATCAGGGTAAAAACTACCAAGAACCTCAACACACTCGAGCCACTCTTTGTAATCAGACCCGCACCACCCGCTCACGGTCAGGTTCACAGTATACTTACCGGGCGTAGTGTAGGTGTGAGAGGGATTTTTGAGGGTTGAAGGAGCACTGCTGTCACCAAAGTTCCAGCTCCAGGTTTGAGGGTTTCCCGTTGATGCATCGGTGAACTGGACGGTAAGGGGTGCCTCGCCTGAAGCAGGTGACCGGGTAAATACTGCTGTCTCAATATTGGAAACAGAAATATGTCCTGGAGGGGGGAGGGTTGAAGGTGCACTTCCCGCCGGATTCGTGCCGGTAAGCGAGACCGTAAATTTGTTTGCTGCAGCATACGTATGGGTAGGATCTCTTAGCGTTGAGGTAAACCCGTCACCGAAATTCCAGAGAAACGCTGTTGGTTGATCAAACTGACCATAATCTGATAAAGAGTAATCGTATTGGAAACTGATGAGATCTCCTGCACACGCTGTAGTCGGTGTGGCATTCAGAGCAACTTTTGGCGGTGCATACACGTGAACATATCCAACTCCGTTTGCAGTTCGCTGCGTTGAAGCACCTGCTCCACAGGCATCGGTTACCGTTAGCGCTACATTATAGGCACCCGGAACCGTAAATGTGTGTGTCGGGTTCGCTGCAGTAGAGTTGCCGGTTCCATCACCAAAGTTCCATTGGTAATTTGTTGCAGACCCACTTGTAATATTTGAGAGAAAGACCTTTGCAGAGTTGACACTGATATTAACCGGTTCGGTCGCCTGTGGGAAACCCTGGACCGTGAAATTGACCACAGGAACCCCACCACAGACCTTAATGTAATCATCCTCTTTCACAGAAACCGGGTCACTAACCGGGTCACTGCCAAGGATCATTAATCTCATCGTGACATCATACATGCCAGGGGTGTAATATCGATGAGTTGTATCACAAGGCGAACCATCGCAGGAAGTTGAATTTCCGTCACCAAATATCCAAATCGTCCGGTAGATATTGGGATTAAACGCAGTGAGATCAGTGAATGTCACATCAAGTGGTGCAGAACCAGACGTAGGAACAGCACTAAAATCAGGAGATATGGATATATGACCCAGTTTCGTGATGAATGCATCGTAATTACCGGAAAGATAGTTTGCTTGATACCAGGATTCTGAACCGGTCTCGTTAAACCACCGGTAGACCGGGAACGTGTCAGGGCAGGTGGTTGGATCACACTGGTATTGCGAGAGTGACTTTGTATACCCAGCAATATATGCTCCATAACTAGAATCAACAGCTATTGCTGCCCCGACATCATCATTATATCCACCAAAGGTGGTTGAGTATTCGAAGTACCGCATGTCAGGCTGGTAACAAGTCACGAAAACATCCTGGTTTCCGTTATTGGTATTTTTTAGTGATTTTTCCCATGGGAAATCCAATGACTTGGTATATCCGGTGACGTACGGCCGGTCAAGGTCATCGACGGCGATGCCAAGACCCCAGTCCTCGCTACTCCCTCCAAGATAGGTTGAGTACTCAAGACTGTCACCGTCACTTGCAAACTTCGTGACAAAGGCATCCTTGTCAAACAGATCCTGTGCATACCCTTTCTCGCTCTGCTGGGGCTTTTCTGTCGGGAAATCGGTCGATGCGGTCGCACCGGTCACGTAGGCACACCCTTCGGCGTCAACGGCAACCGCAGTTCCGTAATCCCACCCGCTCTTCCCTCCGAGGTACGACGCATACCTGACTGGGGATCCGGCATCAAAATTCATCTTAAAGATAAACGCATCGCCACCACCCTGAATCGTCTTGAACTTCCCGGGCACTCCAACCGGGATAAGGTTGCTTGATGTCGTTGACCCGGCAATATAGGCATAGCCAAAGTCATCAACCGCAATCCCGTTCCCGACATCATTTGCATGACCACTGATATAGGTAGAATAGGTCAACTTATTACCAGCAGGGTTTATCTTGGTGGCAAAGGCGTCACCCATCAGGGCATCAGGATTCGGTATTTTCTGGTATGCACCGGTGGTCACCGGGTACCGGCTGCTTTTTTCTTTAAACTGGAAATTACCGGTTGTCTCACCAGTGATATAAGCCGAGCCATCGGAATGTACCGCAATAGCATTTGCTGTGTCACTTGCTTCACCTCCGATATACGAAGAGTACAGAATTGAGTTTCCGGATGAGAGGATCTTGGTCACAAAGGCATCATCCTGCCCTCTAAGGGAACCTCCCCCGGCCCAGTTGCCAAAAACAGGAAAATCGGTTGAGTAGGTATTACCACAGACGTACATATCACCAAACTGGTCAACCGCTATTCCCCTGCCAAAGTCTCCCTTTGCCCCGCCAAGATAGGTCGAGAACTCAAGCGTTGCATTCGTGTGACCCGGCGACGGGTACCGTATCTTGCTTACGAATGCATCAGTGCTGCCATGGCAGTAGTATCCATTATAAACCTTTGGGGGCGGCGTCAAGCCGGTCGGAGTCGTATTAGGAAAGTTACAGGATGCCGTATACCCGCAGATATAGGCATTGCCACTGTTATCTGCCGCTATCCCAAGACCCTGGTCTTCATACGTCCCACCGAGATAGGACGAGTACGCGATATAGGGATCGATGATGAGCTCTTTTGTCTCATCATAGGCCCCGACAAGAAAGCCGACTGTCTCCTCGTCGATGATAACAAACGCAGAGGCTACCGACTGCTCTTCCCCGTCCTCTATCTGGTAAGACCGGGGAGCCTGCTCATAGACCTGACCAAAGGGAGTGTTCACAATGAGACTGCCATCTGATCCAAGACTAATGCCGTCAGCGCCGCTATACTGCATCCTGATAAGTTCGGGATCAGCATAGGCATCAAGGATATACTCCCGTTTGATAAGACCGTCTTTCCCGGATAAGGAGAGATCAATGCCGGGATAGAGATCAGAGTACAGGATCCTGGTATATGCAGGAACATCGGTCTTCCATGATTCCGGATCAGACCCCAAAAGATAATTGATGACCCCGTCACTCTTCTCTACTCCGACAACCGAAGCCTCTTGCCTCTTTCCGGCAAGGTTCATCTTCACTGAACCAAAGAGCAGATCTCCACCGGCATCTTCATCCATAACCCCGGAGATAAGCGTTCCGTTATCAGTGAAAAAAAAGACCTTATCAGCGGTCTCGGTATAATACTTCACCTCGAGCGGGTATTTTCCCTGATTCTCAATAAAAATAAATGGCAGGGCCACAGAGACTGGCCCGGTGCCGGTGTCATCCGCAAACGCCGGTGCTGTTACGGCACACACCGTACAGACAATCAGCAGGAGCGCGAATCGGTTTACGCTACATATTTGTTTCGCCATGCATTCCTCACCCTTAAACCCTGAAGATCCACCTCATAAATTCCACTAAATATCTATTCTTTTCCTCCATACTGTGACATATGGCGATATTTGTACATCTGGTTCAGATACGGGTTCCATTCACCTGAACATGACCATTCTGCAAGGTATGTACAATATGTGAAGCATGTCTCTTACTTTGATTTAAGGTTTTCTGAAAACTCCTCTCAAAATACCGGTTCTTGCAATCGGTGACCCAAGTAAAAGGCATTAAAACGATAGGGAAAAACGGTGAGATCATTTACATAAACGGCACCGGATAGATACGGGTTACGGAAAAAAAGACGGGTTTAAAATTGAAATAAAGGCATCTATAAAAGTCAGCAGATGCCGTGATATCTTTTCTTATTCGGTGGAGGGGGCCATGTCCTCTTCGCTTTCGCACTCGACAACCTCCCGTTTCATCTGCGGGAAGAGGATCACTTCCTTGATAGATGTGTGACCAGAGAGAAGCATGACAAGCCGATCGATACCGATCCCGACACCGCCTGTCGGTGGCATCCCATACCCGAGTGCGGTGATAAAATCGGTATCAAACATCTGGGCCTCATCGTCTCCCTCCTCGCGGAGCCGTTCCTGCCTCATGAACCGTTCCATCTGGTCCTCGGGATCGTTTAACTCTGAAAAGCCGTTTGCTATCTCCATGCCGGCAATAAAGAGTTCAAACCGCTCGACATACCCGTCCTTGCTCCGGTGACGTTTCGCAAGTGGTGAGTTCTCTACCGGGAAGTCATAGATAAACGTCGGCTGCACGAGGTTATCTTCACAGAACTCTTCAAAGAGAAGAACAAGTGCCTCGGAGGCGGTTTTTACCTCTCCTATCTCTGCCAGTCCCTTCTGCAGCCCCATCTGCTGAATCTCGGCAAGGGAATGAGTATCAATATCGATACCCGTATACAATGAAACAGCCTCCTGCATGCTCATGGAAGCAAACGGTGCCGAGAAATCCAGTTCTTCCCCTGACCGGGCCACGATTGTCTTCCCGATACATTCCTGCATGACATACAGGATGATATCCTCGGTTAGACGCATCATATCCTGGTAATCAGCGTATGCCTGGTATATCTCCACCATGGTAAACTCAGGGTTGTGGCTGGTATCAATATCCTCGTTCCGGAAGTTCTTTGCTATCTCAAACACCTTCTCAAACCCTCCGATGATAAGACGCTTGAGATACAGTTCAGGAGCAATGCGGAGATACAGGCGCTGTTCTAAGAAGTTATGAAAGGTGGTAAAGGGCCTGGCGTTCGCTCCCCCGTATACCGGCTGCAGGGTCGGGGTCTCAAACTCGAGGAAGCCGGCATCTGAGAGAAATCTCCTGATACCAGATATCATACGGCTTCGTATCCGGAATGTCTCCTTACTCTCTTCATTCACAATAAGATCAAGGTACCGCTGCCGGTACCGTTTCTCAAGGTTTACTAATCCGTGAAACTTTTCAGGGAGTGTACAGAGCGACTTTGTCAGGACTGTTATCTCTTCTGCCGAAACAGATAGCTCTCCAACCTTTGTTTTAAAAACCGGTCCCGTAATTCCGATAAAGTCACCCCGTTCAACGGTCTCCTTAAGAAGGTCAAACTGGCCTGTTGGAAGATTATTCTTCTTGACATAGATCTGCATCCGCCCTGACTCATCCCCGAGATCCATAAAAAGAGTCTTTCCGTGATCCCGGATCCCGTATACCCGGCCTGCAGTAATGACCTTCTCGTTACTGGGATCATGACCGGCATCAGAAAACCGGTCCCTGATCATCTTCGTGGTATCGATGCGCTGAAATGCCGGGGGATACATCGGGATACCAGCCTGTTTTAGGACATCTCTCTTATTCAGGCGCTGTTTTTCAAAAATGAGTGGATAATCTTCCATTCCTGTGTAACTCCATGGGTTCTCTCGCTACCGGACAGGTACCCTGGTTTGTGAATGTACGGGCACCTTTGACCCTAATCTCTGACTGAAAACAGGAGGATATGAATATACACCCCCTGGTTTTTTCGTCTTCAGACACGGGTTGTCTGATGTTTCACTAATACTGGCAGGTTCTGATATTTAGTAACTAGCGAGTAGTATTCCCGGGACTCTGTTTCGATACGGATCTGGTTTTTTAAAAACGGCAATACCGATGCCATTTTTATCAAACCATCGCCCCCTGCAGCTCTCTCCCTGCCTTTCATGATAACGGTATTCTGCTCAACCAGACCGGGGAATTGCCTGCCTAACGTTTCTTGATAGCGAATTTCAGGCAGTAAAAACCCCAGGATAATACCCAAAGGATTTATTCTCTGATGCAGATACCTGAAGAGAGAACATTTTTGCTCGTTACCCGATACAAAGAGACATGAATCAGAAAAAAGAGAGTCGCAGAGAATATCCAGGCATGACCATACTCCGGGGTCTGCCAAAAATCATCCTGTACGGCCTCTTTTTCTGCATAATCCTCTCATTTACTTCTGCGGACAGCCTGACCGGGGTTTCTGATAATACCGTATCGCAGGAATGTGGGTTTGGATCAGATCTCTCATCCACCCTTATCGCTACGAATGCAGGTGAGAGTATCACGAAAGGGGATATCATCGTCAGGAGCAGCGGGCTTCGCGATTTTTACGGGGTCACCGGGAAACAGATCCGCGTCGGTGTGATTGCTGACGGCGTCTCGTCTTTAGAAGAATCACAGGAAGGAGGAGAACTGCCGGAAGTTATTGTGCTCGACCCGGGAACAGGAGACGAAGGAACAGCAATGCTTGAGATAATCCATGATATCGCCCCTGATGCAGCCCTGTACTTTCATTCCTATGGAGGAAATACCACACGGTTCATCGAGGCGGTACATGCCCTCTCCGATGCCGGATGCCGGATTATCTGTGATGATCTCTGCTTCTTCAGCCAGCCGATGTTCGAGGATGGAGAGGTTACCCAGGCAGTTTCCGGAGTAGTACAGAAGAATGACCTGATTTATGTCACCGTTGCAGGTAACTTTGCACAGAACCATTACCAGGGGATCATAAGACCGGTTTATAATGCCTCTTTTGATAGAATTCTCCATGATTTTAATGGAAACGGGGAAACCTCCATCCCGATAACACTCCCGCCACAGACAACCATGCTGGTTACGATGCAGTGGGATGATCCCTGGAATGAACCGATTCATGACCATGACCTGCTTATTTGGGAAAAGGAGACCGGGATATCACTGGTATCAGGTGAGAACAAAATAGAGTTTCCCAACAACCCGTTTGAACATGCAATGCTTGAGAATAATACTGACCTCCCGGTCTCTGTATTCCTGCAGGTGGCACTTGATATCTCAACCGATGCA
The DNA here is from genome assembly GCA_964605795.1 of uncultured Methanoregulaceae archaeon. Classification (GTDB taxonomy): domain Archaea; phylum Halobacteriota; class Methanomicrobia; order Methanomicrobiales; family Methanospirillaceae; genus JAFGOM01. The sequence goes on from CAZSDZ010000001.1 coordinate 159,559, forward strand.
ACCGGGACGATAAAACTATTTATCAGGGGTCTCTCCCCTGATGCTGTTACGAGTGACTCGTTCTCAAACCCGACTGGCACGATATTCGGACATGCAGCTGGAGAAGATCTCATCACTGTCGGATCGGTAAGTGCCGATGCCTATAACATCATCTCGCCTGACTCATCACAAGGACCGGTTCTCATCAGGTACCCGGAGCAGGTTGTGAGGAAGAAACCAGACATCTGTGCACCTACCAATGTTCAGATATCAGGAGCAGGCCGGTTCCCGGAAACGTTTCCCGGAACCAGTGCAGCAGCCCCGCATGTTGCAGGAGTTATCGCACAGGTCTGGAGTGCATTTCCTGACAAAAGCAGCGCCACCATCAGAGAAGCTATCGTAACCGGGGCAACCGATCTGGGAGAGAACGGGTGGGATCCGGTATATGGGTACGGACTTCTCAATGCGGACCGGACATACCGGATGTTGTATAATCAGGAGACACCTTTCTTCCGTCTTTAGGCAGGTAAAAACCATGATGCAAATGCCGGACCCGGGTCTCCATTATTTTCAGAAGGATTTATTTTTTCCCCAAACATCCGGTTAAATACAACGGATTCCCCGGCATTCCTTTAATTATTAGCGGATTGTCGAACAATCTGTGACGCTCCTGTCGCATGAGAAGGATTCAATAATGAGTCTGACCATAGTACAGAGAACGAGATATCGGAGGGAACGGGAATGGGAACATTTATTCAGGATAGTGGAATTATGATGGAGATGCCGGGAAAGACACCATCAGTGATGCCCGGAGTAGGAACCACGAGGATGAAGAAGACCGGGGATCTTCAGGTGGTTGAGTTTATCCTCGGAACGAAACTCTTTGCCATTAATCTCTTTGACACAAAAGAGGTGATTAATCAGCCGGTTATTACCCCCCTTCCTGATGCACCTGAATTTATCACAGGAATTATCGACCTCCGCGGTGTGATAACAACCATTGTTGATCTGAAAAGCTTAATGAATATCACGACCGTTGCAGAAGAAGACCACAAATCACGGGTTATCATTCTTGACTCTGCCATATCCTCAAAGGTTATCGGGGTGCTTGTCGATGACGTGCTCGCGGTGACCTCGTATCCAGACAGCATGGTCGATCTCGGGGAAGGGGACGGAAAAGGTGCGAAAAACCGGCTCGGAATCATCAGAAAGACCGTAAAAGAAGGGGATCGGGAAGGATCAGAGTTGGTCATTCTTATTGATATTAAAGGCATCATCAAACGAATCGAGTCCTCCCTCTGATAATCCCGAATGGGAACCCCTGATAATAATCCTTTTTTTCCGTATTGCCTCCTGCAATCTTTTTATCTCGAGCCGGTCCTGTATCCATATCCGCTGCTGGAACAAGATAGGAATGAGTGAGAACCCGGGATGATATGCCATGGTCATATCAGCATTACAGGCAAGGATATATGCGGGATCCATGTATGTTATCTCCCGTACTGCCTGCACGATCTTTTCCGGGTTTGTTATGTTCCTCCCTCGAAGGATAAGGCAGATATCATGTACCCGTTCTGTCCTGAAATCACGAGGGCTGCGTCCCTTACATTGGTGCATCAGGCATGCTGCAATAATCCGGTTCCACCGGTATCCGAGAAAGGTAAAGATACAAAGAGAGTCTGCGTCACGAGAGAAAAGAATCGCATCCTCTGTAATTCCTTTCGGGAACCCGTTGCAGTAGCGTGTAAGCATCTCTGTCATGTACCCGGGAGGAACAAAACGGCTGCCACCGCATTCGATAATACGGGAGAGACCGGTAAGGATACACGGGGATAACGATACGCCACATCCACTCCAGAAACTATGAATTTCTTCTGATATGGTTTCTTCTGCCAAAACAAGATGCACGATCATCCGACTCTTCTCGATTCCGGTTATCTTCCATATCTCTCCTGCAAGCAGGACACGACCGTTTTCTCCGGCAGTTGCAACAAATGCCGCATCCAGTGACCCGATCTCCTCCCCGTCAGGAGACCGGGCAGTATAAACCGATCCGCCCACGATGGTCGAGTACTTATTTTTACATGACCCTCCGTTCTGCTGCTCTTCTAATGTTATCCCGATCATGAGGAGATCCCCGTCAGCGGTCAGGTATCCCGTATCCACCATGTGTGTGATGATGCCGGTGATATCGTCATCAGGGATGTCTCGAAAAACGAGGAGTTTTCTTATGTATCCTACTATCCCGGAAAGGGGAATCCTGCCGGCATCTGCCACATAGAGAAGAATCTGCTGGGCAAGAACGAGATACGGGTATCGTGGAGGGGCTAAAACCTCAAGCTCGTTATGTACCGCACACTCGATGACGGCAACGGTCTGTGCCAGTTGGCCAGGGGAGGTGAGGATACACGCAATCACCGGGGTTGTCCCCCGCCTTCCACTTCTCCCGAGACGCTGAATCCATGATGATACCTGGCGGGGCGGGCCCACCTGCAACACGATATCAAGTCCGCCGATATCGATCCCGAGCTCCATAGTACTGGTACAGACCAGACAGACAGGTATTCCGGACAGGAGCAGTTGTTCGGCCTCGTGACGGCTCTCCTGTCCAAGGGAGCCATGATGGATGCGTACTGGTAGAGCAGACCTGCGAAGGTTCCGGGTTAGTTTTTCAGCCTGGATCCTGCTCTCAACAAAGACCAATGACCGTTTTCCTGCCACCAGGTCTGCAATGCGACCGGGAATATCCTCTTTTTTGCAGACCGAGAAGATGATCTCTTTCTTTCGGGGATAAACCGGCACGGTTACGACCACGGCCTCCCGTTTTGGTCCTGACAACCATGACGCAACCGCATTCGGATCCCCTATCGTTGCAGAGAGACCGATTCGCTTTATTTTACGGTTACAGTACAGATCCAGGCGATCCAACAGACAGGCGAGATGAACACCCCGGTCTGACGAGATAAAGGAATGGATCTCATCGATGATAATGACCGTTACCGGGAGGAAGTATGGAAGAAATGCAGGATTGTGTAAGAGCACCTCCAGGGACTCGGGGGTGGTAAGGAGAATAACCGGGGTATCTTGTGGAAAATGACGATCCCGGGCGGGAATGTCACCGTGCCACTTCATAACCGGGATGTGCAGGGGCAGACAGATATCCTGCAGTCGTATCTGTATATCATTGATAAGGGCTTTCTGCGGGCTTAAATATAGACAGAATATCCCCTGATCTCCCTTTTTTAGGAATGAATCTATAACCGGGAGAAAGGCTGCCTCGCTCTTGCCTGATGCTGTCGGTGCCATGATAAGAAGATCCGTATCAGACTGAAATGCCAGGTACGACTCTTCCTGTATCTCAAAAAAGAAACGCCATCCCAATCGGCTCCTGATGATATCCTGAAGAGACAGGGAGAGTGAGTAAAATGCCGACTGTCTCTCCATGTGTCAGGAATGAACCGTTACAACTGAAATGATCTCTTCATCTCTTCTTCAAGATGAGGGCGGGGAAGTGCTCCTGCGACCCGGTTGACCAGTTGCCCGTTCTGACAGAAGAATAGCGTAGGGATGGCAGATATTCCGAAATGTGCCGCTATTTCCTGGTTCTCATCAGTATTACACTTTGCAAAGGTCACCCGTCCGGCATAGGCAGCCGCAAGTTCTTCAATGACCGGGGCAACCATCCGGCACGGTCCACACCACGGTGCCCAGAAATCAATCACGAGGTTCTTCTCACTGGCAACCACCCCGGCAAAATTTTCCTGGGTTAATACCCGCACACCAGCTGTCATCGGTTTATCCCCGGCAATTCTCTTCTCAAGTTCACGTCGTTTCTTCTCCCTGATAGCAGCAAGTTGTAAATCATCATCCATACCTGTTTTCCTGCTGTTCTAAAAAAGTACTTGGATTGCTATGTGTTTAAGATATTGTGGTATGAGTAATGGGTGCAGAAGGAAACTCTGATAATTCCTTTCCTTTTGATTATCTCCTGAGATGAGTGACCGGCCGGGTCACGGGAGAATGATACAGCCAATATGCGCTTTTAAAAAAAGACGGTGAAAAAACTGATACCGTGAATTTTTTCATATCCGGTACGATCCTCTTAAAAATACCGGTTTTATCATATCAGGTCAGAGAATCAGAAAGTAGGATTGAATTACCGGTCCTTAATATCCAAAGGGGTCTCCTGAAAAACAGAAGTGAGTAGCAAATACGGGTTAAAGCGTTCAATATCTATATATAGTGAAAACGACGACTTTAATATCCTGTTTTAAGCGAGGTGGGGTAGTCAGGATATCCCGACGGGCTCATAACCCGTAGACCGATGGTTCAAATCCATCCCTCGCTATCGAACGTTTCCGAGCGGTCCTCTTTTTTCTCGTACCAGTATTCATATTCAGATCGTTTGTCACCGGATGGAGTGTATCCAGTTTCCCCTTTGATTTTTATTCCATCACAATACTGCCATTATGGTTTTTTCCATCCTCTCCTGTGGTTCTTCTGGTCCAGACTCCCTTGCACATCGCACTATGGTAAATCTTCTGGTAACCGGATTATCCGTTTCCCGAATGATACGAAAATCGTATCCGATTGGAAGTTCGGGCAAACACTAAACCATATCAGATGGCACATATGAGTGTAATGAAGGGTCTGGGACACACGAGGCTTATCGCTCATGAAACCGGAGAGATATTCTTCCTTGTCGGTCTGGTTACCATTCTGCCGGTCATTATTGCTGCAATCTACAACGAATGGGACATTATCGTTGCGATGGCAACGGTTCCTGCGATACTCATCCTCTCTGCTGCACTCCTTACCCGCATCCCGTACGAGGTACAGAACCGTCCAAAGATATCGGTAGCACTCGTGGCGGTAGCGGTCACCTGGTTCGTGGTTGCCCTTATTGCGTCACTACCGTTCCATATCGGGCTTGGGATGCCCGTCTCTGATTCGGTCTTTGAGGCGATGTCGGGATGGACCGGAACCGGCCTTTCTCTTCTTCCTTCACCAGACAATACCCCCCATGCCATCCTCTTCTTCCGATCCTACATGCAGTGGATCGGGGGTATCGGAATCATGGCACTGGGCATAACCATGCAGCACCGGTCCAGTATCGGTCAGAACAGACTCTTCCGGGTAGAAGGACGTGATGAGGCGGTTATGCCCAACGTAATCAGCACGGCAAAGAGCCTCTGGAAGCTCTACACCACCCTGACCATCCTCTTTATCGGGCTTATTCTTCTCACCGGAGTCTCTCTATTTGACGCGGTAAACCTTGTTATGTCTGCCATTGCTACCGGAGGATTCTCTGTTCATGATGCAGGGGTATCCTATTACAATAATCCCCTGCTTGAGATCCTGCTCATGCCAATCATGTTTGTCGGGTGTCTTCCGTTTAAGCTGTATTTCTTTGTTTTACGGGGGGAACCGGCAAGGTTATTCCGCAATACCATTGTAAAAACGCTTCTTTTCTTTATCGTTATCGGTTCGGTTATCACCACGTGTGATCTGTATCTCTTCAGTCATCTCTCTTTATCTGAATCTCTCAGGCAGGGGATATTCTGCACAGTGGCGGGAGTTACGAATACCGGATACCAAAACTCTGATATCGGATCCTGGATTGCAGGGCCGGTAGTTCTGCTTACGATACTGATGATCATGAGCGGATCAACGGGTAGTACTGCAGGAGGTATTAAGGTAAACCGGTTCATTCTTGCAGCAGAAGGGATGGCATGGTGGTTTAAACGATATTTTATAAAACCGGGAATGTTGAGCGGTTTTAAGCACGACGGCAGGGTTATTCCAAAAAATATATCACAACTGGAACTCTCACACAATCTTCTCTGTATCATCCTCTATTTTATCCTCATTTTTTGTGGGACCATGATAGCGCTTGTTATCTATCCTGCAGATGCTCCCCTGTACCACATCGTCTTTGAGATGGTCTCTGCAGCAAGTAATGTAGGACTCAGTGTCGGGTACATCTCACCGGCTGCACCTGATGGTATGAAATGGACCTACACCATCCTCATGTGGATAGGTCGTCTCGAGATCCTGCCGGTAATAATCCTTGTACTGACATTCGCAAGAGGATTTGAGTACAAACGGTAAGGATCGTGTATCCATGAGTATACCCTTAGAAAAAGAGAGGTTCCTGCTGGAATTATCTGCCACCTATTCCAGATGGATGCACACCGGTTCAGGACCCGGGTCTTTTGATTGTGCAACCGGGTTTGTCATCCCTTTTTTATCATTGTTCGGCTGGAAGAAAGAGGATTTAGAGAACGATACCTGTTTCATGCCGGTCTCTTCCCACTACTCCCTCATTCCGGTCATATTCCTCACGTACCACCGGGGGGCTCCCGGTGTCATGGCCCCGGTCTTTGTCTGTGAAGACAGGATCTGCGATCTGGTAACCTTCACCGAATCCTGCCACCGTGCAGCACGAACTATTGGAGCACCTTTCTTTTGCATCACTTCATTTGAACGGTTATGGTATCACCCGGTTCATCCATTATCCCAATCCGGCAATACCGGTACAGATAAAGAACTCTTTGTTTCCTTTTCTGATTATTGCAGGCACTATTCTCTCATTGCATCCCGTATCGGCCCTATGAGGGAATGTGCAAAAAGAACCGAACCGGTTCCTGCTGTGTGTACCCTTGCAGAATTCCTGCAGCAGTTCCGTCGTTCTGCATCACGTTTAATCGTATCATCAGATCCCTTTATCAGATCCGGGGCACTGGATCTCAGTATCCAGCAGGTCATTGGTGAGTCTCTCATAACTGCTATTATCGAATTGTATACCCGGGAAGAGAGCAATTTTTCCGGGAAAAGGCCGGAAAAAACACTCCTTGATGCGATCGTCTCTTCAGCTCTGACCCCTGCACAACCCGGATTTTATGACCCGAAACCAGCTGATATGCAATCACCGGTTTTCCGTCACCTGGTCACATCCTTACACCATGATCTGATGCAGGATGAGCAGGGGATCTCGATTGCATGGATGCAACCCGCTGACCTGGCTTTTACCCTGAAATGGTCCCTTGCGTGCCAGATCACAAATGCCGGGGGGTCTGCCTCTGAAATTGTTCGCAGGTGGGGGAACAGGACTCCGGAATCGCTTTTTTGTGCAGGAGATATCCTTCTCTCTATACCGGATATCGATATTATCATAAAAACCATCCTGAACCGGGGAGATGATGCCTCTCTGTTTGATCCCGTCTGTGGTACCGGACAGGTGGCACTCGCTCTCTGTTCGCTGATCCTGCAAAAAGAGGCAGTGAAAGAGAAGGATTTAGAATCAGGCGTTTCCGTGCAGAATAAAAAAAGGAGTATCGAGAGAGAGTACCGGTTCCTGCTCCAAAACCTGTTCCTGTCAGATCCGGATCCTGCCTTTGCACAGGCAGCTCAGGTAATGCTTGGGATGTTTCTTCTTTACCGGAGGGTTCATACCGCAGCAACGATGCCGGTCCCGGAGGATTTGATAGAGAGTAACCGTTTTCCGGTTCAGGCAGGATCGATTCTTTTTACCGATGATTTCCAATCACAGATGCTCTCTCCTTACTCTTCCCATCGCTTATTAAGCCTGCTTCATCCGATTGAGCCGCCACAAAACCATAATGGGGCTGGATTTGACGCTATCATTGCCGGAGGGTTTCCTGCCATCCCGGTCTCTTCTCCTGATGCTGACCGGTACTTCGAGGTGCACTACCGCTCATACCAGACCGGATCTGATACCGGCCTCCTCTGGATTGAACGAGCGGTATCCCTCGTAAAACCCGGAGGGCATGCACTTTGTATTACCGGGACCGACTGGATGAGAAAGAGAACAGACAGCAGTTTTCGCAGGTGGCTCTGCTCTGCCGGGCTATGCAGCATCGTGTATGACCGGGAAGAGACCGGTCTCTGCAGTCCACCGGTAAGTGCTCTTCACCTCGTCAGGAACCGGGAACGTTTTACTATCACGGTTGTGCAGAGAAAACCGGATACTCGTAACAATACCGGTTCATCCACTCCCTCCTGCTTTATCCTCTCCCTTGATGGACTCAATCCAGACGAAGGATGGGATTTACAGGATCCGTGTAATACCCGGTTGATAAAAAAGATCCGGGAAGGCGGAATTCCCCTTGAGAGATACCTGCTTGGTGAGTGGTATGCCGGAGACAGACTCCGGAACCACCGGGGTTTTGGGATTGTTCTTACGCATCATAACGACTGCCTGATACTGAAGCGATACCATCAATCCCGGCAACCCCTGCCATCAGAAAAACCTCATGATGCAGTCAGGCATATCTTTCAGATACCGGCAGATGATCCCTATCTTGCCGGGATTTTAGAGTCTTCACTCATCGGATGGCTGTTTATGGCTGAGTATACGAGGTCGGGGATGCAAAAGGAAGATACCTCCTTGTTTACCTGGTTCTGCAGAACCATCCCGGTACCGGTACTTGATTATGCAGATGAGTCACAGCAGAATATCTCAAACACCATCGCCTCGTTATCATCAAGAAAAGAGTATCTGTCGCAGATTCTGTCACATGCCCGCACCTATCATGATCGGGAGAGGATATCACGAACCCTTGCCCAGGTTACCGGTGAACTGAACAGAGAAGTGATGGATCTCTTCTCTCTGACCCGGAAGGAGCAGGATCAGATTGCATGCAAGGACCGGCTGAAAAATCCGGGTACCTACACTACTCCTAAATAGTTATGGATTCCATCTCCATTCAGGAGAGGATATTATGATAATAAAACAGTTCTTCATACCCGGCATTGCCCATTACTCGTACCTTATCGGTGATAGAGCCCACTGCGCAATCGTGGATCCGGCACGGGATTGTGAGCGATATATCATTGCTGCAGAGGAACTGGGACTACAGATAACGGCGATCTTAGAGACCCACCTCCACGCAGACTTTGTCTCAGGGCACCGGGACCTGCAGAAAAAAACGAGTGCTCCGATTTATGCGCCAAAAACAGCGGCATGTGCCTTTGACCATATTCCCGTCAGTGAAGGGGAGAAGGTGGATCTCGGGAACCTCTCGTTTCAGGTATGTGAGACACCGGGACATACCCCGGAACATGTCAGTTATGCACTCATTGACAAAACGAGAGGAGAGAAGCCGGTAGCGGTCTTTACCGGCGACACGCTCCTTGTCGGTGATGTAGGACGACCCGATCTCTTCCCCGGACGGGCAGAAGAACTGGCATCATCATTGTTTGACAGCCTGCATAAAAAACTCCTCACCCTTCCTGATTACTGTGAGGTCTACCCTGCACACGGGGCCGGATCCCTCTGCGGGCGTGCACTATCACAGAAGAACGTAACAACCATCGGATACGAGAAACGTCATAATCAGGCACTCCTGATACCAGACAGAGACGAATTTGTCAGGTATCTTACCACAGATATGCCACCGGCTCCGGATCACTTTGCACGGTGTTCTCTTATCAACCGGCAGGGACCGGCCCTTCTTGCCGAACTCCCGCCAATATCCCCCCTCTCACCTGATGCCGTTTCACAGGTAAAGGGGCAGGGTGCCATTCTTCTTGACTGCAGGCGGTACGATGCCTTTGGCGGAATGCATATCCCCGGGAGTTATCACATCGACAGCGGGGGTAACTTTGCCACATTCGCCGGATGGATTCTTCCCCCCGGAAGAGAGATCGTGCTTGTCCTCACCAATGACGGGGAAGCACCAGGTATTGCAACCTGGCTTTACCGGGTGGGTCTTGATACCATCGCAGGTTTTCTCGCGGGGGGTATCCAAAAATGGGCCCTGTCAGGAAGAGAGACCGTACATCTCCCGATCATTGCACCGCACAGGATTGCAGAACAGCACCCGGTTTTGGGAGGACGGATTCGAATCATCGATATCAGGGATCCACACGAGTTTTTCAGCGGTCATGTTCCGGGAGCAGAGAATATCAGGTTCCCTGATATCAGGAACCGCTATGATGAATTCTCTGTTTCTGATACCATCATCGTCTACTGCGGGACCGGGATCAGATCCTCAATTATTGCCAGTCTCCTTCTCATGCAGGGTTTTTCGAATGCTATACACGTTGCCGGAGGATTTTCCGGGTATCTTGCAGCAGGTCTCCCCATAGTAACAGGACAATGAAAAAAAAGAGAATAACAGGATTACAGAGGATTATCATGATTATTGAATGGTTAACCATGCAGCAGTGGTCACCCTATCTTGCAGGTGCAGGGATCGGGATAGTATCCTGGTTTACCTTTCTTTTGTCAGACAAAGGATTAGGATGTTCCACGAGTTATGCAAAGACTGCCGGAATGATTGAGTCTCTGGCAACCCGGGGAAAGTCACGGGAAAAAGAGTATTACCAGGAGTTCCCCCCGTCCATTGACTGGCAGTGGATGCTCGTTATCGGGATCGTCATCGGAGCGTTTCTCTCATCCATCCTGTCAGGAACGTTCTCTATAAAAGTAGTACCTGACCTGTTTCAGACCAGGTTCGGTGATGATCCGCATGTCAGGATCCTCTTTGCCGTAACAGGCGGGATTCTCATGGGACTGGGAGCCCGATGGGCACGGGGATGCACGAGCGGGCATGGGATCACCGGGAATATGCAGCTTGGCACTGCAAGTCTTGTCGCATCGGCATGCTTCTTTGCCGGGGGGATTGCCATGGCATATATCGTATATGCCCTTTAGGAGAAGGACCATGAATGTAATTGATATTCGGAAAAAAAGGCACCTTCAACTCATCCTTGGCCTTCTCTGCGGGATTGTGTTCGGATTTTTGTTACAGAAAGCCTCGGTGACCGAGTATGACGTGATCCTGAAGCAACTCCTGCTCACTGACTTTACCGTGGTCAAAGTCATGTTATCAGCGGTACTCTTTGGCATGATAGGGCTCTTTATCCTCAACCGTGCAGGTTATATCACGTTTCATGTCACTCGTGGCTCAGTTGGTTCTACCGTCATCGGAGGTCTGATATTTGGTATCGGATTCGCCCTGCTCGGGTACTGTCCCGGGACCGTTGCAGGAGCAATCGGGAGTGGATGGCTCGATGCCCTTTTTGGCGGGGCTGTCGGGATTGTCATCGGTGCCGGTCTGTTTGCTGCTCTCTACCCACGGCTCAAGCCGCTCCTCTCCTACCGGCCTTTTCGTAAACCGACACTCTATGAATTGATCGGGATAAAACCCGGCATTCTTATCCCGCTGTATTGTGCCGGTATTCTCATCCTCTTCTTTCTCCTTGAGAGGGCAGGCCTCTAAATCCTGTTTTTCTTCAAAAATCCCATTTTTGAGTTGATTCCCGGCACCAGTTCGTGAAGAACGGTTGCGTTAAAACCAGTGAATTTTAATAGTGTAAAACAGAAAAAAGAGTATATGAATGCGAAGTTCATTGGGATCGGAACGGTAGCAGGAGGAGTTCTCCTCCTTGTGGTTTCATTCCTTGCAGATGCGATTGCACAGCTGGTTACCCCGTATGATATCTTCTCGATCGGCGACATGCGGGCAATAAATGATCCGATGATGGGTCTTTTCTTTTTGTACCCGTTCATCTTCGCTCTCATGGCTGCCATCGTGTTTGATCTGGTTCAGTCGGCCCTTCCCGGGGATTGGACGAAAAAAGGTCTCCTCTATGGAGGGATTCTCTTTATCCTTGTGGTTATCCCGAACATGGTCGTCATATTCTCGTCGATGACCTATCCTGCCGGTTTTTATACCTCAAACATCCTCGCAGGGATCATTGGTTATCCGTTGATCGGACTGATTTTTGCGAAGA
>CAZSDZ010000002.1:0-63279 GCA_964605795.1 uncultured Methanoregulaceae archaeon
TGCTCATCATCACTCATAGTATTACATACATCATGAACCTATACATAACAATTTCTGTTTTTTCTCTCTTGTCAGGCCAGATTACTTATATGGTAGAAGATTGATATAAAGCGATATGGATAAGCGTAATCAGTTTGGGGGAATGGAGCAGGAAGCACGGCGCCAGATTCGCATGTTTAAGACGATGAATCAGAGAATAATCGAACAGGAACGACTCATCCGATTGATTGAACAAGAGACAATAATCCCTGAAATGGCTCAGGATCTTGCAAAAAAGGCGTTATATGCGGACCTTATCGGGAATAAAAAAACCCTTCTTGAGCACCTGTATAATATCATATCGCTTGAATCATCCCTGTTAGTAGAGCTCGATATTGAATTTACCTATATCATCATTGAGAAGAAGTTCCTTGAGATTGATAGGTGTTCATTATGGTTACATGATGAGAATATTCTGCTGCCTGCCGAGATTGGTGTAAAATTCGGTGAGCAGATCAGTGGAACTAGTCCGGTTCATGCACCCGGCCAGATTGTTGAATTTTACAAGGAGGCAGAAAAGCGGTTTGATAGGGAACTTCCGGGAAACCTGCAGCGATGTTCTCTCCTTGTTCTGGAAGAGAAGTATCCCCAGTCATCGTATCACATCACGATCCGGCTTCCTGCATCTATATTAAATGAATATACAATCGAGTTATAATCTACTCCAATTCAGTCCCTTTTAGATCAGAGAGGATCCGAACTACTTCTCCACAATAGAGGGATATCTTTCGGAAACGGTAGTTATCCTCAGGGGAAGCAAGAAACTGAATCTCACGCATGCGGTTTATGAGGTCGGAAAGAAGGTACCGGGGAATCAGATCAGTATCTTCACCTGTTGCTTCGGGGCTGTTATAGGCTTTGGGAAGAAGAATAATAGAGATATAGGTGAGGGTGTTATGTATGATAATCGGGTGCATCTCCATGGTTATCTCATTGGTTTTCCCCTGAATAGTATGGGTTCCGGTTACGCTGATTCGCCTGCCTTTTTGTAATGCAGTCTGGTTCCGGTTGTATGTTGCCTGCATAAAGTCAGGGAAATGCCTGATAGAAACAGTGTTGGTGTTCGCATCTGCAAGGCCTGCCTTGTGCAGAAAATTCGTACCTGCTTTATTTGAATATACAACCAATCCGGCAGTATCGAAGAGAAATACCGGGTACCTGATGGTTGATAAGATCCATCCTGAATATGTGTTAGGATCTCCTTTTCTTTCTGACAGAACCGATACAACGGCCTTTCCCTGCCCCTCAGCCGTGTTGTATCTCTCCGGGGATGCCTCACTTTCCTTTCCTGCCTGTCTTAAAACAGGAGCTTCAGCAGACCTCTGTTCCCTAACCCCGGCAGCAGCATTGTAGATCTTGTGTTTATGGATAGTCATCTCGATGTTGCTGTACAGTTCCTTCTCTTTAAAGGGCTTGATGAGGTACCCAAAGGGTCCGGATTCAACCGCTCTTTTTATTGTCTCATCATCCGAGTGGGCAGTCAGATAAATTATCGGGATATTGTAGAGGGCATAGATCTCTTTTGCAGCCTCGATTCCATCCTTCTCTCCCTGGATCCTGATATCCATAAGAATGAGATCCGGTTTTTCATCCCGTGCCATTGCAATGGCCTCCTCGGCATCAAAAGCATTTCCTGCTACATCGTATCCCAGTTCATGAAGGGTCTTTTCGAGGACTATTGAGTTAACAGCCTCATCCTCAACGATTAGTATCTTTTTTGGCATAATTATCCTCGTGTTTTTTTAGGGAATGATACCGTAATCGTGGTTCCCCCGGTCCCTTCAATGGATACATTCCCTTTTAACTGTCGTGAAAGCCGCCATAATAACTCCATTCCAAGAGATTTCTTTTTTTGTACCCTGGTTACATCGTCAAGACCGACTCCGTTATCTGCTATTTTCATGATGTAGGAGTCATTATCCTGTTCAAACCGGATTTGTATCGTTTTGTCTTTACTGTTCTTTGGAAATGCATGTTTTACTGCATTTGTTATGGTCTCATTTAAGATAAGACCGCAGGGGATACAGGTATCGATATCAAGATAGATGTCAGGATCACAATCAACATCAAAGGCGATGGCAGTGGTGATACCAGAGTATTCCTGGCTTAAATAATCTACAAGATCCTCAATATACGATTTAATATTGATATTTGCGATATTTGAGGCGTTATATAACTTCTCATGAATGGATGCCATTGAGTAGACCTGGTTCCTGCAGTTCTGGATAATCTCAGTGATATCCTGATCCCCTTCGGCATACAACTGTAATTTGAGTATACCTGATATTATCTGGAGATTGTTCTTGACCCGGTGATGTACTTCCTTTAACAGCAGTTCCTTCTCACGCAGCGATGCAATCGTCTGCTGTTCATAGATGATACGATCCGTGATATCTGAATACAATAAAAAGACCTCTTTCCCATGGAGAGAATTGGCACGAAACAGGTATGCTTCCCGCCATCTCGTCTTATTTCCGCTTGAAAAAGGAATTTTTGGAAGGAATTTTGGTTTCCCGTCCTCTATGATTGTTTCTCCTGCTTCCCGCATCGATTGTGCAGATGGATTGGTAAAGATATCAAAAAAACTCATGCCAACCAGCTCACTGCGGGTTTTATTCTCCATCTTCTCGGCCGAGGAATTGAGATCGAGCAAAACCAGGTCTCTCTTTCTTTCATCAACCGAAAAGATTGCTGCACCGCTGTTCATATGGGAGAAGAGCAATTTCAGCCTCTTCTCACTGATATGCAGGGAATCGTGCAGCTGCTTCTCTTTTGTGTTATCAAAGATAAACCCTTCAATAGAAGAGAGATTTCCATCAGGAGAATAAACTCCCCTCCCCTGTTCCATGACCGAGTGTATCTTCCCGCTTCGGGATTGTATGCGGTACGTCAGTTTAAACTGTGATTTCCTGGCGATGGCATCATCGATGATAGTCATGATACGATCCCGGTCTTTTTCGTGGATGAGATCGCCGTATGCAATCGAATGGGTCAGTTCATCTGAAGCATACCCGGTGAGAGGGAGGCAGCCGTCACTGACAAAATGCATGGTTCGTTTCTGATCGTGACTGCAGGAGTAGGCCATTCCCGGGAGATTTCCAAGAAGGGTCGACATCTTTCGTTCGCTCTCAACGAGTGCATGCTCTTTCTGCCATTCGACGATATGACTTGCCATCTGCACGATGGTACTCTCAAGGTGGTAGGTAATATCTGATTGAATCTGATATCCTTCTTCAACGGTTGCAAGATGTACAAGGCCGATTGGTGCATCATGGTGAATGATAGGATAGAAGATATCTGCAGCGTATTTTATGTCGGAGAGGGTGAGATCGTTTTTTCCATCCCTGTCTTTATTTCCCATACCGTAGACCGGGACTTTATCCTTCATGATCCTGGTTATGGCAGCAATAAAACCTTCCTGCTTCTCTTTTGCCAGATATTCTTTTCCAAATCCGATATGGTATGCAAGAGAAAGGTTTTTTTCCGTTGCGTTATTGAGATATATCGCTCCGCTCGTCATGCCTGTTATCTCGATGCATGCCCGGGTACATGCAGAGATGATGGTGTCACGCTCCTTTACACTTGTGCAGGTAATAGCGAGATCCCGCTGTATGCGTAACACTTTTTCAGCACGGGAGTGTTCAACTGCAAGGGTTATCTTGTTTGCAAGATCGGCAAAGGCAACGCCGGGGACTGCGTCCTTTTGGACGTAAAAACTAACACCGAGATTCAAGGCCTGAACAACCATCTCTTCCCGGTCTTTTATGGTAAAGAGGATAAACGGAATCGTATATCCCTTTTCCCGGATTATTCGCAGCAGATCAAATCCGGTATATTGTGGCATTGCATAATCAGAGACGATTGCATCGTAGTCATGCATTGAGAGTTGGATAAGGGCATCATCGACAGAATTTGAGGTGTCCACCTCCAGGTTGTGTTTTGTTTTTAGAATGTGCCTGGCAATCTCAAGGATGGCATCATCGTCATCGACCAGTAATACGTGCGTCATATTTTCTCCTGATATTGATTGCTATGCTATCTCTTAAAAATGGGGATGGATATTTCTTTTACACGACAAATTGGATTTTTCATCTCATACAATTCTGAAAATTTTTTCTTTTATATCATCTATACTGTTTTTTTAAGTTTTTTCTTGAAACGAAAAAAAACAAAATTTACGATTGATATGAAAATATCTGGAAAAACTTTTTCCAATCGTATACCTGTAAACGGTTATAAGAATTTAACTACAATGATTTCAGTAATCCGGCAACGCTTATCCAGAGGACCAGATCGGTCTTTTCAGTCCCGTTCTCAATAACCTTCTTCTTGATGATGCCGGTTATCTGTTCTTTTTCACCACCACTCTGCATCGATTTGTCTATCTGGCTCTTCTGATAGGTTGATACGGCAAGAACATCGTCCACGATAACCCCGATCTTTGATCTGGTGATCCGGTTGTCAAGGACAATAATTCGTGAATCAGTCAATTTATTTGCAGAACTGCCTTTTTTTGAAGAAATTCCAAGTATCCGCTTGATATCAATGATGGTTGTAATCTCCCCCCTCAGATCGATGATTCCCTTGATACATGCAGAGGTATTGGGTAACTTGGTGATACGAACGTACTCTACAACCTCTTTTACCTCAAAGAGATTAAAGGCATACAGATCCGACTCCAGAAGAAACTCAACGACCTGTACCGATTCTTCAGTCTGGTTCTCATTGCCCTTTGGCATACTTTTTTGCATTTTCTGCCTGGCCTCTTCTAACAGGCTGTTCATCTCATCAAGAAGGACAGGTTGAACCATATATCAACTCTTTGTTCTTCGATTATATGAAATTGTTTACGTTTCGATGGTTTTTCCCTGATAATAAAAAATCCGGGGATGAGATCCAGTTCCAAGAATTGCACTCGTGAAAAACGGTGTGAAAAAAATACCGGGTATCAAAATAAAAAAAAGAGAAATCGGGCGATACAGCTATCATGAGCAGAAAACACATCTGCTCAGTTTTATCTGTCGCACAACGATATTATTCTCTTCGTCCAGTTCGAGGACACCGGTACAGGGATCAGGACAGGGATCGATGACCGCGATAATATAATACGTTCCAAACGGATAGGAATCAGGTATCGGGAGTGCAAGGGTCTCTGTCAGTTGTTCACCCGGACAGATAGATCCCGCATTCCATTGCCCGATTACGAGTGCATTGGAATCATACTGCGATACACGGGAGATGTAATACATAACAACAACATCATCAGCACAGATATTTCCCTGGTTGCCGATGGTATTTGTTACGGTTATCGTCCCGCCTACATTGGCGCAATCAGGGACTGAAAACTGCTGATGGAAGAGATCCGGCAAGGGAGCGTCAGGGCTGTACCTGATATAGATCTGTTGCGGGCTTGTCCAGGTATATCCACGAAAACCGGTTACTCCGACAGCATCAAGATATGCGGTAAGGTAATAGTATCCAGGGGTGATAAGGTCCGGGATCTTCATTACTTTCTGAATGGTCCGGGACTCTCCCGGCATTACCCGCATCTCTTTCCAATCCCCGAGGTACTTCTCTTTTGGAGCGCTGGCCGGATTTTTCGAGAGATAATAGGTGATCTGGGTTACCGGGATCATGCTGCCCAACCCGTTATAGAGGGTAGCAATCGGGGTATAGCCCTCCCCGATAAATCCCGCGGGTTCATACAAAACATTCGAGAGGATGAGTGTCCCGGGCATGGGAGCAGGAGAGACAGCAACGGGAGGGACAGGGGTAGGAACAGGAGGCATATATCCACTCGTTTGTGCTGCTTGTACTGTAACCGGATTATTATTATACCAGATATTATTGGTTCGTATCTCATAGGGAAGCGCCTGTTCTTCATCGATGTATTTGAAAAAAAAATATGTTCCCGGTTGAATGGTCAGGGGGATATCAACAGAGGTCCTGGCAGTAATCTTCTCTCCTTTATCTAGTCCCTCGATCTCCTGGGATCCGATCTGAACGGATCTGCTATCCAACTCAGTATCAGGAGAAAGATAGTAGGTGACCGTAAAGGGACCGGTACCAGAGGTACCCTCATTGATCAGTTTATCAGTAATGGCTAGGGCAGATCCTACTGTTACGGTTGTTGGAATATCGGTCCCAAGACTTGTTATATCGGTAACCTGGCTCTGATAGCTGGTCTGGCTGGGAGCTCCGGATACCGGAAAACCTGCCCCTGATATCAGGCAGAGGAGTACAAACGTAAAAATCATCAGATGCTTCATGGGAGAGTCTTTTTGAGTTACACCAGATATAGTTTCTGGAGATACGAGTAGGAATACCGATCGGTCTTTTGTTAGAGAATGATATCCATCTTTCATCCCTTTTCTTTCCAGAAAAAAAACCGATACGGTTCTGCCGATTGTATACTCCATGGTTATCTCTGCCCGATGAGAGAGATCCAAATCGTTGGAATGGAAATACTTACCATTTCACAGATCTAATCTCTTCATGCGACATGTATATCAACAAGGAAGTTCTCCGGGATCAGCTCCGGGAACGGCGGTGTTCCCTCTCATGCGTGGAACGCAGCGTTTATAGTGAATCAATCTGCACGACCGCATTAACCTGCATTAATGGCAATGAAACCATCATGACGTACGTGGCCAAGGAACTCGAGGTTGGAACGATCCCTCTTATTAAGGAGTTATTGAGCAGGATGGTTCCCATTATCGTCCCTATCATTATACCAAGAGATAAAAGCCTGAAGCTTTCGTATGTTACGGATATATCTGACCTGGTTCCCAGCACATTTCAGGTACCCGAACCGGTCGGAAAAGAGATACCTGCACCTTCAGAAGAGATTACAACGGCATTTATCCCCATGCTTGGATTTGACCGGAATGGTTCACGTCTGGGTTACGGTGCCGGTTATTTTGATAGGTTTCTCTCGCACAACCGACACATAAAAAAGATAGGTCTTGCTTTTTCCTGCCAGGAGATGGTTTTCCTTCCCGTATACCGAAATGATATCTGCATGGATATGGTAATCACTGAAAAAGAGATAATAATTCCCGGTAAACGGCATTCATGGCAATAAATTCTGTGAACCTGGTAGTAATCGATGCTTTGTATACTGATAGTGGGAAAGGGATTGCCCGGCTCGATCTAGATACCATGCGGGCTCTTGATTGTGTTAATGGTGATTGTATCGATATCAGGGGGCATAAAAATATTCCTGCAATCGTCTGGAATGCCGAAAGTAAGACCCAGAAAAAGACTGAAATTGCAATAGACGAAGAGATCCGTTCAAATGCAGGGTGTGGCATCGGTGACAGAGTCATTATCAGAAAAACCCGAATATTCGAGGCAGAAAAGGTAACATTACAGCCGGTTACCTCTGTACATCTTACCAATCCCGAATCATATGTTGCAAAAAAAGTACAGGGAAGACCGGTAATATCCGGACAAGCAGTTCCCATTGATCTTCTTGGAACAACAATCCCTTTTGTCGTCACTCGCGTTGATCCCCATGGGGTAGGAATCGTCTCCTCTAAAACGAAGATTGATGTTATTTTAGAACCGAAACCTCCCGTTGTATTGTCCGATGATAATCATGCCGTTCATTACGAGGACATTGGAGGATTATCACGGGAGATAAGTCTTATCAGGGAGATTGTCGAGATACCCCTTACCTATCCGGATGTCTTTACCAGGATAGGAATCGATCCTCCTAAAGGTGTTCTTTTATATGGGCCTCCCGGGACAGGGAAAACGTTACTGGCCCGTGCCGTAGCAGGCGAGGTTGATGCTTTCTTCTGTACCCTCTCAGGACCGGAAGTAATGAGCAGGTATTATGGAGATTCTGAAAAACGGATACGGGATATCTTTGAGGAGGCAGAAAAAAAAGCACCATCCATCATTTTTATTGACGAGATTGATTCGATTGCACCCAAAAGACTCGAGACGTTCGGCGAGGTGGAACGTCGCGTCACTGCTCAACTGCTCACCATGATGGACGGACTCTCAAAAAGGGGTCAGGTGGTGGTCATTGCAGCAACAAACATCCCCGATGCGATAGACCCGGCTTTACGAAGGGGAGGCCGGTTTGATCGTGAGATTGAGATTGGCATTCCTGACAAAGCAGGCCGCTTAGAGATATATCGTGTCCATTCGCAAAAGATGCCACTCTCTGATGACGTTATCCTCGAGGACTGGGCAGAGACAAGTTATGGTTTTGTTGGCGCAGATATCGCCCTTCATTGTAAAGAAGCTGCAATGCATGCGATACGGGCTCGAATTACCGCCTCTACCGGCGAAATCGGTACAGCAGGAACTAATATACAGGATCTCATGATCCATGCTGCCGACTTTGCAGCAGCCAGGCGTATTGTCGAACCGTCAGGCATGCGGGAACTCACCGTAGAAATCCCTGATATCTCATGGGAGCAGGTAGCAGGACTATCAGGGGTAAAAAATGAGATTGTAAAGATTATTGAATGGCCTTTGCAGATGCCTGACCTGTATTCGGCACTATCTCTCTCCCCTCCCAAAGGATTGTTACTCTTCGGTCCTCCTGGTGTCGGAAAAACATTACTGGTAAAGGCGATTGCAAACCGGACACAGAAAAATTTCATCTCAATAAAAGGCCCCGAACTTCTCTCCAGGCTTGTCGGCGAATCTGAACAGAAGGTTCGTGAGGCATTCAGAAAAGCGAGGCTGGCTGCGCCCAGTATCATATTCTTTGACGAGATAGATTCCCTGGTTCACCGGAGAGGATCAGATCTCCTTTCCCGGGTGACCGAGAGTGTATTATCCCAGATCCTGACCGAGATGGACGGAATCGAGGAGTTATCTGATGTTATGGTCATCGCTGCCACAAATCGCCCTGATATCCTGGATCCTGCTATTTTACGGGCAGGTCGTATAGAAAAGCATATCTATGTCCCCCCTCCGGGTGTAACAGAACGAAGAGAGATACTCACCCGGTATCTCTCTGATGTACAGGAATTCACCTCTCCAGATGTTTCGATTCCAGAGATTGCTGAATCGATGCGGTTTTATGTTGGTGCTGATATCGAGGCCTTTGTCAGGGAGTTAAAGATAGCGGCCCTGTCTGATTATATAAAACAGGAGGGAAAGAGTGAGATCTCCCCTTCGCACCCTCCTGTTCTTATCTATCCTCATCATGTAAAAGAAGTGCTTGGAGCCGGGAAAGGAACGCTCGATGATCACTCCTTAGAACTTCTTGAGCAGAAGGGATGGGGACTGCTCTATCCTCAAGCGGTGCAGGATCTTCTCAATTATGCCGTATCGGTAATTCATATGGCAGAAGAGTTAAACAGAGAAAAAAACGATTCGGAGTTCAGGGAGGTTGTAATTTCCCTTCGGGAATCTGTGTTCTGGGGCAGGGATGATATCCACGCCATAGAAGCAAGGGCAAAACAGGTTCTCTTATTATGTAACAGGCATACCGGAGATTCACTGCAATAAATCCGGGTTTATAAAACATTCTGAAACAATGATGATACAGCCAGTGCTTTTTCCACAGACAGAGAGACAACGAGTGCTACAAGATCCCGGGTCTGTGATAATCAGCTTTCAAGTGCGAGTTGAGTTACCCTGCTTTCTGCTAAAATGCAGATAATATATCAGCACTTTCAGAAGCGCGTCTGCATTTCTCATGTTCTTTCTTAACCCTGGTAGAGATTGGTATCTCTAAAAGATAGGATCATTGTTCAATCGAATAAGAGGACCGGATATCATATTCTTCGGTAAATGGGATACATAATCACCATCGTGATTACTACCTACCGTTGCTATAAATTTGAAACAGATCACAAACATCCGAGTAATAGATATTCTATCCTTACGGCCTCATTGAATTTGAAGAGAAGGAAGAAGATATTTGTACCGTATTATACCAACCATAATGAGGAACCGGGGAGCTTACAACAGTCAGAGTGTACTGAAAGGGAACCATTAATGAATGAAACGATCACAATAATAATGCGCTTTATGCTGAAGTACAAAAACAATTCAATGATAAGAAATATCATCAAAAACCTGAAACGAACAATGTCAGTCTATGGATGAATGGTTGGGGATCTTGGGATAATGAACAAAAAAAAGCCTGATGAGTTTACCAGCATTGATGATTTGATTCGTCATATCATCGCACATACCCTTGGCAATGGAGCGATTCAGCCAGGGATGATAGGGGTTAATGTAATCATCGCAGGAGGCGGAATCCCTCCATTCTCTGGAAAACCGAGTCCATCTTCATCAGATGATGTAACAAATCCTCACATCGAGTTATGTGAGACTGAATCAGATCTCCTGGTTACGGTTGAGCTTCCCGGTCTGGAGCGGGATCATATCAAGGCGATCGTTCGTGATACCACTCTCTTTATTATCGGGTTTGATGGTGTTCGAAGATTTCAGGGATCCATCGATATACCTATGGTGCATCCTGATACCTGTATTCAGAATATTCAGAACGGGGTATTGGAACTCCACTACAAACTGGCTGAAAAGCAGGATCCCGGAGAACCGGAAAAAGATGCTGATACATCTGAGGTATCTGTGTAAAAACCAGTCCTCTCTTTCCTCTCCTCGATTCTTGTATAAAACTCAATATTTCTCTATCTTTTGGGATATACATACAAGGTGTAGATCTCATTATCTCTGAAAAATCTAGCGTTAAAGTAGTCTTTCATCTGGATTGATGCTGATATTTCCATTCGCAAAAATTTAAAGATCTATCTGTTCTTTTTCTCTCTCTTAATTCAGGTGTCACAAACACGGATGATATCCGCGTATTCAGGTGTGCTATGCTATATATCTTCTTCACCTAAATATTATTCATGGAAGATGATGGATATCGTGTTGCGAATGTAGAGGGAAAAGAAGTACAATGGGATCCTGACCAGATCCGAAAGATAAGTGAGCATCCCTGCTACAGTGAAAAAGCAAGCCATAGTTTTGGGAGGGCACATCTTCCGGTTGCTCCCCATTGTAATATCCAGTGTAATTATTGTATCAGGAAATTTGATTGTGTCAATGAGAGCAGGCCGGGGGTTACGAGTGAGATACTGACACCTGACAGGGCCATGCACCTCGTTGAGAATATCATCTCCCAATATCACTATATCAAAGTCATCGGGATCGCCGGTCCGGGGGAGCCCCTTGCAAACGAAGCAACATTCGAGACTTTCAACCGGGTTCATGAGAAGTATCCTCATCTTATTCTCTGCGTCAGTTCTAACGGACTCTTACTACCTGAAAGTATTGATCGTCTGGAACAGGCAGGAGTGACGAATATCACCGTCACCATGAATGCTCTCGATCCGGAAGTGGCAGCCAAAATCTATAGTTATATCGATTACGATGGCCGTCGGATTTATGCCGGAAAAGAGATGGGAAAGATACTTATTGATCAGCAGAAAAAAGGAATACTACTGGCTGTACAGAAAAGAATGCTGGTCAAAGTAAACACGGTGTTTATTCCAGGTATTAACGAAGATGAGATCGTCAGAATTGCACAGTGGGCAGGAGAATCAGGGGTTTTTACTCACAATATCATTCCCCTGATTGCACAGGCAAAATTTGCCACCATAAATCCTCCCACGATGGAGGAGAAACTGGCAAAACAGAAAGAATGTGAACCATACATTAAGCAGATGTCACACTGCCAGCGATGTCGTGCTGATGCGATTGGGTGTCTTGGGAAAGATATCCAGTCCTGTATGGGCAGCTGTACGCCACCGAAGTGATACCTGGGTTTGATCCGTTCCATTGGATTCAATACCGTAGGATTGATACAAATGGTCTTCATAAGAAGGATTTCATTGCTCTGTATCATCTGTTGTACTTTTTTTTTCACGAATTGCATCTCTGCTGACATGATAGTGGATCGGTTAATTGCAGAAAATGATTTTATTCTCTCTCAAAATCCAGTAAACACTACTGCATGGGAATACCGTGCTCTTATCTTCTTTAATGCTGGTAATTATCCGGGAGCTATTAATGCTACCCAGAAAGTACTCTCCTTAGAACCTGATTCGGAATTTGCATGGCATATTCTTGGAACATCATGGGGTAACCTTGGTTATTATGACCGGGCAAACGAGGCTTTTGATAAATCCCTTGCTCTCGGTCAGGCAGATGCCGGACAATGGAATAAAAAAGGCGTGGCACTGAGCAAACTAAACCGGTATACTGATGCAATTGCTTCGTTTCACAAGGCAGTCAGCCTCGATCCACAGTATGCAACAGCCTGGAATAATCTTGGTGTAACTCAGTTTAATAATCAGGAATATGATGCAGCTCTTGTCTCTTTTGATCGTGCCTATCAGATAGATCCTGATGAGTTGTTGTTCCTCTCGAATAAAGCACAGACATACCGCTTTAAAGGAGATCTCAATGCAGCAGAAGATACCATTAAAATAATCACCACAAAAGATCCCCTGTGTATCTCGGGGATCTTTATCAGTGGGGATATTGCCTTTACAAAAGAAAATTACGATTATGCTTATACCCAATATACCAACGGACTTCGAACGCTAGAGAAAGGAACTGCCTGGTATTCCACACGAGATTCAAAGACGAGGATAACAAAGGATATGGATCCGGTCACTTCGTACTATGAATCTTTGGCACAGAATATCAATTTTACCGAATCCTGGGATAAAACCACGATTATTGATTATAAATTACGCCGCTATTCAGATACCCTGGTGTTGTATGATCAGTTGCTGGTGATTGAACCGGATTATGCTATTGCAAAGAAAAACCAGGCAATTTCTGCCTTACATTCCGGAAGATTCGAGACTGCCCGGGCATTATTACCTCAGGTAATACAAGATAATAATACGGATCCCTCTCTTATTGCCGGACTTGCCCTTGCCACCGCACACCAGGGAGACTACCTCGGATCTTTAGAGATAATGAAGCAGGCAATTTTAAAAGACCCGGATTCCGGGTATATCTGGGGGATACAAGGCGACATTTATGCCTTGTATGCGCAATATAATGATGCAATCGAGTCGTATGATAAATCACTATCAGTCGAGAATAACAATGATATCCGGTTCTCTTTGAGTGAAGTTCTTTTTCAGAAAGGGGATTATGCCGGTTCAGTGATACATCATATCAGGGGTTGTATTGGGATATAAAAGGGATTTTTCTTTGCAATATCGAGTTTATCCTGCTTTTCCCGAATTATGGAATCAAAAGGTATATCCGGCTGAGTTACGGTAAAAAAAGATAATTATCCATAGTATCGTTTTACAATGATCCGGTTCCCGAATAAGACGTTGTTTTTCTCAACACTCTCTGCAATGGCATCATTCTCATCAAGGACCATGCAGAGATAATAAATACCTTTTGTCAGTGTTTTTGGAATCTCAACGAGTGCTATTCCGTCACTCTGCATGCCAGGAGAGAGGGGTTCAACGTTGCCTGATCCGAGCAGGATATCATTCTCCTCTTCAAAAACCAGATTATCAGAGATATACAGGTTTGCGGTGGCAGATGGTGCCGAATCTGACCCCTGATTCCGAACAGATGTCTTTATTGTGATGGTATCGCCGGCGGTTGCAATAGATGGATGGGATATATCAACAACGACCAGATCAGGCCCGCCGACACTCTCGGTATATGTTCCCGCGACTTCCAGGGGAGTATAGTGTGCTCCATAGGCCTGTAACTGTTCATTGAAATCCAGGATTGTTATGGGGGCTGTTGTTGAGCGGGAGTTATTATTTTCACTGATCTCCATCACGGTATTGGTCGGATCTGCGATTGCACCTACATAATAGTCGCCAGGAGATACATGGGGTATTTTCAGGGACCCGGTAAAAAATTCTCTCTCCCCCATAGGGATATTTTTAAAGAAACGAAATCCTATCGGTATGTCTTCAGGAGTAACCAGGTTGTCTGGTGAGAGGTAATACGTCAGGTAGAAACTCCCTGAATCAGCCTTTCCGGTATTTGATATCTCGGTCTCGGTCAGGATTCCTGGTACTGATGAACCCCTCACCGCTTTCATCGTATCGATTCTCAGGTCCGGTCCATTGGGGTCGGGATGTTTTGAGAGGTCTATCTCCTCCTGTGTCTCAAATGGTTCTTTCTCTTCTTCTTTCTCCGGTCGTGCTGGAAGAACCGGTTCATAGATTATATCTGCCAGGTCACCAATCTTTTTCCGATAGAGGTCTCCTCCCGTAGGATCTATCTCTTTTGAGGTATCGATAGAAGATTTTCCTGCTTCAGCGAGTCCCATACGATTAAATATCTGGCCCAAATTATCCCAGGCTGCTGCATTGCCAGGATCGAGTTCAAGAACGTTTGCAAAAGCAACAAGGGCTTTTTCATCCTCACCGATGAGCATGGATTTTACACCATACTCAAACCAGAAACCAGGATCATTCATTTTTAGTGGCACAACTCCGAATATCTCCTGATTGAGATCTGAGATGGATTCCAGCTCTTCGGGTTGTTCTGCAAAGACAGGTGCGAAAAAGAGGGATATGATTAGCATGAGAGAAAAGATAGCAATAATTTTCTTTTTGTGTGTGGTATGGGCAGGTATGTGTATATTCATCCGGCTGACTCCCTGGTACTATCTATTGACTGGTACATCAATTGAGGTTTGTGTCATAAAAAAGAGAGCGATACGTTATGCAGTGAGAGCTGCATACATACAGGATTCGTTAACAAGGCACCAGTACCCTTGCATTGGTGCAAGATAGGTCTTATCTGAGTGTTCCCCGTCTCCTCCGTTCAGGATAGCAGGGATCGATGACTGTGTCTTTGCATCAAATCCGATAATCTCGATCCATGATTTTTTGGCTGATAATAGTGCATCACGTGCGGTAGCAGGGGTTATTGAAGCAAATCCGATGGCATTCCATCCTGGCTTGAGATCACGCAGGGGTGGGGTGGAGAGTGGATCGTTGGAATAGGAAAGAGCGACGGTTGCAGGTTCTGATGAATAAACCCAGTAGCCGTTTAACGGGGATATTTTGTCTGATTCCTTGAGAGTTTTCCAGGTACCAAAGTTTGTCTCGTCTGATTCATATGTCCAGATAGAACGACCATCTGAATTGAGCATCCGAAAGATTGCAGCGGTGTTCTCACCTGATGCAAGACGCTTGGGAACCGATACAAAATTCCACCCCCCCTCAAGTGTCATTATCGCATCGGTATTTTTTGATGCATTGATATCTTCCTTTATCTCCTGTGAATCCATAGTATCAGCCGGGTTCTCGATTGCCGTGACAGCGACTATCATCATGGAAACAAGAATGAAGATTATCAATATCGGTACTATATTCTTTCCGAACTGCTTTTTTTGTATCATTTATGAGTATCCGGGATAAAGATCATTTTTTTGTTTGTTTTCTTTTCAGCGACAAGGTCATGGAAGGGATCTTTTGCGCCGTCAGAAAACCATTCAAAACCACAAGAAGAACAAAATATAGCCCGAACTTCATCATTTTTCTGAATGTACATCAGGTCTTCATTACATCTGGGACATTTATGCATATGATACCCCTCTCTATTTTTGTATGATATATTTTGTATAAAACAGGTATAATCTTTTGTATTCAAGTTTTAACAGCTTGCCTCACGGAATCTGTTGAAATAATCCTTATCAGAGATATTCTAGATTTGCAACTTAGTATTATTTTTATAATATGATTGAGAAGATAATTAGGTAGATATATATAAAGATTGTTTTTCAATAATTAATATAGCAATATGCGATTTATTATTAATAAGTATCTATTTGCCTAAGGGAAAGTGTTCCCGATATACCTGTCTGCGTTCATCAAGGTCAGTGTGAAGATAAACCTCTGTTGTTCGTATCGATGTATGGCCAAGATTTTCCTGAACTACCCGTAAGTTTTTCGATCTTTTATAGAGTTCACTTGCATAACTATGTCGTATCTTATGGGGAGTAATCCCGGGTGGAGCATACATTTTAAATATGTGCTGAACAGTTCGTGGGGAGAGTGGTTTGTTCTGCTGTCCGATAAAAACCGGACCAAACAATCGTGTCCCAATAAATTGATCCAATTCCGTCAGTGTTTCTGAATCAATGAAAACCACGCGGATTTTATCTCCTTTTCCCACAATGCGTATCGTCTGTTCTTCAAAATCAATATCCTGTATCTGAATGGCACAGAGTTCAGAAACCCTGACCCCTGTTGCATAAATGGTTCGAAAAATTAACCTATCCCGAGGATCCTTAATGGTTGAAAGGAGCCGGATGACCTGACTGTGTTTGAGATAGGTGATCTCATGGTGTTTTATTTTAGGACGATCAAAACCGGGAACCGGATTTGCAAAAACGATCTCTTGGAGAGAAAGAAACCGGTAAAATGAGCTGATGGTTGAGAGGATCCGGTTCAATGTGGTAGACCGGTAGGAAAAAATGGACGTAAGGAAGGTCATATATTCGCTTATCTCTTTTGAGCTGATACAAACATCAGCCTGTAACCGAAGTGTCCCTCTGTCCTTCCATGCGGCTGTAATGTCATTTCTCTCGTTTGTCCGGGATACCCAGATATAATGTCCAAACCTGACCAGGGTTTGTTCATAACTTGCACATGTTTTGGAAGAATAATTCCTCATCCTGAGATATTGGATGTATCGGGGAATCCATTCTGAAAAATATTCAGATTTCATAGTATACCTGGAACAGACTCATATTTGAATATTTGCGCAGAATACCTATTCTGCGCAATACGAGAAAGAGAAAGATTCGGTCCTAGTACAAGCATATCAGAGGATTTTCGAACAATCATAATTGATTGATGAAATATCAGGTTTACCTCCAGGAGCATATTCATCGCATATATCACTCACGAGATCAAATGATACTATGACGAGACGATGCGTTCACATGATCCAACAAAGTATCACAAGTTCAAGAAGGTAGATGGGGCATCATATGATAAGGTTAACCAGTTCTTACGAAAAAGAACCTTTATTACTGCAAGAGAGTGGGCGATATCCCGGCTCTGTGCAGACTTTCAGACCTCATCTGGTTCTGAGATGACATTTATCGGTCAGCATTTACCAGAACTCGTTCCTTTTATGACTGATACCTATACTCCGCAGGCAGTGAACCAGGCGCGGCATTCCTTTAAAAAAAAGGTCAATAAATCCGGTGCTACCTTTTTATACGGTGCTATGTGTGGATTTTACACCCCTGAAGAACTTGATGATCTGCTTTTTCAGGCCAGTGAAGTGGCACGGTTCCTCCTTGAGATTGAGAGTACCGATCTGAATGTTGATGAAGAGATTGAGATAGAGGACAGGGTTACCGATATCATGAGACAGGTTGCCGAGACATCAGCCCGGCTGCTTTCTGTTCGTGAGGAACAACAGAGGGAGAAGAGACAGAAAGCCACGCAAAAAAAAGGAACCGAATCAGAAGCAATAATTACAGATGAGCAACCGGACGGTGAAGACGATGTCAGTTAAACAGAAAAAACTACTATTCGGGACGAATGGTGTCAGGGGGATCATCGGTAAGGATATGACTCCAGAACTGGCACACCGCATGGGTATGGCCGTAGGAACCATGCGTCCCGGAACGATTGCAATCGGAAGGGATACACGAACATCAGGTCCCTCCCTTGTTGCTGCAGTCACCTCAGGATTGTTGGCTACGGGATGTACGGTAGTTGACTGTGGAATCGTTCCGATTCCTGCATTGCAGTTCTCAATACGGGATCACTACGATGCCGGAATCATGATCACTGCTTCTCATAATCCTCCTGAATATAATGGCATCAAGGTAATTGATGCGGACGGGACTGAGATGGGTGATGAAGAAGCCATCAGGCTGGAATATATGATTTTTCATCTCGAATATACTCCGGCCATCTGGCAAAAAATGGGAATTATCAGGCAGGATACCGGGGTTGCAGACCGGTACATCAGGGCTATTGTAGAATCGTTCCCTCCTGGAATCGGTTCAGGGATAAAAGTTGCAATCGATGCCGGTTCCGGTGCTGCATATCAGACGACTGCCAGAATTTTAAAAGAACTTGGGTCTGAGGTACTGACTTTAAATACCCAACCTGATGGAACATTCCCTGCTAGAAATCCTGAACCAGACAAGATAAACCTCATGCCCCTTGCTGAACTGATAACTCAGGTTCGGGCCTCATTCGGGGTCGCTCATGATGGTGATGCGGATCGTGCCGTTTTTGTCGATGATAAAGGAGAATATATCGAAGAAAACCGGGAATTTGCTTTATTAGAGGATGCAATCTGCGGCAGAAATGATGAACAGGGAATTATTGTTACCCCGGTCAGTACATCACGACTTGCAGATCATGTTGCATCCCGTCATCATTGTTCAGTCTATTATACTCCGGTTGGCAGTATCTATGTTGCGCGAACCATGCGATCTCTGTTGCAGGATGGAAAAAACGTAATTTTTGGAGGAGAAGGGAATGGAGGGCTCATTTATCCACAGCATCAATTCTGCCGTGATGGCGGAATGACCGCCGCAATGATGTTATTCCTTGTATCTTCAAGGAAAAAAAACGTATCTGAGCTCCTATCAGATCTTCCTTCTTCCTTTATGATAAAAAAGAAGGTTCATACTCCCGAAACACAACTTTTAATGTCTTCAATTGTGGATCAGTATCGCCAGGAAAAAACGGTTACAATTGACGGAATCCGTATCGAGAGAGATGATTCCTGGGCATTAATCCGTCCTTCAGGTACTGAGCCGTTTGTCAGGGTTTATATCGAAGCGTTTCACAACAAAACAGCCCAGTATTTTTGGGAAGAGATACAATCAGTGATAAAAAAAGTAATTCCTGATTGTGTCATAACCTGATAGTTACACTAAATTATCATAATTTTCATTCAGTCTCTCATCCTCTATAACCAAATTGCGAGCCCGCACGCAACATAAAATTTATATATTAAACCTTATATTGCTATAAGCATATATTTTGAGAGCCAGCGACATCAGATCAAAGCGGGCCTGAAAGAATCCATTCCTTTTCTCCTTCTAATGATGCAATAAACCCTTCAATCTGTGATACAATAACTGACTGGTTTATTGAGTGATATACGATAGTAAGGATTTTTTTAATCAGATGTTCTGACAGGATACACCGGTTTTTACTCATCTCATAGCCATGAGGTTCGATACCTGATATTATCAATGGAATGAGAAAACTATCTATCATGGCGGTCTTGTTTAGGTTAGCAAAGTCCTGTGCAAGTCCCCATCTCCCTTTTGAGAGGATAGATATATCAGGATCAAGAAACGCACCAATCAGATTGACATTACATAAACCGGTAAGAATAGCATACCCAAATCCCAGTATGGTGTGAATAAGTTCTTTTAAAACCGGTTCGAACGTCTCATCCTGCTGATAACGCGTCATATTGATATACCGAACCAGAACCTCGTAATACATATCAGTTACCAACCGTTCAATCCGCCGGATCTCATCCATGGTGATGAGAAATGAGATCTCATGCAGACTCTGATGAAGGATATCAAGTTCTCCAGAATATAACAAACTCCCTTCAATCAGGTTGTCCCATTTTTCAATCGCAAGTATCCTGTTCTTTGTGATCTGTTTCGCAATAATTACTGCATTCGTGAATGGTGGTGTGGTCTTCTGATATTCCTGCAGGTTGCGATCAACCGGATGATGGGGGGGTCTCACCATCGCAATCGGGGTTCCATCTGATTTAAAGAACGTGATTGAAATTCCTGACTCAATAAGTGATGAAATGGCTGTTGTCTGGATGGTATGCCCGCCCAATATAAGCAGATGATGAAGATCCCGAAAGAGGAGTATCGATTCATGTCCTTTTCTGTGAATAATAAGACTTCGGGATGTCGCCTTGATATGTGATCCATACCCTGCGATGACATGCCATCCTGCCCTCACCGCTTCATTTTTATGATAACTCTTATCCTGTGATCCTGAAATATCAGATCACCCCATCTTCAGTACTATATGTTGGGATTGGTTTTATCTCTCGTTGTTTATCTTCCGCTGTTCTGGATGAAGATTTATTGATTGATATCCGAAAATAATGAATACTCTGCCATATAATAAAGAAACATGTTACAAGAGCGGTACATTTACGCATATCTCTCTGGATCATCATTTATTTTTGCAGGTATCTTTCTTTATCTGGGTTTTACCAGTGAAAAACCAGAAGATCTGATGAATATGCTGATCGGTGCAATAATCTGTCTGATACTAACCGGACTCTCGGTTTTATTTCTTATTACAAGCTCAAAAAGACAAAATCAGGAGAAGATCACGAAAATATAATGCCGTTTCATGGGTAATAAACAGGATTAACGACCCCTCGTACCGTTTTTTGTAATGATGATATCTCTTTTATTCTCTAACTCGTTTCGCAGGAAATATACAATCTGATACAAAACATTACAGAAAAACAACAACGAGAGAGATTGAATTTCGTAAAGAAAAAAGATTAGATAATGATGGCTGCAGAACGTTCGTCCTTTTCGTCATCAAATTCTGCAACTACCGCTTCAGTGGTCAGAAGCATTCCGGCGATCGATGCTGCATTCTGAAGACCGGAACGAACAACCTTGGTTGGATCCAAAACCCCTGCCTTGAGCAGATCCTCATACGTATCTGTCTTGGCATTATATCCGAATGTCTCATTGTCCTTAGCGGTAACCACTGCCATTACCTCTGCTCCTTCATGGCCTGCATTTGAAGCAATCTGGCGCATTGGTTCTTCCAGGGCTCTTTTAACGATATTTACACCGATCATCTGTTCACTGGGAAGAGTAAGTTTTTCTAAAACTTTTACTGACCTGAACAGGGTTACTCCACCGCCGGCAACATATCCTTCTTCAACTGCAGCCTTTGTTGCATTGAGGGCGTCATCGATCCGCATCTTCTTCTCTTTTACCTCGGTCTCTGTTGCTGCTCCTGCCTTGATGACTGCAACACCACCGCCTAGTTTTGCAAGCCTTGTCTGCAGTGATTTCTTTTGATATTCCTTATCCGTAATATTGATCTGGGATTCAATCAGTTTGGTGCGCTTTTCTATCTCACCTTTACTGCCTTTTCCACCGATAATTGTTGTCTTGTCAGCATCAACCTTTATCGTGGATGCAGATCCTAAAAGGTCTATGGTGATATCTTCAAGAGAGAGATTCCTTTCATCGCTGATTACCGTTGCACCGGTGAGGATGGCTATGTCTTCAAGCATCTCTTTCTTGGTATCTCCAAACTCAGGAGCTTTTACGGCACATACCTTGATTGCACCACGCATGAGGTTTAAGATAATTGCAGTCTGTGCTTCACCATCTACATCATCTGCGATGATGAGAAGAGGTTTACCCTGTGATGCCATCATCTCAAGGACCGGGATGAGTGATTTTACGTTTGAGATCTTTTTGTCGGTAACGAGAATAGAGGGATTTTCAAATTCGACAACACGGCGTTCCGGGTCGGTTACCATGTATGGAGAGATATAACCCCGGTCAAACTGCATACCTTCGACATGTTCAAGAGCAGTCTCAAGAGTTTTTGAACTTTCAACCGTGATAACTCCATTGTACCCCACTTTTTTCATGGCGTCTGAAATAAGAGTTCCTATCTCTTCATCATTGTTTGATGAGACAATTGCAACCTGTTTGACGGTCTGTTCATCTTTTACTGGGATGCTTTTGGATTTAAGATTGGATACAACCAGTTCTACTGCAGCATTTATTCCTTTTTTAATCTCGATAGGATTTGCTCCGGCAGTGATATTCTTTATTCCTTCACGGATCATTGCCTGGGCAAGAACCGTAGCCGTTGTTGTTCCGTCACCGGTGTTGTCCTGGGTTTTGGATGCCACTTCCTTGATAAGTTTCGCACCCATGTTCTCGAACTTGTCTTTTAATTCGATCTCTTTTGCGATGGTGACACCATCGTTTGTGATCATCGGGTTTGAAGCCTTGTCAATAACGACGTTTCGTCCCTTTGGTCCGAGTGTAATCTTAACCGTATCCGCTACCTTGTTTACCCCTTCCAGAAGGGCATGGCGGGCATTTTCATCGAACATTATCTGTTTTGTTGTCATGCTGCATCACATTATTCATATTTGGCAACGATATTCTTAAACTCAACAATAACAAACTCTTCCTTCTCAAAATCGACTTCTTCCTGACTGTATCCTCCGTATATGATACGGTCACCGGGTTTGAGAGGGAGTGGTTTGCCATCTTCAAAGGTTCCAACTGCAATAACATCTCCCTGCTTTTTCTTTTCTTTAGCAGACTCCGGGATGTAAATGCCACCTTTCGTCTTTTCCGGTTCCTTGTATGGTTTAATTAAAACACGTTCGCCAATAGGCTGGATTTTCATACTGATCACCTAAAGTTCTATTTGAACCATCATATTATTGATTACTACTTCTATATATACGTTATTCAAAATAATTGAGATCATATCTATTTAATTGAGATGATCTCTTTATACTATGCCTAACAGAAAGATACGTACAGATAACCTGCCCATTACCGGTGATGATTATGATTCAACGTATCATTTTACGCAATATTCCTCGATCTACCCGAAATGATATTCTGACAGATACGTACTGGTTATGCGACTCCCTGGGGCTTTCTGCAGGTCGTGATACCGACAATATTTCATCCCGGATAATCTTTGAGCTCCTCTCAAAATATCATGATATTTCCGGTGTTCCTGCAGAGCAGCTTGCATCAGGTATCGGTATATCTCAGTCCCGGATTAATCATCATATTCGGAATCTCGCTCTTATCGGGATGGTATACCGAAAAAAGAAGAAGATTTGTATCAGGGGGGGCAGCATGCAGGAAGCAGTATCCCAGCTCCGGAAAGATGCAGATCGTATCTTTGATGAACTGGAGTCAGCGGCAATCGCAATCGATGAATATATGGATATGAAAGATCGGTAAATAATCATTCTACAAGTGCAAGGAAAGGATAATTGCTTTATCGTTGTCAACAAAACTTCAGGCGGCGGTGTGAGAATGTGATTCAGATAAAATCGCGGAATGAATCAGATACCTGTCTCTAGCAGATGGAATCATGCATCAGGTATGCTGCCTCCTGGTTTTCTCTTTGTTGTCAATTGTTTCATCATCATCACGGATCAATTGTAATTCCTTGAATAATTCAAGGATCCGTTCTGTATGACTCCCCTCCCAGAATACTCTCTGGCATGACGGGCAGATTGTGCAATCTTTTTGACTGATATGTTCTGGTATCCGACTCGCATATTCACTGTTTATCGTCAGTGGGATAAGCATGGTATTGCACAGTGAACACCGGGTGAATATACGGAGATCTCTGAGAAGAGAATGTGCATGAAGAATCTGTATCTGTTCCTGTACCGTTCCTGAGCTGATAAAAATACCATTTGTACCGGCACGTCTGGCAAGTTCACGATCACCGGTAAGCAGGATTCTTTTCTCTTCCTGTGCTATCTTCAATAAAAAAGAGTCTTCTCTGGGATTTCCCTCCTCAAGTGACGTTGCACTTTTGGTATCAAATCCTAAAAACCGGAGGTAGCGTGTTAGAGTGCCAAGCATCCGATCGCATAAAAAACGAGGGGGCGGAATATTCATCTCTGGGAGGTTTTCCGTTATTATCTGAGGATAATGGGAATTGTTTCATTACAAACGTTGCAGGATGTACCGGTAAGCCCGGTTATCTCGGTATGATAGCCGGATCTTTTGATAAGAAGAGAACCACAGGTTGGACAGTAGGTGTGTTCATTCGGGTGATTTACTACATTACCGATATACGGAAATCGCAGACCCAGTTCCTTTGCGCGATCGTATATCTTCTCCAGAAGAGCCACTGGTGTTGGTATACGATCTCTCATCTGGTAGTCAGGATGAAACCGGGTAAAGTGCATGGGAACATCGGGTCCCAGTTCTTTGATTACCCAGCTGATAAGATTCTCTATCTCATCCATTGAGTCATTTAACCCAGGAATGATGAGCGTGACTGTCTCGACATGCATTCCTAATTCATATGCAAGCCGGGTTGCATCCAGTACCGGTTGTAATCTGGCACCGCAGATGCTGCGGTAAAATGAATCTGAAAAAGCCTTGATATCAACTCTGAAGGCATCAAGCACACCTGACAAACCTTGTAATGCTTCCTCTGTCAGATATCCGTTTGTCACATAAATAGTTTTCAAACCGTTCTTTTTTGCAATTATTCCCGTATCCCGGGAGTATTCATAAAAGAGCGTTGGTTCATTATAGGTCCAGGAGATACTGGAACAGCCGGCACCAACGGCCTCTCTAACAACTATCTCCGGTGCGAGATACATCGTTGGGATGCGTGAATCTTTATCCTGGGATATCTGCCAGTTCTGACAATGCGAGCAGGAAAAATTACAGCCAATCCCTCCGATTGAATAGGACTGTGATGCCGGGAGAAAATGATAGAGGGGTTTTTTCTCAATCGGATCCACAGCAACAGAACTAACCTTTCCATAGGTTTTTGTATATAATACTCCCCCTCTGTTCGTTCTTACCGAACAGATACCCTGGTTTCCTTCACGAATATGGCAGCGATGATTACAGAGATGACAAAAGGTGGTCGAATCGTTTCTAGTAAACAGTTCTGCAATTCGCATTTCATTTTCATTCTCTTTCATTTTGTTCCTCTGCTACCTCTTCTATAACGAAACTACCCTGGTATTGACAGGATCTGCACCGGTAAATCTGTCCACATATACCGCCGGTGATACGATACATATCAAGTGATTGACAGATTGGACATCGAATAGACATGATGTAATGGTTCTGACTTTGAAATTCTTTTTCTCTCGATCTGGAATATTTTATCCTCGATATGAATTGAAAACTCTTCTCTAAACCCGGGGATTTTTCAGATGTAATACTATAAATCTGGCGCTTTTTATATATGTACAAAGAAATGAAAACACTTGTCATATCTGTCGGAGGTTCTGTCCTCATACCCACTCTTGCTGATCACTTACTTCATGAATATGCAGAGGTATTACAATCCTTGAGTTCATTGTTTCGGGTTTTCATTGTTGTCGGGGGAGGTGGTGAAGCACGGCGGTATATAAGAGCAGCACACTCCTGCAATATCGATGAAGCGGCCTGTGATGAGATTGGTATCGCCGTGACCCGGTTAAATGCACGACTGCTCATCGGTGTTTTAGGAGATTATGCATATCCCGTTGTTGCAGAAGATTATACCCAGGCATGTGCTTACAGACTTTCAGAAAGAATAGTCGTTATGGGCGGTATAACCCCGGGACAGACAACTGATGCGGTTTCGGTAGTTCTCGCAGAACGGATTCGTGCAGATCTCCTGATTAATGCGACATCGGTTGACGGAATTTATTCCGATGATCCAAAGGTCTGCAGTACCGCTACTCATTTTGATATGATTACCCCGACCGAGCTTGTTGAGATTGTGCATAAGGGTTCCATGGGAGCGGGTTCAAATAATGTGATGGATCTTGTGTCTGTAAAACTGGTTCAGCGCTCAAACATTCCTCTGCTGGTTCTTGACGGCAGGGATCCACACAATATCCAAAAAGCGCTTTTAGAAGGAGTTATCCATGGAACCATTGTGAGTGCCGATCTTACATCTCCCCTCCCCTTATAAGTGGATATCTTTATATTTCCGGGTAACGACGTATATGAGTTCACGGGGTAATAGGGTAGCCTGGTCCATCCTAGAGCGTTTGGGACGCTTTGACCGCAGTTCAAATCTGCGTTACCCCATCTTTTATGCCGAATGGTAAGGCGTGGTCAATTCTCGTTTCTCTGCAGAACACTTATGATCGTATCTGCCATAAGGATGAGTTTTTAGTTTTTGAGAATCCATACCAGATCCTCATTGCAACCATCCTCTCTGCTCAGACGACAGATCAGTGTGTAAATCGTGTAACAAGAGAATTATTTTCCCGGTATCCGGATCCTCTGTCACTTGCTGCTGCAGATATGACTGATATTGAGTTGATAATTCATAGTACCGGTTTTTTCAGGATGAAAGCAAGAAACATCATCGAGACTGCCCGATTACTCAACAAACGATTTGAAGGAATCGTTCCTCATGATCTGGAACTATTGCAACAATTCCCAGGAGTCGGTCGAAAAACAGCAAATATTGTGATGCATCATGCCTTTGGTAGAAATGAAGGAATCGCAGTAGATACGCATGTTCGAAGGGTATCAAGAAGGACGGGCCTTACCACCCATACAGATCCAGACGCAATAGAACAGGATCTGATGGTTTTATTCCCAAAAGAGACCTGGGGAGAGATAAACTCTCTTTTTATTCTTCATGGGAGAAAGATATGTAAATCACGCCTTCCTTCCTGTTCTGATTGCTGTATCAGGGATTTTTGCGATTATTATCATGCGACATCTGATTCACAACCGTGCTCCTCTCATATTGATAACTGATACTGCTCCCCCTCCATGCCATATTATACCTGAAGGTATTCATACTGAATCATCGCATAATATAGAAACCGATTCCATCGAGATCAAAACCTTGGAATCAGGGGTATATACATGAACAGAACATATGGATTTCTTTTCCTTATTATCGGAATTTTGTCTCTTTGTACCATGAGTGCATATGGAGCAGAGGCAGATAATGCAGCCACAGTCATTCTTAAATCAGACGATCCCTTCTGGGAACAAGTTCGTTTAGGAATCCTGGATACCATTTCAGGGGATGAGATGGATCTCTCTATACTCACTCCGGATACTCCTTATACGAGTGATGAGATGGTGATTCTTGCTTTTGATGCGATAGAAAATATACCGGCCCTCTTAATTATATCACCTACTGATGAATCACTCTTTATACCTGTCATAAAAGCTGCAGGGAATGCAAATATTCCCGTTATTTTGCTCGAGTCCCCTCTGTCTGATGATATTGCTGCAGGATATATTGGTTCAGATAATGCAGCTATCGGAGTGACAGCAGCACAAGATTTGGCAGCCCTGCTTCAGGAGAAGGGGGCCGTTGCTGTTCTCTCATACAATACACAGGATCCCGGATCATTAATCAGAACAGATTCCTTTACTGAACAGATACAAACACAGTATCCTGATATGGAAGTATCTGTCCATTATCCTGATTCCGATATTCCGCTCAACCAGTTTATCGAGTCCATGCTTTCAGATAATCCTCAATTGAAAGGAATTTTTTCAACTGACAGTGATTCTACCCTTGCCCTGGGTAATACGATTCAGGCGCTCGGTCTTGCCGGGTCTGTCGCAATTATCGGTGTTGATGGTGGTGATGAGGTCTTTGATCTTGTGACCAGAGGAGTGATACAGGAGACAATAATGCAGGATCCCTATGAGATGGGTCGTGCTGCCGGAGAACAACTAAAAACATATAATAATGGTACTGATATTCAACCAGACCTTTTTATTGATTTTATTACCATCGTATCTGATGTTCCTTTTACCGGTTCACCGATTGAAGTTCCCCCTGCAAAAGCACAGGTAACCACGAAACCAACCCCGACACAGGATACGACTGATGGTGAACTCTCATATAATGAGAGACTGCAGGCCGCATCAGGTAAATATGACTTTGGAACCATGGCAGATCAGGCTGCAGCCTCTCATTATTCCACGGTAAACCAGATTGCCCAGCAACAGGCTGCCCTCTCGGCATCGATGTCTGGAGGCGGGAATGGCAGATCCGGACACTGGTGCCCCACCTGCGGTTCCGGTCTGGTCTGGGTACCCTAATCTCTTTTTTACATTGCTCCAATCTCGAAATTTTACAGATATTGTTGTTTCCAAGAGTTATATTCCCTTTTTGTGAAGATATGAAATTATTTATCAATGGAAAGGGAGTTTGCTTATCCTTGTATCTTCCTCTTTTTCTCTTTTTAACCGAGATATTCTTCACCTAAAAAGTCAATGTACTCAATGAGGAGGTATATGAATACAGAGAACGATAGAATTATCCTGGTAATTCTTTTCGGATTATTTATTTTTGCAGGGACCGGCATAGTACTGGCAGATCCTGCCAATCCCGGAGTCGCAATCCTGCCAGCAGAAGGAGATTTCTTCTCTGATGCTATCAGAACAGGAATCGAAGAAGCGATAATAGATTATTCTCTTTCCCTGCAGATCATAAATCTGAATTCTTCCAGTGCTGAAGATATGGTTATTGCAGCATTTGATGCACTAGCTCAAAAACCGTCTGCAATACTTCTGTATCCCACCGATATGGATCTGTTTAGTCCTGTCATTTTGGCAGCCGAATCAGGAGATGTCCCTGTCCTCCTCATTGGAGCAGATTTACCGGAAAAAGAGAATACCTGGTTTATTGGTTCAGATAATCACCTCATGGGAATCCTTGCTGCAGATTACTTTGCTTCAGTGTTACGAGATAACGATACCATTGTTATTCTCATGCAGGATGAATCGTATCCGGCATCACGAATCCGGGCAGAATCATGCAAAGAACAGATACAGGTTAAGAATCCCTTAATCGATGTCCGGTTTTGTGAGATCGGAGAAGATAGTAATTATCAGTCTGTTTTATCATCAATCCTTGCCGATGAACCAGCAATGAAAGGTATTTTTACGGCTGACCCTTTTACCACCCGGATAATCAGCGAGTTAGTAAAGGATTCTGGATTGGAAGGTTCATTGGCTGTTGTTGGTGTTTATGGTAATGATGATGCACAAGAAATTCTTGTTAAGGGTATCATCCAGAGATTGTATAAAGAAGATCCATATCAGATGGGATACCGGACAGGAGAGGTTCTGACATCCCTTTCCAAGGGTCAGGTTATGAGTAAAAAGACCTATATTGATTTCTCAACTGATATCTCTGATATTTTGGTAGATCTGTCAGATACGTTACCTGCACCCGACTCATCATCATCTCAGGTAAACCCTGCTCCTCCTCTGTCTGAAATACCGCAACCTACAGATACCTTGTCCTATGAAGAACGTCTTATGGCAGCGGCAGGCAGATACGATTTTAACTCAATGACTGCACAGAATGAGAATGCTCATTATGCAAACTCGCGTCTCATTGCTCAAAGGCAGGCTGCGCTTGAGTATGCGATGTCTGATACCCGGATTGGAACGAATTATGATATTGTCGGTTATAACCTGATACGCCAATAACTAGTTTTCAGGATAAATCCAATTTTTGGATTTATTTTATCGACAAGCACGGATGCTTGTTGGTACCACAATCGCCTCTTTTTTTTAATCAAACCAGACAATTGCCATAGCAGATGATACCAGTCCATTCCAATAATTCAAATAAAAAAACAACCTTTGTATAAAAAAATGAATCATACTGATAAGAAAAGAGAACGCATATCTCTCATATTTGGCATCTTGGTATTACTCATTCTTATACCCTGTGTGTCTGGAGCTGATCTCCAAAAAACTGCGATTGCAGTACTTCTTCCCGAAGGGGATCTCGTATCAGATGAAATATTTCAGGGAATGAGTGATGCAGCAGGGAACAATTCATTATCACTCTCTATTATTCGCCCTGATTTATACTCAGGAACAGATGAACAGGTCGTTGCCGCATTTGGTGCAGTTGCACAAAAACCATCTGCACTCATTCTTTATCCAACCGATTCCAAGATGTTTCGTCCGGTTATAAAAGCAGCAGTATCTGATACCATTCCCGTTTTCGTTATCCACTCACCCGTAGATATGGATGAACAGACCGGGTATATCGGTTCAGATAATGCAAGGATTGGTATTCTGGCAGCAGAAGAACTGGCATCACGTATCGATGAGAAGGGATTTATCGCTGTTTTTTCCGAGGATGCGAAAGATCCCGCCTCTATCAAGCGTGCTTCATCGTTTATGAAACAGATAGAGGATACATACCAGGATATCGACGTACAATGGTATTATCCGTCTGCTGAAGTCAGTGAACAAGAACTTCTTGATTCCATATTAGGTAACAATTCCTCTGTCAAGGGATTATTTGCTACCGATGGAAAATCCACTTCTCTTGTTTCTTCATTTTTAAAAGATTCAGGTAGGAATGGTTCCGTAGCCGTTGTCGGGGTCGATGGTGGAGATGAGGTGTATAATGATATTAATACCGGAACAATTCAGATGTTGTATCTCCAGGATCCGTATATGATTGGATACCGGACAGGAGAAGTCGTCTCTTCATTTTTCAATGACGGGATAATTGAACCAGATACATATGTCGATTTTAAAACCCTGATATCACCGGTTTCTTTGCAGTCTTCTTCTTTTTCTGATACGAAAGAACCATCTTCTTCCGAGGTCTATCCTATCTCCCGAAACGATGATTTGGTATCAGAGACACAATCATTTGAGGAACGGTTACGAGAGGCAGCAGGGGGATATGATTTTCTGGCTATGTCTGAAGCGAATGCCAATTCTTACCAGAATAAGATGGATGCACTACAAAAACAACAATATGAACTTGCACATAATATGTCACTATCATATTACGAATCAGAACTACATGATTCAGGAATTTCTCCCTGATTTTTATAAACCATCCGATTGCATCCGATTTTAACGTCACCCTCATTTTCTTCTCAAATATCAGAATCAAGGCAGAATCTCACCTTACCCGCTTCATGGTGAATGTATAATGATACATCACCCGGAGATCGATTCTTATGATTCTTTTGTACTCTGATTTTATGCGTGATCCTGTATGCCAGGTTTTTTCATGTCACGGATGGATTGGATAGCAGAATCAATGTAATAACCGTAAAAATCACAAAAATCCGGTAAGAACCGAATGAAAATCCGATACTATCAACCACGAAAAAGGAGTAATGGACCGGGCGGGAATTGAACCCGCGGCCTCTACCATGCCAAGGTAGCGATCTCCCACTGATCTACCGGCCCGCCTTACTAGGTTGTTACCATTATGATATGAGTCTTTCGTATTCCAATCAAAGGATATCGTATCATAGCCATCAGGGATTCAGATCCCTAAAATGCAATATTTATGTAATCGGAGATCAATCCTATAGCATGGTTTCGCTTACAGACGAGATGATACATGCGATACGTGAGATAAGAGTTTTTCCCCTTGCAACTGCATCTGCGGATGGAACTCCAAATGTTGCCCCGATGGGGGCAGTATTTGTTGCTCAACCAGATACGATATGGATCATGGACAACTACATGAATAAAACCATGAAAAATATAAAAGAGAACGGAAAAGCTGCTCTTTATGTGTATGGTACCGGGGTGAAAGGATGTTTCCAGATAAAGGGAGATGTTTCTGTTGTTTCTTCCGGAGAACAGTATGAAAAAGCCAAAGAAATGGTGGAATCATTAAAACCCGGACTTCCCAAAAGATCCCTTGTTATCTTATCAATAACAGAAATATTCTCCTGTATGCCAGGATCTGATGCAGGAAATAAGATATGCTGATTTATCTTTTTCCAGATGGAAATACATGATTAAAAATGTAAGAAGAATATAAATGTAAGAATCGGGTACGTTGGTCAATTATGCTTCAAGTGCAGGATCTTCACGTGGAAGTCGGTGGAAAAGAGATACTTCACGGAATCAATCTCACTATCGATTCCGGAGAGACCCATGTATTAATGGGCCCTAATGGCTCAGGAAAATCAACCTTTCTTATGGCATTGATGGGTTTTGAGATGTATCGCATTACCAGGGGTAAGATCCTTTTTTTTGGAAATGATGTAACATCTCTTTCAGTTAATGAACGGGCATCAATGGGATTTGGAATAATGTTCCAGAGGCCCCCAACCATTCCCGGGTTAAAATTGGGAAAACTTCTTGAGGTGATACAGGGGGATAGTGAAATGAATACTCAGGATCTCATTGCATCTGCTTCAAAATTAATGAACATGGAAAATTTTTTAAATCGTGATATTAATTATGGATTCTCGGGAGGAGAGATTAAACGAAGCGAGATCCTGCAGATGATAATCCAGAATCCTTTATTTATTATGCTTGATGAACCAGAGAGTGGTGTCGATCTCGAAAATATTCACCTGATGGGAATTTCAATTGCTCAAATTCTTGAGAAAAAAAAACCTATAGTAAATCGGAAAAAGAGTGGTCTTATCATTACCCATACCGGGTATATCCTTGATTATCTGGATGCAGACCGGGGCCATGTACTCATTGACGGAGAATTTAAGTGCCATGGAAATCCCCGTGAGATATTAAAATTGGTCAAGGAGAAGGGCTATAATGAATGTCTTCGTTGTAAGAAGATAGAGTAAGCTAAAATGAGATATGACCGATGTCAGCCGTTATAAGCAAATGATGCTTTCATATCAAATAATGTTCCAATCATCTGATACCTTTCAGCA
The DNA here is from genome assembly GCA_964605795.1 of uncultured Methanoregulaceae archaeon. Taxonomy (GTDB): domain Archaea; phylum Halobacteriota; class Methanomicrobia; order Methanomicrobiales; family Methanospirillaceae; genus JAFGOM01. The sequence continues at coordinate 32,401 of CAZSDZ010000002.1, forward strand.
TATCGTACTTTTTTATCAGGCTGATCAACCGATACGGTAAACCCGGTACGGATCGATGAATCAGCATCATCATTTTGTTCTCCCTCCTGAACCCTATTCTTCAAATCTGCATCTCTATCTGGTATAAGTGAATCGATGGTTTGTACGGGAGTAGTCATATCCTGCAGAGCTCCGGGCAGAAGAATATCATCAGACGAGACAAAGAGAAACTGGTATTTTGTTGGTGAGATGAGCCGGTCACCGAAATCAGCGTACTCGTTTAGTATCGCTGGTGAGAGGAGTGCTGCATACTGCATATTCAATCCGAGGATAAACAATAGCATCACCCACTTGAGAGGTGATATCTTTTTTCCGACTAAAACCACGGATGGTATCTTAATTTTTATTGGCATCGATGTATGCTTTTATATCTCTTCCAAAGAAGAATAACGTTCTCCCTGATTTTCGCGATGAAAGTCTGCCATCTTTTGCGATACGTCTTATCATCTTCGTAGTTACCCCGAGAATAACCGCCGCTTCAGTCTGGGAATATTCCTTATCAGCATCAAGATTGGCAAGAGCATGATAATCAACCGCTTCGATTACCGGCATCAGCGGATAGGCATCATCCTCTTCCGGTTCGTTGTCAGCAGGTGTTCTATTCTTCTCACCTTCTTCTTGTACCGGTTTTGTATCAGAAACTGATTGATTACTCTCCTGGTAGATTGTTTTTACCGATTGCGTTTCGGTTATCGCAGAAGATATCTTTTCTGATTCATCTCTTTTTTCTGGTGCCTTTCGCTCATTTGTAACCGGATCTTTGGATAATCCTTTATATTGCTGTTCAAACTCCACCCGCCATTCTTGAAACTGATGTTTTGTTCTCTGTAATTCCTCTTGCAAGTCATAGATTACAGAATGAAGGGACACAGTATCTTCTGAAATCCTTTTTATATCCGAGGGATATCCCGGGGAATCTCCTGTACCCATCATAATATATCGCATACAGGATAATGCCCATAATAATTGTTGTTCTTCAGAACGGAATGTTCCACAGTAAGAATGTATCATCTCCCTAATAAGGTCATCAAGAGATATTGCACGTCTTTTTGCAATTGAAAGAAGCAATTCGTGATCATCTGATGACAGGTCAATATGTAATTGTATAGAGGTCATGATTATCCTGTATTTTGTTGTATTATGTTTATTATGTAACAATAAATCAAAAAGGCAATAGTATTGTTATCAAAGGAAACTATATATCTATTCTGGAATAGAGGGTAGAATTTTAATTTTTGAAAAAAAGCCGAATTATTCGGCATATCCGGGTATTTATCTCTTTTATGGGAATAAATTGGCAGGACTACCCTTCAGAAAAATTCCTGTACTGCGTAATAATAATGTCCATCAAAAGAAACCCCGATCCCGATTCGGTCTGCATAATGATCCATCATATTTTTCCGGTGTCCTGAACTCTCGAGCCATGATTGCATGATTGCATCAGCAATCGCGTTCCAATCCACCGGATTAATGTAACCGATAAAGGCAACGGTTCCGGTAGGCATCCTGGCAAGATTCTCTCCAACTCCGATACGCCAGAGTGATCCATCGTTATGATATCGGAAGATAGAGTATCCTGCATTCTGTGCACGATCGTTCTGATCGTTTCCATCCGGATCGGTATGACCGATAAAACGCAGGGCTGCCATCTTGTTGGCATAAGCCTGGGCTAAATCCTGCAGAGCATCATCAGGGGATAAGGGGTTATGTCCCTCCTTGTTTCTCTCATTATTTGTCAATTTGTAGAGTTCATCACGTATCTGAATAGTAAACCACTCCTGTTCCGGCAAACTGATGGTTTTTACGGTTATTTTTGAATTGACACCATGGCATAATGACCGGTCACTTCCTGATGCTTGGTACTCATCGAGTTCCAATACCGGGATCAGATAGTATTCTCCGTCTGGAATGGATTCTGGAAAGGTTTCTGTTATCGTGATATTTTTTTCGACTCCTGCATAGAGCAGGGGGAGACCGGAACTGCCAAGGAAGGGATCATCAAGAGAAAGGGTCGAATCACCTGATAGAAAGACATACATGGTGAATCTGCCTGCATTATACGACCCATTGTTTAGAATTTTGGCGCTAACCGTGTATGGATACCCGGGAGACATGACCGGATCACTCATGACAGAGGTAACACAGAGTATCGGAACATTTCCCGCTATCGATGCGTAATCTTTTATTGAACCGTGCACAGATGCTGTCATCAGACAGAACAGGAATAATACGGTAATGATGCGTTGAATCATAGGAACAGGGGTATGTAACGAATCTGTGGTTGTGTGTAAACATCCTCTCTATGTATATTCACCGGATCCGGTTGGTATTATGGGAGAGAATCTTCTGATAGGTCGAGATCATCCAGTTCATCATCAAAAAAGTCATCAGGATTTAGTTCTGAATCCAAATCTCCATCAATGCTTGGAAGGTCAGGTAACTCTTCCTTTGTATCTTCTTCCCCTTCCTGTTTATCTTCCGGTTCGCTGGTTTTTAATGGTGGAGGTGATTGATTTTTTTCAATATCTTTACCAGTCTCCTCTAGATTGGAAGGGATATCTCCTTTTATCTCATCAACTGCAATAGAAAATTCATCAAATTCAGGTACCGTGTCAGTATCTTTTTCTTCTGACCAGGTGGTGTTGGAAGGAGGAGATGTTTTTATGTCTGGTTTTATCTCTTCCGGGGCACTGATATCAATCTCCCTGCTGTCTCCTTCTTCACCCTCTGTATCAATATCCTCTATTGGTATATCATTGAAGTCCTCGATGAGATCATCATGGGATACTGGTTCATCGAATTCTATCTCCGGAAAAGTCTCTGTTTCAGAGATATCAATAGGTACTTCATCATGTTCTCCGATATCGAGGTCAGGAATATCAGTTATCTCTTCGATATCATCAGATAATGAGATGAATTCATCATCTGATCCCTTTAAATCAGATAAACCCGGTAATCCTGGTAGTTCATGTTCTGGTTCCTGATATGATTCCGGGGAATGATATTTTTTTTTCTGAAAAGAAGAAACTACTGGTGAAGCTGGGACTGTCCCTCCCCTGTATTCCCGCCGTTCATCAACATACCTGCTTACCCGCTCGCGTAACGGGAGATCACGATACCTGTCATCGCTCACGTGTATGGTAGTATCCTCTAAAACCCGAGGTATTTCTTTGTTCTTTTTAGATTGGATATAATCTCTGATGATATTCTGGTAAATATAAACCACTAATGTTATCCATATTGAGAAATAAATCACTCCAAGCCATATATTGGAAAAGAAGACAGAGGCATTTGTCACATACGCTCCCAATATAAAAATACAGAGCGAAGCGACAAAAACAAGAACAAGGATATGCGTATTTGATAGTTTCATTCTGTAACCGTTACTTTTTTTAAATCCTGGGAATCGAAGGGAATAATTATCAGGTTATCAGCCGGGAATAGGGAGGGATATTATTATGTTAGATTTATACCTGAATAGATATAAAAATTATGAACCTGATTTATGAAAAATAACCATCATTTTCATATCAGTCATCTCCTCTATTGCATAACGGGGTCCTTCTCTTCCGATCCCTGATAATTTAACTCCACCATAGGGCATCGAATCAATTCTGAAGGTGGGAATATCATTAATAATAATCGCACCGGCCTCTATTGTTTTAAATGCATCAAATGCAAGCCTGATATTGGAAGTGAAAACACCTGCCTGAAGTCCGTATTCTGATTGATTAAGCGCATCCAGGGCCTCGGTAAAATTCCGATACGGAGTTATGGTAATGACCGGGGCAAATAGTTCCTCTGAATTTACTCGCATTGATGAAGTGGTATTGAGAAGGATCGTAGGTGAAAGAACGGCACCGTTTTTATCTCCCCCAAAACAGATCTCTGCACCCGCTTTCATTGCTTCATCAATACTATCCAAAACCCGTTTCACCTCTCCCGCTGAGATCATCGGTCCGATATCGGTATTTTTATCGTACGGATCTCCGATTTTCAGATTTGTTGCAATCTCTATCACTCTTTGAATGAATACTTCATACCGGTCTTCATGCACAAAGACACGCTGGACAGAGATGCAACTCTGTCCGGCATTTCCAAATCCTCCGGAACAGACACGCTGTGCTGCACATTCCATATCTGCATCATGATGAATGATTACCCCTGCATTACCCCCCAATTCAAGTCCAATTCTCCGATAGACCAGTGGTTTTAGGTACCACCCTACCGAGGGACTTCCGGTGAACGAGACAAACCCTATCCTTTTATCCCTGACCATTTCCTCTGCATATTCTGTGTTACAGGGAATAATACTGATAGCCTCCTCTGGAAAACCAGCCTCAATAATAAATTTCCCAAGAAGCAGTGATGAAAGTGGTGTCTTTGATGATGGTTTGAGAATGATTGCATTTCCACTCGCAATCGCAGGACCAATCTTATGACATGCTAGATTAAGAGGATAATTAAAAGGAGTTATTCCGAGAACTATTCCGACCGGAACGCGACTTAAAAACCCGGTATATCCATCTCCGGCAGGGGAACCGTCGAGAGGAACAATCTCTCCTGATATTCTTGTTGCTTCTTCTGCACTTGCCGTTATTGTCTCCCTGCTCCTTCTGACTTCCGCTTTTGCCACCTGATACGTCTTTCCACTCTCATGTACCAGGGTTTTGATGAGCAGTTCTTCATGCATTGCAAGTGAATCGGCGATAGAATGCAGAATGGCAGCACGTTTGAATGGGGTGAGATTTTTAGTTATTTGAGACCCTTTATCTGCGAGATCGAGTGCATCCCTGATATCATTCTCTCCTGCAAAAGCGACACAATCGATTATCTCACCGGTATAAGGATTGATAATATTCCTAATATCAGGAGAACATCTGTATTTTCCTCCGATAATTAATTTTTTGGGATTCATATGAATAGATGTGTCATCATCAATAATATGCATCGGGTATTTTAGATAAGGACCCCACAATTATCAGAGAATTATGAGATTAATCCCGTGAATGACCGCTCCTATTGTCAATCCAAGAAGAATCGTGTATCCCGATATGAGGAATGCGTATCTCCATCCGATCTCATGCCCCAGCACTGCAATAGTTGAGATGCAGGGAACAAAAAGGGTACTGACAATAGCAAAGATGTAGAGTTGTACTTTGGTCATGACTGTCAGCAGATCTGCTGTCCCAGCAAGTACTACCAGAGTTTCAAATGCCATCTCTTTTCTGAGGATTCCAAAGAGAAGGGCTGTTAATACAAAATCAGGAAGTCCAAGAAGAGATTCCAAAACGGGTGCAAATATACCTTCTATTACTGAAAGAAAACCAAAATATTGAAAGATACCAAGAATTATACTACTGACGATGAGCAAGGGCATTGCGATGAAAAGAAACTCCCTGATATGTATCCATGAACGAATAAGAACCTGGTAGAAAGAAGGCTTTCTTAAAGGGGGCATCTCAAGAACCATTCCTAACTGCTGACCCGGGATAACTCGTGAGAAGATAAAACCGGTCAGAATGAGAAGGAAAAAGATGATCAGATAGATTGAGAAGGCATAGGCAATACCCACAAAAGCAGCAACAATCCCTGCAATAATTACGGTTCGTGCAGAACAGGGAACCATAGTTATCAGAAACGAAGCAATAATTCGTTCACGTTTGCTTGTGAGATTTCGAATCCCCATAATTGCCGGAACATTACATCCAAATCCCAGCACCATCGGTATTATTGCCTGTCCGTGAAGACCAAAATGATGCATGGTCCTGTCAGCAAGGAACGCTGCGCGTGTCATATACCCGGTATCTTCAATATAAGACATAAGGAGATAAAAGGTTAGGATGAAAGGAAACGCAATACCCAATCCTGCCTGGAGTGCAATGAGTAATGAAAATGCAATCTCTGATACAAGAGGATCAAGAGGTAACGCTAACAGAGGGTCAATAAGAAGAGAATCAAACAAGAATACGATCTGTTCTTCCATCCATGTTCCGATGATAAAAACGCATAAAAGCATCCCGATAATCACACAGAGAAGGATGGGAATTCCCGGGATGGTTTTTGTTAAAAGCCTGTCTATTCCGCTTTTTTTACTGTGTTTTGTCTTTTGACAGACCGCAGAAGCCAGATTTTTAGCAGCATGATGACGGTTTGCTGCAATAATCTGGCTAACCGACATCCGGTGTTCATTCTCAATCTCAGAACTTATGGTATCAGAGGCTTCTGTTATCTCTTCTCTTCTCTCAATTCCCTGAAGCGCTAACAATCCCTCTGTTTTAGAAATTCCAAATAATTTATTGAGACTTCGTACTCCTGCCTCGATATGGCGATCATAAAGAACCGGTATCGTTGCCGGGGTCGCTTCTGATAGAGTAAGGGGAAGTATCCTATCAAGATTTTTACCTTCCGTTGCAATCGTCTCGATGACCGGAGAACCAATCAGGTGAGATAGACGGGCGGTATCTATGAAGAGTCCCTGTTTTTTTGCCTCGTCAATCATGTTTAAGACAATAACCAAGGGGATATCATATTCTGCAATCTGCAAAAGAAGGTAAAGATTCCTCTCAAGATGGACAGCATCTGTTATTACGAGCAGGGCATCGATGTCTTTGTGCTGTATCACATCCCTGACAAGTGATTCTTCATCTGATAAACCGTCCAGAGAATAAATGCCAGGAAGATCAAGAAGTTCAATCTGGTTCTTCTGACAACAGACCGTTCCTGATTGAAGTCCTACGGTTGTACCCGGGTAGTTGGTTACCTCTACGCCGACCCCGGAGAGACTGGAAAAGATGAGAGATTTACCAACGTTTGGGTTCCCGATTATTCCAATTTTCATCGAATCTTCTCACCGGTAATGATGGATGCAATCTCAGGACTTAAACAGATCTCAATTCCTTTTACTTCGATAACAATACTCTTTTTTGGACCTAATTTTCGTTTTATTATAACGGTCTCGCCCGGAAGAATGCCGATGTCCATAAGACGCCTGGTACGGGGACATGCGTTCATAATGGTAATCAAAACCCTGTCACCCTCTTCAAACGTCCCGATTGATGGGTATTCCCTTTTTTCAAACCCGCTATTTAGGCGATGACGACACTGCCGATACCCGGCAGAAAGATAGTGATCGAGCCGGTCTATCGTCTCATCGGATGCATTATGTTCGATAAGACAGGCTTGTTTTGATGCGGTGTCCATTGGCATACCAAGCATCTCATGTAAAAAACACTCAAGAACAGAGTGTTTTCTGTGTATCTTCTCTCCGGTCCTGCGCCCTTTTTGGGTGAGCGAGATATCTGCATTCCCGGTAAACACAATTTCATTACTACCTGCAAGATTAGGGAGAATATCATCCAGTTCTGATACAGGGATACGTAATGCATCTGCGATCTCTTCTCTGGGTACCGATTGCCTCCCATTTGTCTCTGACACAAAAAGATGCTCAAGTATATCTTCATCAATGGGTTCAATCATATCCGATACTCCTTACCGTTTTACCTATTATGATAAAAAATATCGTTATTTTTTAAATCTATGAGATTCGCTGATAAAGAATACTTCAAATGAAGTGGAATTTTATCCATAATCTGATTTTTTAAAAAATAGGCTTCATGCATCTTAAATATCAGATGAGAAAGGAAATGATTGTTGATTCAGGATTTTTGTTGATGAAAGGTTATTCCCTGACCTCGGTGAGGGGAGTGGCATCATACGGACAGTACTGTTCATCATCCCGGGTCTGCCATCCACATGTTAAACAGCGTTTTACCTTCCTTTTTTGATGTATGAAAGGGATAAAGGGGAATATCAAGACAAAAAGAAAAAAAGGATTGTGCATGAAGAATGACATTGCTGTTATCGCAAGGGACCCGAGAATGAATATACCCATTATTGTTTTTTGTTGCGTAAAAACACCTCACGAACAGCGTATGCCGGTAGTGCATCAGCATATTCTCCCAGAGTATCTCTGAGTGGAACTGCTCCTAGGATGCAGGATAGTAGTGGTGCTCCAATTCCTGCAATGATAATCTGTTCAACGCAGTAGGCTTTTCGAATGCGATTGATTGATTCAATAACCTGTTGTACCTGTTTTTTGATTATTTCATCTGCGATCTCTCTTATCTGATCCAGGGAAATTTCATGAAGATCGCAACAGACAACCCGTGCGAGACGACGCATACTGTCAAGACTGGTTATCCCTGCTCCGTCGGCTGTTTCACAGGTGTATAATGATTCATTGATCTTTCCTGAAACGAGCCAGGCGTCGGCAGTCGTTGCAAAATATTCACTACTGACAGGAGTGGGTATCCCTCCAACATGTATTGTACCGGTTACCGCTGATATGGGCGTTCGGAGGATACCAGTATAAACAAGGAATCCGTTTTGAAGCCTGGTTAAATCGGTCTGATTTTTTAGAAGAGAAAAGTCCGAAAGAGGTATGATATCGGTAGTGGTACTGCCAATATCTACGAATAATGCACAAGGATAGATCTCTTTTAAAAAATCAGCTGAAGCAAGCCAGTTGGCTGCTGCAAGTGTTCTTCCCGGTTTTGTATGAAACAATCCATCAATACCATAAAAACAGGCATGAGGAAGAATATCTTTTACCCGGTTCACGATATAAGATATCCCGGCATTTTTATCAGGAAAACAATCAGCAAGTTCACCGCTCATCACCACGGCAGCATTTTTTGTTCCGGGTGCATACCTCTGTATGATCTCCTGGAGGGGTGCATCCCGGTATAACGGACAATAGTGAATAAAAACGCCATTATCGGTTACAATTTTTAGATTTGCACCGCCAATATCAATTCCTAATACCATCCTGTGTTCATCCTGAAATTTCAAATTGGATATCTCTCGTTATCTGTACCTCATCTGGTAGATCACCGTAACTTGCCCGGATCAGCAGATCTCCAATCTCCTTATCAAGGATCTTGGACAGCCCGATTATACTGTCTGTTGGACGGGGATTTACATCAACAACAACCACCCGTTTTTCATTAACTATCATATCAACGCCAATGTATCCCTGACACCCGAGAACCGTTACCGTGTTTATTGCAATCTCCTTTATTTCATCCTGACGAGGATGCGGATATGGTATTTTTCCCCCATAATAGTGGAAATACCCAGCATCATCAATTCTGATATCCTGTTTATTCACACTCAGCACAAGAGGTTTTTTCCCAGAATAACAGGTGCATGACTCTCCGCAAACCCGTGCGGCAATGAGACTGACACTTAACGATTCCCCTAAAATATATTCCTGCTGTAATTCATTACAATTGCAGGGTTCATCGGTCAGATGTACTCCCTGTGAACCAGCTCCCGTTATTGGTTTAATAATCCGCGTTCCGCTCGTTACTTCCCGGGGTACATCAATACCATGTTCAAAGAGTATCCGTGATGTTGTTCTTTTATTGGCACAAATAGCGATTGTCATCGAGTTACAGCCGATGCTCCTGCAGGTATCTTCGCAAGACTTTGTATATCGCGCAAGCAGATGATCCGGTGCAATGATAAGGCCAAGATCACAGGAGGGCCCGAGCATTAGGATTTCATCTTTAAAGTCAGTACCTGGTTTTGGTGATATGACCGTATGTCCACACCTATGAAAACTATCGTTAAGAGCATGATACATGGCCAATCCTTCCGGTGCCAGAGAAGGATCATGCGACATGGTGTATTCAGCCAATAATATCTTCATTCATTACACATGGGATATCGTCCTCTATAATGACAGCGGCAAAAATTAAAAAGAGTTTTTTTCCGGTTTAGCATGAGATACTCATCTGATCTCTTCTTGTACTCTTACCAAATTCAATCGATTCCCAGGTATCTCATTAATCTTTTTGTACGATCCATAGTATGCAAGTACCAGCATGGAAAAACGTATACTGCTCACGAATGATGATGGAGTCAATTCAGACGGATTATGGGCAGCCTATGATGCACTGCTTCCGTTCGGAGATGTTCTGGTCTGTGCCCCGGCAACCCAGCAGAGTGCAGTAGGCAGATCTATCTCGATTTTTGAACCAATCCGGGCTTCACAGGTTATGCATAACGGGAAGATTGCATATGCTGTCGGAGGAACACCAACTGATTCCGTCATTATTGGTCTTCATGCATTAAAATGGAACCCTGATATTGTAATATCAGGGATAAATATCGGAGAAAACCTCTCCTTTGAATCGATAATGACCTCCGGAACGGTTGGTGCAGCTCTTGAAGCAGCGAACCAGGGATTTCATGGAATAGCCTTCTCTTTACAGGTCCAGGATCAGGGTGATAAATTTGGTCACTCAATCTCTTCCCCAGGAATGTTTGTACAGGTTCAGAAGGTTATTAGCGAGATTATGACCCAGATTTTAGAGCATGGGTTTCCGGAAGATGTTGATGTTATCAATGTAAATATCCCATCCCATGTTCAAGGAGGATACCGGATTACCCGTCTGGCTGAGAAATTATTTGTTACCGGTGTCGAAGAGAGACTGGATCCCAGGGGAAGACCATATTACTGGATAAACGGCCCTCTTATCAGGGATGCCAAAGAGGGTACTGATGTTCATGCCATCGCACAAGGAGAGATATCAGTTACACCAATAACACTCGATTGCACTGCTTTCTCCGGAACAGAGTCATTACGCCGATCTTTGTCAGGCATTCTCTCTTTGTAAAAAAAATTTTTAGAGAACAATAATATGAATCTCACAGGGTATTACCCAAAAAAACACACAATGGGGTGTATTATTTCATGGATATCACTTGTATAAAACAGATGGCCGGAGAGATGGCTGCAACCATGGTGCACGACGGGATGATTGTTGGTCTTGGAACCGGATCTACCGTGGCATATACCATCGAAAAACTAGGGGAACGGATAAAAACCGGTCTTTGTATTCAATGTATCCCCACTTCTATCCAGACAGCGATGAGAGCCATGAATCATCAGATTCCGCTAACATCTCTCGATCTCGTCAGCCATATTGATATCACTATTGATGGTGCAGATCAGATTGACCCCTCATTTCAGTTAATTAAAGGCAGAGGTGCAGCACATGTCAGGGAAAAAATTGTTGCGCAGGTTTCTGATTCATTACTTATTGTGGCTGATCAATCGAAGTGTGTTGCTTCCTTGAAAGGACCAATTCCGATTGAAGTCATCGGTTTTGGTCTTTACCCGGTAATCAGAGCATTAGAACTGATGGGAGGAACCGTTACAATTCGTGAAGGTCAGAAAAAAGACGGTCCGGTGATATCAGATAACGGAAATTTCGTTATTGATTATACTCCTGATTTTTTGTTTGATCCTGCTTTTCTTGAGTCAGCGATAACCGTGCTTCCCGGTGTAGTCGGTTGCGGAATCTTTTCCGGATTTACGAAAAAAACAAGAGTTATTATTGCCGGGGATAGTGGATGCAGGATAGTACCCACACAATCAGGAGATGATGGTACGGGCCTGGTTTAAGAGATCAATATATTGTTGGAAATCCTCACTCTTCTCGTTCTCGATCTGGGTTAAGATCTCCTGAATCGGCATATGAAGGGTGTATATTTTGACTGGTCTACCTTTATTCTCTGTTAACAGGCTGTTTATCTTAACCCAACCCCTTTTACGCAGATAATTGATAGCGATGCTTACTTCAGGTTGTCTGAGATCGGTTCCCCTTTCAATATCACGGGATGTGAGATTTTTATTTTTTGAAAGATACACCAGTACTTTTGCATAATTTCTCTTCAAACCCGTTTGAACAAGAATATCTGTAAAAATATTGTCTTTTTCTGTAAAGCCAACTAAATGCTTCATTTCCATGAACCATTACGCCTCCGTTGCAATCTAAATATTGTATATAATAAAATTATATTTATTCTATTTATAATATACTAAAGAAAAAATAGGATATTTACAATCTGCTATTATAATAAACCAAGTTTGGAGAGGTCATCTTTAATTTTGAGGACCGCTCGTCTTGCATCATCAGTAACTTTTCCCCCGGTAATAATCAGTTTTCCTGAACCAAAAAGAAGAACAACAACTTTTGGGTCTTCTAATCGATAAACAAGACCAGGAAATTGTTCTGGTTCATATTCAATCCGCTCGAGATTAAACCCCACTGCTATTTTATTTAAATTAATCCCAGTACCCAGATCTGCAGAGGTTACAATATTTTGAATTGTATACGATAGTTCTTGTGGAATTTCAATAGAAAGGTCTCTTAATAGGTCTCCAAGAATCTCCAATCCTCTATCTAGGTTCTCAATGCTTTTTGCTCCGGTAAGGACCACTTTCCCGGAACTAAAAACAAGCGCAGCAATCTTTGGATTCTGCATTCTGATAACAACCCCGGGAAATCGTTTTTTATTGTAATCAGCATCCTTGATATGTGATGCAATCTGGGGAAGATCCAAGGAATCAGTAATTTTTGCTGAGGCTACAATATTCTCAATTCGAAGAGAATCCTCAGGTTTACCCGTCATAGATATAAATCATATAAATCACTATTTAAAGATGATTATCCTTTTCTGTTTCCATTAGGAAGACATTTTCCAGATCATGTGATGAGGGATAATTTTTTCACAAAACCAATAATAATCTCTTTCTTTGGTTTTCTAATGTAATCGACGAATCCCCTTTTCATCTGATATCATAACGAGATCTGAATATTTCTGATACTGTCAGGATATTTTTTCATCAAAAAATCATTAATTCAAACTGTTCTCGTAGAGTAAGAAAAAAATTGTCATAAAAATAATAGGATATATTCCCTCATGCAGGTACAAAATTCCGTTGTTTTCTAAAATTTTTGGAAAGACTGGATAGCCTGTCTATGAATACTATGTATTAATTGAATAGTTATTGAGAGGAGGGCAATAAACGAATAAACCCTGATATCAGCAAAAAGGTATAAAAAAAAGCGGACATGATGTCCCATGAGGATGAATCTGAAAAGAAAGAAAAGAGAAGATTTACATTCATTATATTTGGAGGCCGTAGAGTCACATTATCAAAATTGTTTCCTTTACTCAGGCGTTTTCTGATGCAGGTAACCGGAGAAAAAATTTTTTATTATCTGAATAAAGCATATCATGAGTGATTTGTATCCATAATATCAATCTGATTATGGAAAATGACATCTAAATCGGCAGGAAAGCAGTGAGGTCGGTATCGGATAATCCGTTATATCATATGAACCGATATCCAAAGAAGGATATTTGGTTATTGGTACCGAAAAATAATTCCTGTTATAGGAGCACTTCTCCTGTTATCTTCGTTTTCCGGTCATGGAACCAAGTAGTCCCCGCATAATTTCCTTTCCAATCTGGCTGCCGATAGCCCGGGCAGCATCTTTTGCTACTGATTGGACAATTTTGTTTGTATCGTTTGTTTTTTTTCTGGTACTTTTTTTGGGTGCCTGTTTCCTCACTTTTTGTACCGGTTCTTCTGTCGCTTCAGCCTGCACTTCAGCCTGAATTTTCAGTGCTTTGTCACGAAGGATCTCATAGGCAGACGTCCGGTCTACCGTTTTACTGTACGTGGAATACAGTGGTGACGATCGGATTGCTTCTGCGCGTTCCTCAACGGTGAGCGGTGAAAGCCGGCTGTGAGGGGGATAAATAAAAGCACGGTTGACAATAGAGGGGATTCCATTCGTATCAAGAAATGATACCAGTGCTTCTCCTATCTGTAATTCGGTTATCACCTGATAGGTATCAAGAGTTGGATTGGGACGGAATGTCTCTGCAGCCGCACGAACCTCTTTCTGATTCTTCGGGGTAAAGGCTCGTAATGCATGCTGAATCTTGTTCCCCAGCTGTCCGAGAACATCCTCAGGGATGTCAAGCGGATTTTGTGTAACAAAGTAAACTCCGACACCTTTCGATCGAATCAGGCGAACCATCTGGATGATCTTGGTCTCAAGAACTTTCGGGGTATCGGTAAAGAGCAGATGGGCTTCGTCAAAGAAGAAAACAATAACCGGTTTTTCCGGATCTCCAATCTCAGGCAGTTCTTCAAATAGTTCTGATAATAACCAGAGGAGAAAGGTCGAATATAATTTTGGTGAAAGAAATAATTTATCGGCTGTGAGAATGTTAATCAAACCTTTTCCATTTTTGTCTCTTTGTATGAGATCCATGATATTGAGTGCCGGTTCTCCAAAGAAGATCTCACCTCTTTCTGATCCAAGGGTAATCAGACTTCTCTGGATGGCTCCAATGGTTGCAGGAGAGAGATTTCCATACTGGGTCTTTAACTGGGCAAGGTTCTGATGCATGTATTCGCACATGGATTGAAGATCTTTTAAATCAAGCAACAAAAGCCCGTTATCATCTGCTATCTTGTAGATCATCTGTAAGACATCACTCTGGATATCATTAAGACCAAGAATCCGTGCCATCAGTAACGGACCAATCTCTGATACGGTGGTTCGAACCGGATTTCCGTTCTCAGCATACACATCCCAGAAGGTTGCAGGATATCCTTCAAAAATAAAATCCGACAGACCAAACTTTTCAGTTCTCTCAATTACCTTGGCGTTGTCTCCTCCGGCTTTGATTATTCCTGATAAATCTCCCTTAATATCTGCAAGAAATACAGGGATTCCTTCTGCACTGAGAGCTTCGGTTAAAACACGTAAGGTGACTGTTTTTCCAGTTCCTGTTGCCCCGGCTATCAGGCCATGGCGGTTTGCCATTTTCGGAATAATTCCGATATCCTGCTCACCCCTCGCCACGATCAGGTTCACGCCTTTATCACTCATACAAATTGAATTGGTAATCTACGATTAAAAGTGCACGGTATGAATATGAATAAATTGCCGGGTGAATTGAGTTATTAAAAAAAAGACAGACCGTATATATAATGGAATAGAATGCCACTGAGTGCTATACTCTCCTTTTTAAGATTTATGGATAATGCGGTGATTCCTATAATACAGAGATATCATTAGTCGTATTCTCTCCAGGTGTGCTCACATTTTGTGCACCTGAAGAACCTGACTTCGCTCTCATCAGCTGAACGGAGTTGGCGTAACCACCAGAACGCCTCATTATGTTTACATGCCGGGCATTTTACCGTGATGGTTGGGAGCGTTCGTAACTTTTCTGTATCTTCAACGATGACTATCTCTTTATCGATTCGTTTATCAGTTTTCGTCATTGCGCTATCAAGACCGGTCGGTTTAACCCAGCCACAACTCTTACATACCAAAACCCCGCTTTGGTTTGTGAGTAACTTTCCGCATTCCTGGCAAAACATTAGGTATAGTATTTGTAGGTAGAAATACATAAAACCTATATACTTAACGTTATCGCTTCACGAGATAAAGGAGAATAACCGCTCATTATCAGGATAAGCAATAATTTTATCTGTTTTTTATTTTGAGACTACAGATATAATTCTCAACCTTGTTTCACTATCTTCCATATATAGGAATACTCACATATTATCTCTGGTGATTGAGTACGTTGTTATCATCTCATCCCTCTTTTTTATTCTGACTCTCATTCCCGGTCGTCATGTAACCTATGCAGCAATGGGTGGATGGATCAGTATTGTTATCGTATTTCTTGCCGGAATCCCGGAATATCTCTCTCAAAATAATATCCTGTACCCGGTATTAGCTCTTCTGTCTTTACCATTTTTATGGATAACATTACGACTGCTATACCACAATGAAAAGCGCGTTTTTGAATTAACTCGCGCTGCTGCCGTTGCTTTTATACTCTATGCTCCCTTTGCATTTTTTCCTGTGATCGGAGACTGGTTGATAGCAATGGTTGTTGATCAGACGCTTTCCCTTCTTAAATATTTGAATTACCCGGCATATCTTGCAGACTGGAATACGATACAACATGGTATTTTTAAAGTCGAGATAATCCTTGCATGCACCGGTATTCAGAGCATTGCCATCATGCTTGGTGTTGTAGCAGCCGTACCAACGACGACAAGACAAAAAATACTGGCATTTCTGTTGGTTGTTCCTTCCATATACATCCTCAATCTGTTTCGGAATGCCGGGGTAATTATTGCATATACGGATCAATGGTTTCCTTTTTTTACGGATCTGGTCACTAATGGAGAGTTTGGATTTGAGAGTTTTTTCTGGGCCCATAACATCATTGCTGAAGGTCTGGCGCTGTTATTTCTGATTGCCTTGGCATATTATATCTTTCGATTAATACCAACTCTCGCAGATTGCGCCATCGATTTAATAACTATCTATAAAAGAGAGGTCAGGAATATTGTTGGTAGAGGTACGTAATTCTCTGAATTGCCGAAAAATTCGTGCATACTGCTATGATGATAATGGCAATCGGGATATATCCGATAATTCCAAAAAATCCCAGAACCAGGATTGTTTCCGGTCTTCCAAAAAATCCGACCCCTTCTAAGGGATCATCTATTTTGCCATCTATCCTGTGTTGAAAACCGATTTCAGCGTAGGTTACCGGTTTTATGAATGTATTCATCAATGAACCGATAATTGCAAATCCGACAATCGTCGGATCAGCAATAGGGAACCCGGGTAAAAAACCACTGATAATAGGTATACCAGAAATTCCGACACCCAAAAGCACCATTGCATCGATGTATTTGTCAACGATCCAATCGAAAACGGCTCCGAATTTCGTTTCTTTACCGGTCTGTCGTGCTACTGACCCATCGAGAAGATCGCTCATTGCAGAGAAGAAAAGCAGGATACTTCCGAGTATAAATGCACCGGTTGCGTAACACCAGGCACACCCGATTCCGAAAAGCAATGAGACGATGGTCACCTGATTTGGTGTGATGCCGGCGGCGATAACCATACGGGCTACCGGCTCAAGATAATGAATAAATCTGAATCGAAATGCGGTAATATTCATGAATATCAGTATTATTAAGAATATGGGAATTTTTTGAAGGAAACAGACGCTTCCCGGTTTATGCTATCGATACACCCTTCCTTGTATCGTGTAATAAACCGGTTTGCATCCGAAAGATAGGTCATTCATGAAGGACGGTAAGCATCATCTTACAGTTAGTGACAGCACTAATGATATAGGGTTTCTCTGCAGGGAGAAGCATAATCTCTCCCTTGTGCATCTGGTGTGGTACCCCATCAATTGCAATACAGGCATCTCCCTCAAGGATAAATACGATCCCATCATAAGGGGCAATATGTTCAGATAATCTCTGTTTTGCTGGAAATGCCAGAACGCTGATTGTACCTGCCTTTTCATACATAAGCATCCTGCTTTCTACGGTATCTTTTTCGTATGAGACAAGGTCACAGGGCTGTAATGGTTTTGCATAGGGGTTCTGCTTTTTTTCTTTCATCATCTATCTCCTGACTGTTCTCTTATATCTCCTATGTTACTGTATGATGCAACAATATGGATATTATTTACTATGAGAGCATACCCTAAAGTACTATCTCATGAAAAACAATAATAACCGACCTTATACCCTGTTAATCTCTGAGGTAACTGCTGATGGAAAATTAACCCTGGCAAAGGGGGTTTCCTCGAAGCGACTCATGAAGTTTATGTCACATGAGAGTGAGGTAATGCTTCACCAATGTCGTGCATCTGTTGATGCAATTATGGTTGGTGCCAATACCATTCGAATTGATAACTCTCACCTGACCGTGCGACTGGTTGAAGGAAAAAACCCGCTTCGTGTTATCCCGAGCGCTTCTGGAGTTATTCCCCTTGATTCCAATATATTGAATAATGAGGCTGCAACCCTTATTGCAGTCTCTGAAACGACCCCTCCCCTCCAGATACAGAAGATAAAAAATTCTGGAGTCGAAGTAATTATTGCCGGCAGGGAGGAAGTGGATATTCCTCTCCTCTTCTCAATTCTCTATTCAAAATATGGCATCAGGAGACTCATGGTTGAGGGAGGTTCCCACCTGAATGGAACACTCTTTTCTCATCACCTTATTGATGAAGTAAGACTCATACACCTGCCCTTTATCGTTGGAGGTGATTCTACCCCGTCTCTCGTCAGTGGATTTGGAGCGTCTGATGAGAGCAGTATGATTCAGTTAGAGTTACAGAGGTATTCTCTGTATGGTGATAACCTTGTTACCGAATACCTGGTACGAGAGAGAAATACAATAAACTGAAAAGAGAACTATCCAAAAACCAGTATTTCCGAGAACAATATACTTTTTTCTGTTCCGGCTTTGTTATTCCGGTTGAATTAAAAAGAATTTTTTTAGGATGTTGCATCTGCTGCATCACATTTCCATTCTTTTACATACCCAAAGCCGATTATCCCGTAAATAATTGCAAAGATACCGGCAACCTGCACGAGAATGGGAAGTCCAATTATTGCAGGGGTGACTAACACCATTATCCCAAAGAGGATCCCGATAATGCCCGAGATAATTAACAATGTTTTTGTTGATCCAGGAATACCACCGCTCACTGCATAGATGATATCAAATATGCCACTGACAAGGGCCCAGGCACCGATAAACAGGAATAAGGCTACTCCCATAACCAGGGGATCAACGATAGCAAAGATACCTACCAGAATTCCGATGATAGCCATCAGGATTACCAGCCATCTGGGTGCTCCCGGCTGTAATTCTTTTGAAAAAACTGCAATCAGGGAACCGACTGATGTGATAAGAACAAAGAAACCAAAGAGCAGAATAAGAAATTCAGTCATAAAATAGGGCCACACTAATGCAGCAAACCCAAAAATGATTGCAATAATACGTAATGCCAACAATGCTGAACTGAGTAACGCAGGAATTTTTGTCTCCATTTTTTCTTCCTCAATAGGTATAATGCATGTCATTGGGTTAAACCATTCGATTTTATCCTGGTTACACCATACAATCAGGAGGACTTTTCATAAATTCCCGACAAATGGTTGTTGCATACTGACCAGGACCTAAGGTAAACTGTAACTGATATCCATCAGGAACCGGGTTTACCGAAATATCGGTAAAAATACTGGCAGAACGAACCGTGCCATCAAATGAAGTTTCCAGATAATGGGATATTATATCATACTGTTCCGGATTGATGCCTTCTTTTTCCATGAGTCTTTTCATGTACTCGTCTGACTGGCTGGTAATTTTTACCGGAATTCGCCCTGGAATTGTAATCCCAATACTACATCTTCTTCTTTTAATTGCAATCTCTGCCATTTTTTGGTTTTTTTCAGTAACAATGTCTGTCTTCCCGTCAGAGAAGAGGAGGATATCTCCTGTTTGGGGATGATTGAGACTACATCCTCGAGCAATGCGGTCGCTCAATGTCATATTGAAAAAATATGACTGTGCTGCACTGACAAACATACTCCGGAATGTTTTTGGAAAACGTAAGAATGACCCCTTATAATCAAGAGGATTTTCAATGAGATGATGAAGGATGGTTCGTTCAGGAGAGAGATATTGGGGCATCTCCCGAAGAGCAGCTCGGGGATCATTTGTTGCAAGGTATGTCTCCCGTGCCCTTTTTGCCGGTTCATCCTCGTTTCTTCCCGGCATTCCAATAAAGATCCTGACTGCTTCTTCATATTCCCCACGTAATAATGCGAATCCAATGAGATGGGTGTTTGGTCGGTTCACCCCAAACCGTTGTAATCCGTAATAATTTGGTACTCCTTCATGTAACGTGGAGGAGATTTGTAGTAGTTTATCCAAAATAACCTGGTTCTCACACTCAGATATGGTAATTGAGAAGGAATTACCGAGTAGATCCCCCAGGGATATCTGTTTATCTGACAGTCCCAGGAATTGTAATGAGACATCTTTGATAGAGATGCCTGCAATCTGTTCTTCAGGAACATTATATAGTGAGATATACTGGATTGTTTTTGCCCGCTTGTCCTTTGTGCCGGCAAATCCTATGCGTTTATGACTGATTCCCAAGCGATGAGATATCTCCTTGATAACCCGTTGTTGATCCCAGTTCGTTTTGGTAAGCCGGCAGATCGAATAAATACCCCCCTTTAAATCTCGTATTGCTATCTCTTGAACAAAGAAGTCTTCCGGGGTTTTTCTGATAATTCCCCCGGTGCCGTTCGTGTCAGAGACATACCAGGAGATACCGATCTCCTGCTCCAGTTGATATGGCGATTGTATCATAGGAGTGAAAGGTCACTTGTGATCCGATCCAGATCTTCAGATAGAGCCGGTCCCAGGCCGAGTGCAGTAACGGTATTCGGAGGGATCTCAGTCAGTCCTGCATCCCGGATGAGGAAGGCAGATATACCTGCAGCCTCGGCCAGCGAGCGTAACTCGAAAAGATCACGTTCGGTTGTGACTTTCAGAATAACCTTTTTCTGCCCTTCAGAAAACCATGCTTTCTTTAATTGTGTGGAACTCTTTTCATAGGCACTTACCGAAGCGTGGGCAATCTGTGCACATTTTTTTCCGCAACTCATCTTGAGATCATTCCTGATAATCAGGCATTGTTTATATATAAAATCAGGTTCCTTTGGCATACTCCTGATACTATTGGTACCAGATGATATAACACATATGAAGACGGGACAGAAGTGATATGTACCGGTTAGGTACCATATTTTTGCCGTGCATTTTCGTACGAACTATGATGTTATCGTTATCGGAGCCGGTCCGGTCGGGTGTGCAGCAGCACAAGCCTGTGCTGATAAAGGACTGAGCACTCTTATCATAGAAGAACATGGAACTATCGGCCAACCAGTTCAATGTGCCGGACTTTTGTCAGTCAGGGCATTTCAGGAATGCAGAACCGGTCCGGATTCCATACTGCATACCGTTTCTGGGGCTCGAATCATATCAGGGGATAAAAAACTCTCGTTTCAGGCAGAAAAGACCAAAGCATATGTTGTGGATCGGATGCTTCTTGATCAGGAGATGGAAAAAATAGCAGTTGCCGCCGGTTGTGATATCCTTGTCAAATCATATGCGAGAATGATCTCTTCCACCCTGGTGTATTGTTCCGGAGCCATGGGATCCCATACCTTCCAGGCAAACATTATCATCGCAGCAGATGGTCCGAAAAGTTCTATTGCACGGAGTCAAGGATTATCCCGCCCCCGAGCCGTATTAAGTGGTCTTCAGTGCGATATCAGGCATGATATGGATCCCTCCTGTGTTGAGATATATCCCAACAGTTCTGATGATTTTTTTGGCTGGATTATTCCAACAGGACCGGGAAGGGCACGAGCAGGGCTTGCCGGGCTGTCAGATGTTGCCAACCGTTTTCAGACCTTCATAAAACCGTATCAGCAGTCCTGTTCCCATTTTGTTGCAGGTGCGATACCGATTGGAGTCATTCAGAGAACCTATGCCGATCATATGCTCATTACCGGAGATGCTGCAGGATTTGCCAAGCCAACATCAGGCGGGGGAATTTATACCGGGGTCCGTTCTGCCCGCCATGCAGCAGATACTGCATTGTGGGCCTGTGAACAGGATCGTTTTGATGCTTTGGCATTATCCCGGTATGAAAGAAGCTGGAAACATGATTTTGGGCGGGAACTCGCACTGGGATATCACTTGTTTACGTTGAGAAAACACATAAGTAAAAAAGATATCGATTGTTTCCTCAGATATGCACAGAATGCATCCTTTCGTCGTTTAATTGTGGAATACGGAGATATGGATCGTCCTTCGCACCTCCTGAAAAAAATGGTATTTTCACCGGTGATTGCACAAACTGCCGCCCGTTGTATCATCAGCCGGTTCCATCACCGTATCTCCTGATATCGTCCATATGATTATCTGATTGTATCGTGAGATATGGTATTATGACAAGCAGATTTGGAAGAGGATTTATTATCAACCTGACACACCTTGCAAGACAATTCCATCTTCCCCCGGAACAGGCATGGTACGGTGCACAGGATTTTATGGTTGGGATGATAATCCCGAACCATTTTGTTGGAACTGATGTTGAAGTACTTGCCAAAGAACTGAGACAAAAGGTGATGTGGCACCAGCCTGGTGGACCAGTTGATAAAGAGATGTATTATACAGTCAGAAAACTCATTGACCGGCTCCTTGTTGCTATTGATACACACCTCGGAGTCCCGGACCCGGATATTGGTCAATTCCAGTAAATTTATCCCTTTTCAAACACTTTAAGAAAGAGTAAAACCAATATATATGGGTATTATCCCTGTAAATACTCCTTTTTCTTTCTGGAGGTTAAGTTTGACGAAAGTGTATGATTCATCAAATATCAAGATTCTTACAGGTCTGACTCCGGTTCGGGAACGACCTGCAATGTACATCGGTTCTACCGATATCAGGGGACTTCATCACCTGGTATACGAGGTAGTTGACAACTCAATTGATGAGGTTCTCGGCGGTCACTGTACAACGATATCTCTTTGTATCCACCCTGATGGTGAGATAAGTATTGATGACAATGGGCGAGGTATTCCTGTTGATGCAATGAAAGAGAATGAAAATAAAAGTGCCCTGGAGACTGTTCTCACCGTATTGCATGCAGGGGGAAAATTTGACAAGGATTCATATCAGGTTTCCGGGGGCCTGCATGGTGTAGGTGTCTCGGTTGTCAATGCATTATCTGACCGGCTCGTTGCCCGGGTATACAAACATGGATATGAATATAAGATGGAGTTCTCCCGGGGGGGAGTAGTCCAGGAGATGATTCGAAAAGAGGAGAGTCTTGATGATCTCGTTGCACGATACAAAATGCGTTATGGTTCGCTGCCCCATGAAAAGATAACAGATCGGGAAGATTTTTTATTTAGACACAGACAGGAACTATCTGGAACCTGTATTACCTTCCATCCAGATCCTCAAATTTTTGAGGTTACTGAATTTGATTATGATATCCTTGTTCACCGCATGCGGGAACTGGCTTTTTTAAACAGTGGGGTTACCATTACCATTACCGATTACCGGTGTGAAGAGCCAGAAAACTGTAAAGAGACATTTTACTATGCCGGTGGGATAACCGATTTTGTACACTTTCTCAATAAGGATTCCCCGCCGGTACATGATTGTGTTATTGCCTTGCAAAAAAGTGAACCGGAACATAAGACAGAGGTTGAGATTGCTCTCCAGTATACTACTGCGTATTCAGAGAAGGTATTCTCCTTTGTAAACAGCGTCAATACGCGTGAAGGAGGAACCCATCTTGAAGGATTTCGCAGTGCCCTGACAAAGGCCATTAACAAGATGGCAAAGGAGAATAAGTTAATAAAAGACCAGAATATCTCCCTGAAAGGAGAAGACGTTCGAGAGGGCCTTACTGCCATTATCAATCTGAAGGTTCAGAACCCCCAGTTTGAAGGGCAGACGAAAATGAAACTTGGGAACAGCGAGATTAAGGGCATTGTAGACTCGATTGTATACCAGGAATTATGCATCTTTTTCGAAGAAAATCCAAAAGTTTTACAGGCAATCACTGAAAAAGGGATATCGGCCCTGCAGGCACGTGAAGCCGCAAGAAAGGCAAAGGATCTTGCAAGAAGAAAGAACACTCTTGAATCGTCAGGTCTGCCAGGAAAACTGGCAGATTGTTCTGAACGTTCTCCTGAATTAAGTGAGATCTATATTGTAGAAGGAGATTCTGCAGGCGGAAGTGCGAAACAGGGAAGAGACAGGAAATTTCAGGCAATTCTCCCTCTTCGTGGAAAGATTCTGAATGTTGAGAAGGCATCGATTAATAAAATACTGAAAAATAATGAGATTCAGGCACTTGTTTCAGCAATAGGCTGCGGTGTGAAAGAGAATTTTGATCCTGACAAGGCACGGTATCATCACATCATCATCATGACTGATGCCGATATTGATGGTGCCCATATCAGTACCCTGCTTCTGACATTCTTTTACCGGTACATGATGGAGCTCATCGAGATGGGATACATCTACATTGCACAACCACCTCTCTACCGGATTGCAAAGGGAAAACAGGAAGTCTATGCATACTCTGATGAGGAGATGAAGAAGATACGTGACGAGATGGGAGATAAAGGGGTCAATATTCAGCGATACAAGGGTCTTGGAGAGATGAACGCAATTCAACTCTGGTCAACAACGATGGATCCAAAGACCCGGGTATTAAAACAGGTAAAGATAGAGGATGCAACGTACGCAAACGAGATCTTTGAGAAACTGATGGGTGATGATGTGAGTGCCAGAAAGGAATTCATTAAAAGGCACTGTAAGGAGGTGACAAACCTTGACATCTGAAGAGCAGACAGCACTCTTCACTCCGAAAGTCAGACCGATTAATATCGAAGAAGAGATGAAAATATCGTATATCAATTATGCGATGAGTGTCATCATCGGTCGTGCCATTCCTGATGTTCGTGACGGATTAAAACCGGTTCATCGACGTTCGCTCTTTGCCATGTGGGAGATGGGAAATACTCATGATAAACCCTATAAAAAGAGTGCCCGTGTCGTCGGAGACGTAATGGGTAAGTATCATCCCCATGGTGATTCGGCAATTTATGATACCATCGTTAAGATGGCCCAGCCCTTCTCCTATCGGATGATGCTTGTGCAGGGTCAGGGGAACTTTGGTTCTATCGATGGCGATGCACCTGCTGCGATGCGATACACGGAGGTCCGTCTTTTTGAGCAGGCAGAATCACTGCTTGAAGATCTCGAGAAAGAGACCGTACCTTTCGTTCCCAATTTTGATGAATCACTCGAGGAACCATCTGTACTTCCTGCAAAAATTCCCAATCTGCTCGTAAACGGTTCTGATGGTATTGCAGTCGGGATGGCAACAAAGATGCCCCCTCACAATATCGGTGAGGTCTGCGAGGCAATCAGTCATTATATACAACACCCGGAAGTGACTGCTCTCGAACTCATGTCAGTTATCCCCGGACCTGATTTTCCCACCGGCGGGGTAATCATGGGGACAGACGGGATCAAAAGTGCCTACCTGACGGGATATGGAAAAGTCATTATTCGCGGGGTGGCTGATATCGATGATGAATCAACAAAACGGGATCATATCATTATCACTGAGATTCCATACCAGGTCAATAAAGCACGCTTAATTGAGCATATTGCAGATCTCGTTCGGGAAAAGAAGATTGAAGGAATATCTGATATCAGGGATGAATCAGATAAAGAGGGACTTCGCATTGTTATCGATCTCAAGAAAGGAACACAGGGTCAATTGATCCTGAATCATCTCTATAAACATACTGCCCTTGAGAGCACCTTTGGAATCATAAATCTTGCCATTGTCGATAACCAGCCGAAAGTACTGGGCCTTATCGGGTTAATTGAAGAGTTTGTCAAGCACCGGGTATTGGTCATCACGAGAAGAAGTGAATATGACAAGAAAAAAGCAGAAGAACGTGTTCATATTCTTCGCGGGTTACTTCATGCCATCGATAATATTGATGAAGTGATAGCCACCATCCGGGCATCAAAGACGGCAGATGATGCAAGAGAAGCACTTATCCAAAAATTTGATCTTGATGCGGAACAGGCCGGGGCGATTCTTCAGATGCAGCTTCGTCGCCTTGCTGCGCTTGAGAAACAGAAACTTGTTGATGAGAAGAGTACGCTTGAGGATCGAATCAGGGAACTGATTGAACTTCTCTCTTCTGATGTAAGGATAAAGGCTACGATATCTCAGGAACTTTCCGAGATAGCAACGAAGTTTAAAAGTCCACGCCGGACACAGATTACACAAACGCTTGACTCAATCGAGAAAGCAGATCTCTTTCCAGATAAACCAGTTCTTGTCTGCATTACTCATCATAATTACGTCAAGCATATCGATCTCTCATCCTACCGAATTCAGGGAAGGGGTGGGCGGGGAGTGACCGGTATGACGATGCGTGACGGAGATTATGTTGAACAGGTCTTTGTTGCAAATCTTCATGATTACCTGCTCTGTTTTACCTCAACCGGGAGGGCATACTGGTTAAAGGTATGGGATATTCCTGAAGGAAGCAGACAGAGCAGGGGGAAAGCAATCGTAAATCTCCTTAATCTCCAGGATGAGGAACGGATAACAGCGGTAATACCAGTCAGGGAATTTGCAGATGATAAGTTCTTCCTCTTCTCAACAGAACGGGGAATGGTCATCAAAATCCCACAGGATGAGTTTGCCCGTCCGCGGTCCAGCGGCGTGAATGCCATCACGCTCCGTGAGAACGATGCCCTCGTCAACGTAATGGTTACCGACCGGGATACCGAGATAATTCTTACCACCCGGGACGGACAGAGTCTGCGATTCCATGAAGAACAGATCCCAATCAGGCACAGGAATGCCCTTGGTGTCATCGGTATCCGGATGCGGGGCGATGATATCGTTCGTGGTGTTACTGCCATCCTACCCGGCCAGATGCTTCTTACGATAACCGAACGCGGATACGGCAAAAGAACAGACTTTGACGAGTTTAGGGGACACGGCAGGGGGACCATGGGGGTCAGGAACATAAACGTCGGGCCACTCACCGGTGGTGTTATTACCACGATGGGTATCATGCAGGATGAAGAGATCATTATCATGAGTGCAGAAGGGAATGTGGTCAGGATGAGAGCTGATAAGATCTCTATTCAGCGAAGAAGCACCCGTGGAGTCAGGATGATGGGGTTGCGGGAAGGTGACCGTGTTGTCGGCCTCACTCCGGTCTCTTCGGAACAGGAAGAGGAGTCAGAGTCTGATATCCAGACTGAGTTATTAAACGAGGATGAAGAGTAACTCTTCTTTTTATGGGAAGAAACGAATATAATTGCCCGATACTAAATTTTTTTGCATAGATAATGTAATTACAGAGATGAGATTATGGAAAACCGGCGTATTTGCTCTTTCTTTTTTTAGGATAACCGATCTTTGATGCCGGTATTTTGAAGGTGCATTATGAATCAGGGTAGAAACTATGGAGTTCTTTCCCGATCCTGATGATAAAATCCCTGCCAAAGGGTCCTGTCTCAACAATATGCAGGTACGAAAGAAGGGTTTTAGTAGATTCATCCAATAGAGCGGCAGCGCCAAGTGCAACTGCAGCTACGGTATCAGTATCGCCGCCAAGAAGAATCGCCTGGCGAAGCATCTCTTTTATATCGGGACCGTAATGTATAACCAGAGAGAGAACTGCCAGAAGAAATGGTAGTGATTCCTGGTATGGTATCCCATCCTTTCGATACCGGTCTCCAAGAATTTGTTCCGGGGAGAATGTATCTGATACCGCAAGATTGCACATGTGCTCCAAAATATCAGATGGAATTTGATCCCCCACAGTACTGATGATATACGGAATTACCCGGTAGTACGGGGCATTTTTATAGTACAGGCAATGGGCAAGAACTGCAATACAACATGATGCAGCTATTGCATGGGGGTGGCCATGAGTCGTTACGGCATTCGTGGTTGCATGCTGCAGTACATCAGATTTTTTTTTGTACAAACCAATGGGGAGAGCCCGCATGGCAGCTCCATCAGAGAACCTCCCTTTCCTCATCTTTTCGGGTAAGGAATTACAAAATGCCTGGTAATCGGTTCCTGCATGAAGCTGATGATATGTCTGGGAAGAATACCCCTGTCGTGGATCACGGTGGTAGGCTCTCATAAAAAATGTCGCAAGGTTTTCCCGGGAAAAGGGAAGGCCGGATATCATCAGTTCGGCTATCGCAAGTGTCATCTGGGTATCATCGGTATAAGGGGGCCGAACAGAATCAGGTCTGAAACCGGGGTAACGATCCAGGTGGGCTGCGATCCAGTCCCGGGAATAGTTTTCAAATACACTTCCTGCGATATCACCGATAGCTACTCCAAGCAGCATTCTCTGGGCTCTGTTAAAGGATGGTATTTCCTGCATCACAATCCCATGAAGAACAGGTATTTTCCGGTTATCAGTCCTACAACAAGACCAATGGCAAAAGAGAGACAGGCATACAGGATACAAGAATCTCTTTTTATCAGTGTACTCCGAACATGGATGTTTTCTCTGGTACCCTTCTTCTTTAGACGGGACTGTGGAGTGGACTGCCTCCATGTCTGTATCCCGGTGCAGTCATGAACAAAAGGAAGGCGATGATCCGGGCAGAACGTTTTGTTACAGTACGAACAGGTAAAGGCAGACGAGTACGAGAGATCCTTTCCGCAAAAATCACATTTCTGCATTGAGATCATGTTTCATCTGTATTGATATAGAATTGATGAATTCCGGCACTATCGAGGGAAGATCGATACCTCTCTTTAATGCATCCTGATGAGCAAGATACCGGCTTTGGACAACTCTTTCATTCCGATTTGCATAACAGTAGGTACATAGGTGCATACAGGTAGAATACTGGCCGATATCTTTTGCTTTGATGCAGGAGCACAAAGCACGCTGACCAGGATCTTTCTTTCGGTTTCTGTCAAGGTATGCACAGAGTCCGGTATCATCGTGACAGATTCGGATAAGATGATCTGCATCGATGCATCGTGCTTTCTTTATCCCGAATGACGAATAATCATATTTTTCTCCACAGGCAAGAACAGGAATCTTCCATTGGTTCTCTAAAGAGAAAAGACCCTGCGAAACGGCGTCTCGTTCCAATTGCGTACCTTCCCGTATTAGATAATCAGAAAATCGGGTATTTCTCTTATTAAGATGCTTATAGCGGTTAATCTGAACGAAACTGAATATCATCCTTGATACATACGGGGTAACGAGAGACCCAATCTCTTCTATTCGCCTGAGTGCTTCATGGGGCTGCAGATTGTCAGTGATTATGATGGGATCATACCGCCATATGATCTGTTCTTTTGAGAGATGTTTACTTACATCAATGAGTGACTGGATTCGAAAAGACAAGGATGGGAGATTTGGTTCAAATGATTCGGGTTCATAATTGTTCAGGGTAACCAGAACAAGAATATAATATCCCATCTCCTGAAGAAATGGGAGATACGGAATCAAGGGTGCAGGATTTTTTGTCCAGAATACAATGATACGAGCGGCATCGAAGTGTACAATCTGTTTCTGTGTTCTTTTATATGGATTCGTCCAGGTAATGAACCCTTTCTGTATTCTTTCAATGAACCAGTCCATGTACCATGCCGGGATATCGGTTGCTCGGCTTGCAGAGATGATGACCGGATGAATTTCAGTTATAACACCTACATTCTGATTGGCTCTGGATATCTCTTCATTTAATAACGTTGTCTGCATGGGAATCCTGTTTTTTGGGTTGAGGGAGTCTTCCTTCAAAGCGCATCGGAGTATATCCTCCCATGCGTGCAAATCCAAATTTCCGGTAAAAAAACTCGGTCTCAGGTGCTGCGATAAGACCTATCCAGTCAATACCTGTCTCATAACACGAGCTGAGTAACCTCTCAATAATTGCGGCTCCAATTCCCTGCCCCCGTGCAGTACTGGTGACGAATATATCCTGCAGGTATGCATCAGAGACACCATCAGAGATTAACCTGCCCATCCCGATGATCTCTCCTTCTCTCTTTGCCACGAGAAAGAGGTAACTGGAGGTGATGATATTCTCAATACACCGGGAGTCCCATGACCGGTCCCACCAGCCTGCTTCCACATATAAAAGTACAACTGGCTCCGTGTCAGTAACAAAAGCCTGCTCAATGGTAATTGTGTTCATTATAGTACGGGTTTTATTGGATTTAATAAAAATTTGAGGGCAATATTGTTTAGCGATACATTTGGGTATAAATATTTTGATTCACGGGAATAGGGATCTCTGTTTATCTCCTCTATGGAATGGTTAGTATACTTCAGGTATATTTTTCCCGATTTATCTATAGTCATGAGCCGTGCAAATGAATACACACTCAGATCAATAGTATACATGATCGTATGAACAGCACCATCAAGACAATTCATGCCAGGGAGATACTTGATTCACGGGGAAATCCAACCGTTGAGGTTGATCTTTGTACATCAGCCGGAACCTGGGTACGCGCTGCCTGTCCGTCCGGAGCCTCAACCGGTATTCATGAAGCAGTTGAATTGAGAGATAATGATAAAAACCGGTTTTTAGGGAAGGGAGTAAGAAATGCAGTCCTAAATATTCAGGACCATATTACGCCTCTTCTTACCGGTATGAGAGTTTGTGATCAGGAAGGGATAGACCGGGCTCTCATTGAACAGGATGGAACAAAAAATAAGGGAAATATTGGGGCAAATGCGATTCTAACTATTTCAATGGCTGTTGCCCGGGCAGCTGCCGCTGATGCAAAGGTTCCGCTCTGGAAATTCCTCGGACAGGGACCATATCTTTTACCGGTTCCCTGTATGAATGTTATTAATGGGGGAGCACATGCAAACTGGCAGGGAGCGGATTTTCAGG
Source organism: uncultured Methanoregulaceae archaeon (assembly GCA_964605795.1). Lineage (GTDB taxonomy): Archaea > Halobacteriota > Methanomicrobia > Methanomicrobiales > Methanospirillaceae > JAFGOM01. Next base: position 62,700 of record CAZSDZ010000002.1, read on the forward strand.
AGTACATGATAGCACCGGTTGGTGCAACCTCATTTGGGGAAGCATTACGGTGGGGATGTGAGACGTATCAGACTCTCAAGAGTGTGTTAAAAAAGAAGGGAGCTTCTGTTGGAGTTGGCGACGAAGGCGGGTTTGCCCCGATGGTATCATCAAATGAAGAACCACTCAGACTCATTATTTCTGCCATCGAAGAGGCAGGATACAACCCCGGTACCGATATCGGGATTGCCTTGGATCCTGCATCAAGTGAATTTTTTTCTGACGGAAAATATCGGCTTGTCACGGAAAAAAGAGACCTTTCGAGTGGTGAGATGATTGACCGGTATGCTGATCTTGTGAGCAGTTATCCGATACTGTCCATAGAGGACGGGCTTGGTCAGGATGACTGGGAAGGCTGGAAAGAACTCACCACACGAATCGGAAAGAACGTTCAGATTGTCGGGGACGATCTCTTTGTGACCAATGTCGATAGGATAGACAAGGGAATAAAAAACCATGCTGCAAATGCAGTCCTGATAAAATTAAACCAGATAGGGACTGTCACCGAGACGATTCAGGCGGTTCGCATGGCACAGGATGC
>CAZSDZ010000002.1:63289-116998 GCA_964605795.1 uncultured Methanoregulaceae archaeon
CATTGGAAGGCGATGGTATCACATCGGAGTGGTGAGACTATTGATAGTTTCATTGCTGATCTCTCGGTTGCACTCGGCACAGGACAGATAAAATCAGGTGCACCCTGTCGGGGTGAGCGGGTAGAGAAATATAACCAGTTGCTCAGAATAGAAGAAGATATTGGTTCCAAATCGCGATATGCAGGCATATCTGCCTTTAACCGGATGTAAAAAAAAGGGTTTTAATTAGATATCAATTCCATATTTTAGAGCGTTTGCGTCTGCGATTGCCTGTATCTTTGCGATTTCAGCATCATTTCGGTTCGGTTTGAAAAGATGGCGGAATCGTTTTTGTTCCTGTAGATAATCCTCAACAGGGCGTCTTTTAATCTTTTTTGCTTTCTCTATCGATCCATTAACCAGTTCAAAATTGACCCAGAGGCCGGTCTCTATAGCGAGTTTGCCGACCGTCATCGTCTTAGATCCGTCAAATCCCCATCCGGTACAACAGGGTGCATGAACCTGGATATAACAGGGACCAACGGTATTGACAGCGCGTTCTACTTTTTTGATGATATCATTGGGATATGCAACAGAACAGGTAGCAACATAGGGGGCACCATGAGCAGCCAGTATCGAAGGAAGATCTTTTTTCGGCCTGTTGTTGCCGAAGGATTGTTTGCCTGCTGGACTCGTTGTTGTGCTTGCATCATAAGGAGTTGCACCGGACCGCTGAATCCCGGTGTTCATGTATGCCTCATTATCATAGCAGATATAGGTGATATTATGACCCCGTTCAAAGGCACCACTGATGCAGAGCATACCGATATCAAAGGTTGCTCCGTCTCCACAGATACAGATGACATGTTCATTGCGTCCCTGTTTTTTCAATGATGCTTCTATCCCTGATGCAACTGCTGAAGCATTCTCAAAGAGTGAGTGTATCAGAGGTACTTTCCATGCTGTTTCAGGATAGGGAGTTGAGAAGACCTCCATGCAACCGGTGGAGACAGTGACAATGGTATGTGGTCCACTTCCCTTAAGGATAAGTCTTGCTGCAAGTGCAGGCCCGCATCCTCCGCAGGCACGATGACCGGCATCAAAGAGTTCCTGTGATTTATCTGCCATTTATAACAACTCCTCACGAAGTCCGTAGAAGATATCTCCATTCCCTTTCATGGCCTCCTCATACACGCCACGAATGTGCAATTTTCGAATGTCGCGCCCTCCAAGACCGATAATATAACTATAGACCGAAACACCGGAATCATTGATTGCATCTTTTACTTCTAGGCCAACCGCACCTTTCATTCTGCTGCCAATGGACAGGTTCTTCTCGATGATAGCAACCAATGGAATCCCTGATAGGGCTTTTTTAATCTCTTCAGCAGGGAAAGGACGGTATGATCGTATCTTTAAGAGGCCGACTTTCTTTCCGTCGTTTCGCATCTCATCGACGGCATCTTTTATCGTACCACAGACCGATCCTAATGCCACAAAGGCAAAATCAGCATCAGAAAGCCGGTATTCTTCGATGAGTTCCCCGTAATCCCTTCCGAAATGTTCTTTGAACTCAGATCCTGCCTTGCGCAAGGCAATAGCAGATTGAGTCATGGCCTTATCAATCTCGTACCGGAATTCCATGTAATAATCAGGTGTGGCATACATTCCCATGGTCATCGGATCTGCGGGATCCAGTTGAATTGCCGGATGATAGGGCGGCAGAAAGGCAGAAACACTCTCCTGATCAGGAATATCAACTGGTTCATAGGTATGAGAGAGGATAAACCCGTCAAAACAGATAAAACCAGGAAGGAGAACATTATTATCTTCTGCAACCTTATACGCGAGGAAATGGAAATCTGATATCTCCTGAGCGTCTTCTGCGTACCATTGGAACCATCCGGCATCCCGTAGTGAGATCGAGTCCTGCTGATCATTCCATATCGATAATGGTGCACCGACCGCACGGTTTGCGATAGACATGACAACCGGCTGGCGCATACCTGCCACGTTGAAACAGACCTCAGCCATAAGCAGAAGTCCCTGTGATGATGTGGCTGAATAGACCCGTGATCCTGCTGCAGATGCTCCAAGACAGGCTGATAATGCAGAGAATTCACTCTCTACACAGATATATTCACTGTCCAGGTCACCGTCAGCAACCATATCGGCAAGACGTTCAACGATATGCGTCTGGGGTGTTATCGGGTATGCAGCTATCACGTCAGGTCTGCAGAGTTTCACTGCTTCTGCAACCGCATGTGAGCCTTCCATAATCTGTAACATGATTATTTCTCCTCCTTTTTCATGGAGATTGCATCTGCAGGGCATTGTTCAGCACACAACCCACATCCTTTGCAGAATGTGTAATCAGGGGAAAACTTGTCATCAATTACGTGGATACAGCCTTCGGGGCAGATCATCTGACAGGTACCACAGGAGGTACAGAGATCGTAATGAAATTGTGGTTTAAATACCCGCCATGATCCTGTTTTATTCTCCAGTGATTTTCCCGGACGGGCAGAACACCCGATGTTGAGCGGCATCAGTTTGCCCCCTTTATCAGATCATAGGCTGTTTTTGCCGCACGAATATTCGTTACTCCAAGGTTACCAATAAATCGCTCCCCTAATGCTTCTTCCAATGCATCTAACTGTATCTCTCCACTTGCAGCAGCAAATGCACCAAGAAGGGTTGTATTGGTGATAGGAATACCGAGAATCTCAAGGGCAATCTTTGTTGCATCAATAACGATAACCCGGACTCCCTTGGGAACGGAAAAATCAATCTCTTTCTCAGAGTTGATGATAGCAATTCCTCCTTCTTTCATTCCTGCAAAGACTGGAACATCTCTGATGAGGGTGCTGTCCTGAATGATTACATAATCCGGCTCGTAAACCTGGCTTCTGAGTCGTATTTTTGAATCACTGAACCGTACGAAGGCCTGGACCGGTGCACCCCTTCGTTCAACCCCAAAGGCAGGGAATGCCTGGGAGAAGACCTGGCTTTTAAATGCAGCAACGGCAATCAGTTCGGCGGCAGTGACTGAACCCTGACCACCTCTTCCATGTATTCTTAATTCTCTCAAGGATACTCCCTCTTAGATTTAACACGATTAATCATATAAAATCAGAGGATAACTGAGAGTCCAAGGATAGAATCTGCTCCGGAAAAGACGGATTCTGCAATCCTGGCAAGACCACGAGCCGCCGTCCATTCGTCAAATATCACGAGATCCTGGTGCAGCAGGGAGGTAACTTCTGATGCTATAAGAGCTGATAGGGAACCACAGAGTGCAATCGGGGCGACTGGGGCAAGTATCTGCATTGCTGCACATTCCATTGCTACAAAGAGCGCAATCGTTTGAAGCCTGAGATCTTCAGATACACCATCCTGAACTCCGGCATGAAGGAATGCTTCGTTTGCAGTCTCCTGACTTAAGTCTATCCTGCGTATCGCTTCGAGATCAAGAGCTCCATGAACCCGGCCGGGAGCAAAGATACAGGCATCAAGAGCCCCGATAATCCGGCCTTCTCTAACCAGAATCGTTACTGTATTGGAACTGACATCACAGACAACCGCATCATCTCCCACAACAGATACAACTTCATAGGCAATCCCTATCTTTTCAGGGCTTGCCTGGTGAGAATAAACCTTAAACCTGGGATCCGTTGGTGAACCTCTGTGGAGTCCGGGAATTGCAACGGTTGGAATGCCACTCGTATATATCTCATCAAATACCCTCGTTCCTCCGCCGGTATGTTCTCCGGCCCCTTCCCTGCTCACGATACCCCTATTTTTTAAGGTCTGTATCGGCTGGATTGCAGAGAAATTATCACCCATGGAATAGGTGAGAGCAATACCGGTTATCTCATCAAGCGGGCAGAGACGGGAAAGATCAGTAACCACAAAATCACGTGCATTGACCCGTGATACCTTAAATTCGTTTTCTGCCGTGGCAAACCGGATTGCAGTTGTTCCATGATCAATGCCGATATACATCGCAGTTACCATTAGGTAGTACGGTCATATTAGTATAGATGCGTGCAGTCGTTACGGGTGGTGCCGGGTTTATCGGTTCCCATCTTGTTGATCATCTGGTAGAGGCAGGAGACGAGGTTATCGTTATCGACTGCCTTGCGAAAACATCAACCAGATATATAGACCATTATATTCAGTCAGGTACAATTACGTTTATTCATGCAAATCTCCTCTCTGATACCTGGCAGGGTGTATTATCGGGAGCGGATCGTGTGTATCACATGGCAGCAGATCCCGATGTTCGTGAGAGTAGCATACATCCAGTAGGGCAGTTGGAGAACACGATAATTGCTACTCACCGCGTGCTTGAGGCCATGCGTGAATACAGGGTCAGGGAGATGATATTTACCTCCACCTCGACCGTGTACGGCGAGGCAACAGTAATTCCTACACCTGAATCGTATACTCCGATGGAACCGGTTTCCGTATATGGCGCCTCAAAACTTGCCTGTGAGGCACTCATATCAGGATATTCACACAGTTATGACATGCAGAGCTGGATCTACCGGTTTGCCAACATTGTCGGGCCCCGGAGTGGTCATGGCATAATTATAGATTTCATCAAAAAACTATCGAACAATACGAATGAATTGGAAATTCTTGGTGATGGAAAGCAGATAAAATCGTACCTTCATGTTTCTGCCTGTATAAAGGGTATCCTTTTCGGTGTAAGAAATGCAAGGAACCGGGTTAATTATTTAAATATCGGATCAGAAGACTGGATTAACGTGACTGCTATCGCTGATATTGTGGTGTCAGAGATGGGACTTACTCATGTGACCTATCATTACACCGGTGGATCACGGGGATGGGTAGGGGATGTTCCACAAATGCAACTCTCTATCGATACTATGAAGAAGCTCGGATGGGAACCGGAAATCAATTCAGAGGAGAGTATCAGGGGAACAGTTTGTTCATTACTTGCAGAAAGAGATTTCTTTGAGACAAAGAAGTAAATAACCCATTATTTGGAATTATTTCGGTTATTATCGTCCCTCTCCCTTCTTTCAGTATACTATTCGTTTTGTTATGTTTATCGGGATACATCAGAAATCCGTGCGGGCTTATTTTAACCGATACCACTCATTTATAATGTACGAAATGCTGATACCATGAAATATCTCGTTATTTTAGGAGATGGAATGGCAGATGAACCACTGCCTGAACTGGATGGAAAAACACCACTAATGGCAGCAGATACTCCGTGGATGGATTATATCGCCAAGAATGGAGCCTGCGGGATGGCATGTACCGTTCCTGCCGGGTATACTCCGGGAAGTGACATTGCCAACCTTTCTGTGCTCGGATATGATCCTGCACGCTATTACACGGGCAGAGGAGCACTTGAAGCGATGAGCATGGGGATAAACCTTGCCGGTGATGATGTTGCATACCGGTGTAACCTGGTTACGGTGACTGATTCCACGATGCAGGACTTCTCAGCCGGACATATCACCAGTACAGAGGGAGCTTTGCTTCTTCTTGATCTCAACCGCTTTGTATCAGATTCACGAAACGCACACTTTTATCCAGGGGTCAGTTACCGCAACGTACTTGTTCTTGCGAAAGGAGGTGGATCAGATACTACTCCGCCTCATGATATTGTTGGAGAGCCAATAGAATCGTATCTTCCAAAAGGACCAGACAGTACTATCTTACGATCCCTCATGGATACAAGCCGTGATGTGTTTTCCAATCACGAGGTCAATACCAGGAGGCAAAAAGATAACAAGGCACCGGTTACCCAGATATGGCCCTGGAGTGGTGGAAAGCGCCCGGATATGCCTCTTTTCAAAGAAAAATACGGGCTTCGCGGTGGAATGATATCTGCGGTTGACCTGCTGAACGGGATAGCAACCTGTACCGGGATGGAAGTCATTCACGTCCCGGGAGCTACCGGGTACCTTGATACTGATTATGATGCCAAGGCACGGTATGCATTAGATGCATTCGATCACCTTGATTTTGTTTATGTTCATGTGGAGGCACCAGATGAAGCAGGACACATGGGTTCTCTTGACGAGAAGATCCTTGCCATCGAGAGGATAGATATGATGATCGGGACCATCTTGGAGAGGTTTGACGGTATTATCGGTATTCTTCCGGATCATCCGACTCCTGTCAGGGTAAAGACTCATACCTGCGATCCGGTTCCCTTTGCTATCCTTGGTTGGGAGATCGATGACACAGTATCCTTCTCTGAAGAGGAAGCAAAAAAAGGCAGCTACGGTTGTATTGATGCAACCATGTTTCTCCCGCTCCTCTTTACCGGTTCATTTCCAGATTAATAAGGCTGTTGCATAAATGATTTTCATTAGTACAATAAGGCTCATTCACAGTGTAATTTCCATTATTGTATCGACGAATTGTATTCATGCAACAGCCTCTAATACATCTTTTTATTTTTTTTTGAGACCACAAACAATCCTCCGGTTTTATCTTTTTCCGGACCAACAAGGAGGAGGAATTGATAGGATGATGACATTAAATCAGCCCATCAGGATAAATTGGCTTCTATGCACTTTTTATGAAAATATCCTGCAATCTCATAAATGGTAGGAGATATCTTCTCCACACAATGCGGTAAGAGATTAAGTAATCAGGAGTGAAACGTGTTATCAGGAAGGTTTATGCGGGGTGAGTAGTGTCGATAAAAAAATTGCTCATGTGGGATGAGACACTCTTCCGGGATCCGGATGTCTTTGAGATCGATTACATCCCGGAACAGTTTAATCACCGGGAATCCCAGATGCGGGAACTGGCCTTTATGGTACGACCGGGGATGAAGGGAAGCCGCCCGTTAAATACCATCTTAAAAGGCTTACCCGGAACCGGTAAGACAACAACGGTCAGAAAGATCTTCTCTGATATCGAGGATACAACCTCCAAAATGATCCCGGTATATGTCAATTGCCAGATCGATAATACCAAATTTGCCGTTCTTTCACAGGTGTATAAAAAGATCACCGGACACAATCCTTCTGCTGCAGGAAATTCCTTTAAACGGGTTTTTGAATCGGTTGCTCAGTTGATATCTGAGGATGAGAAGGTTATCATTGTGGCACTTGATGATGCCAATTACCTTGTCTATGAGAATGAGTTGAATAAACTGCTATATATCCTTCTTCGGTCACATGAAACATATCCCAAGACTCGAATAGGGGTCATAACCATTATCAGTGACATGGATGTGGACCTAACCACCGTGATAGATGCACGGGTATCATCAGTTTTCTCTCCCACTGACATCTATTTTCCCCCGTATCAGGAAGAAGAAGTACGGAGTATCCTCACCGAGCGTGTTCTCCAGGGCCTGTATCCCGGAGTACTGTCAGATGTACTGCTCGATATTGTGATCGGGCATACCCTTGCAAGCGGTGATCTGCGTGTTGGTATCGATCTCCTAAAGCGGGCTACTCTGAATGCAGAACGCGACGCAGAACGATGTATTACCGGAAAAAATATCAGCGAGGCGTACCAGATCTCAAAATATCTCCATCTTCAGTACTGTTTGAAATCCCTAAAAAAAGAGGAGAATGAAATTTTACGACTGATAGCTACGCAATCAGAAACAGACGAGCAGTTAACCATGGGATCATTATTCGAGGCACTGCATGCGAAGAATCCCATCGGGTATACCCGGTTTTATGAGATAGTTAAAAAACTTGATGCAATCAGACTGGTTAATCTTGCCTTTAAGGAAGGACGAGGCAGAACCCGGTTGATTAACCTTCGATACGAGCCTGATAAAGTTTTGAGTTATCTAAAATGAAAACTCAGAACCAAATATTATTTAGCTCTCTTCACACATGGTAATGGTATCACATGGGGGATTTTTGTGATTAGTATTAATGAGCTTGCAATCGAGACTTTTGAAAATCTGGTAGAATTCAGCGAGGATTTTAATGTCGCATATCATGAACTTGACAGTGGAGCACGGATCATTGATTGCGGGATATCTGTAACCGGCGGATATGCAGCAGGGAGAGCATTTACTGATATCTGCATGGGAGGTCTGGGAGAGATTAACTTTCGAATGGGACGAATCCTCGAGGTTCCTATCCCTTTCATCGAGGTAAGTACTGATTTTCCAGCAATCTCCTGTCTGGGGTCTCAAAAAGCAGGATGGACGGTAAAGGTCGGGAATTATTTTGCCATGGGATCCGGGCCTGCACGTGCGCTTTCTTTAAAACCAAAGCACACGTATGAGGTAATAGAATACGAAGATGACAGTGATGTGGCCGTCATTGCTCTTGAGTCAGATCATCTTCCTAATGGAGAGGTGATGAAGTACATCGCCAATGAATGTAACGTCGATGTCTCAAATGTCTGTGCTGTTGTCGCGCCAACCTCATCTATCGTCGGATCGATCCAGGTAGCAGGACGATGCGTTGAGACTGCCATCTACAAACTTAATGAACTTGGTTTTGATACCAAAAAGATTACTGCTGCGATCGGTTCAGCCCCGATACCTCCTATCAAAAATGATGCAAAGAAGGCGATGGGAACAACAAACGATGCTACCATTTATCATGGACAGATTCACCTCACCATGGATGCCCCGGAAATCCGTGATTACCTGGACAAAATACCCAGTAACAAGTCAAAGGGATATGGTAAACCATTTTATGACATTTTTAAGGAAGCAAACTTTGACTTTTATCAGATTGATACCTCTCTCTTCTCACCCGCTGAAGTCACCATCAACGAGCTGCATGATGGTGTCGTATATCATGTGGGAGCAGTTAATCCGGAAGTGACTCTTCAGTCATTTGGATACCTCTAATTTTTTTTTGCTTACGATGATAGGGAATTTGCGTTTTGTGTCCCAATGACAGGATTTGCTCCTCAAATTCCAGGGTTTTGTTACGAATGATTCCTAAATTATCAGGAATACGAGATCTCCTTTAAAAAAAAAGATATTGGAATATTTGACAAATCAAAGGGGATTTCAATGAAACAAGCGGGAATATATCTCCTTGATCCGATATCTATCCCTGATACAAGAGAATTACCATTACGCAGATTCTGTAATTTTTTTAGAGAAGATCGTTTCATCCCGTTTTTAGGATGAAAAAAAGAGGATTATTTATTCTTCGATACCAAGAGCAGTAAGCAGGTCGGGTAAGGGTATTCCATGTGCTGCTGCTGCCTGCTCAATAGTCTCTCCTCTTCCAATTGCACATCCGATACACCCCATGCCAAATCTGCCTAATACGTCTGCAGCCATGGGATTGCCTTGTAATACTTCGAGAATCGTTGAATTCTTTGACAGAACCATAGAATTACGTTAGATCTTTTTAGATTAAAAGCCTGTAGATCGGGGAGAAGAATGAGTAAAAGTTTGGTTCATGAAACCAGATGTATACTTTCGGCCGGACAACTATCACATTGAATCAATCTCTTCTGCATGTTTCTGCGAAAAAAAAAGGTGTGTATCGGATCGTTATGTTCCAATATCCCAGCTTGCCATGTAGGTCTTTTGTTCAGTACTCAGGTGATCGATAGAGAGGCCTAATGATTGCAGTTTTAGCATTGCAACCTCTTCATCGATCTCGTATGGTACTTCGTGAACGCCAGGAGATAATTCTCCGCCGTGTTCAGCAATAAATAATGTTCCAAGTGCCTGAAGGGCAAAGGAGAGGTCCATTACCTCAATAGGATGACCCATTCCCTTTGGTGTAGCAAGATTAACAAGACGGCCTTCTGCAAGAAGGTGTAGATTCCTGTCACCAAAGACATAGCTGTCAATACCTTCTCTTCTGAGGATATAATCTGCATTCTTCTCAAGCCAGACGGTATCTATCTCAACATTAAAATGCCCTGCGTTGGATAGGATCGTCCCATCTTTCATGAACGGAAAATGGTCTTTACTGATGACATTGGCATTGCCGGTGGTAGTAATAAAGATATCACCGATGGCTGCCGCTTCTTTCATGGTCATGACAAAAAAACCTTCCATGTGGGCTTCCAAAGCCCTGCGTGGATCAACCTCGGTAATTATCACTTTCGCACCAAGACCGCTTGCTTTCCGAGCAAGACCTCTTCCACAATAGCCAAACCCGGCGATTACAATATATTTTCCTGCAATCAGGCAGTTTGTGGTTGTCATGATTGCCGTTAAGACACTCTCACCGGTACCATGAACATTATCAAAGAATCGCTTCATCGGGGTGTCATTAACCGCGATGACCGGGAACAATAACTTCCCTTCTGCAGCCATCGAACGCAGGCGATGAATGCCGGTTGTTGTCTCTTCACATCCGCCGATGATGTTTTGAATCTGGTCTTTTCGCGTTGTATGGAGACGGTGGATGAGATCCATGCCGTCATCAATGGTAATATCAGGATTCGCATCAAGGACAGCATCAATACTCTCATAATATTGTGAAACAGAACAACCACGCGATGCAAAGCACCTGACATTCTCGGTAGTATCAAGTGCACGAGCAACATCGTCCTGGGTTGAGAGCGGATTGCATCCGGTAATATAGACCTGGGCACCCCCGGCTGCCAGTGTCTTTACCAGGTTTGCGGTTTTTGCCTCTACGTGCAGTGCCATACCGATAATATGACCCTGTAACGGTTTTTTTTCCTGGAATTTTTCATATATCGATCTGAGAACCGGCATATACTGCCAGGCCCATGCTATTTTTCGTTCTCCTGAATCCATATAACCTCTATCACCTGATATCAGGGATTACATCTTCTACCTATAGATATGCAGTCACGTGGTATCTATTGTTCTCTCCTACCCGTTGACAGTTTTCATGGGATCATCTGTTTTATTCCTTGTGTACTATCGATCAGATCTCTCAAATAAGGTCTGTCGCTTCCATTTTTCTAATCTAGGCCAACCCCATTACAAAAGAGTCAATACAAGAGAGGATAACATGGATATATGGTTGTTACCTGCCGGATTATACCCTGCCTTGATATCAAGGACGGGCGTGTAGTAAAGGGTGTAAATTTTTTGGGATTAAACGATGCCGGGGACCCGGTTGAACTGGCAGAGCGATACAATCAGCAGGGAGCTGATGAAGTCGTTTTTCTGGATATCACTGCTTCGAAAGAGAACAGGTCTATGCTCATTGATACCATCAGACGAGCTGCAGACCGGTTATTCCTTCCGTTGACCGTAGGAGGAGGGATCCGGACAATAGATGATATCGTAATGACCCTTCGTGCCGGTGCTGACAAAATAAGCATCAATACCAGTGCGGTAGAGAATCCTCTTCTTATCAAGGAGGCTTCACAGGTATTTGGTACACAGTGTATTGTGGTGGCCATCGATGTTAAAAGGCACATGAGCGGATACGATAATCATACGCCGGTGCAGCTGAGTGATGGACAGAACTGCTGGTATGAAGTAATGACTCACGGAGGATCCCGATCGACCGGTATTGATGCTGTAGAATGGGCGAAACAGGTAGAATCATATGGTGCAGGGGAGATCCTGCTTACCTCAATGGAGACGGACGGAACAAAAAACGGGTTTGATATCCCTATCACGAGGACGATATCTGAACGTGTCAGAATCCCGGTGATCGCTTCCGGGGGTGTCGGGACCCTGGAACATTTTTATGAGGGGTTTGCTTTTGGAAAGGCAGATGCCTGCCTTGCAGCCAGTGTTTTTCATTACGGAGAGATGACAATTCGTGATGTAAAAGAGTACCTGGCAGGAAGAGATATACCGGTTCGTCAGGTATGATTCTATCTGGTTTGAATGCATGTTCTCACAAAATATTTTCAGGATGGGGATCACGCGAGCTCTTGAGACAGAACTTGAGAGACGGAATATGACCATTCGGGATCTGGCTGAAAAAGCCGGTATCTCTGAGGCAACGCTGTACAAGATAACGTCTGGACAACGGGACCCCCGTCTCTCAACATTGCAGGCTATCGTTTCTGTCTTTGAACCGAGTACAGAGCAGCTGATCGCGGTTATTGCAGCGAAATTTCTCATCGATGAGATAACTCATCAGACAACGACGGTAGGCAATACCCGATACAAAATAAGGGGGTATACGGCCCATACCATTGATGACTGTATCACCTCGGCAGTGCGTGCTGAGAAGGATGGTGCCAGCGGAATAATCTGCGCTCCAATCCTTGCCAGTCTAATTGAACGCATTGTTGATATCCCGGTTGTTATCATAAAACCAGAGACCAAAGCATTCCTTGAGGCAATCGAGGTGTTACGTGTTCAATTATCTGCCTGGTAAGAAGCCGGAAATCCGATTTATTTCCGGCAGATATCCAGTCCAAAGCAGGAAAGAAGATGATACTATCTCTATTATAAGAATTATTGTCCAGATATGAATATTACGAATCGATACCGTTCTCTGCTGCCCGTGATAAAAGACCATCAACAGATTTCCTGGCCATTTCCAACACGTTATCTTCTCCGGGAATAATCGTATCCTTCATCAGTATCCTGCCGTTACATAGAACCGTCTTTACCATTCCACCATTTGCAGCATAGACAATATTTGAGAGCGGATTGTGCATCGGTATCATGGAAGGATGATTCAGCGATATCAAAACGATATCTGCAGGTGCACCCTTCTCAATCTTTCCGGTTCCACAACGAAGGGCTTTTGCTCCGGCAGCCGTGGCCATATGAAGTGCTTCATCTGCAGGAAGAAGGGTATCCTGGTTCCAGAAAAATTTTTGCAACAGGGTTGCAGCCTTCATCTCTTCGAGCATGTCAAGAGAGTTGTTTGATGAACATCCATCGGTGGCAAGACCAACATTCACCCCTGCCCCCTTTAGCCAGTGATATGGCATGGCACGATTTGTTGCAAGTTTCATATTACTCACCGGATTATGAGCAACATGGGATCCACTCTCTCCGATGAGCCTGCATTCATCCTTATTAAGCCAGCAGCAGTGAGCAAGAACGGTATTTTCATGAAGACATCCGGTCTCATCAAGAAGTTGTGTCGGACTTTTCTGGTATTTTTCCAAAACTTCCAGAACTTCATGTTCGGTCTCACTGAGATGAATATGCAACATGAGGTCATGTTCCCTGCTATATTCAGCACACCATTCCAGGTGTTTTGGAGGGACTGTGTAGGGGGCATGCGGGGCGACAGAAGCCTGTATCCTTGAATTATTTTTGGATCGAACCACTGATACGAGAGACTCTGTTCCTTTGATCTCTTTCTCCATCTTATCTTCATCACCAAAGGTGATTATTGCATGAGAAAGAACCGCCTTTACCCCGGCTTCATCAACTGCCTGAACAGCCATGTCAGAATAAAAATACATATCATTAAAGGCAATGGTTCCGGTTCGTATCATCTCCAGGCATGCCAGCTTTGTTCCCCAATAGATGTCCTTTGGAAGGAGATGGGCCTCCATTGGCCAGATCTTTTCTGTCAGCCATTCCTGGAGATGCATATCATCAGCGTATCCCCGGAGCAGTGTCATGGCTGCATGGGTATGCATGTTAACAAGGCCGGGAATTGCAAGCGTAGATGATCCATCTATGACATATTCCGCTTCACTCTTCCGCTGCTTCGCATCTTCTCCAAGGGCAGCGATACTACCGGTATCATCGATAAGGATGGCAGAGGGTCTCCCGTCAATCTTGGTGTCTTTGATATAGAGTGTGGTTTTCTCTTTTAGAACAGGAAATCCCTCTGAATCTGAATTATTATGTACCATACATCGTACATCTGGTTTTTCTTCCTATAATGATTGGCTCATTGATGATATGCCGGTCGCTCATTACGGAAAAGAATGCTCAATGTTAGGTGATGGCAGTATCTGCATCATTCCGGTTTGAGTATCTGCTTTTTCGCATCGAAAAAAGTATTCAGTGGATGTATCGTTTCAGGAACAGGTACTGAACAGTGAAAGATACTAGGAGGAGTTATGCGCGGCAGCCATCCGGGCGGTCTCTCTAATAGAGGTACCAGAACACTGTTGTTGTCAATCCTGACAGATAACCGAAAGGGATACCTTTGAATCATCTTTCCTGTACCGGGTTATTTTCGGTTCATCTGATATGTCATCATAGTCTCTTCAGAGAAGACATAAAGATGTGAAAGGAGGCATATTAGTAATGGAACATGATTTGAGTTTCGAAAAGTTCAATATTTCGTCAGAACTTTTACAGGCGATACATGATATGGGTTTTGAAGAACCGACACCCATTCAGGAATTAACAATACCGAGAATACTTGCGGGTTACGATGTCATTGGTCAAGCCCAGACCGGAACCGGTAAAACAGCTGCTTTTGCCATCCCTGCTTTTGAAAAATTGGATTTTACCAGTAGGTATACTCAGGTACTGGTCCTCTCACCGACACGGGAACTGGCTATTCAGACGGCAGAAGAATTTTCGCGTCTCTCGAAATACATGCACAATGTGGTTATTCTTCCGATATATGGAGGACAACCAATAGAGCGTCAATTGCGGGTTTTGCAGAAACAGGTTCATGTTATCGTTGGTACCCCCGGACGAATTCTTGATCACATTCATCGGGGATCCATTGATCTCTCAGGCATCTCATTGGTCATTCTTGATGAGGCTGACCAGATGCTGGATATGGGTTTCCGTGAAGATATTGAGACAATTCTCGCTGAAACGCCGTCGTCTCGGCAGACCATCATGTTCTCTGCAACAATCCCAAAACCAATCCAGGAGATATCTGCACGATTCCAGAATAATGCTGAATTTTTGAAGGTTGTGCATAAGGAGATGACCGTTCCCCAGGTGGAACAACAGTACCTGGAGGTCAGGAACAGGGACAAGTTTGAGATTCTCTGCAGGTTCCTTGATATGGATGACCCTGAACTTGCGATTATTTTTTGTAATACAAAGATGGAGGTCGATGAACTGACAACCCATCTTCAGACCCGCGGGTATTTTGCAGAGGCCCTTCACGGGGATCTCAAGCAGATGCAACGGGACAGGGTGATGGCAAAGTTTCGTGCCGGTACAATCGATCTGCTCATTGCAACTGATGTAGCTGCCCGTGGTATCGATGTCGATGATGTCGATCTTGTCATAAACTATGATGTTCCGCAGGATGTTGAGTACTATGTGCACCGGATCGGAAGAACTGCCCGGGCAGGAAGAAACGGGCGTGCTATCACCTTTGTCGGGCCGAAGGAGATCTATAAATTAAAATCAATCCAGAGATTTGCACGGATACGAATTACACAGATCCCCTTACCTACTCCTGCCGACGTTGAAGAGATGAAGATCTCAAATCTCATTCGTTCCATTAAGACCGGTATTGATGAAGGAGATAATGATCGTTATATCGAGATTGTTGAACGAATAATGCTTGATAACTACTCTTCACTCGATATCGCTGCAGCCCTGCTCAAACGGGAAATCGGAACCAGAAAGACCGATGACCAGGAGATACCCCAGGACTTTCGTGAGATGAATGATGAGTACCAGAAAAAGGGGTTTAAGAGCCTCGAACCCGGTATGGATACCCTTCATCTGAATTTTGGAAAAGAACAAAAGATTAGACCAAAAGATATCGTCGGGGCAATTTCAGGTGAGACCGGGATCCCGGGAAGACTGATTGGAGCAATCAAGATCTTTCGCACGTATTCACTGGTTGACGTCCCCCGTGAACATTCAGATCAAATAATCCAGAAGATGCAGGGAAAGAGTATCGGGGCAGTAAAACTGGGTAAGGGCAAGATTATCCGATTATACACTCCCGAAGGTCCGGGAAAAAGGGGATATAGCAGATATTAACATCCCTTTTAAAAAATAGTAATCCTGGCATTACATTATCAAAAAAGTAGATATTGTACTTGCAGTAATATGAGTTTTCAAACTGCGGGAAGATCTCTTACTGAGAACAAGTGATCTCAATCCCACGAATCTGAAAGGAGATAACGTGTGTGAGATTAAACATGCAGATAATAATCTGGGGTCATTGTACGTCACCTGTTGCACGATTGGCCCTGTTATTTGTTCCTGCCTATTGGCGATTACTGTCCTGGTGAAGAATATTTACCGCAATGTGAGGTACATATAAAAAAGGATGAATCAGTCCATCAGTGCCCAATACTATGTGTTATCTGTGAAAGTCGTTTAAACTTTTCTTACAGCCATGGCAAAACATCAGTCATCGAAGGCTGATTAACATCCATTATTTCTACTAATACGTATACATCCGGTTTGTGATTCCGTTGACCGTGTGTGTTGTAAACAGCAAATTAGGCGAAACATTTAACTTGTTATGTAGACCTGTCCTTTGTAAGACGGTGATTTCGCAATGATTACACGAGGGAACGGACTTCTTCTTCATATTACTTCTCTTCCAACTCGGTTCGGAATCGGAGATCTTGGACCTGCATCAGATGCATTTATCCAATTTCTTCTTGATGCGGGACAGAGGTACTGGCAAATACTCCCGATTCACCCGACAGATCCCAGGTATGACAACTCACCCTATCATGCTCTCTCAGCATTTGCCTATAATCCCCTGCTGATCAGTCCGGAACAAATGGTAATTGATGGATTTTTAAATGAACCGGATCTTTTCCCTGTCCCGGTTTTTCCCCAGTTTGCTGTTGATTTTGATGCCGTTATTGCATACAAGGAACGATTATTCACTGTTGCATATGAGAAATTCAAAGATAAGGGGTTTTGTCCAGCATTTACAATATTTTGCAAGAAGAATGCAGATTGGCTTGACCGGTATGCCCTGTTTATGGTATTACGAAAAAGATTCTCTCCTACTTTGTGGAGAGACTGGCCACCGGAATTACTCGATCCATATGATGCTAACCTTGAGAATATCAGAAAAACCGAATCTGATGAACTCGGAAAGGTACAGTTTCTTCAGTATCTTTTTTTTATCCAGTGGAACCGGTTTCGGGATCGATGCAGAGATGCAGGAATTTTTCTGATTGGGGATATTCCCATCTACATAAACTATGACAGTGCGGATCTCTGGTCACATCCCGGCTTTTTCAAGCTCGATAACCAGTATAAACCGACGGTTGTAGCAGGCGTCCCCCCTGATTATTTCAGTGCAACAGGGCAGGTATGGAATAATCCTATTTACAATTGGGATAAGATACGGGAAGATAAGTACTCATGGTGGGTAGCCAGGATAACACACCTTCTTTTGCATATTGATTATCTGCGGATCGATCATTTCAGGGGTCTTGTCGGGTATTGGGAGATTCCTGCTGGTTTTAAAACGGCCGTTCAGGGAGCCTGGAAAGAGGCACCGGCAAGAGATTTTTTACGGACACTGGCAAGGAAAATCCCTTCTCTCCCTCTCATTGCCGAGGACCTTGGTTATATTACTCCGGATGTCAGGGAGATCATGCAGGAATTTTGTATTCCCGGAATGGCTGTCCTTTTATTTGCGTTTGAAGAAGGCATGGCAGACAATCCGTACATCCTGCATAATGTCTCCAAAAACCGGGTTTTATACACCGGTACCCATGACAACAATCCGATACAGGCATGGTTCGCAACCGAGGCTTCAAAGAATGAGAAGAAGAACCTGTCTTTATATATCGGAAGAGATGTATCAGCAGGAACAATAAATTTAGACCTGATACGGCTTGCCATGATGAGTCGTGCTGATACCGTAATCCTGCCGATCCAGGATCTGCTGGGTCTTGGCGAAGAATCGCGAATGAACAGACCTGGTATCGATGTAGGGAACTGGTGCTGGAGACTTGCACCGGATGAGCTGCATTCAGGATTATCAGATATGCTGTTCCATCTTACTTCTATTTACGGACGAATATAATTGAGTTATCCATAAGAAAGTCATTAATTGGTAAAAAACGGTAGATTAGCATCACTTTCATTCACTCTGAATGGTATTACGCCTGGTTATTCTGGTTCCTATCGTGAGATACAAACAGGATGGAATACATCCATAAGGATCAACCCTGATATCCCTGCTTTCCTGAAAATTTCAATCCTTTCCTCTCTCCTTCTTTGTATCTGAATAAAAAGGGGATGAAAAACAAATCACGTGTTGCTCGGAAAAAAATTAAAGGTCGGCAACATAGCGATAGAACATTGTCTTGACCAGTTCAGAGCAGACAAAGAAGGCACCGACGAGGCCCAGTATGATACCAAGATGCACCATTGTCGGCGGGGTGAAATGAAAGATTACCTGGCCGAATATCGTATACGGAAGAAGGATGGTGCATACGATTGCGATACCGGTCAGTATCATCACATATCCTGACGGACGTTTTGCCCGGTATACCGGCAGCCTGCTCCGGATAGAGAAGAGGAAGACAAGTTCTGTGAGGATACTTCCGATAAACCAGTTGGTCTGCAGTACCGGTTCACCCTGGTGAAAGAAGAATGCAAAGTACATGAGATCAAAGACGGTGATAACAACCCCGAGAAGGGTTGCTATGAGCACTATACTTTTTATCTCGTATTTTCCTGGTTTTTCAATCTCGGTCTCATCAACAGTATCGGTAGCGATGGTTATCATGGGAAAGTCTGACAACAGATTAACGAGAAGGATCTGGAGCGGAAGCATCGGCAGGAAACTAATAAACATAGAACCAATTGCAATGGCATAGAAGTGTCCGAAGTTAGAAGCCAGTGTTGCTTTTAAGTACTTGATACTGTTTGCAAAAACCGCTCTCCCACTCTCTATCCCGTCAATTATCACCTCAAGATTTCTGGCAAGAAGGATTACATCGGCTGCTTCACGTGCAATATCTGAAGCGCTCTCAACGACCATTGAGACTCCGGCTCGTTTGAGTGCAGGCGCATCATTGATGCCTTCACCAAGAAAACCGACGGTATGAGTTTTTTGCAAAGTCTCGATTATCTCATACTTCTGTTCCGGGGTAACCCGGGCTATTACATGATGATCAAGGATTGCACGGGCACGCTTGTCGTCAGGCATCAAGAGAAGGTCGGCACCAGAGAGTACATGACCGGGATCATCTATTAACCCAATCTCCTTTCCTACGGCACCGGCAACGAAAGGACTGTCTCCGGTAATGATTTTGATCTGAACTCCCAGTTGTTTTGCTTTCCGTACAGCATGATATGTAGAGGGTTTGATGGGATCGGTAAATGCAATCATGCCGAGAAACTGGAGATCCTTCTCATCTTCAGGAGAAAGAGACTCTTTACCTGAAGGAAAATTTTTTTTGGCAAGTGCTATCGTCCGTTGTCCGGCACGCCCCTTTTCAAAAAGCCAGGTATTTTGTCTGTCCCTTCCTTCATCAGCCAGTGAACTGGAGAGGTCCATGAGAACTTCGGGAGCACCCCTGACTATCATGAAGGTTTCTCTATCAGAATGGATGAGAACTGCGTTGCGTCTCCTTTTCGGATCAAACGGGATCTCAGACAGGCGGATTAGGGTAGAATTATCGCCACCACGTATCTCTTCTACTTTCTTCTCAATTGCGATATCAAACGGCTCTGTCTTTTCATTACTGTCTGAAACCGTCAGAGATGCATAAAACATAAGATCCGGATCCGCTCCGGGAGAGAGATCGGTAACTTGAAGGGTATTCTCTGTGAGTGTTCCGGTCTTATCAGAACAGAGTATTTCAATACCTCCGATGTCCTCAATTGCCGAGAGACGTTTGACGATAACGTTCTGTCTGGCCATCTTTAACGCTCCCCGGGAGAGTGAGACGGTTGTTACGACCGGGAGAGCTTCAGGGACCACGCTGACAACGAGGGCGATACAAAAGACCAGTAATTCAAGGAGATCAGCCCCTTCACCTTTTATCAGGATATTTGCAACGAATACAAACACAAGAGTTACGAGGATTAACCTGAGAATAAATGAACTGAATCGTCCGATGCCCCTGGAAAACTCACTCTCTTTTGTTGTCTCTAAGGTTAGGGAAGCAATTTTTCCCATCGCAGTCTCTTTACCGGTCTTTACAACGACTGCAACTGCACTTCCCCCGACAACAGAGGTGCCGCTAAAACAGAGATTGTGGCTTTCATACAGGCTATTTGGTATCTCTTTTAACGAATCAGAAATTTTTTGAACAGGTATGGATTCACCGGTCAGTGTTGTCTCATCAACGATACATTGATCTGTATCAAGAATCCGAACATCAGCAGGTACCAGATCACCGGTCCTGATGCTCGTGATATCACCCCTGACAAGATTACGGGAATCGATGGTATGCCATGAGGAATCCCGCAACACACTGGCTCTCGGCGAGATAAATTGTTGTAACGCACGGAGTGATTGTTCAGATCGGTATTCCTGATAAAATCCAAGAAGGGTATTGATGGCAACAAAACCAACAATCACACTGGCATCGATGTATTCACCAATGATATAAACGATACCGGCCGCACAGAGCAACAGGTAAATAAAAGGGGATTTGAATTGTCGGATAGCAATCTGCCACCAGAAAATCCTGTCAGCAGTTACCTCGTTTAAACCATCCTCCCGGAGACGTTTCTCTGCAGAAGAATCCGTAATCCCATGAGAAAGGGTTGTGTCCAGATTTTTTTCTATCTCTTCTTGTGTGCACGTTGCATATTGAAAAAATGTCATCTCTTTTCTGCCTCATTGTTTGCTTCAGAGATTGGCGTGCTTGTTCTCTTACTAGGATGGAATGTGATATCTCATAATACCCTCTAATCCCTTTGCATGAAAGGGGAAACTCAGGATGTACGTCAGATTTTCGGTTAAGACCAATTTGAAAAGATAATGTGGTTTGGAGGACTAATGATGTCTCTTCCCACGAGAGAGAAAGATCAGATTACTGATAGATAAGCGTTAAAATCCAAAAAGAGATGAAACCGGAAATTTTATCGAATTTATCCGATAATGGAAAACAGGGAAGAGAAGGCATTAATCCCTCTTACCTGGAATCCTCCTTTTTGTGGAATTTTTCTCATTCGTCACAAGCCCGGTACCGGTTCTTTTTTTGCCCAGACCAGTTTGAAGATCTCCATTACAATAACCACGATACATGCCATAGCAAGGAGAATTATGCATTCGTTAAGTCCGACCGGCTGAAGGCCAAGGACATCTGAAAGGATGGGAACATGCATCGCCAGCTGGTGAATTGCCTGCGCTCCAATAACAGAAACGACCAGGAAGAGATTCCGCCGAAGAGGCATACGAAATACTGACACATGTTCTGAACGGCAGTTAAAGACATGAACGTTCTCCAGAAGAACAAAGAGGAGTAACCCAAGATTCCTGGCGGTGTCCTCATCATACCCAAGAGAGAGCAGCAGGTACCAGGTGACAAATCCGATCATCCCCATCATAAGGGATGAGATGAGGATCTCACTTACCATGAGGCGGTTAAAGATACCCTGGGACGGAGGCCGTGGCGGTCTTTTCATGGCATTCTCTTCCCCGGGTTCGAAAGCAAGTCCGATATGCTGGATACCGTTTGTGACAAGATTTAACCAGAGGATCTGAACTGCGAGGAGGGGAAGGGGGAGCGCTGCAAGAAGTGAGCAGGTAAACATGATAACTTCTGCAGCTCCTGTCGATACGAGAAGGTAGGTCACTTTCCTGATATTATCAAAGGCAAACCTGCCCTCTTCGATACCGGCAACAATGGATGAGAACCGATCGTCAGTAATGATCATCGCTGCATTATCCTTCGCAATGTCAGTACCGGATCCCATGGCTACACCGATATGGGCACGGCGAAGAGCAGGAGCATCATTGACCCCGTCACCGGTAACTGCCACGTAATGTCCCATCTTAATTAAAGCATCTACAATAGCCAGTTTCTGTATCGGGGTTACCCGTGCAAAAACCCGTGCATCCAGGACCAGATCAAAAAATTCAGGTATGGTAAATGAACCCAGTTCATCTATCTCTTTCCCGGTCAGAACCTGTGACTCCTCTTGTGCAATACCGAGCGTCTTTGAGATGGAAAGAGCCGTTGCAGGATGATCTCCGGTAACCATTACCACCGTCACCCCGGCTTGTTGACACGCTCGTACCGCCTCTTGTGCATCAGTGCGAACGGGATCAATAAACCCGACAAAACCTAAAAGAACAAGGGGAGGGAGGTCTGTAACAAGGGGATCCACGGGAAAACCTGGAGATATACCTTCAGCTACTGCGAGAACACGATACCCCTCGGCCGCCATCTGTTCAGCAGTTGCAAGAAGATCAGCATGGTTAGCAGGAACGGTATCATTAGACGTCTGTACTGATACGCAGAGTGGCAGAACTGATTCTGCCGCACCTTTTATTCCAAACCGGGCACAGGTACCTTCAACAAATCCGACCGCTGAATATCTCCGTTCTGCTTCGAATGGGATAAATAGCGGTCTTTTGACTTCCCTGATGAGAGCACTGGTATCGATTCCGTCCTTGTGGGCGAGTGCAAGGAAAGCCACATCAATCGGATCTCCTGAAAAAATCCATGTATTATCAGAAAGATCGAGTTTTGCCTCACTACAGAGAGTAGCAATGTGACAGAGCCGGTGTATCCGGGTCAGATCAGAATCAGCCGGTTTTTTGCCATTATTGGTGGTTATTTCACCTGTTCCGTTATAACCCGTCCCTGTTACCAAAAAAGGTTCTCTTCCAAAGAGATAAATGACATGTGCAGTCTGTTCATTCACCGTAAGTGTTCCGGTCTTATCACTCGCGATTAAAGTACAGGAACCAAGACTCTCTACCGCAGTCATCTTCCTGACAATAACGTGGCGTTGTGACATCCGGTATGCAGCAATGGAGAGAACAACAGTAAGAGCCACCGGGAGACCTTCCGGTATTGCCGATACGGCAAGGGCTACTGCAAAGAAAAAGACGTCAATGATACCCATGCCCTGCAGTACTGCAATCGTTCCAAGGATTGCTGAGGCAATTAAAACGGCTATGGCAATATGGCGTGAAAATTTCTCCATCCTGATAACAAGCGGAGGTTTTGTGACTCCGGTCTCTGCTACGACAGATGCAATCTTTCCCACTTCTGTTGCTGTCCCGGTACTGGTGACATATCCTGACGAAAATCCACGAACCACCGTAGTGCCGGCAAACGCCATGTTTATCTGGTCACTTACCGGGGTATCTTTCGGAAGAGGATAGATCTTTTTTAAAACCGGGACCGACTCACCGGTGAGGATGGATTCATCAATGGAACAATCAGTGACGTTATGCAGCCTGATATCTGCAGGGACACGTGATCCAGACTCAAGATAGATTAGATCTCCGGGCACCAGGTCTTTGGCAGGAATCTGTATCTTTTTCCCGTCCCTGGTAACCGTAGCGGTTATCTGAAAGAGTTGCTGTAATGCTTTGGCACTCTGTTCTGCTTTCCATTCCTGTATCGTCCCGATTATAGCATTAACGAGAACAACAACCCCGATGAATGCTGCATCGGTGAGATGATGAAGAATATATGAAAGGAGAGCAGCCGCTATCAGAACATAGATAAGCGGACTTTTGAACTGAACAAGAAATATTGAGATGACTGATAATTTTTTCCCTTCTGGTAGTGTGTTCAATCCAAACTCATGCAATCGGGATTCTGCCTCTACACCTGTTAATCCATCCTCTCCCGTGGCCAGTTTTTCCGTGACCTCATTTAGTGAGAGATTATGCCAGAGGATACCTTTTTCCGGTATTTTTATGGAATCCATACTAATACCAGATAAGGGATTTTTCAATTAAAGAGGATAACTGAGTTGGATACACTGATAATCTATGAGATCTGAAGTGCATCGATAAATAGAACGAGTCTGGTCTTTCGATAGGAAAAAAGACTCTATCTTTTAGAATCTATCTTTTAAAAAAAGAATAAAGTGATGTATTGTGCCATAATATCGATTTTGTTGAATCTGAGGTATCTTACTATTTATATTTGAACAATCTGACTAAATTAATGTTATTTTTTTATTTTAAACAGAAAAATATGGTTCCGACATATCTGACCAGGATTATGATCGCATTAGCGCCAATAATGCTCTGATAATGGTCAAAGGTTCAGGGGGATTGCCGGGCACCTCTATATCGACCGGGATACAGGCCCTGACAGGACCGGCTATCGCATATGAATCAGTAAATTTCCCGCCATAACAGGCATCATCACCGACAGCCATGACTCGTTTGGGATTGGGAGTTGCATGATAGGTTTTTTTGAGTGCAAATGCCATGTTTCTTGTCACTGCTCCGGTAACCATCAGAAGATCAGCATGTCTTGGTGATGCAACAAAAAAGATACCATACTGTTCAACATCATAGTACGGTGAGGTCAATGCAGCAATCTCGACAAGTTCTGCATTATCACTTCCGCAATCAACGAGGCGGATGGCAAGCGTTTTTCTAAATGGTGATGATGCACCCGGATGATGAAGAGCAGGTAATGGCGGGATATCGTATCTATCGGTAATCATCTCAGATACCGGCTTTTTCATAAGAGTTCTCATAATTCTCATGTTGTTCACCTAGAGGTCATTTCCGGCATACGAGAGATTAAGACTTTTATTGATAAGAGGAAAATCAGGGACGATATTGTCCATTACTGCATGTTCTATTGCTTTCCAGTTACAAAATGATGCGGTTTTTACCTTATACCGCCATATCCTTCCATCACGGAGGTGGATGATATGGAGATTCTGTCCCCTCGGTCCTTCAACCATTGCGAATACGAGGCCGTCTCCCAGGGGAGTTTTATATTGTATAGGGATAATCCCGTCATCAGGAATAGTACCGCATATTTTTCTGATATAGGCAGATGATGCCAATATCTCCTGATATTTAAGCGTGAACCGGGATAAGACATCACCACCACTCTCGACCGGTGCATGGTACGGGATGCTACGGTATATCCCGTACGGGTACTGGACACGGGTATCGCGGGAGCTGCCCGATGCCCGTGCAACCGGACCGGTCAGATTGAGAGATGGAATCAATCCTTGTTTGATTATACCTGTGGTAGAGAACCGGTCGAGAACAATCGGAGATGCAATTGCAGCCTCATAGGATTGTTGTATTACTTTCTGCAGACGAGTGAGAAATGAACTGAGATCCGCGAGCAGTAGATCAGAACAGTCATGCTTAACCCCGCCTATTCTGATATATTCACGAATAAAGCGGTGACCAAAGAGTTTCTTGTTCATCCGCATGCAGTCTTCCTTCGCGATGAGAAAAGGAGAAGCTCCTGCCGGATATGCAACATCAACAAGCATACCTGCACAATCAGCGAGAAGACAGGATATCCTCTCCATCTCAAGAGCAATGCCGGTTAATGCCTGACTTCTGCAAGATGGGCGCAAACAAAGAAGTTTCTCGAGGGCCATGCAGAAGCAGGCGGTATTTGCTGCACTCTCGTCTCCAGATACCGATTCTGCAAACCTGCAGGCATCTTCTGGTATCATCCCCTCTGCAGTCTTCTCTAAACCACGGTGGAGATATCCCATCCTGGTCTCAAGGTTACAGATGGTCTCCCCAAGCACACTAAATCTGAAATGACCGGGCTCTATGATTCCTGCATGAACCGGACCGACAGCGAGTTCATACACCCCCTTTCCGTTTATTTTTTTAAATTCATACCAGGTTTTGGATGGTTGCATCAGTTCGTCCGTACCTGATTGTACCTGCTCTTTTTTTCGTAACGGGTGAAAAAGCTCCGGATACGGTTCATGTAAAAAGAGCCTTCTTGTATCTAAAGCACCCAGGAATCTGATTCCATACCCGTCCTGTATCTCACGCTCATAGAGCGATGCAATCGGGAAGAGAGATGCAGTGCTGGGAGCAGTTCCGTCTGTTTTGTATGCATAGGAATATACCTGGTCGTGGTCCTGATCTTCAAAGAGGTAGATAAGTGTCAGGTCATCTTCACTGCTCCATCCTTCGATGCAAAAAAGACAGAGAAGAACGTGTTTTTGGAATTTGCACTTCTGTATCCTATCCTCGAGTGTTTCTGCGGTACGGATAGGTTCCGGATGAAGAATCGTATCCAAAAATTCATACAGAACCGGTGAGTCATGTGTATTCATCCCATCCCTCCATTTAATCCGATCTCACTGATGATCTCATGAAGCATCGTCTCAAACTGCAACGGGACTACAAATGTTATGAAAAGCATGCCTATTAGAAGAAGAATCAATGAGAAGTACATCCCGATGGGTACATTATAAGGTTTTGGTCCTGGTCCGGTTCCGGTTGCCCGAAAAGCCGAGAATATAAACCTGATGATGGCAAACGCTGCGATACCCAGGGGGAAGAGGATGAAAAATCCAATAACCGGCATTACGGTAAACAGGTCTCCAAGGATACAGATCTTTGGGAGAAAGATGGGGAACAGGGGTATTCCGGTTATTGCCAGTCCTCCTGCGAGAAGAGCAAGCGATGTTCCCGGATGCATTGCAAGCAGATCAACAATAACATCTCCCGTGTCAGGATCGGTTGATCGGTACTGACGATGGATTATTCCTGCGGAGAGGAATAAAAGAGCCTTCGTAACTGAATGGGCACAGATATAGATGATTGCCCAGAACATCACAACCGGTGTCCATAATGCGACAGCTACCAGGATAAAACCCATATTCTCGATGCTTGAGAAAGCGATAAGTTTTTTAAGATTTTTCTCCTGAAGCATCATCATCGATGCAATAGAAACCGTCAGAATACCAAAAAACATAAGAAAAAGCCCTCCTGTTTCTGTTTCCGGAACCTGTGCAACGATTGCATAAACCCTGATGATGCCGTATATCCCGATATTTAAAAGGACTCCCGATAGGATGGCACTGACAGCCGAAGGTGCTTTTGCATGTGCCTGTGGCAGCCAGGTATGAAAAGGAACAATCCCACTCTTTGCAGAGAACCCGATAAAAACAAAGAAAAAAGCCACGAGAAGAAGCGAGGGATCAAATGCCGTGGAGATATCCATCAAGAGACTCCAGTTCAGGGTTCCGGAAGGGATCTGTTGACGTGATAGTTCGAAAAGAAAGATTAAACCAACAAATGAGAAGAGCATGGCGGTTGATGCGATAAAGATATACGAGATCGCTGCATCGATATTCTCCCGTGTAGACAGGCTTGCAATAAGCATCGCAGAGATTACCGTGGTTATCTCGGCAAGAATCCAGAACAGTGCCAGGTTGTCTGATAAAAAGACAATCGGAGTCACAGTCATAAGAAGGCTGAATCCCCCATAAAAGAGATTCAGGCTCTTTTTACTTAATTCCCCGGTCTCAATCAGTCGTGAGACATATCCGCCTGCATAAAATGAAACGGCAAAAAAGAGAAATGAAGAGAGGATAACAAAAAAGAGAGCAAGGGTATCTACCGCAAAAAAACCGGTATGGACAGGTATCATTGATAAGGGCAGAATTGTTACCGATAACAAAAGGATAAGCATGGCCTGGAGTATCAGGATAAGCCTCTTTCCGCAATGCTGTTTTACCATGATAATAAAAATAAGGGCAACTGTTCCAATGAGGATAAAAGGAGCGGCTATCATTATTCTTCCTCCGAACCGGGCCAGAGATGATGGGTAACAAGGCTGGTATGGTATTCTTCTAAGCTAGAATCTATTCCAATCGTCATGATAGTGGTCAGTAAAATGAGGATTACCAGATCAATCAGTATCATAAACTCGATGATAAAGGGGAGTTCTGTAGTAAAACACCCGAAAATAAGAACCCCGTTCTCCATAGAGAGGTATCCGATTACCTTGGTGATGGCCTTTTTTCTGCTGAAGGTAACGAGAAGTCCCATCAGCAT
The DNA here is from genome assembly GCA_964605795.1 of uncultured Methanoregulaceae archaeon. Classification (GTDB taxonomy): domain Archaea; phylum Halobacteriota; class Methanomicrobia; order Methanomicrobiales; family Methanospirillaceae; genus JAFGOM01. The sequence goes on from CAZSDZ010000002.1 coordinate 90,982, forward strand.
CAATGAGACACCGGTTACTGCACCCATAAAAAACAGCGGGTTTGCCTGAGCAAACTCAGAAAGTACCCGATAAAAGACCAGGTAGAGGAGAACCATGATGATCAGGGAAAGAACAAGAGATCCCGCCGGATTAAGATAGGAAAATTCAATATCACGCCTGATATGAATGGTCTCCTGAATTCTTTTGATAAACCAGGGAATAAGGCAGACCTTTGCCACGAGGGTTATCGCCGCTATCAGGAGAAGCGTCATATCCCCGGTGATAACCCAGAGGATACCTGCAAGAAGAACAATAAGCAGGGACTGGATCCGGTATACCTGAATAATCGCAGACAGGGATCGTGCAGTGATTATCAGGGCTGCTGATATCATGACAAGTATCAGGAGGATTCGTACCAATTCAGCAGATAATTCGAGAGTCATGCAAATACCTCGATTATTAAGGTAAGGGAAGAGAAGAAGAACGCAAGCATGAAGAAGGTAGGAATACTAAAGAACCGTAGCTTTGCATTATATGATTCAAACACTCCCACAAGGACTGCAATTACCGATCCTTTCAGAACAAACAGGGCTGTAGCAATAATTACTCCCGGGATCAATCCATCTTTTATAATCCCAAAGGGAATGATAATTCCTATCAAAAATGCCATGAGTATTGCCTGTTTCATGGCATGGGAGAGTTCCATGAGGGCAAGATCCCTCCCTGAAAACTCAAGCACCATTGCCTCATGGACCATGGTTAGTTCCAGATGAGTTTCAGGATTATCAACAGGAATTCTCGAGGTCTCGATAATTAAAATCAGGAATAAAGAGACCGCAACAAGAATCAGGGGAGGGATAGCACCGGGACCGGCATCTGCTGTTACGCTCATCATCTCAAAGATATTTAACGTTCCTAGGACCGAGGAGAGAGCTGCAGCAACCACGATGATGGTTGGCTCAATAACCGGAGAAAGACTCATCTCCCGGGAGCTTCCCATGCCGCCAAAACTACTCCCGGCATCAAGACCGGAGAGGGCAGTCATTATCCGGTACAATGCAAGGAGATAGAGGAAAAGAATGATATTCCCGATACCAGAGAAGGGTGTTGGTATCACAATGACAGGTACAAAGAACCCGGAGAGGATGATGACCCCGAGGCAGACAAACGGGGTTATCCTGATAATCCATGAAGAGGAGAGAGAATACAGACTCTCTTTTCTCCATAACCGAAAAAGGCTGTAATACAAATAGAGAAGTGGCGGACCCCTTCTTCCCTGTGCCCGGGCCTTTACCTTTCTTATGATACCCATAAAGAGGGGTGCGATACAGAGGAGTACCCCGGCATTTACCAGACAATACAGCAAGGAGGGGAAAAAGGATGCTGTCATACCTGGGCTCCCATGAATACAATGATAATTACTGCCGTTACAAAAAGATACAGCAGATAGGTATCCAGGTTATTATTCTGGTGTTTCGCAACCAACTCCGCTGTCGCACATATCCGTCTTGAGAGAGGTGTGTACAGGTATTCCTCAAAGAAACGGAATAATTCTATCTCAGCAGAACCATTTTTAAATAAACATTTATCAGGATCCTCGTAGTTCTTATGGATAATTTTTCTGGTCCGGAACAAGGATGAAAAGATGGTAATGAGCGGTTCAGAGAATCCTATTGATGTATACTCAATCCGAGCTGCCGGAGAGCGGATACCACAGTCCCAGGTGTCTCCGGTACGGACTAGAGGAGGAGCAGGGAATCGGACCAAAAGATAGATACACCCGATAGAAACGAGAAGGATAAGGCTTATGATACTCATATCAGGGAAGTAATCCGGATACCCGAGGTAGGACAGGATCTGATACGAAAAAACACCTGACAGGACCGCAATGATGCCAAGCAGTCCCGGTCCAAGCACTGCGCCTATCGGGGCTTCATGAGATTGTTCTGCAGGAATGGATCGGGGCAGTCCCAGGAAGGCGATTCCAAAGGCTTTGACAAAGCATGCAGCAGACATAGCACTCACAAAGGCAAAAACCGAGAGGATAATCAGAAGGGCGAATCGCATCATACTCGGAACTTCATGAAATGAGTAAAATATCGATTGAAAGATCAGTAATTCGCCGATAAAACAGCATAAAGGGGGGATTGCAGATATCGTAAGAGATCCGGTAAAGAATATAACTGCTGTCATCGGCATCGTGTGAATCAGACCACCCATCTCATCTAAATCCCTTGTTTGGGCGCTATGAACAATAGAACCGGCAGCCATAAAAAGGAGTGATTTTACCACTCCATGACTGCATGCATGAAAAAGAGAGCCTATGAGAGCCAGGTTTGCCATAAATGTCAGGGAAGAGAGCGAGAAGATGAGGTACAATCCGATTCCAATAAGAATGATCCCCATATTCTCGATACTGCTGTATGCCAGAAGTACCTTTATATCTGACTCCTTCATTGCATACATTATCCCTAAAACAGAGGATACAAGCCCGAATATCAGGATATACCATCCCCACCAGGATTCGGGAGAAAGAACAGAGAGCACGGTGAGAAGAATACCATAGATGGCAACGGTAAGCATAACCCCTGACATAAGGGCTGATATCACGGACGGAGCAGCCGGGTGTGCATAGGGGAGCCATTTATGGAATGGAATTATCCCTGCTTTTATCATAAAACCGGTCACGAGCAGAAGAAATATCACGTCTCCTGATCCCGTCGGGATACCAGAACCTCGCAGATCAAAGGTGTTTGTTATTGAAAAGAGATAGAGAAAACCGGCCATGAGAAAGATAGTGGAAAGTTGCGTCATCGCAAGGTAGTACATACCTGCTCTCCTCGTCTCTTCCTTTTCGTAACTGTACATGACAAGAAGAAACGATGTGATTGCCATTAGTTCCCACATCGCGAGAAATAAAATGCTGTTCCATGAGAGAAGAACACCGGTCATAAAAGTGAGGAAGGCAAACATGAGGGCATTTCGCACCATCACACGGACGCGATGTTTTTCATGAGTAAAGTCAGAAAAGGTGTATATCGAGCATGCAATCGATACAAGAGAGAGGAGAAGAACAAATATCCCTGATAAACGTTCTATCCCAAAGGATATCGATATAACTCCTGTTATTGGATAGGTACAAAGACTCACTGCCGTGCCAGATAAGACATGGGTAAGCGATGATACCACCAAGCTTGCAGAACCGCATATCCCAAAGATAAGGGAGATGCGGTACATTGACTGACGGGGTGACAATGCTCCTGTTGCAGCAACAATTGATGCTATAATCAGAAGAGCGATGCCCCACTGGATTCCATCGGGTGTCATTTTTCTCCGGTATCAGGTACGAAAAAGGAATGAAGAGAGAAAATCCTGCACTGATTCGACCGGTATTCTTACATAAAAGTGTTTAAATGGATAATGTACCGTTATCTTTTCTCATCTCTCTCTTATTTTTTGTATTATGAGCGAATATTCGCTGATTAACGTGAAATACTACCGTTTAGAATTTTTGTCATGCTCAGATAAAAATATGTCAGTATAATGGTTCAGTCTTCATCCGGATGAAGAGTGATTTTTTTTAAATTTTATGAGGATTACGATTACGCGCTCGTTGTATCATACTAAAATAAAACAAGAGACCAGCTATCGGTATGGGACTATGATTGTTCGCTCCTCTCTGTTTGGAAAAGCAACGACTTGATATATACCTCTCCTTCTTCTGAAGAAAAGAGCGGAAGATCTCTGTCAGTAAAAATACAGTTCCTGGTCGTTATTGTTTCTGCCTGGGTTTTTTTGTTAAATCCGTGTTTTTGAATTGACTTCGGTGCTATCATGATTCCCCGGCGCTGCCAGGAAGGCGTCTTTGCGAGATTGATTCCCCGGGAAAACATCATATCATGAAGTTTATTGGCAGAGATGCCAAATAACATCTCAGCTGCCTGCGATGACGAATATCCCTCTAAAATGAGGGCATGTTGGCAATAGGAGTTGATGTGATTTCTCCATGCTTCATTCTGTCGCCATATCAGGTATGTACGAACCATATCCTCTTGTATAGGAATTATCCTGGAATCAAAGGCAACGGGATTTTCAACCTTTGAGAGAATAGTAAATACTGAAGCTGCATAGGAAGCCGCTACAGCATCCAATTTCTCTATCCTGCCATTAAAAGGGAGCGTTTGTACATATACGTTGATCTCATCAGAGAAAGTATAGGCAAAAAGAGGAGAGAATCCACTCTCTCGCATAAAATAGGTACATACCCCTTCCATAATAGAAGAAAAATTTTCATCAAATGGTTTTTGTAGTTCCAGTTTTTTTGCAAGCCGGTGAAAAGACCGCCCATCAAGCCTGATAAAAACCGGCGCTATTGCCCGCAGGTCAGAATATATCTCTCTTTTTTTGATATCCTCACCGGGTTTTCGCATCCTTACTCCATCTGGCTGCCTTTAAACATCGTAGGAATATTCCGAAGGACAACCACATCTGAAACACTCTTTACCAGCCGGTATGGAATCCTGATTCCCTTATGTTTCTTCACATCAATGAGATCCTTATTTAAGGATCCTATGGCAAGGCCATCTATGCGTTTTGCATCAATATCCAGCACGATGTCCTCCACTTCACCGACATATACCCCACTCTCGGTGTATACCCGCAGACCGATAAGATCTGTGATCTGTGTCCTCATGATACCATTTGAACATATATACCAGATAAGTAAAAAATGTACTCTTTATGGAGGGCTCTTTTCGGATTGGGACACTCTTTGGAATACCGGTTCTGATTCATTTCACATTTTTACTGATAATTCCTCTCTTTGCCTGGTTGATCGGAACAAATATCGAGTACAGTGTCTCGTTTGTCAGCGAAATAATCCATATTCCCATTGATACATCGCTCATGACAATCCCTCCCCTGCCATACCTTTTAGGAGGATTCGTTGCAGTCTCACTTTTTATCGGAGTGTACCTTCACGAACTTGCCCACTCTCTTATGGCAATGAAAGGGGGTATGAAGATACAGAGTATTACCCTGCTGATGATTGGGGGTGTTGCGGCAATGAGCGAAACAGAGATGCATCCAGAACTTGAGTGCAGAATGGCAGCAGCCGGTCCTTTTATGAGTCTTCTCATTGGAATTCTCTGTTTTATGATGGTATATATCGCAGATCATCTCATCAGTAATACCGCTGTTGCAGGTGTCGTTATCTTCTGCATCGGCTATCTTGCGATAATGAACATCATTCTTTTTATCTTCAATCTCCTTCCGGCATTTCCCATGGACGGGGGCAGAATACTGCGGGCATACCTTGCAACACGAATGCCCCTGCATAAGGCAACCTCGATTGCGTCTACCATCGGGAAAGGGTTTGCTATCCTGTTCGCTCTCATCGGCATTTTTTTCAGCCCTTTTCTCATTCTTATCGCATTTTTTATCTATATCGGTGCAGGTCAGGAGTCAGAAGTTACACGATACCAGTTCCTGCTGCAAGATGTTACGACAGGAGATATCATGTCACACCCGGTTATGACTGTCGGACCTGCGTTATCGTTACCTGAATTAAAGGATCTCATGTACCAGACAAAGCATTTGGGATTTCCGGTCATCTCCAATAATCATCTTGTGGGTATGATCACACTTACCGATCTAAACCGTGCATCAGCAATTGACCGGGATGCCATGCAGGTTGTCGATGTGATGAGTACTACCTGCATAACACTCCCTTCGCATGCTCCGGTAATAGAAGCACTCAGACTCATGAGTCAGCATGCAATCGGTCGTATTCCCATCGTTTCTGAGGATTCGGTCATCGGAATCATAACCAGGACCGATATCATGAAGGTGATGGAACTTCGGGAGACGTAAAGATATAATGATGGTTTATCTCTGTTTTCCCGATAACCTCCTCCAAATCGGCAAGAGAATGAAACGGTCTCTTTGAGAGGATAGTACTCAGACGTTTCTTGCCGATGGCAGGAAGGTGCGGCAAAGCCCTGGTAGGCAACTCGTTTATCGGTATCGGGGTAAAGAATCCGGTTAGTGAACGCATACCGTAACCGGTGACAACGACATCCCCGGATATCGTGGATGGAATAACAGCAGGTATCCCGACAAGAATTGGATAAGAACCCATCTGCCTGCCAAATGCCGGATCTGTTTTTGTAGCCTCTTTCTCAATCCATACGTCACAAAGCACGGTCCCAAGGGGAAATACTTTCTGTAGCATCGGCCTGTCAAAATGAGTTCTGACCCATTCCTTAAAAGACCGGAAATGCCGGTCATACCGGGAGAGCGTGTTTGTTTCATATGCAGGTGTCCCATAAAAAGGCATTACCTGCCTGATATTAACCCTTCGAACGAAAAGACCTGATGCGAGAAGACGCTTTAGAAACTGCTGGTTTAACTGGTACGTATCAGCAGTCTCACCGGCCAGCCCGGCAATAAAGTTCAAACCGGGCAGGAGTTCAGGTATACCGTCTCTCCTGGCTCCTCCTACTTCGTTGACAATTCGGATGGCATCCATTACCTGATCAGAGGTTGCCTTAAGATTATTTGCACGAATCACAGCAGGATCGGCACTTTCCATTCCAAAAGCGGCTACATCCCCTGCCGTATGCCCATGAACAATTGCTTTTAAGGCAGCCCTTGCAGCATCAGGATGCCGGGCAATGGTTCCCGGGTTGATGTTATCGATATGAAGGGTACAGAGATCGGGGGCTGCATATCGTATCGTAGAGAAGAGTTCTTCTATCTTTTCAGGAACGGGTTTTGGAAATTCTCCGCTCAAACTCTGGTAAACAAGCAGATCAGGCTGTCGGCCGAGCCGGAAATGCCGTGCTCCCTCACGATAAAGAGCAGACACCTCTTCTGCAATGGCTTGTATCCCGCGATACACCGGTTTACCATACAAGGGTTCTGTACAGAATGAACAACCCCCGGTAATGGCATGGGAACACCCGCGTGCAGTCTCGAGTTCACACATCACTCTCGGATACGAGGGATGTTTTCTGATAATACCTGCACCGGCTACTGACCAGGGATCAAGCAGGTGGTAATTGAGTTCCCCTGCCGGATCCCCACCTGCGAGCATATGATGCAGAGCGGTGGCGGGATTGCCGGTTAGAATCGTATCAAATCCAGACAATGCCATCTTTCGTGCAGGAGTACCGCCCCCGTGCGAATATCCGAATTGAACCGGACCACCGATACAGGTAACCGGTCTGGTCAGGAGAGATCCTATCTGTTGTATCTCAGTACTGGTTGCCGGTGTTCCTCCCAGGTATGTGCCAGGAACGGTTACTCCGGCGATCATGACAACAATATCGGATTCTGCCGGCCCTTTTAAAAGCCCGGGGTCTTTCCGAATCTGATCTATGGTTAGATATCCTGTTTCATACTCCTCAAGAGAGAGGAGACCTGCGACCGTTCTCGTGTATGGAGATATATACGGCGGTACACCAAGACAGGCCGGCTCATCGATATACCCGTCAATAATGTATGCCGTTTTTCTCATGAAAACCATCAGAGGGTATATCCAATGCCAGCTAAAAGACGACGTGCCCAGATGAGTTTTCCCCGTTTTATCGGATTCACATCGGGATCATCGAGGGAAAACCCTAAGAAAACAAGGGATTTTGCGCCATGGGCATGTGCCAGATATGCTGCCCGGTCTCCATCAGTGAATCCTCCGTAATTATGCAGGTTGGCAAATGGTTCTGCCTGTGTTGTACAGACAAGCGGGCCGGAGAAGAGAGGTATCCATCTTTTTAGCAGTGCACTATTGTCACCATGGGCATGTACCACAACGATTGTTCCATTCCTGTTTAAATCAATGATATAATCATCGGCTCCATCAAGATCGGTAACGATGATATCAGGTGTAATACCATGTGCAATAACCTGATCTGTTGCCGCATCTGCGGTAATAACAGGTTTTTTTATATCATGTGATCGTTTGAGATCATCAGAGAGGTTTGGTCCGTTACCACAGATGGTAACAACCTGGTTTTTGATGAGATCGGTTACCAGTTTTTCATCATCCCGGGATGTAAGGGAAGAGAGAAGTACTGCCGCTTCCCTGTCCTTTTTTATATCAAAAGAAAAATAATCAAGTATTTCTCGGTATATGGGTTCCCATTCTTTATAACTCACCATTTTTATCCTCTAAAAGTCCCACGAGTCGGTAAAACTTCAGAAGGAGAGGATCAATGATAAGATTGAGAAGGTCCTCCTTCTCCTTTACCTCTGAGAAGAACCGTAACGGAATTGATGCGGCAGCCATCGTAACGTGGCCACCGGCATCACCTATCTTCCCGAACGATTCACTCATGACATTACCAAGGTTTAATCGCATATCCCTGTTTCTCCCTGATATGATGATGGCATCATCGGTTATTCCGTATACCAGTGCGGTGCTGATACCTTCCAGGTTTATCAGGAGATCCGCAGCCTGGGGAAGAGCGTCCCTGTTTCTTACGTATCCGATATTTGAGAAGAGATATCCGTTTTTTGCTCTTCTGTTTGTTATTGACTTTCCCAGTATGTCTAATGTCTCGTGTGAGAACTGGGGTGACATGATCTTCTCAAGGAGATCACTATCGATGTAGTTAATAAGATACGCTGATGCGTTGAGATCCTCTATACTGACATTCCTTCGGAAATGTTTCGTATCTGAACGAATCCCATACATAAGTGCCGTAGCAACACGGACATCGGGTTGTATCTGAAGTTCCTGCAGGTACTGGGTTAGAATGGTTGCGCAGGAACCAAATCCGGGTCTTACGTCTCGAAATCCACCCCATACAATCTCGGAGGCAGGCTCTGGATGATGATCAATAATAACATCAGCGGTGATTCGCGAGTTCAGACCATTATTAATACCAGGACCGGGACTGTCAACAATAGCGAAATGATCGCATGCTGCCATCAGGTCTGAATCAAGACGGTCCATCTTGATGTTGAGCAGGTTGACAAGGGCCCGGTTCTCCTGGTGTCCAATATCACCATCATACAAAATTTTTATTTTAAGTCCGGGATTAACATGAGCTACGATCATCTCAAGCGCCATTGCACACGAAATTGCATCAGGATCCGGATTGGTATGGGCAACAATGCAGAATGTTCCTGTACACTGCAGAATTACTGCCTCGAGATCTTTTGATATCCGGTGACGCTGATATCCCTTCAGAAACCTGACTGCCGTCTCAGAGACGACCTGCTGTGGATAGAGCACGAGATCTGCCCCTGCATCACGCAGGATCCGTTCACTGATAGGATCGATAGCCCGGGCAACGACGAATACATGAGGATATTCTTTTCTGATGAGTTTTACCGCATGGAAATTTGCTTCATGATTATCACTGACAAGGAATGCTGCCTGAAATGGAGGGATTCCCTGGAGCATGAGGGGATCATTCATGTCCCGCTGCACTGCCTCTAAATTCTGTTCCCGTAACTCATGTACCCGTTCATCCTCTTTATCCATTAAAAAAAGGTGAACCCCGTTATTTTTGAGCTGTTCAACGATGAGATACCCGACACTTCCACATCCACATATCAGATACGTTCCGGAATCAGATCTCCCCCGTGTGCCATGCTCAGGCATACCAGTAGATTTGTTTTCATGAGCTATTAATAATAATGGCAATAATTATCTTCTCTCCAGGAAAGAAAAGCCAAAACTATCATATCATTCATGATATAACCGTCCACCCGGATCTGTTTTCTCAAAAAATGACTCTCCGTTAGGTATAAATTAAATAATGGTGAAGTATGTAGGCACAAGGGCTTGTAGCTTAGCTGGCAGAGCGACGGACTCTTAATCCGTAGGTCAGGGGTTCGAATCCCTTCAGGCCCGCTCTATTTTTTGATTTTTTTCCTATCTTTTATCTGAAGATATTAATGGTCTCGTGATTAATAATTCCGGTAGATAGGAATGAATACCAACGATCCATCGTACGATGAAGTAATCTGCAATCACTGCGAAGGTGAGGGATGCTGCTTTTGTAACACAACAGGTCGTGTCCTTGTCAGCCATCCCCCCCGAATGTGCCGGCATTGCAATGGAATCGGATGCATATATTGTGGATACACCGGATGGTCTGGTTTGAAGGGAAAATACGATTGATTAATCGTTACCATTCGTGTGTTGCCGTCCAGGAAAAGGTATCTGCCACCCTGAATTGTACCTTATCAATCGATAAACTCACGTGATTTTGCAGGAGACAAATCATTATTATGAAGATCTCATTTGGTCCGAACCCTGACGCAATGAGACGGAAAGGAGATTTTAACGGACTGATTAAACTTGCAGGATCAAAAAAAGGGAGAAATATTCGAGTACAGGCCTTAAAAGAATTAGGCAGAATGAAAAACCAGGAAGCAGTTAACGCTGTCGTTTCGTTATTGTCAAGTCCAGACCCGGTAATCCAGAAAGCCGCTTTGAAGTGTCTTGCGAGTATCGGATCTCCGGCAGTAGAACCGCTTATCACTTTTTATGCTCAAGAATCAGGTACAAATAATTCCCTGATTCATCAGACGCTTGTTACTATTGGTCAGGAAGCGGTACATGATCTGATTGAATCCTTACAAACATTGCCCATCAGGGGAAAGGAACAGGCTGTTTATACCCTGGTTGAGATCGGAGAATCCGCCGTCCCGGATCTGATATCTGCTCTTGCTGATTCAGATCCCATGATTCGGGATCTCGCCGAGGTTGCCCTTGATAAGATTGGGATACCTGCAGTCCCATATCTTATTCGTGGCCTGGTTGATGATGAGGATGAGATCCAGGCACGTTGTGCTACTATCCTTATCTGCAAGGGATCCACAGTGGTTCCCCATCTTCTCGATGCAATGCGTGGGGGATCTCAGGATCTAAAGACCATGATCTCTTTTATTTTCCAACAGATCGGTGAGACTGCCTTAAAACCACTCATGGTTTCTTTAAGAACTCCGGATCACCGGATTGTCTCGGTTACAAGGGAAGCCTGTATCGGATACGGACCATCCTGCATTGATTCACTTCTTATGGAACTTTTGAATGGGACCGATGCAAGCAGGCATGCTGCAGGAACGGTTCTTATCAGATTTGGATCTGATGCAATACAACCACTTGCGCTGGCCATTTCACAATCAGATGATGAATCGAGAAGAGAGATCTCGGGTATCTTTTCCGATATCGGTAAGGAATCAATACCGATTCTTATCGGACTAATGCATCATGCTGATACCGCGGTAGTTCAGACCGCTTCAGATGCACTGGCGATGATAGGTTCTCCTGCAGTAAGACCATTATTGGAGAACGGGGCAGGGAAAGAGGAATCTTTCCGTTTACTCATCAGAGGTATTATCAGAAATATGGGGGATGAGGCTGTTGCTCCGCTTTCCGAAGCAGTCGAGGGGAATAATCCGGGATATGCGATATTTGCCATTCAGATGATAAAAGGAATTTCTTCCCCCATTTATCAGGATGTAATTATTAAAGGACTGCATTCATCGTCCCACGAAGTCAGGGGAGAGGCTTTATCAGCTCTCGAGAGCATGGGTTCTTCTGCAGTAGGGAGCCTAATATCACTTCTCTCTGATTCATCTGACGAGATACGAATGCAGGTTCAGTCTCTCATTATTAAAATTGGGAAGGATGCGGTCCCAGCGTTGCTGGCTGCACGATCCGATCCAGACATTGCTCTTTCTGCTGATTTTGAATGGATAATCGGGGAGATAGGGAAGGATGCAGTCCCTGCTCTAATCGAGGCTCTTATGGAGGATGAAGGCACGGCTGATACGGCAAAACGCCTTCTTACTGCCATTGGAGTGGATGTTATTCCCTCACTTCTTCCCATGATTGAGGTAGGCAATCCCTTCCGAGATAGGGCCATATCACTTATCCAGACTCTGTTCCGGAGGTTCCCTGACGAAAGTCTGCGTCAATTTGCATATCACACCCCATTAGATTCCTATTCTCTCCTGTGCGATATCATCCGTGAAGTGAGCGACGATTTGACTGCCATTTTTATTCATGGCCTTCATTCATCAGATGCACAGGTTTGTGAGTGGTGCTCAATAATCCTTGTTGAGTTGAACGAAGAAGCAATACTTCCTCTGATAGAATCGATACGAGATACCGATGAGTCATATGGACTAACCGTTACCTCCATTCTTGTGCAGATAGGAAAACCCAGTATCGCACCACTTGCTGCTTCAATCAGGGATCCAAAAGTCAGGCTTTATGCGGTAGCTGCTCTTGGAATGATAGGAGAGGCGGCAATAGAGCTGTTAATACCCCTTCTATCTGATGAAGACGAGGCAGTCGTCTCTTCTGCAGGACTTTGTTTAGGGAAGATAGGCCCACCTGCCCTGCCTTTCCTTATCCCACTCTTTTTTACTGATACCAGGTATGCAAAGATTGTTGGGAGAATATTCCAGCAGATTGGCACTCCGGCACTCCCGCCCTTAATTGAACAGATGAAAAAAGAAGAAGATACCCGGTCCCGGCATTTTGCCATTCTCATCGCTACGGTCGTATCCATCGGACTCGGGAAAAATGAATCACTATGTACGTTATTTCGAATTACCGATACAAAAACAGCTTTGATTCTCGGGAATGCATTCGGTCTTTCAGGAGTTAGTGTTGTTCGTCCCCTTTTAAACGGAGTTGCCGCCTATGATAAAGGAGTCCCTCAAATTGTATCCATTGCCATAAAAACCATAGGATCTCCTGCAATTCCCTATATCGTCGAGCAGATACAGCATTACCATCGTTCTGATCGTCATGTCATCCCGTTTCTTTTTCTCCTAACCATTCCCCACAATCCAGAAGTGATCCCGCTCCTGCGGAGTTGGTATCGCAGTTCAGAGAGTGAGATACGGGCTGCGGTTATCAAAAACCTGGAACCGTTCGGATCTACTGCATCAGATATCTTTACCAGTGCAATGAATGATGATCCGCGTGTCAAACTGGCGGCAGTACAGGCAATGGGAACAATCGGACTGCCTGTTCTTGACAGTCTTCTTATTGCTATGAAAGATCCTGATAACTCCATACGAAGTGCTGCAGTGGCAGCAATCGCCAATATCGGAATGCCTGCCAAGTATATGCTTATCCAGATGCTTTCTGATTCAGATCGGCAGGTCAGACACGATGCCGCAGTACTCCTTTCCGGAATGAGGTGGGAACCGAAATATACAACTGACAGGCTTGCTTACCTGTATGCATCAGAAGACTGGGACAGCCTTGTCGCAATCGGTCCACCAGCAATTGAGATCCTGCAACAGGGTGCGAATGACTCAGACCCGAAGATCCAGAAGAGAACGAGGGAGTGTCTTTCATTAATTCAGAAGAACACAATGCAGGAGATTTGATGAATCCGTCAGGAATTATCCGGCCTGATGGGACTAAAACCATCTGGATGTATGAATGACCGGAGGAGTATGGTTAAACACATCATCTCGATACGTGACCTTGACCGGGATGCGATAGATACATTACTGGACAAAGCGCTCATCATCTCAAAAAAATGGCCTGATAACAGACCATTACAGGGGAAGATACTCGGTCTGCTTTTTTTTGAACCGAGCACAAGAACCAGGATGTCATTTGAGTCTGCGATGCTCAGGCTTGGGGGAACCTGTTTAAACCTCGGGGGTCCGGAGGTCAGTTCAGTTTCGAAGGGAGAGACACTTGCTGACACCATCCGGGTTGTGAATGGGTATGTTGATGCTCTTGTGCTGCGTCATCCCCGGATAGGGGCAGCCCAGATGGCCTCTGAATTCTCCCGGGTTCCGGTTATTAACGGAGGAGACGGCTCAGGACAACACCCCTCCCAGACACTCATCGATCTCTTTACTATCCGTGAGTCGATGCCCCTTGATGGCATACAGGTTGGCATGATAGGAGACCTCAATTATGGTCGTACTACCCATTCTCTTGTTTATGCTCTCGCGAAATATGACGCCACCATACATACGGTAACCCCTGAAGGGCTGGGATTTCCACAATCAGTTATCGACAATCTTGCTGATATGAATATCCAGATAATCCAGCATCAGACCATCGAAGAGATCATCGATGAACTAAACGTTCTCTATGTCACCCGCATTCAGCGTGAACGATTCCCTGATGTTGCCTCATACCTGCATGTCGCTTCGAGTTATCGGATAGTTCCTGAACTTTTTTTAAATGTCTCGAAAAACCTGATCATTCTTCATCCGCTACCACGATTAGATGAGATCGATCCGGGAGTGGACAGCCTGCCCTATGCAAAATACTTCAGGCAGTCAGATAATGGAATTCCTGTACGAATGGCAATGCTTACGGATGTGCTCGGATGATAGGAGAAAAATATCGCCAGGGTCTTGTCATCAGTACCATTAAAGATGGAACGGTCATCGATCATATCACCGGCGGTGAAGCACTCAATGTACTGCGCATTATCGGCATTACCGGCAGTACGCAGGAGATGGTCAGTATCGCAACAAACGTAAAGAGTACGGTTATGGGGAAGAAAGATGTGGTTAAGATCGGAAACCGTGAACTCTCCCGCGAACAGGTTGACCGGATTGCACTGATTGCACCACGTGCCACCATAAACATTGTCAGGGATTACGATGTTGTTGAGAAGAAAGGAGTGAGTGTTCCAGATACCATCATCGGGATTGTCCAGTGTCCAAACCCCTGTTGTATCACGAATGCAGGAGAACCGGTACAGACACGATTTGTCATGGAACCACGCGGTCTTGTCTGTTCATATTGTGACTGGGTTTTATCCTGCGATATAACCAGTCATTTTTTATAAACACGGTATTATGCATTTAAACAGGGATAACAGGGAAGGAAGGTCAGCAGGTCGGTCATGGTATTGGATAGTATGATTCGGATCGATATGGGAAGAGTATCTTTGATTTATGAACTGATGAGTTTTCCATGCCGGTCAATCTCACCCCGATAAATCCTGGTACTTGATATCCATTTCCCGTCTTCTGCAAGCACACAACGTATCTGATGGATCTCGACACAGGGTCTGCCCCGCTCATGGCGGATGCAATTTATTTCATGTGCGGTCTGGATGGTCTCTTCACTGACAACAAGCACATCAAACGATGATTCCAGTGTTGATCCAAAACGGTCGTTGAGTTCTTCGATCTCCCATGTTGCCTCTGGTGTGCATCTCTGTAAAAATGAAATAAGTTCCTGTAACCGTTTTTCATATGAGCGAACCGGATGACTCTTTCTTTTCGCAAATGCATCACTACACAGTCCGACGACAACATGCCCCTCTTGTCCTGCGATCTCAAACGCCCGTGAAAGAAGCATCTGATGACCGTCATGCAGGGGATCAAATGTCCCTCCGACCATAACCTTCATAGTTCTGAATAGTTAAGTTCCTATGTTATTATGAATTATCATCAATCTCCTGTCCCTGATAGTGTTTTTGTTGCGCCGAATGCAACACTTATAGGTGATATTACCCTTGGTTCTTTGGTAAATATCTGGTTCGGAGCGGTTGTCAGGGCAGATAAGGCTGCAGTAACAATCGGTGATAAAAGCAATATCCAGGACACCTGTGTCGTCCATACATCCAGGGACTTTCCCGTGTCAATCGGGCACAATGTCTCGGTCGGTCATGGCGCCATCCTTCACGGGTGTAGTATAGGAGATAATGTTCTCATTGGAATGGGAGCCATTATATTAAACGGGGCTGTGATTCAGGAAGGATCCATAATCGGTGCCGGAGCACTGGTCTCTGAAGGTAAGAATATCTCTTCCCGATCCCTCGTTCTCGGCCTGCCCGGAAAAGTGGTGAGAGAGGTACGTGAGGATGAGTACAGGGGTATTATTCACAATGCAGAAGAATATGTAAAACTGGCAGGGAAGTACAGGAATGAATGATGTTGTCGTTGTTGTTGGAGCAGGAATTGCAGGGATAACTGCAGCCCTTGATATCGCGAATCATGGATTTTTTGTTCACCTTATCGAGCGTGAACCCTCAATCGGCGGGCATATGGCCATGCTTGATAAAACCTTTCCTACCAATGACTGTTCGATGTGCATCCTCTCTCCAAAGATGGTAGATGTTTCCCGGCATGAACGGATAACGGTGTATACCACCACCGAGGTGACCTCTATCACCGGTTCTGCGGGAAATTTTACCGTTACCGCACAGAGACATCCCCGGTATATTGATATGGAACGCTGTACCGGGTGTGGAGACTGTATTGAGGTATGTCCGGTCGAGGTTTATAATAAGTTTGATGCGGGTCTTGGAGTAAGAAAAGCCATCTATAAACCGCATAAACAGGTTGTACCTGACTGTGTTATCAGGGATACCGAACACTGTATCGATTGTGGTCTGTGTTATGATATCTGCGGAACCCGAGCAGTTCTTCATGATGACGAGGATCAGGTGGTAACAATAGAGATTCCTGCGGCTGCTGTCGTTATCACAACCGGGTATGATCTGTACGATGCCGGCGAAAAGAAACGGTATGGGTATTTACGAATCCCAGATGTGATAACCAGTATCGAGTTTGAGCGGATGATCAATGCAAGCGGACCGACGAAAGGAGAACTTCGGCGTCTGTCTGACGGAACCATTCCGGAATCAATTGTATTTATCCAGTGTGTCGGTTCCCGCGACATGACAGAATCGGGCAATGCATATTGTTCCTGTGTCTGTTGCATGTACGCAATAAAAAATGCCATTCTTATCAAGGAGAAGTATCCCGATACCGAAGTTATTATCCTTTACATGGATATCAGGGCGTATGGAAAAGGATACGAGGAGTATTATCAGCGTGCGGTTGATATGGGTATCCGGTTTATTCGAGCCCTTGCAGGTGACCTCTACGAGGATGATTCTTCCATCTGTATCAGGATAGAGAATACCGAGACAGGAGAGATGGAAATTCTCAAACCGCAACTTGTCATCCTCTCGGTTGCAATACAGCCGGCAGCGGATGCAGGAGAGATTGCAAGACGGTTTGGCATTGCATCTGATGATTACGGATTTTTCCTCTCTCTTGATGAGAAGACCGGCATTGTGCAGACTTCTGTCCCGGGAATCTTTTTCGCCGGGACCTGCCGTGCACCAAAAGACATCCCTGATACCGTAGCCGAAGGGGGAGCGGCTGCGATGCAGGCTGTGATTGCAACATTACAGGCAGGTCATTGATGGAGAGGGATAAGTCCGGGTATACGCTCTGGTTTGATCCTGATATTGTAGGGGTTGGATATATTGATCAGACCTGCCTTCCCGGCACATATCGGGTAATGATGGCTCATACAACCCGTGAACTGGCAGAGGCAATACAGACACTTGCCATTCGGGGAGCACCTGCACTGGGAGTTGCCGGTGCCTACGGGGTGGCTCTGGCTGCGTTACGTACCGATGCTGAATCTATCGAGATATTTCAGGACAGGGTGAAAATAGAAGCAGATATGCTCCGAAATACCCGGCCTACTGCGGTTAACCTTTCGTATGGTGTTGACAGGGTCTTTGGAAGGATTCTTTGGGAGAAGGATCTGCACCATGTAAAAGAAGCTGCTCTTACAGAAGCATATGCTGTTGCCAGGGAGGATGAACACATGTGCCAGGGTATCGGAGAGACCGGCAATGTCCTTATTCCCAATCGATGTACTATCCTTACCCACTGCAATGCTGGTGCCCTTGCCTGTTCTACTTGGGGAACGGCTCTTGGAGTTATCAGGTCAGCATCAGCAGCAGGAAAAGAGATCTCTGTGTATGCTTGCGAGACCCGGCCGCTCCTCCAGGGTGCACGGCTGACAGCCTGGGAACTCAAAGAGGAAGGGATTCCCGTCACTGTTATCACAGACTCCATGGCAGCGATGCTGATGCGGAAAAGAAAGATAGATCTTGTGATAGTTGGAGCAGACCGTATTACCCGGGATGTTGTGGTAAATAAAATTGGAACCTACATGCATGCGGTCTGTGCGAAGTACCATGGGATTCCTTTTTATGTTGCTGCCCCTCTCTCTACCTTTGATCCCACTTCATCTGAGTGTGACATTATTATTGAAGAGCGGGACCGGGATGAGATCGCCCGATGGGGAGATACAGTAACGGTACCATCCGATGTTTCTGTGTACAATCCTGCATTTGATCCGACACCGGTGCAGATGGTAACCGGAATTATTACTGAATTTGGTCTCCTGCGGCTTCCTGATGACTGGGATCGGGTTGTAGAGCAGAAAAAAAAGACAGATTACAATCATCTCGGGTTACAATATGGTCTTTGAGTATTCGGTTACCTTTCAGTCAGTTTTAACACTCATTGGGTTAATCACGATCATTTTTCTCCTTTTTTTCCTGATTATTAGTTCCATCCTCATTGTACTCCTGGTGTATGCCTTAAAAACCGGTATCGTGCCATTTCCCAGGTTCTTAAAGGCAGGAGTTTTATTCTTTGAGACATTTATGATCTGGTTTATCAGAGTAGCCGGGATCAATGATACTGATTTCTGGAGGTTCATGGCGGGACTTCAGAATAACCTGAATAAACAGGCCTTTTCTGAAGTCCCCATCGATAAACGTGCTGTTTTTCTTCCCCAGTGCCTTCGGTCTGCTAAATGCCCGGCACACCTTGAACCTGAAGGTCTGAAGTGTCGTTCATGCGGGTTATGTACCGTTGGTCAGGCACACCGAATTTTAAAAGGACTTGGATACCGGGTTTTTATCGTTCCCGGATCCTCTTTTATCGGGCGGATGATTAAGAAATACCGGATAAAGGGAGTAATCGGAGTGGGTTGTCTGATTGAGATTAAAGATGGTCTTGAGATGGCTGATAAAGCAGGGTATGTCGCGATGGGAGTTGTATCAGACAAGGATGGATGCGTTGAGACATCAGTGAACTGGGAATCAGTCTATGAGATCGCAATGCTTGGCCTAGATCCGGCATTGGTTCCAGATTCTATCAAGGAATTTCTTCCTGCTTCTCTGGATCGCAGGATCTGAACAGGTAATTTTTTTGCTTTGCTCTTTCATCGAAGAGGAGACAGGGAGTATTATTCCAAAAGATCTTCCAGGAAAATTGAGTTTTTTGAGATAATACCAGTTATTTCCAATTTGGGATTAAAAAAGGTATGCTGACAGGGTAAAGATAATCAGGGATGCAAACATCCCGACCTTAAGAATAGTGGTACTTTTTTTCTTTTTGATACATATGGAATCACGGCAGTTACATGCCAGTACGCTTCCTGCAAGCAGCAGGAGATCAACCGGAATTATCCCGAGAAGGTACCCTATTCCCCAGCGAAAATAAAGGACCAGGCTTGTTGCAACCCCGAGGATTGAGAAGATTAGAGCAATTCTGGAACAAACCGGTATACCTGCCTTAATCGGCAGGGTAACCGCACCTCCGGCTGCATCACCGACAACATCCTCACAGTCTTTGAGGATCTCTCTCGTCATCATGACAAAAAATGTTGCGCCACTGACGGCAATGTTTGCCATGACACCAGACAGCCCTGCAAAGGCTCCGCCAAAAAGGAAGATGCTTGCCGAGAGGTATGAGACGGCTATATTTCCAAAGACCGGCATCGCTTTTAACCGCCAGGCATAGAGAACGAGGAGAACCGAGTTTACAAGAGCGATACCGAGCGGAATAAAAAATCCTGTCCAAAGACCGATACCATTTCCGATGAGAAAGAGAAAGACTGCATACCATAATGCTGCTTTTTTAGAGATAAAACCCGCAGGAATTGGTCTTTCTGGCCGGTTGATGGCATCAATTGCCACATCAAAGTAGTCATTAATGACGTTGCCGGCAGCAGTGATGCATGCAACCATGAGAAAGCAGGCACCGACAACCGGGGTAACAGTCCCGGTCGCGATAAAAAAAGCAAGTATCCCGGCAAGTCCTGCAACAACTGCATTTACCGGTCTTATGATGACCAGGTACGGAGAGAAGATCATCGTTTGTTCCTAAAACGGGCGTGGAGGGATTTGAACCCCCGACATTCAGCTTAGGAGGCTGACGCCCTATCCTGACTAGGCCACACGCCCTTCCCTATCGTATGGGCGAGGGATAGGTATAAGGGTATCGAAACGCCACATATGAGCCGGATTATGGAGTTAATACCAGTCCGTGAGGGTGATGTGCAGTTTTATGTCTCAAAGACAGATGCCTCGCTTCATTTTCCCCCGGGTAGCGGACAGGTCTTTTATAATCCCCGTATGGCCTTTAACAGGGATATGACCGTCCTTTTCGCAAAAGCCATTCAGCCGGGATCATACCTGGATGCCATGGGTGCATCAGGAATCAGAGGATTTCGCGTAGCAGCAGAGTGCGGTATACCCGTTACCATTAACGATCATAATCCGGTTGCCGTAGATCTCATAACAAAGAATAGCAAGTCAATTCCCGGCCGGATCGAGGTTACCTGCCGGGATGCAAACGCCCTTATGCATGAGAAACATTTTATCGCCGTGGATCTGGATCCCTTTGGATCTCCGGTTCCGTTTCTTGATGCCAGCCTCACAAGTGCTCTGCAGTACCTGTTTGTGACGGCTACCGATACCGCACCGCTCTGCGGGGCCCATAAAAAAGCAGGGATTCGACGATATAATGCACTTCCCGGCAACACTGAGTACCACTCCGAGGTGGGATTGCGTATTCTCCTTGGCTGTGTTGTGAGAAAAGCAGCCCAGTACGACCTCGGTATCAGCCCTTTATTCTGTTTTGCCCGCGAACATTTTGTCAGGTTGCATTGTAGTATCAAGGAGGGAGCGAAACGGGCAGACACTGCCCTCTCAAACCTTGGATTTGTGTGTCACTGTTACACCTGCATGTACCGGTTCGAGGAACAGGGATTATTTCCTTCAGATGGTATCTGTCCGTACTGTGGATCCAGACTCCAACCGATCGGACCTCTCTGGATGGGACAAACGAACGACCCCTCCTCTCTTCAATTGATTCGGGAACAGATTGATACCACCACTCTCTCTTCCCCAATCCAGGCAGAGCGTCTTATCGAACTCCTGATTCAGGAACTGCCAACGGCGAGCTTTTATGACTATCATCACCTTGCCCGAAAGATACGAATCTCACCGGCTCCTATCGAATCAATACTTGCTGCATTGCAAAGAAGGGGATACATGGCGAGCCGGGTTCATTATCAAGGAACCGGGCTTAAGACAAATGCTCCATTGCACGAGATAATGGAGTGTATCAGCGTTTAATCATCTCTTTTCTTCATGTGACTGAAAAAATCCTTGATGATAAACGGTCAGGATGATAACCACATATGACCCGTGTTTTGTTATCATACAGATAGCGAAGGGAAAAACCAGCGGGATATCAAAAGAAGAATAATTCCAGAAAACGGATTTCTTTAAGTAAAACAGACACACGTTTCTTATCCCTGTCTTTTTGAGAATTTAGTTCTTCAGCACCACTCTTTTTTATGGAAAAAATCCTCTCCTGATATTCCACGAACAATCCGGATTTATCAACGGTCGATGATTATCTGAAGGAGATCCTCGTCGTGTAAGATATGCAGGATTCCTACCCGCTGGGCTTCATGCTTGACCGAGGTCCCCCAGATCCGGGCATACCTGAACCGGTCAACGAAATCACGGTGAAGCCTCCTGCAGACATCCTCAACGGTTGATCCTTCCCTGATGATAAGTGGCTCTTCCAGGTCGGCAGGTCCGCTCTGTGGTTTGAGATATATTCTGATAAACCGCAGCCGGTTAAAGATATCATCTTTTAACTCTTCCATGTGAAACCCGGTTGCTGCCGATATCATGATGGGATCCTGGTTGAATCGGCCTTTAAGATTATTCTCGATGGTTGTTTTTTCTTTTTCTGAGATCAGGTCGACCTTATTTACCGCAATGACTGCCGGAATGTATACCCTGCTGCCCATAAGGCTGTCTATTAATTCGTCCTGGGTTGCATTCCCCCGTATTAAGATATCAGCACTTGCAATCCGATGCTCGGTCAGGATCGATCTGACCTCATCGATATCGAGGTCAAGGGTGCCGACCGCGTTTAACCTGACACCTCCGCGAGACGTCTTTTTGATGGTGATATCGGGTCTGGGGGTATTTACCCTGATTCCGGCATCGTAGAGTTCTTTTAAGAGAATATCAACATGCTGCTGATTAAACACATCAGAGAGCAGAACGATGATATCTGCAGTCCGCACAACTGCGATAACCTCTTTTCCCCGTCCCTTTCCAAGAGCTGCTCCTGCGATAAGACCAGGGATATCAAGAATCTGGATCTTGGCACCTTTGTGTTCCATGGCTCCCGGAACTACAGTAAGGGTCGTAAAAGCATAATCAGCAGTCTCACTGGTAGTCCCGGTCAGGGTGTTCATGAGCGTTGATTTCCCGGTTGAAGGGAACCCGACCAGGACAACGGTAGCATCTCCTGATTTCTTAACCGAGTATCCTTCTCCGCCACCCCCTGCTTTGAGGGCACGGTTGACGGCATCTTCTTTTAACCGCGCCAGTTTTGCCTTTATCCTTCCTATATGCTTAGAGGTGGCTTTATTGTAGGGCGTCCGCTGGATCTCGTCTTCCAGTTCTTTTATCTGATCTTCGATTCCAGCCATTCCTTATTACTTTATCCGGGGATGCTCATATAGGTGTGGTGTATCTGTGTAATTGAAATAGATTCTGATACAGCACGATGCACCAGGTATGAGAAGAGGGAGTGCATGGAGATATATCCCAACCAGGGGACCTGTTATTATCGCCAGTTTTAATTAGTAGATATACGTATCTTACTAGGCATTTGCTGATATAGTGTAGCCGGTCAATCATGGAGGACTCTCACTCCTTCGACTGGGGTTCAAATCCCCATATCAGCATTCGTAATCGTGGCTCAAAGCCCCTTCAAAGGGCAATGAGGAGCATTTAACTGTTTTTGAAAAATTTAAAGCAACAATTGAGCGTTTTCATCGTTACACGTGTACTGTTTGCTTTACATCGGGACCATGAGAGGGAGGGGAAAATATCATCTTTCCCCGGGTTTCATGCAGGGCAACTGCCAGACTACCCGGACCGATTAATGGATCTTCTCCGGTCCCAATACCCAGTACTCATGAGACAATATAAGGACCATCGTTTTTATCTTTATCAGGTACAGAACCGACTCTTCCAATCTTCTCGTGATCCACCAGTTGCATCGTCAATAACATAAGTTATTTCCTATAAAATCAGTCTATCCGGACCTAAAGAATCTCCAAGATGCTCTTCATGATAAAATCTAAATAATTCCCCTTTCTGCAATACCAGTATACGATATTCGGATTTCAAAGGGTGTAGAATATACATTAAATTGTATAATTAAAGGGTCATTTGGGTTTATTGTCCCTTCAGACCATGATAAGGTCTCAATTTTTTTGTTCCCTTTCTTGGAAACTAAGGTAAAGGATACCATAAAGGAAACTACCTTTTTGCCCCTTAATAAATATGGGAGTTAAGATGAAGGATCATATTCCTAGCATCATCATGGACCGGATAGAAACACCGGAGCTGTTATTTTCTGATTCAGAATTTGAATACTGGATAATAACAATCTCATCTGCACCGATGGGAGATTAACTGCCTTGCCTGCGTGCGGTATTCCCGGATGAGGAGGTTTGTGTTTAGAGTATCGGTATGAGACGGTCCCAGAGGCCGGATGGTTTAGTCACTATTGTTGTCTTAAATGAGGTCAGATTAACGTGTCTTTCATACCATAATTGTTTACCGATAGTATTATGGTATGCAATACCGATAAGGAAATGTCTTTCATAACCGGTCAGGTCCTATGGCAAGAGATCAAACAACCAATACAATAGGAGGAGGGGAAGATTGAGGGATCAGGAAGCAGGCCTGAAAGATGGTGAACGGGTGCAGGATACAAACAAAGCGATCAGGATTCTGTATGTTGATGACGAACCAGAGATGCTTGCAGTAACAAGAATCCATTTGGAAGAGACCGGAGAGTTCATTGTTGATACCGTATCCTCTGCCGTATCTGCCCTTTCCTCATTTCCGATTCAATCCTACGACGCTATCGTCTCTGATTACCTGATGCCGGACATGGACGGGATAGCATTTCTGAAAGAGGTCAGGAGAAGGTATGGAGAGATCCCATTTATCCTCTTTTTGGGTAAAGGGGATGAAGAAATCCTGATAGATGCCATCAATAACGGAGCCGATTTTTATCTTCATAAAAGTAAGTCAAAAGAACTGCCTTTTGTAGAACTGGCGTACGGAATACGGCAGGCTGTTGCAAAGAAGTGTGCCAAAGACGCAATCCGGGAGAGCGAAGAGAAATACCGTTCAATACTGGAGAATGCAAGCGAGATCGTCTATTCGCTCACCCCTGAAGGTATTATCTCGTATGTCTCTCCGAATGTTACTGATATTTTAGGATATTCTCATGATGAGGTGATAGGAAAACCTGCCCTTTCTTTCCTGCACCCTGATGATTACTCCCTTATCCGCGATCAGTTCTATACTACCTTAAAAACCGGAAGAAAGACCAGTAACATCGTATACCGGTTGCGACATAAAGAGGGATCCTGGCAATGGCATTCCCAGAGTTATCTGCCGATACGAGATGCTGACGGAGAGATTGCAGGAGTACAGGGGATCAGTTACGATATTACCGAACAAAAAAAATCTGAAGATGCACTCAGAATTGCAAACCGACAGTTAAATCTGTTGACAGATATCACCAGGCATGACATCCTCAACAGCGTTATGGTCATCCTCGGAAATCTATCGCTTCTTGAGATGGACTACAAAGACCCTGGTCTTCTCACCTACATTCAGAAAATTAAATCGGCAACCATAGAGATACAATCCCAGATTGAATTTACCCGGGCATTCGGGGAACTCTGCTCTCATGACCCCAAATGGATACCGTTAGAAACAGTTATGCCTAACAGTTCCCTCCCCGATTCAGTCACCCTTATCACCGATCTAGAGAATGTTTCCATATTTGTCGATCCAATGATAAAGAAGGTATTTTTTAACCTTCTTGATAACTCTCTCCGGCATGGCCATCGGGTAACTACGATCCATTCTTTTGTTCTTGAATCAGAGAACAATTTAACAATCGTATGGGAAGATAACGGGGCTGGTATTGATCCGTTAGAGAAAGAGAAAATTTTTAACAGAGGGTATGGAAAACACACAGGACTTGGGATGTTTCTCATCAGAGAGATCCTATCGCTTACCGGTATAACGATCCACGAGACCGGAGTATACGAACAGGGTGCACGTTTCGAGATAGTTGTCCCGAAAGGTGCCTGGTGCAGGGATATGATACCGGAATCCGGATAGTCATGCGAAGTAAGAGATAAAGCCTCTTTTTGCACAGGGCACTTCATTATTTTTCATGAAGATAACCATTTGAAAAAAGATTATACCGAGAGATTTAGTGCATAATCGACCGCAGCCTCTGCATGGATAGTCAGAGTATCAAAAACCGGAACAGAAACATCATCCTGCTCTATTAACAGAGGTATCTCAGTACAAGCCAGTACAATTCCTTCTGCCCCGTTCTTGACCAGGTTATCGATAATCGTGAGATACTTCTCTTTTGAGTTCTCTTGTATACTATTTTTGACCAGTTCGTCAAATATCACGGTGTTGATTATGTCCCGTTCTCGTTTATCTGGGATCATCACAGAAACATGGTATTGATTCCAAAGAATATCCCGGTAAAAACCTTGTTCCATAGTATATGTGGTTCCAATGAGGCCGACTTTTCTTATACCGGCTTTCTGTATCGTTGCACCGGTTGCATCAGCAATATGAATCACCGGGAGTCCGGTATGTTGTACAATGATATCTGCCAATTTGTGCATCGTATTGGAACAGATGATAATAAAATCAGCACCCCCGCACTTCAGTCGCTCTGCTGCATCAAGCATCGTATCAGTTAAGATATTCCAGTCGCCCTTCTCGGCAAGACGTTCCTGCTGTGAGAACGTGCCAAAGTTAATCGAGTACATGAGAATGTTTGCAGAGTAATTCTCACCTTTTTTCCTGTTTACAATCTCAT
>CAZSDZ010000003.1:0-57027 GCA_964605795.1 uncultured Methanoregulaceae archaeon
TCATTCTTAAAATAACGACCAAAATAAGTGCGAAATGCAAAATAAGCCTCAGGCGAGATTTGAACTCGCGACCTCGTCCTTACCAAGGAAGCGCTCTACCGGCTGAGCCACTGAGGCAATGTGCTTTATTACGTAGACCTGCAATCCATAAAAGAATTACGGAATCAAACTGGTATAAAAGAAAAGAAAGTGTCATCTCTGTAGATGAACCACACGCTGGGGAAACGGAATTTTGATTCCTTCATCTCGAAATACTTCATCTATCCGGGTATTCACATAGTCCTGTACCTCCCATGCCATGCTGTAATCGTCAGTCCAGACAAGGAGCATGAAATTCAGGCTTGAATCGGCAAATTCAAGAAAGTAGACTGACGGCGCAGGATCTGCAATAATAACGTTATCTTTTATCCCTTTCCTGGCGATATCCATCAGAATCTCTTTTACCCGTGTAACATCGGTCCCGTACGCGACCCCGATCGGTATTCGTACCTTTAACTTGATGTCAGGTTCGGCATAATTCGTGAGGATATTCTCGGTAAGAATCTTGTTCGGGATCGTGACTATCTGGGAATCAAGAGTCTTGAGGCGGGTACTGCGGGGCCCGATACTGACGACATCCCCGAGATACCCGTCAATTAAAATCCGGTCCCCGATACGGAACGGCTGATCGGTTGCAATCATAAACCCGCCAAAGAAGTTGGCAAGAATATCCTGTGCCGCAAGACCCAGTACTATTGAAGCGAGACCGGCACCGGCTAAGATCGGGGTGACGTCAATATCAAGGAGGCGCAGGATCCACAAAAAACCGATTGCCCAGACGATATAGCGGACAGTAAGCGAGAGGAAATGAATCAGGCGATCTTCAGACCGGTCTTTGTGTTCTTCAAACCGGGTTTTTCCATAAAACAGGAGAATATTTCGGGAAAACGATGACGTAACCCAACAACCAATGATGATGTATGCAACATCGAGATACGAGCTGGTTAGTACCCACTGGTACTGGGGCGGAACGGCAATTATGCCCGCGAATATATAGAACGTGACAACGAGGATGGTAAGAATCAGTGGAATTCCAATTGCCTGGAGAATGATGCTGGCGATGGTTACCGGCTTTTGTTCAGTACGATGCATATGCCGCCGGTATATCACATAGAGTATGGCAGCTAGTGATACTCCGATACACAGGACAACTAGCCCCTTTATTATCACGACATCCATAGTCACTTTTTTGTCTCTTCAATGTTTATAAGCTATGAATTTTTATGGCAGCCAGAAATGAGATAGCAGAGAAACTGGGAGAAATAACGGAACAGATCGGCAGACCTGTCACATTTATGCATGTCTGCGGAACTCACGAGGCTGCCATTGCCCGGACCGGGCTCCGGAGTCTGCTCCCAAAAAATCTCAAGATTGTTATGGGCCCGGGGTGCCCGGTCTGCATTACTCCACAGGGTGAGATCGATGCGGCAATCGACCTTGCTGACCGGGGATGCATTGTTGCCACCTATGGTGATCTTCTCCGGGTGCCCGGATCAAAGGGTTCCCTTGAGAGTTCAGGCGGAGACGTCCGGGTTGTGCAGGGTGTTGCACAGGCAGTGGAGATAGCACAAAAAACCGATAAAGAGGTGGTTTTTATATCAGTCGGATTTGAAACAACTGCTCCTACCGTTGCCGCTGCAATCCTCACAAACCCCCCTGCAAACTTCTCCATCCTCTCCTGTCACCGCATCATCCCCCCGGCTATGACCTGGCTCCTCTCACAGGGAGAGGCTAACCTTGATGGCTTCCTACTTCCCGGACACGTTCTTGTCATCGCCGGTCTTTCTGATTACAAACAATTCCCAGTCCCTCAGGCTGTTGCCGGCTTTGAGGCTGATGATATCCTGCTCGGACTGCTTATGCTCGCAACCCAGGTACGGGACGGGGTTGCACGGGTCGATAATGCATATCCGCGGGCGGTACAGGAAGACGGCAATCCAAAGGCACGGAGCATGATGAATCAGGTATTTGAACCCTGTGATGTCGAGTGGCGGGGATTTCCGGTGATCCCGGGTTCAGGACTGCGGCTCCGTGAACCCTATGCAAAGTATGATGCCCAGAAAAAGTTCGGAATCGTGTTTGCCCATGTCACCAAGCATTCTGCCTGTATCTGCGATCGGGTGCTCCGGGGGATTGCAGAGCCGACCGACTGCAAACTGTTTGATAAGGTATGCACCCCGAGAACACCGGTCGGACCGTGCATGGTCAGCCACGAAGGCGCCTGCAAAATATGGCACCACTATCATATTGGATCCCGGTAAAACCCAACCGGAAAACCCGACCCTGTTATTTATATTATCCAATGACGAATAGTATAAGGCGCCCTGGTAGGGTAGAGGATATCCTGGAAGCCTCCGGAGCTTTCGACCCGGGTTCAAGTCCCGGCCAGGGCATGTTTACAACAAGTTCAGATCCCGATACGCAATCGGGGTTCTTTTTGGAATTTTTTTCTTTTCACGATAAAATCAAAAAACCGGTATGACCATCCGGATCAGCAGGAATGATATCTGATTCAGATGCAAGTTTCTCACACTTTCCTTAATAACAGGCATTATGAGAAATTTATAGAATATATTGTGATGGTATCTGGTTGTTTTTATTGAGCGTTATGATTAATGTTGGGTATCCCCGTAATCCATTTATTTTCGGGAAATTGAATTCAGAGACAATGGTAAATCCCTTTCACTTGATATAATTGAAATGGAGAGGGTCTCTTTGAAAAACACTCCAATCATTGTGGTTTTAAGACAGATCTGCTGATTCTTCCGCAATTATCCTGCGCTTAATCAGTCATTACACACAATACCGTCATCATTCCCATCAAGTGAGTGAATATCACCTTTTCCTAGTGATTTACAGTACTCATAACACTGCTGACTGGTAACTCCGTTCTCAAGCGGGAAATCAGAACAGAAGTATCCTGGTTTTGAGCAGTCACAGAACAATGTAGCAGGGGCTTTTGTTGCAATTACCGTTGTCTGCGACGGGGAGATATACTTCGTTTTTGTGGTTGGTGTGGTAGGAGTAGGTCTTGGAGTAACTGCAAAGGGTAATGTGAAGGTATCAGCTGGTGTCTCTGTTCCAGCTCCACCCACCGTGGAAGGCGAGCCGTATACCGATTCTGTGGTTGGTATGGTAGGCGTAGGTCCTGGGGTGATTGCATATGAGGCTTGAGCAGAATCAGCAGGGATAATATCTGCTGTAAAAACCTGGGTTATCGGGGTTTGCAGCTTCTCTGTCTGTATGGTATAGGTGTCTCCATCACTGGTAATCATTAGATCTCCGTTCATATCAGGACGATACACATGGACTCCCCGTTTTATCAGTTCGTTCATGATATCAACTGTTGTTTTATCATACAGATTTCCAAAACCAAAGGAGATGATCGCGATATCAGGATTTATTCTCTCAAATAGCGGTTTTGAGATGCCCGTCGATCCCTGTCCCCCGATACTGACAATTTCTGAGGTGAGATCTCCTCCGCCGCCTGATGCAGAACCTAACAAGAGGTACCTGACCGATCCATCCGTAACTTTTAGGGCTAACGAATCTGCGAGAGGATCACCGGTTACAGCAAACGGATGTACGACCTGGACCGTTATCCCATCCGCAAACGGGATAGTATCCTGATATCTCACTGGTTGGTAGGGAATTTGTCCCGATTCAATCATGGTGGAGATCTCTTCATACGGTGTTTCGTTGTATGCTGCTCCATTATCCACATAGAGATCAACTGGGAAACTGGTGAGAACTTTTCCCAAGCCCCCGCTATGATCCTCGTCAGGATTTGTCAGTACGACCACATCAAGCCTGGTCACTCCAAGGGCAGTGAGGTATGATACCAGTGCATCAGCGGCTCCTGGCGGTCCTGCATCAATAAGCATGTATCTCCCCCCGGATTCAAGCAATTGTGCCTCGCCCTGGCCAACATCAATAAAATAAACAACAGACTCTCCACTAACCCCACTGATCATGGCTGCCAGCAGGATGACAATAACAGGATACAGAACTTTTCCCATGAGTGTAGTATCTGAATCGGAGCAAGAAAAAGATGTTGTCTGATTATGTTATAAGCCTGCAGAAATCGGGAAATGTCTACCGGTTTACTACTGCAGATCTGCTGGCATCGTGGATAAATGATATCGTATTGGGTTTTTCATCATGTGCAGTTCCGGTAACCGACGCGGATTTTCTGACAACATATCACAACGTGGTGGCTCTCATCACAACCCCTCCTCTCTGACACGAGTTTATCCGGTATAACTGCTCTTTGCAAGGTTAAACATCGCCTCTCCCCGGTGAGACCATGCCTCTGCATATGCGTTATCTACAAAAAGCGCCTGTTCATAGGCAAGGATGGCCTCCTCGTATTGTTTCTGGTCATCGAGTGCGACCCCTTTTACAAACCATACATAGGCGTACTCAGGGTTTTTCCGCAAGATCAACACGTATCCCGGGTCATAGATAATTGCGGTCTCAAACTCGGTCAGTGCATCTTCGTACATCAAAAGATCGTAATGGATTCGTCCTTTGTTGTAATAGACCTCGGCATATTCCGGATACAGCTTAAGTGCCTCGTCAAAAGCAAAAATCGCCTTATCGTACTCAGACTGGTTATAATGTGCAAGTCCTTTATCGTTCCAGACCTTCGCAGAGATCTGGTTTAATTTTGAGGTGAGTCCCAGTTCCTCAATCGCCTGGTCGTAATCTTCAATGGTATAAAAGGTCAGAACCTTGTTCTTTAAAGCTTCAGTTAATGCCGGATTTAACTCGAGTCCCTGGTCAAATGCGAGGATTGCTTCGTCATGAAGGCCGATACTGTCAAGGGTAAATCCCTTGCTATGCCATGCATTGGCATAGGAAGGGTTTATCTTGATTGCGGTATCAAACGCAGAGAGCGCCTCTTCGTACCTTCCCAGCTGGTACAGGGATCTCCCCTTATGATACCATGCCTCATCAAAATCAGGATGTAAGGTGATGGCAGCATCGAACGCAGAGAGTGCCTCTTCGTAGCGCCCAAGCTCGTACAGGCCCAGTCCACGGATGCACCATGGTTTTGCATACTCGGCATTTACCCGAAGCGCCAGGTCAAAAGAACTGAATTCATCGGGTATACTCTCGATGTCCGCTGCAATACCGGCGTTTACAGATGACGATTCGGCAGATACTCCATATATGACCGAACAAAGAAGGCAGATCAGTACGAGCAGGGGATAATTAGTTCGTTTCTCCATAAGGAGAGTTGTTCTGACGTATCATATAGATACTGGGTAGATGCAGGATTTGGGTTTGGGATAATCCCGTTCATTCATCTCGTATCATCCGGGTTTTCCCTCTGATGAACGCCACAACCAGATAATTCGTATTGTGATAGTGTACGAGAGAAACCGGCGATAGAATTGATACTGATACGATACAGATTTTGGATAAAAAATATCAGTACTGGTACTGGTTTTGCGGTTCGTTCCCGGGCCGGTATCGTCCAGGAACAGGTGTTATTAGGTACGACAACAGAGAAAGAATCACGGTATTGTTACACCGACAGGGTTTGTTGCTCCGGGTCTGGCGGTCTATCCTGGTACGTTCCTGTTAAAGAGTATCAAAATGAGAATGCGTATCGGTAAACGGCATCGTAAACGGCCTCTCATTCATATCCCTTTATCGGGTAGTGATAACTCATACCAGAAGAATAGGTATGATTTTAGGAGGGAAGATGGTACAGGGATATCAAAAACAGAGTAAAAGAGAGAGACGAAAGAAGATCCCGGGTCTCTGATTCTATGGCATCCAAAAAAAAAGACAGTGGCAAGGAACGTGAAGAACACTACCGTCAGATAGTTGAGACTATCCCGCAGAAGATCTTTACCAAGGATTCGAATTCAGTATATCTTTTCTGTAATACCCATTATGCATCCGATCTCGGTATTACCCCTGAAGAGATAGTCGGAAAGACAGATTATGATCTCTTTCCACGGCCACTGGCTGAGAGATACCGGGCTGACGACAGAATGGTTATGATATCAGGCAAAAGCCATGTTATCATTGAGGAATACGTAACGAAAGGAAAAAGTTACTGGGTTAATACACAAAAGACACCAATTCTCGAAGAGAACGGTACGTGTAACGGGATTCTCGGCATATTCCATGATATAACCAGACAGAGAGAGGCGGAAATTGCGTTACAGGAGAGTGAGGAACGGTACCGCCTTGTCGTTGAGAACAGCCATGATGCGATTGTTATCTCATATCGCAACCAGTTCTTATATGTCAACAGGCGTGCGGGGGAGATTACAGGATGGAGCCGGGATGAACTGTTGCAGAAAAGTCCCCTGACTCTTGTTCATCCCAGTGATCATGAACAGGTACAATCTCTGGGCCAAAAAGCGTTACAGGGGAAACCAGTCCCCGATACCTGTACGATCTCATTTTTCACGAAGAGCGGTGATCTCAGATACGCAGAGATTACGCTTGACCGGCTCATCTACGCCGGGCACCCCGCCATCCTCTCAATGGTAAAAGACATTACAGAACGAAAGAGAACTGAAGAAGCCCTTCGGGCAAGTGAGAAGAAGTACCGGCTGTTGTATGACAACCTGCGGGATGGCTATGCCAGCATGGACATGACCGGAACTATAAGGGAATGTAATGATTCCTTCTGTCAGATGCTCGGATATAAACCGGACGAGATAGTATCAAAGACATATGCCGAGATTACTCCCGATGTTTGGCATGCTATCGAAGCAGATATTATTGAAAAACAGGTCTTTGTGAACGGGTTCTCAGATCTCTATGAAAAGGAGTATTACCGAAAAGATGGCAGTACCATTCCTGTTGAGCTCAGGACCAGCCTCGTGTATGACGATGATAAAAACCCGGTCGGCATGTGGGCTATCATCAGGGATATATCCGGGCGCAAAGAGACAGAAAAAGAACTCTTACGAAGTGAGAAACGGTTCCGGGAACTCTTCCAGGTGATATCAAGCGGCGTTATTGTGTTAAAAGCATCAAAAGAAGGAACTGATTTTATCATCAGGAATATCAATCCGGCAGGTCTGGCCATCCTTGTTCTTGTCCGTGACGAGATCATCGGAAAAAATCTCTTTTCTATCTTTCCGGATCTACGGGACACGGAATTTCACACGGTTTTAAAACGGGTACACAAAACCCGGATGCCCGAGCCGGTTGCACAGGTATACACACAATCCCGGGAACCAGTCCTTACGAAGAATTATATCTATCCCCTCTCTTCAGATGAGATAATCGTGGTTTTTGATGATGTTACTGCAGAAAAAGCAGCGCATGATGCCCTCATCGAAGCAAACGCGTATAACCGGGGTCTGCTCGAGGCAATCCTGTATCCTCTCGTTACCATCGGTTCTGATGGCTCTATTCATGATGTTAACGAGGCATTCTCAAGCATTACCGGTTGTTCCCGGAAAGAACTCATTGGAACGGATTTTTCCCGGTATTTCCTTGAACCGGAACTGGCACGGGCAGGATACGAAAAG
Source organism: uncultured Methanoregulaceae archaeon (assembly GCA_964605795.1). Classification (GTDB taxonomy): domain Archaea; phylum Halobacteriota; class Methanomicrobia; order Methanomicrobiales; family Methanospirillaceae; genus JAFGOM01. The sequence goes on from CAZSDZ010000003.1 coordinate 7,548, forward strand.
GTATTCCTTGATGGTGTTATTACCGATTACGAGCTTTTCATACGCCATACGGATGGCCATTATACGCCGGTTCTCTACAATGCCACGACGATTCGGGATGAATCGGGTGTCGTCACTGACGTTTTAGCGGTGGCCCGGGATATCACCGAACGCAAGCGGTACGAAGAGCTTCTGATACGGTTTAATGACGAACTGGAGCAGGGGATTCAGAAAAAAACGGTTGAACTTGCCGTGATAAACCAGGCTCTTGAGGAAGAGAATACCCAGCGTATTCTTGCCGAGAGTACCATCAGAAAGACCCTCTCGCTTCTCAATGCTGCTATTGAATCAACTGCTGACGGCATACTGGTTGTTGACCGGAAGGGAAACGTTACCACGTATAACCGAAAATTTGCTGACATGTGGCATATCGATCCCGGGATTATCGACACGGCAGATCATCACGTGACAAAAACATACATGGCAGATCAACTTAAAGATCCCGATGAGTACCTGAAAAGTGTATCAGATCTGTACGAACACCCCGGGAGAGAACGCTATGATATGCTTGAATTAAAAGACGGGAGACTTTTTGAGCGTTATTCTATCCCGCAAAAGATTAATGAAACGGTAATCGGACGGGTATGGAGTTATCGGGATGTCACCCGGCACAAACATGCCAGGGATCAGATTATCGCCTCATTACACGAGAAAGAGGTGCTGCTGAGAGAGATTCATCATCGCGTTAAGAATAATCTTCAACTTATCTCGAGTCTTCTTGACATGACCAGGATGAGAACTGCAGATCCGGGTACCGGTTCTATCCTGACTGATGTCATGATGAAGATAAAAACGATGTCTCAGATTCATACCAGGCTTTACGAGAATACGCAGTTTGACCGGATTGACATGAGAAAACAGGTAGAGGATCAGATATCCGCGATATCGATGATATATGGGAGAAAGGATTGCCAAGTCCTCTGTTCTCTGGAATCAGATGAATTCTATCTCTCTGTGGATCAGGCTATTCCGTGTGCCCTTGTTCTCAACGAGATCCTTTCAAATGCTTATAAGCATGCTTTTGTAGACAGAAATCATGGAATCATTACTATCCTGCTTCACGAGAACGAGGGTACGGTGTTCATTACCGTTACTGATGATGGAAATGGCATACGCGAAGATTTCGATATTACTGCGGCGAGCAGCCTTGGCTTAAAACTGGTCAGGAATCTTGTACAGCAGCAGTTACAAGGAACGCTAAAACTGAGACGAAAAGAGGGCACCGAAGTTTTCATCTCCTTCCCGGTAAAAAAGGAAGTGTGGCAGGATGAATGATCCGATAACAACGATCCTGGTGGTTGATGATGAAGCCATCATCACCATGCAGCTTGAGGAACGGCTGAGTACGCTTGGATATGCCGTTGTCGGGATGGCAGCATCAGGTGAAGATGCAGTCAGGAAGGCACAACAGTTACACCCTGACCTCGTTCTTATGGATATCGTGATGCCGGGAAAGATGAACGGGATAGAGGCTGCTGAAAAAATTATCACTGATCTGCATATTCCTGTCATTTTTGTTACATCATATGCAGATGATCTCATTATCACAAAGGCAAAACAGGTACAACCATACGGTTATATCGTAAAGCCCTTTAATGAACTCGAGATAAAAGCAGCGATAGAAATAGCCATTTTCCGTAAAAAAACTGAAGACTCAGAAAAAAGGGGTAAGACAACAACACACCTTTCTCATCAGGTGCAGGAAGGAACCGGGAGTGCAGAATTTAAAACCGGTTCTGATGATATATCCGGCTTAAAAACGATTCTCATCAGCGATATCTGCTCTGACGTAATCCTTCTTGTATACTCTGACGAGTCGGTCAAAGAGATGGTTTTTACCTTTGCCATACAGGAAGCTCTGCAAAAGGGTATAACCACCCTCTTTGTATATGCACATTCACGAATCCTTTCCCAATTTTTCCCGGAGAAGAGAGATAAAAAAATCATTTCGTTACGGGTAAAAGATGATTCACTGGCTGAATCTCTCTCTTTTTTGGAACAATACCTGGATGCCGGCAAAGAGACACCATCTCCCCTTCCCATACAGGTGCTTGTGGATATTCCTGCACCTGCCAGTGAGCAGGATTGTATCACAATTACTGAGAAAATAATCTCGTATCATGCGAAAACACCTCCTATTTCTGGTATTATTGCATTGCAGGCCACAGCACATGAACATCATCTGGTGCAGGTGTTAGCAGACAAAATCCCGCGGGTCATCGTGTCAGTAGGAGCAGATACTGCTCTTTCCTTTGCACATCATTCAATCTCATCCCGCTCTGTTTTTGTCGTTCCCCAGGAGACGCTTGATGAGGTCGTCAAGAAATCGCTTGAACCTGTTGTTCTCTCTCTCCTGATCCGTCCTCTTTCCGGATATGATATCGTGCATGAGATTCACAATCGGTACCGGGTGCTTGTTCCACAGGCACGAATCTACACCCTTTTATACCAGCTTGAACAGGATGGATATCTGACCATGAAGGTGAGCGGAAAATCAAAACGGTACTCGCCAACCGAGGAAGGGAAGATCTACATCAGGAAGAAACTCGATGAATTCCGTTTTATCTTTCAGCATGTCCTGGATGGTGCCCCGAGCGCAGAAGAGAAGAAGGATCTCTTATAAACACTTCTTTCGTCTGCTTCTTCCTGTTATTCCTCTCTCTGCTCACATGGAAGTTTTTCTCTCATATCGGTATCAAACCACTATCCCGGTAGGGTCTTTAAAACCCCGAACACGAGTTTACGTTTCAAAACGTGAAACAAAATCTGACGAGATCATAAACCTCTTTTTGTCTTCAAAACGAAGTTCCTCTGAAACGAGTCAGACCCGTATCCTGAGATAGAATGATCATGCGCAAAAGAGAGAAAGTATCTCTTTCCACGATGATATTGCCCTGTTGTGCTATTCTGGATACCTGGCCAGATTAAATTTCTCAATGCGTACAGACCCGATCTCAAGAACGCAACGGATCATCGTATCATGCCAGAATTCATACCAAAGGATTTTATGAAACCACGAGACCTCCTATCCGGCTCCGGGAGTGAGTTCATTGAACTGGAAACATCCTTATGGGATAACGATACAAAATACCATATCACCGCTCTGATACCGGATGTTAGCGAAGAGAAGATACGAATTGATCTTGAACACAACCATCTCATTATCTCTGCAACAAATACCGTCAGGAGCTATAAAAGCGAGATATTACTTCCCGAAGCAGCTACCTTTGCTGATAAGAGATTTGAGAATGGCACATTACAGATAACCCTCAATAAAGTAACACATACCGGTTAATAGGGTATTTTTTTCCAGGCATTCGGGTCCATCCTTATGTTTCAAAATTTGTCTCATTATGTGATAATACAAGACACCTCTATAATATTCCAATACGAATACCTCCCCAGATGAGATGGGGTCTTCATCGGGGTCCCTGTTGATACGATCTAAGCCCGTCATTCTTCCCCCCCCCCAGTAATCATGCCGGAGCAGGGGGATTTTCAGGTCATACAACGAGAGATATCAACAGGGACACGGGATCTCTCTCTTCAGGTAGTTTACAAGGACCGGAACGAAACCATACCTGTGCATACGAGTGGTATGCACCCTCTATCAAGGGTCTGTATCGTGTCTGGATTTGATAACGGTGTGCCGAAAATCCCTGGTTTGATATCCCGGGATTGAGACGCAAAACTGGAAAGATTACCAAATGACAAAGGAACGAGTACATGCCAGATGTCTGCATAGGATTTGAGGTTCATCAGCCATATCGACTAAACCAGTCTTTCTCACAAAAAGCAGGTGTAAAACAGAACAACCTCGAGAGTCTGTACCTTGATAGCAAAAATCACGAGATACTCTCCCGGGTTTGTGAGCAGTGCTACCGGCCGGCATCAGAGATGCTGCTTACTCTTCTGGATGAAGGATTTCATTGTGCACTCTCATTATCCGGCACCCTGATTGAACAACTCGAGAAGTGGAACATAGATCAGGTATCTCTCTTCCAGGAGATTGCACGCCATCCTAATGCCGAACTGCTGGCACAGACGTATTATCACAGCATTGCAGGATTATTCGCTGATAAATCAGAGTTTATCAGGCAGGTTACCATGCACCGGGACGTGGTACATGATATCTTCGGTGTCACTCCTGTAATCATTGAGAATACCGGCCTTATGTTTGATAATGAGATTGCAGCCGCTGCACAGCAGATGGGTTTTTCCGGGATATGGGCTGAAGGTGCAGCCCATGTTCTGGAATGGAGAAGTCCCAATCATCTGTACCGCTGCAATGGGATCGCGGTCCTTCTCAGAAATACCTGTCTTTCCGATGATATTGCATTTCGGTTCGGTGATCAAGCCTGGGATAAGTATCCCCTTACCGCAGAAACCTATGCAGCGTGGCTTAAAAACTCACCCGGGGAGCTGATAACGCTCTTCTTTAACCTCGAGACGTTTGGCGAACATCTTGACAAAGAAACCGGCATTTTTGAGTTCATGCAACACCTACCTGGGGAGATGGCAGCACGGGGAGTCACAACCCTCCTTCCCTCCCAGGCTCTTACAGACCACGTTCCTGCAGGAACGATTGACGTTGCCGGCACGATCTCCTGGGCAGATCTCGAGAAGGATGTGTCGGCTTGGATCGGGAACGAGCGGCAGTATACCGCATATTCTGCCATCCAGAAGGCAGAAACCTATGCAATTCATCCATCAATCTGGAGGTATCTCCAGACCAGTGATCATTTCTCTTCCATGGCATCAGGGTTTCCAAACGGCAACGATGGTTTCAGCCATCAGAGCAGTCCCGGCCCGGAAGAGGTTTTCAGGACATATATGCAGATCCTGGCAGACTATGAGAAACGCAGTATCAGACTTATCAAAAACCAGAAATCAGCAAAGGCTCTTCGGACCGTCTCCCCTGATGAAGCATTCCATTTCCAGTGTCCGACCGGATACTGTGGATACACAGCCTACAACCTGGACCAGTTCTATGATCTCCTGCAGGTTGTACCGAATGATTCAATCATGTACCACTTACAACGCGGAGACTTTTCAGCCTGGATCGCAGAAGAACTTCAGGATCCAAAGCTTGCAGAACAGATTGCGGCCGGTTCGTGCCGTCAGGATATCATCACCATTGTTGGAGAAAGAAAGGAGGTATTATGGAATCCCTTAAGATAGCATTTTTCTGCTGGGAATCACTCTATGCAGAACGGGTGGGAGGACTTGCAAGTGCAGCCACAAACCTTGCAGAGAACATCGCAAAGAAACATGAAGTCCATTTCTTTACCCGTGGGTTTATCCCTGACCAGACCATCAATAACGTATCATACCACTACTGCCAGCCTCACGGCAACTCGACGGTAGAGTACTGTGATGATATGTCCTATGCGATGAAAGAACAGTTCCACCGGTATGATGCAGAAGGAGCATTTGATTTTCTCCATTTCCATGACTGGCATGTTATCCAGGCACTCCATCATCTGCAGGAAAGGAACACCGTCCTCACCTATCACTCGACCGAGTTTGGAAGGAACGGCAACCAACATGGTGACTGGCAGGAGTACCGGGATATCTCGGGAAGGGAATGGTACGGTGGACTTATCGCAAAGCGGGTGACGACGGTCTCTGCTACCTTAAAAAACGAGATTATGCATCTCTACAATGTTCCTGACTGGAAATGTGATGTCGTAGCCAACGGGGTTGTTCCCCGTCAGTACCGTGCCAACATCGATCCCGGCGAAGTAAAGAAATCCTATGGTATACATCCCTATGCCCCGCTCATCCTCTTTGTCGGGAGACTTGCATACCAGAAAGGTCCTGACCTTTTTATTGATGCAGTCAGGAATGTTTGTAAGGAGCACTGGGATGCCCGGGTTATCGTTGCCGGGGACGGGGGAATGCGGCATTACCTCGAAGAGAAGGCCTACGGTCTTCCGGTAAACTTTATCGGGTATATTCCTGATTCAGAGTACGTTCGTCTTTTGAATGCATGTAACTTTGTCGTTATCCCGAGCCGGAATGAGCCATTCGGACTGGTTCTGCTTGAAGCATGGAGTGCAGAAAAAGCGGTTGTGGCATCAGACGTCGGTGGTCTTTCTGAGAACATTGATCCCTTCATCAATGGCATTAAAGTCGAACCTGCCACCCAGTCCCTTACCTGGGGTATAGAGAACCTGATACATGAACCTGATGCTGCAGATGTTCTTGGAAGACGGGGCAGGACAAAGGTAGACCGCATGTTCCAGTGGGAACCAATCGCACGAAACATGGTAGATACCTACTCACGGATTGTCGCCTGATTGTAACACGATTTCTCTTCTCTTTTTGGATGAGTGGCAGGCAGTCTGCGCTCAATTCATGATATCTGTTCTTTCTGCAGGTAATCCGGTTCCTGTTTTCACATCATAATACATATATAGGATATACCGCCTTCCTTTTTTAATCAGGTCTGATAGTATGAACGAAACCTCAGGATCAAAACCCATGTCCTCTCACGATCTCCTAATCGTGTTAGTTGTTGCCCTTGGTTCTTTTATGGCCGGCCTTGATGCCACAATCGTAAACATTGCCCTTCCCACGATTGCAAAGGTCTTTTTTGTCTCAACGGTTGCGGTCTCCTGGGTATTAAACGCGTATCTCATTGTTCTTGTCAGTCTCCTCCTTGCGGCGTCGCGTCTGGGAGACATGAAGGGATATCGGACGATTTTTCTTGGCGGATTTGCTCTCTTTACCTTAGGTTCGGCACTTTGTGGGTTTTCTCCCACCCTTGATAGTCTGATTGGATCCCGGATTATTCAGGCAGTAGGGGGTGCGAGTATCGCAGCTCTTGGAGCAGTCATGGTTACTGCATACCTCCCTGCGTCCCAGCGGGGGTCGGCGCTGGGAATTATCGCCATGTTTACCATGCTGGGAGCTGCACTGGGGCCGGTTTTCGGAGGTTTTCTCACGAGTGTTCTCAGCTGGCAATATATCTTTTTTGTCAATCTCCCGGTCGGTATTTGTGCGATCCTGCTTGGAATAAAGGTTATACCCAGGCATGATCCGGTAGCCCCCTCGGCACGACTGGACCTAACCGGAGTTTTCCTGGTCGCAGTCGCATTAGCCACTCTCATATTTGGTCTGACAACAATCCAGAGTATTAATGCAGGTATCGGAATGGGAGTACTTATGGTATCGGTGATATTCTGGCTCCTCTTTTACCTGCAGGAACGGAGATCAAAAACGCCTCTTATCGTGTTGGATCTCTTCAGGAACCGGGCATATGCCATCTCAAACCTGAATGTAATGCTTATTCAGATGGCAATGGCAGGAGTCATGGTTATCATGCCGTTTTATCTTGAACTGGTACAGCACATCCCAACTGATAATGCCGGGATGATCCTGTTAGCCCTCCCAGTCGGCATGATCGTGACAGCACCGATTGCCGGAAAGATATCTGATGTTATCGGGACGAAAAAGCCCATTATTACCGGTTTTATCATATGTTCCCTTGCCCTTGCCCTCCTCTCAACGCTCTCTGTTCACTCGAGCATCGGCCATGTCGGCATCTATCTCTTCCTTCTGGGTGCCGGTACCGGTATTGCATTCTCTCCACTCAACAGTGCGATCATGGGTGAATCTCCGCAATCTGAACGTGGCATGTCTTCAGGACTCATCAAAATGATGACCAATCTCGGGTCATCGCTCGGTGTCGCCTTTGTGATGCTCGTTGCAACCGCTGCAGCAGGACCGAAACTTGCCATGATCTCTGCCCATACCCTCCCCTCTGCAGACCTGGCCGGAGCATTTGATGCAGCGTTCCTGTTCTGTATGGTGCTTGAGATTATCGGGATTGTGCTCATGGTTGCCGTAAAAGACAAAGGACCGGTCGGTAGTGGGGATAGTGAAGTCGCGATAGGATTTTGAAAAAATCTGTACAGTATTTTTGAACAGAATCATACGATAATCGTATGGCGATCCGGATTACGGGTGCAGGGATAGCGTGTATCGTTTACTTTCGTCAAGTGCATACGTTACCTCCCCGTATGCCCGGTCAATGAGCCGGCGGTAATAGGCAGCATCAATCGAGGTCAAATCCCAGGATGGATCTATCTCGTGGTGTTTTTCATCCCTGACCAGGTAGGATGCATTCATCCCTGGTCTGATCGTGATCCCGTCCTCGCGGTACCGGTCAAGAACAGCCTGTGCAATGCATCGTTTCGCGTATCGTTCCCGTCCGATTCGCCGCGTTATTACGAGGTCTGAAAGATCGGCATCTAAAATACCATCAAAGTACTGCCGGTACAGTGAATCGATTCCGGGCTTTGCGCACGAGATGTCGTCGATACCGGGAACAGTTGCGAGGCAGTCCAGCATCTCCTGCTGCATCCGCCTGACATAGGGTGGCATATCTGTTCTCCTTGCAGCGATACCCCGCATTTTTATCTCTCCTGAGGTCAGCCGGCCATAATAGGAACCATAGGATCCACTCCCGTCAGCCTGCGGGAGAATAGCGACCCAGTCATAGTGTTCAGACTCGGTATGAAACCCGGTTATCGTCTCAAGGACAGTCTGTACCTGTGTATCATCCATACCGGTCACAAAGAGGCAGTCAATGATGGCATGGATGACCTTCCCTTTGTTTTCTTCAACCGTCGCAATACAATTTTTTAAAATATCGGTCGCATTCCTGGTTATCTGTTCATGCACTTCTATGCGTCCAAATCGTGCATTTTTATAGCCGGTGTATCCAAAACAGGTAACCAGCATCCATTTCAGGATCCCGTCCATCCCGCTGTACCGGGGATCCTGTTTTTTTCTCTGTTTCGTCTCCTGCCTGAGATCAAGAAGCGGTCGTAACACTGCAGGAAGGAACCCTTCCCGCTCCGGATCTGCGAGGGTTTCAGGCGAGAGATTATACCTAACGATGATGGAGGGATAAAAAGAGGTAAAGTCGATCTGTGTTACATCGGCATATATCCCAGGTACCGGCTTTAGCATGTACCCCCCACGGTACAAAAGACGCATGTCAGGCAGACTCCGATATGCTTCGGCATCTGATTTCCGGAATGGTACGGCAATTCCACGCAGAAGTGCTTCGTACACCTCGTATCCTGACACCAGTGTTCCCGGTGTCAGTCGGGACGTGAGGTTTGGGGAGAGACCGGTAAGGCGGGATGCAAGAAAGATTCCTCTGAGATCGCCGTGCCGGTACATGAAACTCTGCCTGGTATCGATGATTGTCCTGCCTTCCGGTATCCGGGCACCGGTCCGGTGTTCCATCCTGCCATAACTGAAGTACGACCTCGACTGCAGGGACGAGAAGTGTCCAGTTCGGCTGAGTGTGTTTGGGATATTCCACATTTTTGTCAGGCGGCAGAAGAGATCTGACCAGGCATCGTACCCGGGAAAGAGGATAATATCAGGATCCATGTACCCGATACTATCCATCATCTCATCCAGAACCTGCCTGACCGGTCCGTCACACCGGGAGGTTTTTCCGTGCCATCTGAGCAGAACCTTCCCTGGTTCCTCTGTCCGGTACGGATCTCCGGTGCAGGTTATCTCCATGGCCTCTAAAGGAACCTCCAGTTCCGCTCCAACGCGTCTCTCCCCCTTCCACCCTCCCACAACGACGCCGGAAGTTGCACAAAACCGTTGTTCTGTTCGTACATCAACATTGTAGAGCCGTGCCTGGTACCTGGTCTGCATCTCGATCTTTAAAGCCACATCCCGGTCTGCATGGATACGGTATCCTTTCTCTTCTCCGTACATTGTTAGTATCGTGCATGGTACCGTCTCATACGTGCTCTCAAGTCCTTCTATTAACTGGTAATGCTGGTGTTCGTCAGGGAAAGAAACCAAAAAAGAAGGCACCATTGTGTGTGCTTCCTGTTTCAGTCTCCCGTTCTCAGATATCCAGAGAAGAACTCCGTCACGACTCCGGGAGATATCTAATACAAAGGGCTCTGGTCTCACCAGAATCCCTCCAGCGTCTTCTGCCGGGCCTCTCTCTTTTTTACCGGTTTTGCCCGGGGGATTCCTTCTCCCTGGTACACGGCAACCCGGTGGGCAGAAGGCTCAAAGAGATTCAGGGACCGGTCCAGTTGTGATGCAAAAAGAAGAACGGTTCCGGTTGTGGCAGCGTACTCCCGGCATTTCTGTCCGATGATACAAGGCAGGTCTGTTATGTCATCGTACAGTGTCGGATCATGCTCAAACAACAGCAGGGAGTGGTGTGCCTCATCAAGGATCGTCAGTACCTGGTAGGCGGTCAGTGCCCGTCTTACCTCAAAGGAGGCAGCATACTCCTGTAACCGGGTGAGGAGCATGGGATAATTACCGCATACGTACAATGTCCGGCCCCGCTGTCTGCGCAGGATCCCGGAGAGCGCCCTGTGCAGGTGGTCCCCTGAAGCGATGAAAAGTGAAAAGGTCCCCTCTGAGAGGGTGAAGCCGGGGGTGATGGGAACAGACATAGCATACCATGATCCCGGCAGCAGGTATGTAAGGGTACGGTAAACAGGGTGAAAGTAATGGGAAGATTATCTGCACCCGAAAATCTCGCAGGATTTCGGTGATCAGGCAACCGGTCCGGTCTCATTCACTTTCAGGATTGGTTGCCGGGATGCAGGAAATAGAGAAGGAAATAGAGAAATGGGCCTCGATATCAGGGCTGATGCGCTCATTCGCAATATGGGTCACGTTTTCGGTCGATTATATCCGGTTTCCTCACTTCTTTGGCATGGTATCCGGGGTTGATACATCCCGGGGTTCCGTCGTTATTATGGTGTTTGACTGTCAACAGTATTTCATGAAGAATATTGAGATGGTTGTTGAAGGGAAAACCCTGACCATAAAAGTAGATCTTTCAAAGGAGTTTGGAGAGTCAAAATCTGGAAAATCATTCACGATCGCTACAACAGAAGGAAATATCTCGATTCCTGATAATGAAGATATAAAGATTGGTCTTAATATCTATCGAAAAAAGCAGGCCTGATCGCAGGATAAGGACTCTGATATCCCTTTCTTTTCCCTGGTTTCCTACTCTTAGAGCACTGTGTCTGGCCGGTTTTTGTATATGCTGTCTGGATCAGTCCGTGGGAACGCCTGACATCCCAGCACCGCTTCTGCCTGATTTCTGGCACGCTATGCTATAACGTGACGCATATAAGGGTTGTATGCGGTGCGAAATCAGAAAGACTTAATAAACCGTTATCGTATAAAGAACGGGAACAATACTTCCTGGACGAGAGATGCACTGATGTACGGGGTTTTTGTCACATTGAAAAACCGCTGGGGCACGTTTTTTCGGGTGATAAAATTCACACAGAAAAAAGGCATCAGAATAATTCCTTGCGTTCCTCATCACGAATAACCGGATAGAACCGATGATTTTGTCTTCAGATATAACTTCGTTTGCTGATCACCTATCAGATATCATTTTTTTTCTGGATAGGAATGGAACCATTCTCTACGCAAACCATTCAAGTTTGAGGATTCTCGGATTTTTGTCAGAAGAACTTGTCGGTCGGGATCTTCTTTCTCTCCTTGATCCCGTAAACCGGGAATGGCTCATCTCTGCGTGCAGTATTTCACCCGGGTCTGCAAAAACCTGGTACCAGGCCGGTACCGGGATACAGACCAAAGATGGCAGGTATCTTTCCTGTGACATAAACTACCAGGTACAGGATCTGCCGGACGGGTATGCTGTCCTTGTAATCGCCCGTAAGCAGGAAACACCGGCCATATCCGGTATTGAGACAGACTCTTCCCGGGATCTGCTGACTATAGTGCTCGACTCCATGCTTGATGGTGTTGTTATTGTATCTGACACCGGTGCCGTACTGTATGCAAACGCCGCTGCCCTGATGGTTGGGGGTCTTTCTCCGGGGACAGACTGCTGTGATCTCAATATCTTCTCCTTTCTCGATGAAGAGTCCCAAAGAAAGGCCAAAGAAGATCTCATCCGGGTTATTCATGGTGACAGCCTGAGTGTTGCCGAGTACCGGTTCAGAAACAAAAACTCTCCTTTGGAATGGATTGAAGCTATCGGGACACAGATACAGGTTCAGGGGAAACCTGCAGATCTTGTCTCTTTTCGTGATATTGCCGCAAAAAAACGCGCTGAAGAAGAGTTGGAACTGTTAAGGGAGCGGTATGCAACGATTGTCCGGGAAGCTCCTGAACCTATCATCGTGCATTCGCAGGGAATCGTAACCTTTGTCAATGATGCCGGTCTTCGGGCATCAGGCTATGAACGTGAGGAGATTGTAGGTAATCATGTCAGTATGTATCTCACCGAATCTTCCCAGAAAGTCGCGATGGAGGCGATGAAATCCAGAGAATCCGGGAATCCCATTCATGAGTACGAGGTTGATTTCGTAACCAAATCCGGTTCAATTCTCCATCTTCTGGTAAAAAATACCGTTATCCTGTACGATAAAGAACCGCATGTGCTCCTTTTTATCACAGATATCACCAGGCGAAAACATCTGGAGGAGGCATTACGACAGGCGAACCGGAAAATTCATCTTTTAAACCGGATTACCCGGCATGATATCTCAAATAAAGTCTCTTCACTAGAGGCATACTGTCTGATGATGCAGGAAGAATCTCTCTCACCCCGGGTCATCACCACTATCAGATCCATGGAACAGACCATCGATCTGATAAAAAACCAGATTCAGTTCTTCCGGACGTATCAGAACCTGGGAGTACATGACCCTGAGTGGATCGATCTGAGAACGGTCCTGCAGGACTGTATCAAGACCGTTGTGGGGCTTTCCTGTACACCGGTATGTGAAATTCCCCCTGTTCAGATCTATGCAGATCCACTGGTTGAACGGGTATTTTTTAATCTTCTTGATAACGCGGTCAGGCATGGAGAAACAGTCAGTACTATTATGTGTGTCTGGCAGGAGAAGGAGAATTGTGGTGTGATAACGTTTTGTGATGATGGAACTGGTGTGGATGAAGAAGAGAAAGAGAAGATATTTCTTGAAGGATACGGCAAAAATTCAGGACTGGGCCTATTCCTGACCCGGGAGATCCTCGCGATTACCGGCATTACCATCAAAGAGACGGGAAAACCCGGGTCAGGAGCACGGTTTGAGATTATCGTCCCTGTTGGTATGTACCGCGATGTCTGATAAAGACTGCCTGAACCCTTGGATTACTATCCTGAAAAAAAACAGGATTGTCTGGATACCTGATGATACATCTCGAAAGGGAAGAGATATGATGAATTCCGTAGGTTCGCCGGGGAGAAGAGATATCATGATGACATACCATCTGTCACAGTGCCGGATAGGGTCCTGGTGCGATGATAGGTAAAGGGGAATATCTAAACCGGCTCACGGCAGCAACCAGCCAGATGAGATCCGAGGTTATCGGTACTGATCTCTCTGGAAGCAGTCCCCCTTCGGTCTTTGTCGGGAGGGCAAATTATCCAAAGGTCTTTGCAGGGCCGATGATCGCACCGGTTCACGGTGATACATCTGTTATGGACCGGCCGGAATCGTGGATACCCAATGCTCTGAGCCAGGAAGAGATCATCAGGTACCGACTCGGACTGGTGCGGGGGATACACCCGGTTCACGTACATACGATCGGAACCCGTTTTGTTGAGCAACTGCAGGAGATCGCTCTTGCTGATGCCTCTGTCGAGAGCGAGGCACAGTTTACAACAGCCCCTACCGGGATCTCCTTAAGCGAGGAACATACACCGTTCGGTCCCAGTGCCCCGCTCGAGCACCTGACTCTCGAGCCCCCCCGCTGGAACCGGGATCTGGAGCGGATCTATTATGATACTGATCTGGGTGCATCCGAGGCAGTCATGATGCTGCATGAAAGCGGTCTTCCCTTCTCTACGGTAGAGAAAGCGTTTTCTGTGGGTGTAATGGGGACAAAAAGAAAACGGTGTCTTGTCCCGACCAGGTGGTCGATTACTGCCTGTGACAGTATCATTGCCAATAACCTGCTGACCAGGGTAAAAAAATACCCGGTACTTGATACCTGGCGGGTTCATGAGTACAGCAGCCTGCATAACCGGTACGCAGTTATTCTCATGCCTACCGGCTGGCAGTACGAATGGACCGAAGCCTTTGTTCGTGTCCTTGGAAATGAAGAACTCGTTTTTTCTGATTACGAGGGACATATGTCAAAATCAACGTACTCTTCCGTAGGTGGCTGTTATTACTCCTGTAAAATGGCAGTTCTTGAGGCACTGGCCCGTGAACAACGTCAGGCAGGTGTTATTGTTCTGAGAGAGGCAACATCAGGGTATATCCCGATGGGGGTATTTAACGTGCGGGAGAATGTACGGCAGGCAATGCGTGAACCGGGTCTTGTATGTGAAAGCATCTCTGAACTGGTAACTCACCTCTCTGAAACTTTTACTCTTCCCATGATGAAATTTATCGGAGAAGGAACGATCCTCCCTGATGTGTTGCGTGAACGGCAAACGACACTATCAGAATTTTCCCGAACCCTCTCCCGGCCGGGATCTGGTGATCTGCAGGAGAGGTGATCTTTTCTGATCAGATACGCGGCATCTCCCTGACTTTGATTGATGTGCGGGCAATTGAACGTATCAGTTTTTTTCATGAGATATAGGACATTTCTGTGCATCTGCATGAATGGTGTGCTCTGTTACGTTTCCACTCAGGTTTAAACCGCGGGCTGCGATATGTCTGCGATTATTATGGGGAAGAGCGTTTTTCTGGTTATTTTCTTTCCTACGGGTAATTATAGGTACATATCCAATATGGTTGTATGAACCAGGATCGGTTTATCCGTGGGATGCATGCCCTGCGCACGATACAGAAAGAGGCAGGGGATGAGGTGTATAGGCGATTATCTGAAATATCTCCTGATTTTGCTGATATGCTTGTAACATATCCTTTTGGTGATATCTACACCCGAAGCGGGCTTGATCTTCGATCCCGTGAGATAGCAACCATATCTGCTCTTACCGTGCTTGGATACGCCTCTCCCCAGTTATCGGCACATATCAGGGCTGGTCTGAATGCGGGGTTATCACGGGACGAGATCATCGAGATTATTATCCAGATGTCAGTGTATGCAGGGTTTCCTGCTGCAATAAACGCCATGTATGCGGCAAAAACAGTGTTTGATGAGAATGAAGATGAACCGGGATCTGAACAGAGATCACACGACCCGGTGCCATGAATATCCTTGTTATCCTTGCACATCCGGATCCTGTGAGTTTTAACCGTGCGATTGCAGAGCGGGTCTGCTATCAGCTCGAGACTGACCAGCACACGGTGACGTTCCATGACCTGTACCAAAATGATTTCCCACCGGTATTACCTGGGGATGAGATGCCCCGCGATGCTGCCTTAGATCCGCAGATCAGCCGGTACTGTGATGATCTTACTACAGCAGACGGGATTGTAGTTGTTCACCCGAACTGGTGGGGAATGCCTCCTGCAATAGTAAAAGGGTATATCGATCGGGTGTTCCGGCCGAATGTTGCGTACCGGTTTATCGAGGGGGATGCAGGGGAAGGCATCCCTGTCGGTCTGCTAAAAGCACAGGCTGCGATTGTTATCAACACGGCAAACACGCCACAAATGCGTGAGGAGATGGTATTCGGTGATCCGCTGCATCGCATCTGGAAGGATTGCATATTCGGGCTATGTGGAGTATCTGAATTTTATCGCCTCATATTCCGGGTTGTAATCACGAGTACTCCTGCAGAGCGGATGAGGTGGCTTGATGATGCCGCAACGCTGACTCACGAGGTCTTTAAACCCAACGAATCATGATGAATCCGATTTGCCGGGTCGGGTAAGCCTGTCACGTCCCGTTTCGGGTATTGTCTCATATCTCGGAAAAGAAGATAATATTCTGCTCCAAACGGTATATATGGGATTTGAATGCCGGCAGTGCGGTATCTGTTGTCTCTCTCTCGGGCCGTATCTGACGGTCATCTCTGATTCCCATGAAGGCACGTACCAGTTATACCACGAGGTTACCGGAACGACCGATCTCGTACGGATTGATACTGACAAATTGCATCTCCTTTCTGATACCACCCTTCAGGAAGAAGAACCGGAGGCATGTACATTTCTCAGGCGGGATCCTGCAAGCGGCCGGGTACGCTGTATTGTTCATGCAACCAGACCACTTCTCTGTCAACAGTATGCCTGCTACGAGATTCTCATTACATATCCTGACGGTGAATGGGCAGGGCGGGTGAAAGGTGGCAGGGCTCTGATTACATCTGATCCCACATTACGCGATCTATGGGATGAGATGATACGACCCCTTGCAATCAGCAACGATACAAAGTGGAGGGATACTGTCAGATCTCTCCTTTCT
This sequence comes from uncultured Methanoregulaceae archaeon, assembly GCA_964605795.1. GTDB lineage: Archaea > Halobacteriota > Methanomicrobia > Methanomicrobiales > Methanospirillaceae > JAFGOM01. Next base: position 23,916 of record CAZSDZ010000003.1, read on the forward strand.
GCACAGGGATATCAGGTGAGCTGGTAAGGATGATAATGCCGGGTTTTCTCTCCGGTCCAGGTGGGAAACGATAATGATAGTACCGGGTATGGAAGGCAGATCACGAGAAGAGATTGTTCTTGACATAAGCAGGTATCTTTCTGATGCACACCAGATCCATGCCATTCCGTCACGAAAAGGGAAGAAAAAAGACCGCCGTGACTGGTATGCAGAGTGCATGGTAACCTTTGCACTGATAAACAGGGCACTGGATCTCGGTTTTTTTATCCTTGATATCTATGGATATACCGATCCTGATGGCCCGGTCCGGTACAAGGCGATGATAAAGAGGCTGCATGACCATGATCTTATCGATGACCGGACACGGGAGGGGATGATTGCTCTTATCGATTACCGTAACCGGATATCCCATCATTTCCAGACGATAACATCCCGGAATGCGTGGGCAGTATCAGACGTGACTGGTATTGTTGAGACCTTTGCCGATGCAATGCAGCAGGCATATACGCATCGGAGCAGGCACCAGATATCTTGCCGTATTATCCTTGCAGCCGGTATTATAGGTATTATTTCTGTGATTTTTATCTGGTTTATCTGGGCATGAGATGCACCGTACCCTTTTCATCGAAGAATATCATAAAGATAAAGATTCATCAGGCACGGTAGGTAAAGGATACAGAAGAGAATGGTACCGCGGGTCTGATACGCATCATAATTATGACCCGGAGGAACCGTTTTTTCGGTAACCTGCACGTATCCTGTCAGGAGCGATTGGGTACGGTTTACTAATGGAAGATTAAGGAATGGAAGAATTACTCTCGTCACCGGAATTCCAGATGAGTCTGCTGCTTTTTGTAGCCCTTGCCGGGTATCTGATAGCGTCACGAATCAACCAGTCTGCAGTTGTTGGTCTTATCCTTGTCGGGATAGTGGTTGGTCCCAGTGTGCTTCATCTCATCTCTTATACTGAATTTATCAGCAGTCTTGCCCGTCTTGGTGCCGTTGTTCTTCTCTTTGTGATCGGTCTTGAGTTTAAACTGCAGGACATTCTCGTTCCGCGAAATGGAGTTATCGGACTCGTTGGTGTTATCCTACCCTGGATTGGCGGATATGGTATCTCGGTACTGTTTGGGTTCTCAGTCCCCGGATCCATCTTTATCGGAACAGCTCTTACCGCAACAAGCATTGCGATTACCGCTAATGTCCTGAGAGAGTATAACCAGCTTCAAACCGATGCAGCAAAGGCAATCATCGGTGCCGCAGTTATTGATGATATCTTAAGTCTTCTCGCACTTGCACTGAGTATCGATATCATTACCGGATCAGTCTCAATCTTTGGAATTGTGGTTCTTGTCGTAAAGGCACTCCTCTTTATCGGTATTGGAGCAGCAGTCGGTCTCCTTCTCATAAGCAGGCTGATAGAGGGGGTAGACAAAACCTCATTTGCCGGGAAATACCCTGAATTCACGTTTATTTTTGCGATGATGATGGCTTTTTTTTATGCCATGGTTGCAGAGATGGTAGGCCTTTCTGCGATCGTTGGTGCTTTCATTGCCGGGGTCTCCTTTTCCGGGGTAATCTTGAAACAGAGCAAAAACTTAAAAGAAGGAGCTGAATATCTCCAGATAATCTTTGCATCAATCTTCTTTGTATCGTTAGGAATCATCGCCGATTTCCATGCGTTAACGAATGAGATTGCCATTTTTGTGGTTGTTCTCACCCTTGTAGCGATGATTACCAAGATCATCGGATGTGGTGTGCCTGCCTGGATCTGCAGGATGCCGGTTCATGACTCTCTCGTCGTCGGATTTGGTATGGCCCCACGGGGGGAGGTAGCGATGATTGTGGCCCTGATTGGACTGGAAGCGGGAGTCATTGATCAGAGCGTGTATGTTACCCTGGTTCTTATGGCCCTGCTTACCACGTTAATCACGCCCATTATATACCGGAACTGGCTTTTTAGAAAGGATAGTATTGAGATACCTGGAGTAACAGAGTAAGAATGGTTAGAAGATCTCGTAATGGATAATTTCTTTCTGTAGGATAGAGATCATGCACGAATTATGACAGCGGTTTATACCAGACATTCATGCTTTCAAAATTTCCGCAAATATTTGTATTTTTAATGAGTGTCCCTCCAAACCTGTACCCGGCACCAGAGAATAGTCTGTTTACCGGTATGGGTTTACTACGGCAGATGGTATATGCCGTTTGTATCTTCACTTTTTTCATACACTGCTCCATGTAAAAGAGGAGTTGTTTTGAGATTCCACATCCCCGAAATTGAGGATATATCGCTAAGTCACTCATCTCAACAGATGATGAATACGAATCAGTCTCACACGATCCCGCTGCAACGATTCCTGAATCAGAGGATCCAATAAAGATTCGAGTTCCATCATCCATTATCTTTTGGAGATACGATGGTTCGTGGATGGGAAACGGATATGTTTTAAACTCTCTCTGATACAGGGCACATATCTCCGGGATATCAGAATAATCTCCCTCCCGAATCACAATTTTCTCTGATTTCCTGTCATCCGGTGGGGAATTCGTTTTTTTCTGGAGAGAGAAAATATTTTTTTGAATCTGATCACGTTCGTTTTTGTTTAATCGTTTGAGATCACAAAAACGTGATAAAAATAGAGCATCATCAGTTCCCTGATAATAATCGGGGATGACCGCTTCAGTTATCGAGTCAGGGGTCCTGAAAAATTTCTCTAAAAACCGGGGAATTTTCAGTATGATCTTTTTATAATGAAATTTATTCTGTAACGAGACAATCTGTGTAATAACCGAGTCAGTATCGTCTGGGTCAATCTTCATCAGATAAATCCTGTTATTGTAGTATCCATGCTGAAGAAGGCTGTTTCCGATCTGCAGTATCTCATCACTCTTCATCCTCTCTCCTGGCAATCCGTTCTGAATCAGCTGGAACTATGGTAATCTCACTCTGATAATCAGACAACAGGGCTTCTATGCCGTGAGCTCTCTTTATTGCATATTCATTATCCCCTGAATGCTGGAGAGAACAGTTTTCACATACCAGATCGCAGTTTATCTCCTGATAATGGTCAGGTTCCTGGTAGGTTGAGAACATACCCTCGTAATTGCGAAGAACAATCTTATGAGATGACCAGGATACGAGATAGTTTGGCATTATCGGGATCTTCCCTCCTCCTCCGGGGGCATCGATGACATAGGTGGGAACGGCAAGTCCTGATGTATGTCCAATCAGACTTTCAATAATTTCTATCCCTTTCCCGACCGGTGTCCTGAAATGGGCCAGACCTTCTGCAAGATCGCACTGGAAAAGATAGTATGGCCGCACCCGGTTTTTTACCAGTTCATGAACGAGTTTTCTCATGATATTTGGACAGTCATTTACTCCCGCAAGGAGAACTGACTGGTTACCAAGGGGAATACCTGCATCTGCCAGTTTCCCAAGTGCTTCACAGGATGCTTCGGTAAATTCGTGTGGATGATTAAAATGAGTGTTCAGCCAGATCGGATGATATTTTTTCAGAACCGAAATAAGGTCATCAGTCACGCGGTAGGGAAGTACCACCGGAATCCTCGTTCCAATCCGGATAACCTCTACATGTGGTATCAGGCACAGCCGGTGCAGGATGAAATCCAGTTGGTTATCTGAAAGCATCAGGGGATCCCCTCCCGATAAAAGGACATCACGAATCTCCGGGTGGTTTTCTATATAATCAAATGCCTGTTCGAGCTCATTCCTGTCAGGTTTCGATTGTACTTGTCCCACTTTTCTTTTCCTTGTACAGTGACGGCAGTACATAGAACAGGTATTGCTGATAAGAAAGAGAATCCTGTCAGGATATCGGTGCGTGATAAGAGGGCACGGGCTGTCAATATCTTCGCTGAGGGGATCGTGGAGATCATAATCTTCAATGACAAGTTCTCCTGCAGACGGAACAGCCTGTTTATAGATGGGATCATGCAAATGATCACTGGTATCAATGAGCGAGAGATAATAAGGGGTGATAGACATTGGGAAAATATCGATTGTTCTCTGTATCTCATCCTTTTCTTCTTTTGTAAAGGAGATCTCAAGCATACATTCGAGAGATGAGATATCGGTAATACTATGTTGAACCTGCCATTTCCAGTCTTTCCATCTGGATAAATCTGAAGAGGGAGATTCCGGTTGCGTGTGTGTCATTGATTGTACGGTCATTGTAATATCCTCTGGTATGAGATAGGGTGAATCCGGTATTGGTCACGTTTTTTGAATATTGCCTGAAAAAGAGAGTTTCTGAAAAGATAAGGTCAGTTTCATGGAAATATTTATAGTGTTGCGGTCCTGCTCGGTATGCCTGATTCATTATCATACAGCAGTTCATGAATGGGACTGTCGATACGGATGAGCGGCAGATAGTCATCAAACCACCGGGCTTCCGGATTTGATTGGGAAATCATAAACTTTTGGTAATCACGGGAGTCAGCTGCCTGATGGTACCGCAAAAAAACATTGTGCCTGTTCTGTCCAACCACCTCAATCTTGCCGGTACTGTGAGATATGATGAATCGTGCCCGTTTTGCAAGACCGGAACATCGCTCAAAGGCGGATTGCATGATCTGGTATGACTGTTCCACCGGAACAGTGAACACTTCGTTTCCTACGGTTGGTCGGCATTGGAAGACGTAGTAGGGAGATACTCCGATAAAAGAGAGTTTCCGAAAGAGATCAGCCATGACCGCAGGATCGGTATTCACACCTTGGATAACTGGTGTCTGATTAACTACTACTGCTCCCGCCCGCTGAAGCAGATGAATTGCGGCAATAGACTGGGGTGATATCTCTCTAGGATGATTGAAGTGGGCCATGATGTAGATCTTCTTCTCTGCAGTTGATGCTGCGGCGATAAGATCACATAATTCCTGGTCATCAGTAACACGATATGGATTGTATGCAAGCATCTTGGTTCCGATTCTGATGATGCGAACGTGTTCTATCTCGCGGATCTCATGAATGATTTTCTTGAGGCGGGATGTGGAAAGGATCAAGGGATCTCCACCTGATAAGAGAATATTTGAGATCTCATGATGCTCTCTTACGTAGTTGAGTGCATCTGAATAATCCCTGACTGTCTGACGGGGAGAGTCCATAAAGAGGCGTTTTCTAAAACAGAATCTGCAGATGCCCCCGCACACATCAGACAAAAGTAACAAGGCAGTTTGTGGGTATTTATGCTGCAATCCGGGCAGAACGGTATATTGTTCTTCCCGGGAAGGATCCTGGCTGCCATATGAATTGCATTCACCGGTGTTTGGAAAGATGATCCGCTTTAAGGGGTCAGTTGGATTATCCCAGTTAATCAATGAGAGATAGTGTTTTGATGCACGGAATGGGTATCGGGAGGTAACGTGAAGTAATTGTGTCTGCTCTCTTTTTTCTAACGACTGGAAATAGGGAATTTGTGTTATGTCTGTAATATAGATCATGTTTCACCTCCGTATGGCCTGCGTGATAACTCTCCTGTAGTGTTAAAAGAAGACCGTTAGATAACTCAGGTAATATGCATTGATAAATCCAATATGGGATAACTTCTGAGTTATGCAGTTATAGGGGTTATCTATATTTAAATATTATTACTTGTGATAACTATTATCAGTAACTGAATAACAACTGAGTAGAAGCACATATATTGGTACGGGGCATACCATTTACCTGAAAAAGGGATACAAATTGTCCATAAATATTCACGAAGAACAGATATATTCTCTCCTTCTGGAACATCGGTCAGGTCTGACTATTGAGGATGTATCACGGCTTCTTCAGATCTCCCGGACCACTGCTGCCAGATATCTGGAATCCTTATATCATGCAGGAAAAGCAGAGCGGCGTGCACTTGGTCCGGCAAAGGTTTATAGGGCTGCAATCCGGATTCACAGTTCAGATATTCTGTCTGTACTTGCGGAAGGAATACTGGTAGTAGACAGGGATGGGGTGATAAAGGAGGTCAATCCAGCATTTTGTACGTTATTTTCTCTCCCCTCTGAAGAGTTACGAGAGAGAGGTCTAATCTTTACCCCTCTGACAGAGATATTAACCCAGGAAATAATTGATTCTCTCATTCATCCATCTGATTCTTTATGTGAGGGGATGATTCAGATAAACGGAAATGATAGCCTACGGCATCTTCACTATCAGATCATTCCGTTATGGTTACCAGATAGTACTCTTGGTTCAGTACTGATAATCTTTGATAAGACCGATCTCATATCGAGCCAGGTTCATACGAAAGGTCTGGAATATGAGTACAAGGATGAATTATCCCGAATCGAATCACACTTTTCACGCGATATAAAAAAAGCAAAATATAATGCACGGGAATTATCCAGTCGTGAAAAAGCAATACGGGACCTGGTTCAGAATGTCCGAACCTTTATCATGAAGATTAATAAAGATGGAAATATTGTTTTTTGCAACAATTACGCATCAGAGATAACCGGGATCAGAGATGTAGATCGAGAATCCCGGATTAACCTTGCCTCACTTTTCCCTGTTCTTGATGAGCAGGGTGTCCGTATTTCAGATCGGATACAGGGGGTCAGGGACGGGATTGTGGATTTTTCCCGATGGGAATCCCGGTTATACATCCATAATCAGATCTCCCCATCAGTGTATTCATGGAATCTTATTCTGATTCGGAAGGGAAAGAAGGAGACAAGCCTGGTTCTTGCAGGTTTTGATATTACGGATCTCATCAGTCGTGAAAGAACGGTTATCCAGTCAAAGAAACAGATGGAATGGATATTGGATCACCTGCCGGATCCAACCTTTGCTATTGATAATAAAAGGCATGTTATCCTCTGGAATAAGCAGATGGAACTGATGACAAACCGGTTATCCAAGGACACAGTCGGAAGATCCATTGATGAGTGTATCATGGATATCTACGGATATAACCGGCCAGTGCTTGCAGAGCTCGTCTTTGATCGGTATGACTCCACGATACATGCATTTTTTGAAGCGGTTTCTCAGGAAGGAGCAGCTTTAACTGCAGAAACGGTAGCATACCGGCAGGATGGGAGCAAACGAATCTATTGGGTAAAGGCGACTCCCTATTATGATGAAGAGACCGAGATTGCAGGAGCCATTCAATCGATTCGTGATATAACCGAGATTCGTGAAGCTGAAGCAAAGGTACGGAATGAAGAGGAATTTCTCCGTGGAATCGCAGAAAGTGCATTGGATTGTATCATGGTTGTTAATCGTGAAGGGACCGTTCTTTACGCTAATCAGTCATTAGGAAGGTTGCTCGGAGTCGGGGTCGAACAGATAATCGGATTGCCGATGAATATGGTTCGTAAGACGGATGCTGTTTTTTTTGATTTTGAACGGATTCAATCAGTTTTTATCTCAGGAGCCCCGTTCCACGAACTCATTTCTGCCAGGCACGACGGTATTGAGATGCTTATGGATACCACATTCATTCCGGAAAAGGATCGAAGCGGTCTGGTATCATCAGTTCTCATTGTTCTGAAAAATGTCAGTTCTTTACGGGAAGAGATAGCAGATATGTGTTCTTCCCATAGAGTAACCAGTCAGCATGTGCTCTGATATATGAACAGATTGATTAGATAGTATAAAGAATCATACTACCTTTATCAGTAATACTCTCCTACTTTTTGGAAAAAAACTCTTTGAGAGCCATCCAGTGAAGAGATCTAAACCGGAAAGGATATTTAGCAAAAAGAGTGTGATAGATCGAAACCTGATATTTCGATAATTATTACTGAACTAATTATAAAGGAAGGTCAAATATATATCCGATCCGATCTGAACGACGAGTCTGGCAAAATAAAACATTGTTCAATTGGAACGGAATATACATTTACCGCCGGGCACAGTGTATCATAAAAAAGAATTGAGTTTTTTCCCATGGAATTATGAAAATTGCGATCTCATTTTTTTCATGTGAGTCGCGATTCTCACATGCAATCTGTTTTGTCATATCGATAGGATAATGAATGGAATACCGACAGATTGAATGCTATCTCTTCTCTCTTTCTTTTATGCCAATCCCTCTCTCATAAATGTTCATGAGACGAAGATACAGGATGATATACTATTACGGGAAATTATACAATATATCCTTCCATACTCTAAATGCGAAAATGGAAGAGATAATCGGGAAAACCGTTCTCTATTCGAGACTATGTACGTGATCAAAAATATGTAACTATTTTCGGGATTTCATGAGGGTAACTACTGAAACATCCAACACAGTATGTAGGGAATGAAAAAATAACTTTACACAATTTTTCTCAAGTGCGGAGTCCCGATTCTATGGTGATAAACCTGATTATTTCTGTAAATTCAGGGATATTATAAACCTTCGACTGAAACAGCCCCCTGATTAATAAAAATAGGAAAAAGATAGGAGATATAGAATGATAGGGATTCGATTTTACAGGATATATGATGTAGAACGGGAGATTGATCTCGATTCACTGGAACAGACCCTGGCACGTAATTATTTTACCGCACGTGCGAGTTTTCTCAGGGTAAGTCCCAAATCCATTATGATGGAGAATCCGCCGTTGTTAATCTCGATGCACCCCGTTACCGTTGAACGTGAGGGAAGGTTGTATGAACTCAATGCAGTTGCAAAGGTGTATGATATCGGGGCTATCAGTCTCTGTTTTGTGTATCATGATACATCCGTCCCTTCATCAGCACTCATAGATACGACCCGCATCCTGGCCGGGCAGGATCAGTTGTCTGATATCTTCGAGGCTTATCTGAAAAATCTGAATGAAATTCTCCCTACTCACATTGCCAGCCGATTCATTGATCCTGATTTTTATGAAGATTATACAATATATATAACTGATACGATAGATCCATCAATAGATACAGCGTTATTGCTGAATAGTGAGCAGGTTCTTCTTTCATCTCATATGCGAGAAGAGATTGAGAAGAATACCCTCAGTTATACCCGCGATGATCAGGTGATCCTCTCATGGGACTCGGCACTTATCTGTAACCCTGAATCACCAACAGACATTATTGAGTTGATAGAATTTGCTACTGTTCAGGTTCTTGAACTAAGGTATTATGATCGGTTACTGACCAATCAGATGACGAAAATGTATGATGTCATTGAACAGGCAGACCGGTTACCCAGTTTCAGACGAGCACATCAGTATCATGCAATCATGGCACAACTGATGGAATTATTTGCTGATATTTCAGAGATAACTGATAAGATCAACAATCTGATCAAGGTTACTGAGGATATCTATTATGCCAGGGTTTATGCAATGGTTCTCAAGGTCCTGCGGATCAGCCAGTGGAGTGATAGTGTTGATAGAAAAATTGATGTTATCTATAAAAATTATACCATGTTATCTGATGAGGTCAGAATTCAGCACTCTAATTTCCTTGAATGGATAATTATTGTTCTGATAGCCCTGGAGTTTTTATTTGCCATTTGGCAGTATTTCCGATAATACCTGATGAAGCATGAAATTACCTCATCCACGAGGACGAACGTTAGAATCAAATTTGAAAATGTAAGAAATCCTCCTGAATAATACCCGATATCTGCTATTTTTATTAGGTATTTTGTATGAGGGATATCCCGTTTATCGGGAATAAAAAAGGATAATTCCTGGGTTTTTACAGGAAGATAGGGGCAAAGACGACTGAAACAATTGCCATAAGTTTAAGCAGAATGTTCAGTGCTGGTCCTGCCGTATCCTTGAAGGGATCACCAACGGTGTCACCCGTGACTGCCGCCTTGTGGGCAAAGGAACCTTTCCCGCCTGAGTGACCCTGTTCGATGTACTTCTTGGTGTTATCCCAGGCTCCACCGGAATTAGCCATCATGATTGCTAAAAGGAATCCTGCCGAGATAGAACCGACAAGCAACCCCGCGAGAGCATGGGTTCCAAGTCCTATCCCGATAATAACTGGTGCAAGAATTGCGATAAGACCGGGTAAGATCATCTGTTTTAACGCAGCATTCGTAGAGATAGTGATACAGGCTGCGTAGTCAGGGTCTGCATTCCCCTCCATGAGCCCGGTTATCTCTTTGAACTGGCGGCGTACTTCCTCAACAATGAAACCAGCGGCTTTTCCTACCGCTTTCATGGCAAAAGAACAGAAGAGGAACGGCAGCATAGCACCGACGATGATTCCTACGAAAACAATCGGCTCAAGCATGTTGACGATATCAAGGTTTACAGCCTGGCTGTAGGCTGCAAAGAGACCAAGAGCCGTCAGTGCAGCTCCACCGATGGCAAATCCTTTTCCGATTGCTGCGGTCGTGTTACCAACCGAGTCCAGGGTGTCAGTTATTGCCCGTACTTCCTTTGGCTGGTGACTCATCTCAGCAATCCCGCCGGCATTGTCTGCAATAGGACCGTACGCATCAACCGAGAGGGTAATTCCCAGGGTTGCAAGCATACCTACGCCTGCGATTGCAACGCCATAGATACCGGCAAACTGGGCTGCTATCAGGATGGCAACACCGATGATTAGTACCGGGAGGAATGTTGACTGCATACCGACAGCAAGACCTGCGATGATGTCAGTGGCAGCACCGGTCTCGGCTGCCTTTACGATAGAAAGTGTTGGCTTGTGATCGTATGAGGTATAGTACTCGGTAACAATCCCGATAAGAAACCCGCCGACGAGACCGGCAATACAGGCGATAAAGATCCCGATATGGCCTGGAGCGAGCATATCAACAAGGAAATAAACCGCAATAATGGTCAGAAGGAGACTTCCAAAGGTTCCAGTATTAAATGCCTTATGAATTGCTCCTGCTTCGTTCTTGTTGGTCCTGACTAATATGGACCCGATAACCGATGCGATAATTCCCAGACCTGCGATGAGCATGGGCAGGGCAATCAGATTATAGGTGGGGACACCCGGAAACAGGGAAGCCATCCCTGCAGTAGCTCCAAGCAGCATGGTTGCAATAACGGCACCAACATAGGATTCATAGAGATCAGCACCCATGCCGGCAATGTCACCGACATTGTCACCGACATTGTCAGCAATGACTGCAGGGTTCCTGGGATCATCCTCTGGTATGCCTGCTTCCACCTTGCCGACTAGGTCTGCACCGACATCGGCTGCCTTGGTAAAGATACCGCCTCCGACACGTGCAAAGAGAGCAATGGATGAAGCACCAAGTGAGAACCCTGATAGGATACTGATGGTAGCTCCGTCAGTGACGCCGGTTATACCGCTTATCAGGAAGAACATGGCTGAAAGACCAAGCATTCCCAGTCCGACAACGGTCAGACCCATGACCATTCCGCTTGAGAATGAGACTTTGAAAGCCTTTGCCATCCCTTCTCGGGCAGCATTCGTGGTTCTGACATTCGCCTTGGTGGCAGAAAACATACCGATGAATCCTGCGAGAGCAGAAAGCCCTGCACCGACAACATAACAGACAGCGGTCAGGGGATTAATGGCGAAATAAAGTACGATAGCAAGAGCGATGACAAAAACTGCGATGGCAGTATACTGCCGTTTTAAGTAGGTCATCGCTCCAAGATGAATTGCTGATGCGATCTTCTGCATGAGTGCATCTCCCGGATCTTCTTTCTTCATCCGGATATAACAGACTCCAGCATAGATCAGTCCAATCAAAGCACAAATTGGGACTAATAATAGTAGTTCCATGATATCACATTAAATTTTTCGTTACCTGAGAGGAAGGAAGGATTTATGGTACCTGATACCCTGTTCTTCGTTATACGCATCCAAAAAGGATAATCAGGCGTATGCTGGTACCTGCATCCATCGTACTATATAGGGATTTATGTTATTTGAGAGCAGCGGTGAATTCAGAGAAAGAAAAAAATGCCTGTGAATTCATATTAATTTTTTTCGTATCATTCCTTTGGCAGGTGGATATTGCCAAGGGATAAGGCAGGGATTAATAGAGGCGGTATCTTTAAAAAAATCTTGATTACGTGTAAAAAATTATGGTAGGATTTTTTTTCTCTTCTGTGAGAGGGATATCTGTTCCGTTGCGGAATCCAAGGGACAGTATCTTTAATTACACATACATATACGTATTATACAGATGAATAAAGGAATACTTCTGCACGCGATACTATGCTTTCTTCTGCTCTCTTCTTTTGTTCAGGCAGAGGTTCCGGAAAAATTTGGATATATCACAGTAACCGGGATGAATATCACCCTTAAGGAAGGGTTTGCAGAACTACATATGGATTATGAGATCGATGACGGGATGAGGATTCTCGCCTTATTATTTGGTAATTCGGATCTGAAAACAAAAATTATCGATATGCTTGGATTTTATGATGCCGAGATTGAATCTGTTGACCTGGACTCGGCTGAAATTGTTATTTCGGATCTGGAAGTCATCTATGGTGAAGGGCTGTACTGGTTTCCACCCCACCAGTTCCAGGTAACGGTACCGGAACTGACGATAATCACGCCCCAGGATTCAATTGTATACTCCCAGGTCACTGGTATCCCTGATGGAATCTGCTATTATCGGGAAACCGTCATAAATGGTACACCGGTTCATGGCACCTGATCTCATTAGTTTTACCCTGTTCTCTGTTAGTTCACTTCTTATCGTGGTCAATCCCATCGGTGCTATGCTTATTTACCAGGCAATCACCGAGATGATGGACCAATCAACCAAAAGACGGGTTATTGCGTATGCATGCCGGTTATCATTGGTTGTGTTATTCTTCTTTGCGATTGCCGGAACGGCCCTGTTACAGCTCTTTGGAATAACGATAGATGCGTTTACCATTGCCGGGGGAATATTGCTCTTTAGTATTGGTATTGAGATGGTCTATGCAAAGACCTCCCGGACAAAGGTTACTGCAACAGAGAAATATGAGAGCATAGAAGCCGAGGATGTGTCATCGATGCCACTGGCATTCCCGATGATAGCTGGTCCCGGGAGTATCACCACTGTTATCGTTCTTTCACAGAATGCAGGAATTTCCGGAGTTTATGACCCGGTACTGCTGCTTATCATTCTGTTCTCGATCCTGCTCACCCTGTTTATTACCTACCTTACGTTGCGGTTTTCAGATCCGATTACCGCACGGATCGGCCAGAGGGAGTACCGGGTCATAAACCGGTTGATGGGGATTATGCTCATGGCTATTGCGGTCCAGTTTATCATTAACGGGATCTCTTCTGCGTTTCCCGGTCTTGCATGAGTAAACCGGGATACACAATGAAGACGGGAAAAAGGAATGGATTATCTATTTCGTAGTATTCAGGCTTCTTCTTCCATGGCTGCATAACACTGCCTGAAGAGTTCTCTCGTCTCTAACGCATCATCCCGGGTCAGTTTCTGAATGGCAAATCCGACATGAACAAGGACAAAATCACCAACTGCGACATCGACAAGATCGATCCGCACATCCTGTTGTAATTCACCATAATCAACATGGGCGATGTTTCCCTCTTTTATCTCAAGTATTTCTGCAGGTACCGCGATACACATGATATTCTCCTTATTGAAGTACTTATAGGTATTCTCCCAGGTGTAATAGGTGTTATCATGGTGAAGGTATCCAGCAATCCTTGTCTGTCATGTATCTCACGGAAATGATGATGCTCATCTCCGGAATGGGGAAAAAATGAGGATTTTTGGCGGTTTCTACCCGTGGGATTTGTTGGCAGAAAGGAAATGTTTTTTTATGCTTCCTCAATATAGGGAGATACGACCATTATCTCATCGTATATCTTCTTTTTTTTCTCAATACCAAGGCTTGTCCGCTTGATTATGGATACCAGCTCTTTCTTTTTTACCTGGTAATCCTCTTCGGTTATCAGCTGGAGAGAGTAATGTTTCTCAACCTTCTCAAGATCATGGTCCGCGGCATTTTTTTCTGACTGGAGGGTATCGAGTTCATCGGCAAGGGAGGTCTTGAGATCAAGATACTCTTTCTTCCAGCTCATTATTTTGGATTTGAGTGACTCGATCCTGGTTGTGTGATCCGCTTTTAAGGTTTCGTAATCGTTCTGGTCGATATCTCCGTCAGCGTAACTTCGTTCAACATTGGATAAGAGCTGCTGATACTTTTTTAATTCCTCTCCTATCAAAAGGACATCCCTGACAAATCCTGGTTTTGAGGTGGAGGTAACCTCGTCCATCACGTCAGAGACGTTCTTTTTTACCTTCTCGAATATACTCATACGAAACAATTGCTGGTACTGGTATAAACGATTTTTCTTTTACCTGATTTGAGATATCAGTTCACGAGTTTGTGCATCCAAAAGATATATCACTCTCATGTCCGTCATGTTACAGGAGGATTATGCCATTTCGCTGTTATCGCTGCGGTCGGTGCTGTACCGCAATCGGGCCATATATTACGATTCATGCTCGGGAAAAAGACATGTTTCATTGTACTTCTTCTATGACCGGGGAGCGTTTTTTTGGCCGCCTGACCGGGAGTGGGAAAGAAGTATTTGATGATACATCCATTTTCTCTGCGTTCCCGGACGCGTGTCCGTTTCTTCGGGCGGGTGATACAGAAAATACCTATATCTGCACAATTTATGACACGATGCCTTCCCATTGTAAAAATTTTGCATGTTATGTGATACTCATCAAAAATTCCCAGGGTCTGGTTGTCGGGAAGGTCAGAAATAATCGTTTCCTCTCAACCGATGATGCGGATTTGCGGCGTTTGTACAACACAGATATTCTGTCCATTCAATCAAAGAACGAAGCAATATGGCAGAAAGAGGCAAAAAAAATACTGGTTGGTGCCGGATACAAGGTAATCATGTAAACGAATCTTTCGGGGGTATCTTGGTATGACCGGTGTTGCTTAAAGAGAATATCCTGATAATGATTCTTTTTTATCCGCAGGGTGGATAATTCAGGAACGTTTGAGAAATAGAGTACATGGGATAGCGGGGATAAAAAAAGAAGTAACGGTAAAAAAAACCCTGTTTTTGTGATCCTGACCAGGCCGGTGAATGGTAACCAGACGATCAGATGGCAATGCCCAGGTACTCAAACAGTCCTTCCAAGAGTAAGGCAAGAATGCCGATAATAACATCCATCATCTCTTCCATAGTGTGGTATGGATCCTCAGTCTTAATAAGACCATTGATGAATGAAAAAAAGGTATGACGAATACAAATATTAATACCGTATTATTACAATCTTCCTTGATGCATCACAGATTATGGTATGTACTCGTAGTGCTTCTGCTTACCTGCAGTGTATCGTTTGTTTTTGGAGACGATATGAGGTTAAATCCATCCCAGGTAAAGGAATGGAATGTATTTGCTGACAGGGTCAATGATGTATGTGATCGATGTGAAGGAGATTGTGATTGTATAAACACGTATTTTCATCCCATTGCATTAGAAAAATTCGATCTCAATGCTCTGCCGACATTTCGTGAGTATGAAGATGCTGCAGAAATGGCACAGGAACTTATAGATAATTACTATGACGAGGTTGCACTGATCCAGGAGAATTGCGAAAATGTATACTATCGAAATTATCGTGTGCCGTCAGTACCGGCATTTTCAATACCCCATTCCGCATATCTTACATCTCCGAATCCCCAGTCCATTACGACAAAGGAGATTCCCAACTCAACCAAATCATCTGACTCAAAAACCATCATCACAGGGAAATACCCCACTTCTGATCTGGATAATGAAAAGACGATTCTTACCCAGGAACTTCCCTCAACCGACCCGCATTCACGTGCGGGAGTTCTGTCTGAATCACAGGAGGAATGGGTACAAAAAGATCTGAGATCCTATTTAAAAGAGAGTTATGCACGATACCTGGAAGAAAACCGGGAATTAACTGATGAGATAAATGACCTATACCGAAAGGTATACCACGCCACGTGGGATCCGGCGACCGCAATGTCAGACAATTCAGAGATACTCTCCTCTGCTGCTGATGGGACCGGTTCTGAAGAGAGGGCACAACTTGCGACCCTTTTGAGTGAATACGAGGATGCTGTCTGGAGTACCTTATCAGAAGATGCTGCGTTCTGGGCAGAGACTCACTATGGTCGTGATTCAGCAGAATACGTCCTTATAATATCTGCATTTGTTCTGCCCACTCCGGAATTGATAGAGTATGCTGCCAGTACCTCTGTATCCCCCACCGAAGGGGCCATATTAGCCGGAACAAAGGTAGGAGATATCATGGAAAAGTATGGGTTTCCATAAAGGTGCACCTAACTGACTGCGGAATCCATCGTCCGGTAAATCAGTGGAATGGATTCATAAAATAAAAAATTTTCGTATCTGTCAGAGTATGCAAACCGGAGACACTTTGATCTCAGGATAATGGATTAGATTTTTTATTTGATTGTTCCATACAATTCTACGGGGTAATCATTCTCATTTCCTTTAAGGCAGAACAGTTCTGAGGTCATTTTTAGTTGCATCAAAGATCGGGGCGGTCATGTTTTCAGAACGCATAAGGGATATAATTTTAGTCGGAACGCTTATCCCTCTGCTCTCTACATACCCAAAATCCCGAAAGATATCTACGATAACAGGTAGGTATATTTCTTTAGAGGTGAACCGTCATACATGACAGTTCGGGATGGGATGGAATGCTACCGGGCTGGAGAATATGCAGCAGCGGCAAGGGAGTTTTTCCAGGTGTTAGATGAAGACAACACAAATCACAAAGTCTGGAACGCTCTCGGGATATGTCTCTATAAACTTGGGCAATACCAGAATGCTGCGACATGTTTTGAGAAAGCCCTCCTGCTGGATCCCACAAACAAGACCTATACGAAAAACCGGATCATGAACGCAGGCAAGATCCCAGTACTAAATCCAATCCTTTCGGCATTATCCCGTCCCTGGTGGCAGTATGTAATTGCGGCATTTTTCCTGCTATTTATCGTGCTTATTATCATATCGGTATTGAGTGGGATTAGGTCAGGATAATCTCTAATAATCGGAGATGCCCGGTTTTTCTATCCGTATGCCGATTGGCTGGAAGCGTTCTCTTTTATTCAGGCATCACTGAGTTTTAGGATAACGAGACAGGCAGTTCTGCCGAGAGATTTTTTGGGCAAGTCTCCTCCATTACTCCCGAATTTGGTTATTTTTCAAACACGAAATCCCCGAATGTTTTCAATCTCAATTCTGGTAGATGAATTCAGTTCAACTCTTTATAGGATATACACAAAATATCCTGAATATACAATTTATAAAGAGATCTCAAAAAAGAATTGACAAACAAAAAAATACGCCGAGAAAGAGATTTGAACTCTTGAGGTGCAGAGCACCAGTGGCTTTCAAGGCCACCGCCTTCCCAGACTAGACTACCTCGGCACCTTATCTAAATTACCTGCCATTCATAAAAAAGTATCTTTGAAAGGATGAATGGACTCACCGTTTCCTGCAGAGGATCAGACAGGCCGAGATACCTAATGCAGCAACCAGGATGAAGAGACTGGATGGTGTCTGGGGTGTTGCACTTGTCGATCCAAACTTCTCTTCTGCAATCCATGAAGAACTTATCTCGGCAACACCTGTCCCATATAAGGTGAGATCTTCAATCGCGGTGAAACTATAGGGATACACCTTTACATAAATCCGGTCATCAGGGTTGACGGTAAGCAGTATCTCTTCCCTGCCATCCCGTCCCCGGTCATTAACCTTCCAAGGTTCAGTCCTGTCATCAGTAAGATACTCTATTACCCAGTCCACATCTGGAGATGTATAGACTCCGATATCAGTGGCATTGGCAATTATCAGGAAGTAACCGGGAGCATCACGGGATACGACGGCAGAGACCTCCTTTGTATTCTCTGAATCAATAAATGTGCCGGTAGTATCCCGTGTCAGGAGGGGAAGCGGGGTTGAGGTACTGACCGGTTTTACCGTCTCTGTAGTCTGTACCGTCCGCTCCTTCACAAGGATAGAATATGTCCCGATCAATCCCTTGTAGTCTGAGAACTGGACAGAATACTCTCCTGCCGCATAAATGGGGACATCATAGGAGAAATCTCCGTGACGGTCAACAGGGATAAATTCCGGACCAAAGAGATGGGCATTATCAAGGAAAAGGTCGAGCTGAATCGCGTTCTCCTTGAAATTTCTGATATATCCATCAACATCCAGTTTGTCATCAAATTGCTGAATTTCAGGTGAAGAAAGGATCAATTCATCAGATCTGTCGACAATATCAACAATCCGTATTGAGCGCGAACCTGCCGAGTAGGTATGGACGTTCTGTCCTTTTGCTTCTATTTTATACTGGCCTTTCAAAAGCCCTGTTGTCTCAAACGAGGTGTTAAACGTTTTATCTCCCCGGTCGTCAAAAACAATTGATTCAGAACCGTACTCTATGGGAACATTACTCCCTGCAGAAAAAGTGATGGTAACTGTATCAGGGGGGATATTGGTACTACCGGTTACATTGATCTTCTCACCTGCCTGCACCTGGCGTGGGACATCCAGGTTCAGATAGTATGCAGATACGTCCCCAATCCCGATGAGACAGAAGATCAGCAATACAAGTAGGAAATACGATTGTCGTTTTATTATCATGCTCTTTTTATCTCCTCGCAAACACAGTGTACATATTAACGGGATCATACAAGAGTTTTTTCGGGTTACTCTCTGGTATCCTTTTAAGAGATTGAAACGATACATATGAGACACCAGATGGATACAACAGGTGAAATCCGTCCCCTTGCGTTCTGGCAGGGGATGGACCGGGTTATGGATGA
Source organism: uncultured Methanoregulaceae archaeon (assembly GCA_964605795.1). GTDB lineage: Archaea > Halobacteriota > Methanomicrobia > Methanomicrobiales > Methanospirillaceae > JAFGOM01. The sequence continues at coordinate 42,648 of CAZSDZ010000003.1, forward strand.
GATACTCCCGTCCACGACAGTTATTCTTACATCAGGGGGCTGTTCATGGAACCGGTGCCTGATGTGCCAGTATCGCCATGAACGATACACCGGAGCAGATAAAGAGAACATATCGGATCTCATGCTCCAGCAACTCTCTTTCTTACAGAAAAACCTTGATTATCAAGAGACACCCCTGATAAAGCTCTACACATCAGGGAGTTTTTTTGATCCCGCCGAGGTTCCGCAGGATGTTTGCGATGCGGTTGCTTCCCAGTTCCATGGGAAATGCATGGTTATTGAGAGCCGCATCGACTATACTGACATAGATCGCATAATCCGTTTTGTTGAGATTCTTGATGACGGTACCCATAGGATTCCCCTGTTTCTTGCTCTTGGTCTTGAGACATCATCAGATATGATCCGGGAGAAATGCATCGACAAGGGTGTGACATTTGATGCATACCAGAAAACAGCAGATCTCCTTCATGATCATGGTCTTGGCGTCAAGTCCTATCTCCTGCATAAACCGCCGTATCTGACTGAAAAAGAAGCATTCGATGATATGATTCAGAGTATCACCGACATAGCACCCTTCAGTGAGATGATATCAATGAATCCCTGTTCTGTCCAGCGAAATACGCACGTGGAAAAACTCTGGAAAGCAGGGTACTACCGGCCCCCGTATCTCTGGAGTATAATCGAGATACTGTATGCAGCAAAACCGCACCTGCTCTGTGATCCTCTCGCAGGAGGACGTGCACGTGGTCCGCATAACTGTGGAACCTGTGACCAGGTTCTTCTTGACGGGATACGCGATTATGCCCTTACTGCCGATCGCGAACTTTTATGCTCACTCCGACGGTTCCAATGCACCTGTCACAAAGAATGGGAATATGTGATAGAAAATGAAAAACCGTATAACATGCCTCTGACATCCTGAGAATACTTACCCGTTCATAGCCTGTAACTGTGTAAGAAGCATAGGAATAAACGTTCCGGCATCACTCACAACCCCTTTTGCCTGCATCGTCCCCCTGTCCATCAGTTTAGTCACCGTTGAAGGATTAATATCAACACAGATAGTCTTTACAAAGGAAGGAAGACAGTTACCGACCGCTACCGAGTGGAGCATGGTTGCAACCATGATGACCATCGAACACTCAGGAACGTACCGTCGCATGGCATCCTGCGCTTCCATGACATCGGTTATTACATCAGGCAGTGGTCCGTCATCCCTGATGGATCCAGCAAGCACAAAGGGAATGTTTCTCGTGATCACCTCATACATTATCCCTGATCTGATGACGTTATTCTCAACTGCAGCACGGATGGAGCCTGCCCGCATCACCTCGCTTATCGCATAAATATGATTCTTATGTCCTGCAGCAACTGGTTTGCCGGTTTTTAAGTCCATACCCAGTGATGTTCCAAAGAGACTGTACTCAATATCATGAGTAGCAAGTGCATTGCCTGCAAACAGGATATCGATGTGTCCCTCTTTAATCATACGGGCCAGAGCGGGAGCTGCTCCGGTATGAACAATCGCCGGTCCCCCAACGAGGGCCACCTTTCCGCCTTTGGCATGAATATCACGAATTTCTGAGGCTATTTGTGCAATGATAGTCTCTGTCGGGCGTTCTGATGATACGACTCCATGCATAAATTCAAAGGAATCATTGGGATCCCTGGATCGTTCCGGTGGATGAACCAGCAATCCCTGTTCTCCAATAACAACCAGGTCTCCTTTCTTGAGTTTCTGCATGGGGGTGCAACAGGCACGTGATTGTTGTGGATCAACCATCACGAGACAGTCCATTTCAATTTTCTCAACCGGAATCCATTCTCCCTTGTATTTTAATTCTGTTGGATAATTAGTTGAGGAATAAAATCCCTTTGGAACGACACAATCTGCCTCTGCAGGGATGAGCCTTGCATCATCAACGGTAACGAGTCGTGCACCAAGGCGGTGCAGCCTGCTGACTATCTCATCCGCGATATCAGAAGAGTCAGCGGTGATACGAAATTTAGCATAACTGGGATCCGTCTTCTGTCTTCCTACCTCAAACGTAAGAATCTCAAAAGCGCCACCCATATCAAGAATGGCATCAAGAACCCGCGTCATTATACCCGAATCAATGATATGTCCTGTCAGTTCGAGTTCTCTCATAGTGTCCATATATCTGTATCTTTTTGTATGAAAATAAGCGTTTCATTGGATTTTTTACGAGAATCCGAGGTACTGCAGTATACTATCTGATTGCCAAAGGCCGGAGATATTCGTATTTTATGAGAAATGCATGTCTGGTACCACTCGTATCCATCTTTTCGTATCTTTAATCCTGGTTTGTGACAAAACACCAATAAATGTCAGGGATACGTTCTCTTCCCGTTTGCATGCGTATTTACTGACAGGGGAGATGTATTTGGATTGGGGTTTTCTGACGAGATATAAAGGGAAGCCAAATTCAGCATCTCAATGGTATTGACATGAAAGAGAAGTCTCTTCTCGTCGAGAACCAGTTTTAATTCCTGTTGTTCATCTTTGATTGAATCTCCCCTCAGGATATTTATCCCGGCAGGGCATGACATCACCCCATCAATCTCCTCTGAATACGGAACCGGAGCTGCTATGCTGAGTTCTTTATACCGTGATACCGGAACCCAAACGGAACAGGCACAAAGGCCTGAATCTCTGTATTCTTTCTCGATCCTCGAGATAATATCGCAGGAAAGACAAGGGAGATCGACAGCAGCCACAAAGAATGATTCAGTCTCTTCAATGGTGACGATGGTCTCTACGAGGTCAGAAAGATACCCGACTCCCTTTGATCGATATACCTCAATTGCATGAGCCCTGCAGTAATTGCTGGTGTATGGTGTGTCTGGTGTCGTGACAACGAGCGGTGTGTGACCTGCTGTAATAAAAGCAGTGACGATCCGCTTTACCATGGGAATGCCACCCAATTGCACAAGAGCCTTCTCTCCTTTCCCAAGACGCGTACCCCTGCCTCCTGCCATAATTACTGCAAGCATTGTCGTAATGCCTCCACCAGTTGGTTGTTCTCTTCACGCCGCATAACAGCAACCCTGATACAGTCCGGAAGTCCGAAGGAGGTACAATCCCTGATTAAGATTCCTTTTTGTACCATAGCAGAGCAGATCCGGGCGACAGGCCTGTTGATACGAAGGAGGATGAAATTTGCTGATGCCGGATACGCAAGAAGATCCATGGTAAAAAACTGGTCAAGGAGATAGGATCGCTCCCTTATGATATAGGATCGCGACACGCAAAGACTATCGAAACGGGAGAATGCCTCTATTGCCATCTCTTCTGCAATGGCATTGACTGACCATGGCGGCCGTATCATCTCCATCATTGCAACAAGAGACGGATCTCCAAGTCCGTAGCCGAATCGTATCCCGGGGATTGCAAATGATTTCGTGAGGGATCTCATCACAAAGAGATGGGGAGAGGATACATCTGCAATGCTCTCTTGCGGCCGTGCGAGATCAAGAAATGCCTCATCAACAAATAGTATCCCTCCTTCTTTCTGTACATCGTCTCCGTATGCAAGAATATCATCTCTGCGACATAACTCTCCGGTGGGATTATTTGGATTGCACAGAAAGGTTGCGGCAGCTCCTGATGTGTTTCTGCTCACAACAGCTCCGCAGATGCGCGCAGATTGGGCATATTCTCCAAAACTATGCCCTGGTATGTGGGCAGTTGCATTATTTTGCAGTACCGCGTGGCAAAAAGACCTGATTATCTCAGCAGAGCCGTTTCCAACAACAACTTCATCGGGGTTGCGATTGTGGAAGCGGGCTATTATCATCTTTAATTTAGAAAAAGAATCGTCAGGGTATTCTTTAATTGCCGTAGTATCTGAAGGAACTGTCAACACGGGAGCTATTGGGTTCAGACTGGCACTAAACTCAAGAAAAGAACCGTTTAACTCTTCTTTAAATCGTTTTACCTGGCCGCCGTGACAGGTATCCAAAAGATCTTCCATGTATTTCGCTCTGCTTTCGTGGGTATCACTTGGATGCATGAGTACTAATAAATCTCGTTTAATTCTTTTTTCCTGCCATGTATTAACGATACATTTAAATAAATCAAAAGAAGATTCAATATATCTCACGTCTGACAAAAAGCACCTTTCTGTCTGACAGAAAGCAGACTCTCGTATGACATGCGTCATACACTATGTGATAAACATGATGAGACGAATTACCATTCGACTGCCAGAGCAGCAGGTTGCCACATTAGAGAAACTGGTAGCTGCCGGGGAATTTCCAACCGTCTCCGAAGCTATCAGGGGCGCCGTACGTGAGCTGATCCAGCAGAGGGCACCAGATGTCCTTGCAGAAAGTGACAAAGTGACACTGAGTCTGTGAAACTTGGTCTAATTAGGGGGAGTATCAATGCAAAGTATCATTAATGCCGCAGTAATGAATGCTGAAAGAGAAAAGGAAAGTAAAAATCGCTCTTCTGCCTATGAAGACGATATAGACGGACAACCACGCATCGTTATTATCGGGTGTGGAGGAGCCGGGAACAACACCGTGAACCGCCTGCATCACATGGGTGTATCCGGTGCCGAGACGATTGCTATCAACACAGATAAACAGCACCTTGATATGATCCAGGCTGATAAACGGATTCTTATCGGGAAATCTCTTACAAAGGGTCTCGGTGCAGGAGGATATCCTGAGGTCGGACAAAAAGCAGCAGAGATGGCCCGTCCGACTCTTGAGAACCTGTTGGAATCAACCGATCTCTGTTTTATCACTGCCGGTATGGGTGGTGGAACCGGGACCGGATCCGCACCGGTGGTTGCAAAGATCGCAAAAGAGCAGGGTGCAATCGTTGTTGGTATGGTCAGTTATCCGTTTGATGTTGAGAAAGCACGTCTTATCAGGGCAGAAGATGGTCTTGATGCCATATCGGCCTCGGCAGACTCGGTTATTGTGCTTGATAACAACCGCCTGAAGAACTACGTACCCAACTTACCACTTGCCCAGTCATTTTCAGTCATGGACCAGTTGATTGGTGAGACCGTCAAGGGAATTACCGAGACGATTACCGAGCCGTCGCTCATTAACATTGATTATGCTGATGTAAAGGCCATCATGAGCAAAGGTGGTGTTGCCACGATGCTTGTCGGTGAGAGTAAACAACAGAATAAATCTGAGAGCGTAGTTAAGGAATGTCTCTCAAACCCGATGCTTGATATCGATTACCGGGGTGCCACCGGGAGCCTCATCCATATAACCGGGGGTTCTGATCTCACGCTGATTGAGTCTGAAGAGATAGCAACGTCCCTTACCTATGAACTGGATCCCAATGCTGATGTTATCTGGGGTGCACGAATCAGGAATGATATGGAAGGAAAAGTTCGCGTTATGGCTATCATGACCGGTGTACAGAAGACTGATCCCATGGGAGCTATGCAGGAACGGTACTCTGAAAAATTACAGTACCAGAGAACCCGTGTGACAAACCCCAAATCCCCTGACATCAGTATGATAAAAGGAAATAACTGGGTTAAGGACGTAGCCAGTGGGTCAGAGATTATCTGGATGTAAATATCCGGATGTGAGAAAAAAGTAGTAAAATTCCCTATCTGCCATAGTCTATATACACTTTTTGCGATACATCTGCTTTCGGTTCCGGAATAATCCAAATAGAATCGGTTTTCCGGATCTTGGCATGTACCGGTATACGGAAAGGGTATCTGCACCCGATCTGGTATCGGTATAAAAACTCTTATCAGTTTTCACAGCTACTTATATTGATGGTCTCATACGAGATCTGAACCGGATGCGGCATGAAGAGTCTGGAATATTCCTATACTCTTCAGGTACAGGGAGTCGAACATACGTGAATAGCCTGACGAACAAGAACCGTTGTCGAACAATACACGCGTATCCCCGGTATCGTATCTTTCGTGTTATTTTATCAGTGATACCGGTGTTAGGATTAGCAGTGCATAAAGTTCTTTTTCGCATTATTTCTGGTCTATTTTCTGGTGATGTTCCTGCGCATTCAACACCTGCACAACGGGTGAAAACAAAAAACCTATGCGAGGAATGGTAAAGCATGCTGAATGAATTGATTGATAAACGAAGAACTTCTGTTGCATCTTCAGAAGATCACAAGAATAAACGCAATGAGTTGAACGCCCAGGCAAGTCAGTATGCCCGGGAACGGAACACCTTAAATAATCAAACCCGTGAATTCGTTGAAGAAGCCCAGAAACACAAAGATCAGCGGGACCAGTTCAACAAAGAAGTCCAGGATCTCAAAGTCCAAAGAAACCAGCTGAATGAAGAAGCGAACGTAATCTTTACCGAAGTTGAATCCTTTAAGAAAGATCACGGCGGTGTAAAGAACCGTGGCATCAAGGAGTTGCAGAAACAGATTGAACATCTTGAATTCCGCCAGCAGACCGAGGTTTTTAGCACTGAGAAAGAACGTGAGCTTATCGATAAGATCAAGCAGATGAAGGATCAGGTCAAGGAGCACGAGATAGAATTTGAGCAGAACAAGGAGATCCGGGAGAAGATCCTTGCTGCAAAAGAGCTCAGAAAAGACGCTTCTGACATTCATGACAAGATCACCGTGCTTGCCGAAGATGCCCAGAAACACCATGACCTGATGGTTGAATGCTACCGGAAAGCAGATGCTTCACGGGAAGAAGCAGATGCCGCCCACAGAAAATTTGTTCAGGCACAGGAATCTGCAGATACTGAGCATAAACTCTTTATCGAATCCCAGAAGGAACTGAGGGATTACGACAAGGTTATCGGCGGTCTTCGAAAGAAGAGTAAAAAGACAAAACAGAATAAAGAACAGAAAGAAGTCAGGAAAGAGGCAGAACAGATATTTAATATGTTCCGCGCCGGTGAAAAACTCACCACTGAAGATATCCTGCTTCTGCAGCGTTCAAAACTCATTTAAGCCGTAACCTCTCAGAAGAGGGCGATTCCTTTTTTTTTAACCAATTCTTTAATATTTTTAACAACTAAGTATTGTTCATGGAAAACCCCCGGACTCTTGTTCTGAATGTGGACAGGGATGACGATATCGGGTATAAGGCACATATAGACAGTCCGGTAATAGGAAGAGAAGAATGCCTTGCCGCGGCAGAATCTCTTGCATTGGCAGATCCTGAAGATTCGGATCTCAATGCCATCTTTCAGACGATAAAGATCTATGATGAACTGAAAGGGGCCGGTGAAATCGTTGATATAGCGATTATTGGGGGAAATCATTCGAGATTTATTGAAGGTGACCGGAAAATTGCCCGGATCCTTGAGGAGGTGGTTGCCGGGACGGGATCAACACAATGTATCCTGGTCACTGATGGAGGAGAGGATGAGTATGTTCTTCCCATCATCACGTCAAAGATCCCTGTTGCAAGCATCTCGCGTGTCGTTGTAAGCCAGATGCCAAATCTTGAAGGGACGTATTATATTCTCAAGAAAATTATCAGCGATCCCAAGATGGCCCGGTTTGTTCTGGTGCTTCCGGGTCTTGCGCTTTTGTTATATGCGATCAGCTATCTTCTGAATCGTCCTGAAATAGCAACAATAATCATTGCCGGCGGCATTGGTGCATATCTCTTGTACCGGGGTTTCTCGATTGATGAGGTGGTTCAGAACCTGTACAAAAATTTAAAGAACACATTATCCCGGGGCAGGTTCTCTTTCGTGACCTCAATCGGAGGAATTATTATTGGTGTTATCGCTATCATGGATGGATATGCGAGTCTGGCCAGGTACTGGGATGGTTCTGGACTATTTCCTGCACTTCTGATATTTATCTATGGTTCCGTCTTCTGGTTTATTGTTGCCGGGATATTAATCTCAGCAGGCAGTATTATTGATAGTTTCATTCATGAGAGAAATATCTTTACCACTGTGATTATTCTTCCCTTTTTTATCAGTGCCGTTGGGGTATTTGCCTACGGAGGATCCTGTTACATGCTCTCGCAGGGCGGGATCACAGGATTTCCCTTACCTGCATCTGAAGGCATTACGTACATCATACAGGCAACAGTTGGTGGGCTTATCTGTGCCGTGATAGGAATGGTTCTGCAGCATGTGGTTGTCCAGATGATGCAGGGAAGAAAAGAGAACATTGATACGACTCATGGGGAATTCCTGGTAGGATAACCGCCTCCTTCTCTCTTATTGCCAATTACTTTACACGTTATGCCGGTTACAGTACCGGTGTGCAAACGAGATATCTTGCGGGAGAATGGCATCAGGAATCCAGTACCGGTCAATACCGGCGATAGCAGCGTCATCAGAGTCGTGAATCTTCTGATTGCAAAAGACACAGATCGGATTTGTTCCCAGATGTTCTATCTTGTTTTGCAATGAAAAATGAGTTGTTTCCTCTCGTGTTTCTGTTTTAAGAATCTCATCAACTGCCTGTTGTGCAAGCATAAACCGTCTGATAACGCGCTCTTTTGAACTGGTTGAGAAGGTGATCGCATCGGTAAAGCTGTAATTGGAGGCCATCAGGTCGATAAGTGCTTCCCTGATTGCATCGCGGTGAAGGGCTATATCTTCTTCTGAGATGGCTGCAAAGAGATGCATCCATGAATCATACAGGAGGATATGAATTCGTGATCCCCATCTGCCTTGGGGATCGCGTTTTGTTCCTCCATAGTATCGTGCAAAGGTATGCTCTAAAAAGATATGGTGGGCATTCTTTACTGCTCTTAAAAAGGCATCTGAAAGAATCTTCTCATCCTCTGAAGAGATATTGCGATAAGATTCAAGGTCTTGGTTAATAAAACGCCTCATCGGTGCGTGGTAATTCTCATACCCTGCATGGAAGAATGAGGCGAATCTGATGACCATCTCTACATCTTTGAGCTGATAGTCCATGTCTGCTGCCTGAATGCAGTGGAGGAACTCTTCATTCTGGCTTAACTGTTTGAGGAGGTTCAGATACGGCCCTCGGTACATGCAGTTTCGTATCTCCATCTCATTGAGAGGGGTGGAACCGGTGTTAATCCGTTCAAAAATCTCGAATTTAATCTCATTGCTACTCTCTTTAAGGATAGTTATGGTTCTGAGATGGTAATATCTGATGATATCCTGTAATTCCCGGGTGAGATCAGAGAAGAGCATTCCGTTTAAATGGGAGAAAACGGTGAGTTTCTGGAGATCAAACTGCTGATCAGGAGGAAAGATCCCGTCGAGATAGGAGAAGAACGATGTCAGTCTCTGCTGTCCGTCAATCACTTCCTCGCGACCGTCACCAGCCTCTGATAAATAGATTATCGGTAAAGGGATCCGTAAGAGAACCGATTCGATGAGCCGTGATGCCTTTACTTTGTCCCAGACATACATTCGCTGAAAATCGGGCTGAAGAATTAATTTTCCTGTTTTGTACTTCTCATACAGAGAAATAATCTCTGGATCCCCTTTCTCGGTATAAACCTTATACTGGTTATCATAAAAAGAACGGGCGTATGGCTCTCCTGTTGATGAATCCCATAGACAGGAGGTGGATGGTGTTTCCCTGATATTCATACTGATTCCTGGATGCAGAGTTTTTTATACTTCATTGTGTGTTATGAGATAATATACTCCCGTTCTTTTAATAGTTTTGAAAACTGCAAAAAAGAGAAGATATCAGATATAATGTGGTTTTTGTGAGAGGAGGTGTGGGGTGTAAAGGGGACGGTACGGCATCCCCTGCGTCTCGGCATGAACCATGGTGATGAGTTCGTCGAGTGTCAGCGCTTCCTTGTACGGCTTTTTTGGATCTGATTTCGCCCGGATAGTAACGGTAACCTCTCCTGAGCTCAGTTCCTCATCCCCAACAACAACGACATATGGAACCCAGTCAACCCCTGCTTCACGGACTTTTTTCCCGACCGTGATATCCCTATCGTCCATATCTGCCCTGATATTCTCCCTGTTCAGCCGGTGAATGATTTCGTTTGCATATTCAGTATGCCTTTCTGCAATCGGAATGACTCTTACAATTACCGGAGAAAGCCATGTTGGAAGATGGGGAACCGGTTGTGATTGGGTGTTCTCAAGAATGGCACAGATAACCCGCTCGATACTGCCGGTTGGGGAGCAGTGAAGAATCGGTGGATATACGACCTCTCCATCCAGATGGTACTTGATATCAAACCGTTTTGCGCTCTCAACATCAATCTGAACGGTTGGATTCTCGATGGGCCGGTTCTGACCATCTATCGCTGCAAGATCTATTTTCGCAATCCAGTAATGGACCCGTTCTGAGATTGTCTCGATAAGAAGCGGGACACCTGAGTTACTAACAAGGTTCTTTATCCATCCTTCATGCTCCTGATAAAATACTTCGGTACACCGGAATACTCCAACCAGATCCGTTCCAAGATCTTTACCGGTCTGCCACCCGATAGCAACCTGCTCCTCAAAACAGGAAAGAGCGTTCTGCATGTCCCGGCATAATGAGTGCATATCCGGCATGGTAAAGGCCCGCAGGCGTTTAAGGCCGATAACCTCTCCTTTCTGTTCGTGTCGGAATGAGTACGTAGAGAGTTCGTACATCTTCATGGGCAACTGGTTTGGTGAGATGTGCATATCCCTCATAATTGAGAACATCCCAAAACATGCAGCAAACCGAAGCATCATGGTCCGGTTTCCACTCTTAAACCGGTACTGTCGCTCACCGAATTTGTCTGCATGTTCAAAGATGGCTTTATCATCGAGATCGTACATGACAGGGGTCTCTACCGGTGATGCGCCATAGGAAAGAACCAGTGAGAGGGCATAATCGGCAAGAAGATCCCGAACCAGTTTTCCACGGGGAAGCCACCGCAAGTGCCCGACATCACTGGCCTGCTCATAATCAACCAGTTCTTTTGAGCGCATCAGTTCAACATGAACTGGTTCTCCCCCGACAGGAACGGCGATTCCGGTCTCCTTCTTTATCAATGCTCCAAACGCGTCGTCGCTATTAAATTCACTGGTTTCATGCCTGACCCCATCCGGTGTCAGCACAAAGAAGGTGTGGGTAATATCAGGTTTGGATGATATCGTCTGGATCTCGTCAGAAGTGATGGTACGGGAGAGTTCTGATAACGGGTGGCCTTTACAGGAGATGGTAAAGGATTTATACCACCCGAAAGGTGCTCTCTGTACGGTAAATGACGGTGATAACTCCTTCTCGATCCCCTTAAGAACCGTGACTGCAACATCAGGGGAAGAGAGATCGTTGCTCAGGTGAGCATAGGGGTATATCATTATCTTCTGACACAACACGGTTTGTGCAGTTTGTGCTATCTCGTGTGCGGTTTTTTTGATGATTGCATCTACTGCATCAGCATCATCTGATTCAACAGCACAGAACGCAACAAGTACCTCCTCGAGATTGCCGGAAAGTTCCGTAGTATCCTCTGCCATCCTGGTTTTTTTCGTTGCCTTATATTCGATAAAGTCTGAATGTATCAAAAGAAGACGCATAGATCTATTTCTCCTTTGGTAACTTTACAATAGCTTCATAGTTGCTCTCTAGTATTAGAAGTAACAAGGCATAAATCAATACTGTTCTTCTCTCTGATACCGGGAATATCATTCTCTTTTTTTGGGATCCGTCTTTAATCAGAGGATCTGATCCTCTCTTTTTTACCGGTGTCAATACTCCTCCATGATGAGTAAGGAAACCAGCAGAAGAGATAGCCTTATTAGAAGGCTTGCGCAATTTACCTACAGGTGTAATGCATTCATGTGTTCTGTTGGCGGACCGGTTGATGTCGATATCGAGGATCGTATCAAGACAAAGAATTGCCAGTGTAAAGACTGTGGGGGCTCATTTAAGGGTATTGGGAAAAAAATCCGTTGCCCTACCTGTGGATCTGACAATATCTGTGAATTGTGAATTATGAAGGTCCGGCTTGACCGGGATCTCCTTCTTATCAGGGGGGATCACTCATTTCTTCTCGTCGGTGTAGTACAGGAACCGTTTGCCCTCTGCCTTGAGACCCGTGATGATGAATGGTGCCAGGGGGTGGATGCAGGGGATCTGGTTGCGGTATCTGCCCCTGGTGATGGTGACACAATGCAGGGTCTTATCCTGCTCGAACTCGTGAGGCGATATCATGTACCGGTTATTGTTCTCCCAAAAGGGCATCCTGGTTCGTCCCGGTTACAGATGGTGGTCTCGGCAGGCGCAGAGATAACCATGAACTGTTCGATAGAGCGGGGAACGCATCCGGAACAACACCTCCTCTGTTCCTCAGATGAATTGTCAGGGATGCATCTGCAACGCGACGATTCCGGGGTTACTATTCTTTCATGCCCTCCCCATGCTCGATTATACCGGATTCCGGATCCCGTTCTCGTTCATGCACCGATACAACCAGAAACGGAAGTGAGTAATTGCCCTTCAGATGTTTTGCTGTAAAAAACTGTCTTCGAAAGACCAAAAAAGAAATATGCTGAATCATGAACAAAGATCCATTTTATGATGTACTATCTCTCATCTGTGTAGTCTTTCTCATCTCTGTCATTACCGTATCAGGTGATGGAAATACGACTATCCGGGAAGAAGAGTATGCATGCAATACCACTGATACGAATCAGACGTGTAATCAGTCATTTTATAACTGTTCGGTATCAGAACAGACAGATGGGTATCCCCTATCTGGTATACCTGAGACAGAAACAGAGGATACCAGTCCGGATTTAGGAGACAGGAGAGATGAAGGAAAGTCTGATGCAATTTCCTCTGAAAACTCCCGGGAACCAGAAGAGAATAACGAGATAGATCCCGGGTCTGACAAGGATGAAATCTCACAATCTCCTCCTGCCCGGTCAGAGAAGAGTTCAGGTTATGATTTTATTGCCATGAGTGAACAGAATACAGCAATGGCTCAGAAAAACCAGGATAATGCCTATTCATCTCTCCGGTCCTCTCTTCGAGGAAGAACCTCCAGTATCGGAATTAATATCTTTGATGCACCACGGCCAGTCAAATTACCGGCAGGATGGGGTTGTGGAGGGTAATTCCTGTTTTTCCTGTTATTCCGAGATCTCTTCCTGGTTTATTGGTGGTCGAAGGAGAACCAGACAAGCTGCAACGAGATCATGCAATCCCTGGTGTTTTTTTGTGTAAAGAATGCAGAAAAATCCACTTAAGAGCAGCAAAAAAGAGATCCATTTCGAGAAATGCCTGAGCGTTGCCCTGGTAAAGGTTATTCTCTCTCCTTTCAGGTCGGTGACGATGATGCGAAGGGTCATCTTCCCAAGAGTAGCCTGGTTCTGACTGGATTCAAGAGCCGCATAATAAAGCCATGGAATGAGTACAATCGTCACAAGAAAGGCTGTGACGACCGGCATAGGTACTATTGATTGAATCACCACTCCGGATGAGTCAGTAACCGGCAGGTGGTGAATCATCTGGTTTATCATCCTGACTGCGAGAGAGAACTGGAGATATGCACCGACAATCAGGGCAAGGAGAATGAGAATCGTGATATCAATGAGGAATGCACCCGTTCTTCGCCAGAATGAAGCATACCTAAAATTCGTTTCCATCAGATCACCATCCGGAAACAATCGTGCAGAATATTGGGTATGATCCTGCTGTTTTGAGAGAATCGGAATTTATTCCTGCCCGGTAGCGAGTCCCACGGGATAAATATGGTATTGCATGCATCATATGCCTGTCATTATATACTCCCGAATAAAAAATGAATCTATCGGAATTTTCTCTGAATTCTTTCTGTGTATTTCTCATTCCGAGCTTTCAATCCGATAAATTATGAGGCTGTCTCTCTTGCATCAGCCATTCGTATCACGAGGACAGTAAGCAGAATAATTGCACAGAGTATCACAAGGATAACTATTCCGTGGAAGAGAAGGATTGTTCCTGAAGCAAGTTGTGCGACAATATGCAAAGGATTGTATGGTACTGAGACGATTCCCAGCATGATAATAACTGCTATCATCGAGAAGATGAACTGGGCTTTTGTCCGATCAGGATAATGAATCGCGATTATTGCTCCCATAAGAATGAGTACTGCTGATCCTGCGGTTACCAATATGAGAATTTCTATGATATGAGAGATAAAGACACCGTTTAATAGCAGGAGTATAAGCCAGATTCCTGCCTGGGCGGGAACAAGAAGGAGGGTAACCAACAGTTTTCCGGCAATCAGTTCTCTCATGGTCACTGGGGTGGATCGTATGGTATCAAGAGTCTGTTGTTCATACTCTTCAGTGATAAGATCGATGATAAGGGCTGCTGAGATAAAGGCAGGCATAAAAAGGAGCAGAGGAATCAGGACTCCGTATATAAACTCATAAAACCCTGTTTTGGAAGCGCCGGGAGGAAAGGTTACTGATACCGGGATATCGGATAGCCGTGAGATTCTTG
>CAZSDZ010000003.1:57037-109022 GCA_964605795.1 uncultured Methanoregulaceae archaeon
TACTCTCTTGCAGATTTTTCTTTGTCAAAGACAAGAAACGCGGGGGATTGGACTTCGCCGCGCACAGCAACGGATGAAGGGATTTTGGGGAAATACAATGTATCTCCTTCTTCAAGCAGAATATCTTTTAATTTCATCTCGATAAGAGCTGCCTGGATATCATTTTTGAGTGTATACATCGTGACAGAAAAAGGTTCTTGTTCATCAGGATATCCTTTGGGTATATACAGCACGGCAGCCAGTTTTCGTTCCTTTAACAATGCAACGGCAGTGGAGAGGTCCATAGAAAAGGGGATTACCGTATTATCTGCATCCAGTTTATCGAGCACAGGGGAATCCTCTCCACAATAGCCGACCCGGTAGTACACCCTTCCGTAATCATCAAGGGAATCAGGATTATACATGGCAGTAAGTCCGACCATGAGAAATGATGAGAAGAGTGCGATGAAGAGCTGGAGGAGAATGGCAAAGAGAATGGTCTTCTCCTGGGATATGCCTGAAAAATCTTTTCGTGCGATATTTAATACATGATTCAGATTCATGCTAAAACCCCCCTGATAATGAGAGCATTATAGATACAATGTACCATGATGGCAAGGAAAAGTCCCGGGATGTATCCTTTATTTCCATATCGTTTTATCGCGACTGCGACACAAAAAATTCCCATGGTATGGAGAAGAAACGGGGACCAGAGTGCGGTTGCACTCTGGAATAACAGAGATCCAAAAATTGATGACGTAATCTGGGACAGGGTAATAAAGAGCAGAAGTTTCTCACCAATAAGAAAACCAAGACCAATCAGGATAGATGCAATGGCAACACCCGGCCAGGAAAGACCGTTTGGGCTGTGATTAAAGAGTGCCATGAGTCCGAGACTCTTAACTATCTCCTCTGTTGCTGCAGCCAGAACCAGGATGGCAACAAGGGAGAAGGGCATGGGAAGGTTGAAAAACAGCACGAGATACATCATCTGTGCCATAAATACGAACGGAATCGAGAGGATGGTAAGGAAAAAAACCGACCCCCATGGATGGGTTGGATGGATAGCTGCCGTTATAAGATCCAGAATCTTTGAAACGAGTTTTTTCTGAGAAAAGAGATGTTCCTCGGTGAAATTGACGACACTCAGATAAAACATGACCCCGCTTGTCAGGTAAAAAAGTGCAGTAGAGTACAGGTAATCCATTGCAGAGTAGCCGGTTCCCTGAATATCCATAACAATAAGGGTTACTGGTGAGAGCAGGCTTATGACATGAATATTTGCAAAAATACTGGGGAAGAAGAGATATGCGGTTGCGATTGTTGAGAAGAATATCGATATAAATGATAATTCCCGGAAACTCCGTGATATCATCCCGATAAGGAGTGCAGAACCTAAAAAAAAGAGAATAATTGGAATGAGAGGCAGCAATGCAGTTATTTTCCCCCCGGTAAGAACCAGAAGAACAGAAGAGATTGCGAGCATTCCGATGGCATACGGTAATGATTTCCCGATGATAATGGTAATTTGCAAAACGGGTGCTGCAATGAGTGGTTCTCCCTGTCGAAGTGTCCTCTCATGCATAACCGACATCATCAGGAACTGGGAGGTGAAATAAAGGGGGAAGATAAAGACAAAGATAAAGATAATCGTATCAAATGGAAGCGGGGGGGAGAGCATTGCTGGTGTCTGGTATGGATATGACTCCTCTGCATAATCAGCAGAGAGGAGGTCACTGTATCGTGAAAGGGTTGAATCACTGGTATCTGAAGCCAGTATTGTCTCTCTGACCTTTTCGGGGGAGAGGTCAGGGGTACTCTCCGGCGGTGTTATCGGTATTACTTCCTGCTCCGGCCTCGGGTATCCTCTTGGCCTTGGTTGATTAAATCCGATCCGCTGACCACTCTCGGTTGCTGCAAAATCCAGTTGACTGGTGATATATTCATTGGAAATCCACACCGGATAGGCAGCGAAGATATCTTCCTGGTTGCTATAAACCGATGCCTGGTATCGTTCATAGGTGCGATATAATGCCTGTGCTGCGGCTCTTCCCTTGTCTGTTTCGTCTGGAAAAACCACTCCATCAGCGATGATAAGATCTAGTTCATATGACGCAGGCGGGGAATAGGATTCACTCTCCGGAATCTGGTAGAGAACAAACCTGGCATCTCCGCCAGAAACAGGAATATACGCATTGCTGGTAAGCCCGATGTCATATAACCCGTCCTGCAGGTGGATACCACTTCTGGCTGCATATCCGCTTACCAGAAGCAGTATGACCAGTAATACTATTGCAGCCGGGAGCATCCCCCGGTTCATGGTAGTAAAGAAGCGCCGGATCTCCCACCATGCAATGGTGCATACCTGTGCAACCGTTCCCATCTGTGTTTGTATATCGTCTCTTACACTATATCATTGCACGGATTGGGAGATTCATCCTCTCGTATGACCCCAAGTGTTATTGGCTGGTAATGCATGGATATTACTGATGATAGATGTCTATCAGCTGACAAAGCGGTATGGTGCGTTATCTGCACTGGATAATGTCTCTTTTTCCCTGCAGCCAGGGACAATATGTGGTATTATCGGGCATAACGGGGCAGGAAAGACCACACTTCTCAAGATTCTTGCCGGTCTTGTCACCCCGACATCAGGGCAGGTCAGCATGAATGGAATACCGATTCAGGAAGATCCCGTCAGAATAAAATCCCATATCGGCTATCTCCCGGAAGAGTCCCGGTTATATGAAGCGATGACGGTTCCAGATTATCTCTCTTTTTTTGGGAGATTATATGGATTATCAGGGGATACTATACAGAAAAGAGAGAATGAACTCCTCTCCTCATTGTCACTGGATCATGGTGGAAAACAGATTGGGAACCTGTCAAAGGGGATGAAGCGGAAAGTAGCCCTCGCACGATCGCTCATTCATGATCCTTCAATTCTTATTTATGATGAAGCAACCTCCGGTCTCGACCCGATGACATCACGGTTTATTACCGGGTACCTGGAGGATCTGGGGAGTTCTGGTAAGACCATTATACTCAGTGCCCACAATCTTTTCCAGGTTGAACGTATCTGTAATCTGGTTATCATCCTGAAACAGGGGAAGATTGTTGAGATGGGAAATATGGATGAGTTGCGGGAACGGTTTGGTACGGTAACCTATGGTATCTTCTTTACAGAACCGGCAGATGGTCTCCCGGAAAAAGCAACCCGCCTTGCTGACGGACTCTACCGGTTGGAAATAGTATCGATTGATGAGTTAAACAAAGTCACCAGTACACTTACCCGGTCTGGTAGTGAGATAAAGCGAATAGAATCGGTATACCCGACCCTGGAAGAGATGCTTGTAACCGTCGGTAAATAATGAAACGATCTGAGTGAAGGAAAAAAATAGATTGAATTTAAGATTTCTGGTAATGGGTCATGGCCGTTTCCACATCGGCATTTTCAACGGTTATCGCATATATGGCATTACACATCCGGATAGCTTCATCAAGAGGTTTCTGGTGAATATTTCTTCCTGTCGCATTCCCAGAACATCCCCCGATGTGAATCTGGTCATATAACTGCACAAGGAATGCCTTTCCATCAACACTTGATCCCCCGGCACATACCACGCGTGTTCGGCCTGCAGCCTGGGTTGCTTCTTTGAGTAGTTCAGATGAAGAGAATCCTTCTTTTTTGGGCGGATTTACCTTGACAAAATCAGAACCGAGCGTTGCAGCAACACCGGCAGCCCCGGCAATCAGGTGGGGATCTTTCTCATCAGTTACTGCCGCTCCTCTGGGGTAGATCCAGAGAACAGTGATCAGCCCATGCTGATGAGCTTCCCATATTGATTCGGCAGCTTCACGAATCATAATATGTTCATACTCGGATCCCAGGTAGATGGTATATCCAATCCCTGCAATACAAAGATTACTCTGTTCTTTAAATTTGACAACCTGGTCAACCGTGGTGATCCGGCAGGAGAGGGGATCTTTTTGTTTTGTCTTTACCAGGTGCGTTTTTGAGTTCAACTTGACAAGATAGGCAACACTGGGAAAATCAGCTCCGTAGGCTGCAATCAATCCCAGTTGGGTGGCAAAACAACCGATCCGCGCTCCTGATGCAATTGAAAAGAGATGTATCGGATCATTGTCATCCTTATGAATGCCATCCCCGAAAAAGTCATCGTTTAAGTGTTCAATCTTCTGATCACCGGCAAAAAGCATGAGACGCCCGGTATTATGGGTAATTCGAGCGAAATTTGAGAGGTATGCTTCAGATGCTCCTTTTGGAACATCAATGGGAACCCGTATGGATGGTAGTGCACTCATACGGTTTAATCACACTTTAAAA
Source organism: uncultured Methanoregulaceae archaeon (assembly GCA_964605795.1). Classification (GTDB taxonomy): domain Archaea; phylum Halobacteriota; class Methanomicrobia; order Methanomicrobiales; family Methanospirillaceae; genus JAFGOM01. Next base: position 61,365 of record CAZSDZ010000003.1, read on the forward strand.
ATTTAAGGGTTTACTTTTGGGGCACACGATCTGATACCTGAATGAGTTTTATCTTCAGAGTAACCGCTCAAAAAGAAGGTTTTTGGGACTATACTCCTTACCGTACCTGGATAATCTTTTCTTCGTTATTTTTCAGCCGCGTACGAAGCCAGGCCAGGGCATCTGCCTGGTTCTTAAATGCAGCGATACCGATGGGTTCTCCATTGGCAATAAATGCCTTGAGGATTACCTTCTCGACATATATTCGTCCCTTTCTCTCTTTTTTTATCTCAAGAATTTGAAATCGTTCGATATAATCAAGGTTAATAATATCTGTGCCGGTATCGAGCCATTTTGGCATAATAATCTATACTGTATGAGAAGGGGATTATCCTGACCGGAGAGGGTTTTTAAAAAGGCTACCCACACCCTGATTGAGGATCGGTCCTCTGATAACGATACCTGGTGATGGTTCTGATATGCTAAACCGAACAGGTATCCCCGATTTATTCTTTTTTCTTTTTAGATAATGATTTTTCTGTGAATGAAACGACATCTGATATCAGTTTATCAATTAAAGAACCTGTCTTTTCTATCGTCTTCTCCACGTGTTTATGCCCTTCCTTTGTGGTGATAATATCCCTGCTGATATCTAAAACATCCTGCAGGGCATGTGACACCGATTCCTTTGCCGCCTGTATCCGGATGGTTATATCATCACCTGCTTTATTCTCTTCTGCTTTCTCTTCAGACAAAGCTGGTTCCTCTACTGCATCTGTTTCTTCAATCCATCTTCCATTCCTAAAGTGTCCCGTTGTATCTGCCATATTTCTGTATGTATCATCAGCTCGGGAATATCTAATTTGTTTCTGTTCTTTCGGTTCAAAAGTATCGTTAGGCGAGATATTGGATCCCTCAAAAAGGTGTCATGATTATTACCGATTATTATCTCAAGTATCAGTCAATAATTCTTTATAATCGGTCGTGATGCATCTCTCCCCTATTCCTGCCTGAAAATGCGGTCAGATAACACAATATCTCCTGATGCAGGGAAAAAGATAGCAGACCCAAACCCCCATTTGCCTGTTCAGGAAAGATAGTCAAAGATACTCGTCTGGATCGACTGTTTTTGCACAAGTCCTGATAGCCGTACTCCGATAAGCCTGACCTCGTATCCATTGTACAGTTCAGAAAAAATGTTCATTATTTCCGATTCTATCGTCTCGAGATCATCGGTCTCCCGTGGGATAGTAACAGCGCGGGTTTTCGTACAGAAATCAGAATCCCGAATCTTGACCGTTATCGTCTTACAGAGGAGATGGGAATCAACGAGGGTATGATGTACCGATATCGCGAGATGATGAAGGGTTTCTCTGATACCTATCAGATCATCGGTATCATACAGAAAGGTTGTCTCCCTTCCGATGCTTCTTCTGGGTTGTGCGACGCGGATACCGGTAGTATCCAGACCAAGGGCGATATGATGCATCGTTATACCCCAGTTTCCTGCTATCGATGCAAGGGTGAAGAGATCGGTTCTCCCCAGATCCCCAATAGTTTTTATACCTGCTTCTTTCAGAAGGGAAAACCGGTGTTTCCCGATTCCGGGAATGGCAAAAACCGGCAGATCTTCTAAAAATGAAAGGAGGTCTCCCGGTGTAATGACAGTTAATCCGTCAGGTTTATCAAAATCAGAGGCCATCTTGGCATAATATCTGGATGGTGCAATCCCGATGGAACACAATAATCCCTCCTTCTCTCGTATCTCTCGTTTTATCTCTTGTGCAAGGCTCTGTGATGAAATGTAGGTGCCCCTATGAGAGATATCCAGAAATGCTTCATCAATACTTACTTGTTCAAATGGATACGAATATTGTTTGAGTATGGTCATTATTCTCTCTGACACAAGACGGTAGAGACTCATATTAACCGGAAGATAAACAGCCTGCGGGCAAAGCGGATATGCCTGTGATATCGGCATGCCTGAGTGTAATCCGAACTTTCGGGCCTCGTATGAGCAGGTACTGATAACCCCCCTGTTCAATCTCGGATCTGCACCGATGACCACCGGTTTTCCATGCAGATCAGGATGATGTGCAATCTCAATGGATGCATAAAAACTATCCATGTCAACATGCATGATAATCTGGGTTTTCTGGTCATTTGGTACCATAGAATCGTAACCGGTGCATTATCTGCGAGTGGAAATAATTTTTGGTTGAAGACAGATTCGATTCAAACCTCATCAGTCTGAAATTCCTTTATTGTATCAGGGAAATTGTCTGAATATACTCCTATTCTCTTTCGGTCATGATGCGGCATATAAGCCGGGAATAGTTCTTTACTCCCGGGTCAGGAATACTACCCAGGAACAGTCTGTAGTCCGTTTTTAAGGAAGTTGTCCTCCTGAACCAAGAAATCAATGCTACTGGTATCACCAGTTATTATTTTTTTTTATGAACGGGGAATCGGAATCAGGTACGATGGTATCCTGTTCCACAATCCTTATCACCTTGTAATGGTGACACGTTCTTGGATTAATACCGATAGGGAAATGATACCGTTATACAGGAAGGAGATGATATGCACAACCTGATACCGCTCCGAAAGGAAGGATCGTTACCTGACTGCAATCCTTTACAGTGCCAGCAATGCCGTGGGTGTGACCAGATAGAACCAATCCATGTATCCATTACCTGGCAGAAAGGGGAGTGTGAATCGATGACAGAAAAATCTTTTTTAGAGATTATCAGTGACCTGTCGGATGAGTGTGCCTATTCGGGCGTAACAATCACCCCTGATATCAGGAGTTCTTTCCCACAAACAATGCCTGGTCCCGGGTGTTTCTCTATTAATGGGATGGTAATAGAAGAACTGGTTCCGGGTTACCAGAATGACGGGTACATCGATCGGGAACTGTTACGCACAGCAATTTTTAATGCCCTGGATCAACGTTCCCGCAATCTACATGCTCCACAAGGAGATGCATCACAATGAGAGACAGGAGTATCGGTGATGATACCCCCGGCATGAGCCTCTTGCAGGAGGATGAGAGTTACCGGCTACTCTCTTCCTATAACATCCCGGTTCCACAACACCGGGCGGTACAAAACAAGGATGAAGCAGTCACTGCTGCAGATGCCATCGGCTATCCGGTGGTTATCAAGGTTATCTCAAAACAGGTTATCCATAAGAGTGATGCCGGGGGAGTAATCACCGGTTGTCATGACGCATCCGGAGTCAGGAAAGCAATAGATACCATCCGGTCCTCGGTCATGAAACGGTATCCACAGGCCATCATAGATGGCTATCTTGTTGCAGAGCATCTGCCCCCAGGTCTGGAGTTGCTCATCGGAGGAAGAACTGATCCATCATTTGGAAAAGTAATCACCTTTGGTCTCGGCGGCATTTATGTCGAGTTGATAAAGGACATCTCGATGCGGATTCTTCCGGTCAGTTCCCATGAATTATCATTGATGATACGTGAGATAGCAGGATACCGCCTGCTCTCAGGCTACCGGGGCGGGCAACCGTACGATGAGTCGTTCCTTCTTTTAACCCTCAAAAAAATAATAGACCTGTTTCTTGACCATGAAACCCTCGTGGAGTTTGATCTCAATCCATTTCGACTCTACGAGGAACGGGGTTGTATCATCGATGCCCGCCTGTACTGCAGTGACTCTTCTCTCGTAAGACCTGATGCAAAATTAATTCACCGGTTGCCGGTTCCACAATCCCTGCTTACTCCGTCCGGAATTGCCGTTGTTGGGGCGTCACAAAACCCGGATAAGATAGGGTATACTATCATGAGAAATATGCTGGCATTTTCAGGGAGAGAATATCCGGTTAACCCGAAAGGCGGGGAGTTATTCGGACGAATGGTATATCGTTCTCTTCACGATATTCCTGATCCTGTTGATATGGTTGTGGTTGCGGTGCCATCATCAATAGTTCCGGCAGTCATTACTGATGCCGCTGCTATTGGGGCCCGTGTTGTTGTCATCGTGAGTGCTGGGTTTTCTGAAATCGGACCTGCAGGAGAAGCACGTCAGGATGAGATAAAAAAAACCGCTGCAGAGTCGGGAATGCGTCTGGTCGGGCCGAACTGCCTTGGCATTATTGTTCCTTCCGATCATCTGAACGCGACCTTTACCAATGTTATCCCGGCAGAAGGTAAGATTGGTTTTATCTCCCAGAGCGGAGCGGTTATTACCTCGGTTACCGACTGGAGTCTCAGGGAAGGAATCGGATTTTCTTCGATTATTAGTGTTGGAAATCAGGCAGATCTCGATATTGTTGATTACATCAGGCTGCTTGGAGATGATGAAAAGACTTCAGTCATCATCGTGTATGTTGAAGAGATCCGTGACGGGAAAGGATTTATGGAAGTTGCAGCCAGGGTAGGGGCAAAAAAACCAATTATTGCACTGAAATCCGGCTCTTCTGAACACGGGCGTATCGCAGCACGGTCACATACCGGTTCTCTTGCAGGAAGTTATGCTACCTATCAAAAGGCGTTTGAACAGTGCGGTGTTATCCCGGTACATGGAATGAGAGAAGCGTTCCTGACTGGTGCCCTGCTCGCAGAGGATGGCTATCCCCATACAAACCGGGCAATAATTATCACCAATGCCGGGGGGCTGGGTGTTCTCGCTTCAGATTACGCTTCAGATTATGGGGTAGATCTTATCTCGTTGTCAGATTCATTTTACTCTGATCTTCATTCCTTTCTCCCCCCGGAGTGGTCACAGAATAACCCGGTCGATATCATTGGGGATGCTGATATCGAGAGATTTTCCCGGGTATTTGACATATGCATCAGGCACAAAACCGAATGGGATATTGCATTTGTGATAATCTCTCCTGTTGCACGGATTGACCTCGTAAGTCTGGCTCATGAGATAATTCGTTTCTGTGGCCACGTAAACGCCATGATAATCGGATGTTTGCTCGGTGGTGTTTCAGTAGAAGCAGGATTATCGATTCTGCGAAAGAAACATATATCTAATTTTACCGACTTACAAGATGCATTCTGCGCAGTCGGAACTGTTGTGAAGGCAAAAGAAAGAAGAGATGCAGTGGGAATGAGATCAGATGAACAGTCCGGTCTCTTTTTGTAATCGGTAATATTTTTCCCGTAATCGTTCCCGAAACGCGTTGAATTCTTTTGCACCATACATGTCAGAATCATTTGCATTCGTACTATACCGGTTATCAAGAAGGCTCTCAAGGACATCAGTCATTGAGAGTGCCTTGTGAAGAGAGATAAACTTCTCAACATCACTGATTGGGTGTTTTTGCATCGCCTGAGAGACAATCTCCTGAATCATGTCCTTTTTCTTCAGGATATCGTCAATGATCTGAACACAGTATTTCGGGGTTATCGGTTTCATCAGGTAATAATCGATATCAAAACAATATTGTTCTGCTTCCTGATATGTCAAATTCTTACCGGTCTGCATGATGACGGGAATGTCGATGAGATCCTGGTTCTTTTTAATATGTCTGAGTGTTTCCCAGCCATCCATGGGCTCCATCATGATGTCGAGCAGGATGACGTCAGGATGGAAGCTCTGTAATATCTCTAACGCTTCCGGTCCCCCGAGTACTCCCTTCGTAAAAAAGCCGTATTTGGACAGGCCAATGACAAAAAGTTCATTTAAAGCGGGTTCATCGTCAACAATAAGGACATTTCTAGCCATATTATACCAATTATCCCGTATCTCTTTGTATTAGTTTCATTCTGGCAGGCATAAAGGTTGGTAATGATCCCTATTTTTTTCTGACGCTGTAGAGTGAGTACGATACTAATCTTTAGTGGACAGGATACGAAATATGAATGTAACTCCGGGAAACGGAGTCTACATCCTTATATGTCTCCGTACATGAGTTCTTCTGCTTTTTCCTTTGCAATAATCGCTTCATCATATCGACCGAGTTTCGTGAGCGCAATCCCCTTGTTGTACCATGCATCAGCATCTTTTGGGTTTAACTTCAAAACCAGATCATAGGTATCAATCGCTTCTTCGTATTGGCTCAGATTATCCAGAGCAACTCCTTTGTTATACCATGCATCGGTATATTCCGGGTTGATCTCCTGAGCCCGTTCATATGCCTCAATTGCGTCTTCATAGTGGCCAAGTTTCGTTAAGGCAATCCCTTTGTTATTCCATGCAGAGGTATATTGTGGATTTTTCTGAAGTGCCTGTTCGTATGCTTCAACGGCTTTATCATACCGACCGAGTTTCGTGAGCGCAATCCCTTTGTTATGCCATGCATCGGCATTTTCCGGATCTAACTTCAATGCCTGTTCATATGCGTTTACCGCTTCTTCGTACCTGCCAAGGTTACCCAAGGTAACCCCTTTGTTGAACCAAGCATCGGTATCTTTTGAATCAGCATCCTGGTCAACACAGAATGTGGTAAAGGTTGCGCAGAGCAGTATTGATGCCAGATAGAAAAATATGATACGTTTCATACTATTATTTTAGTACAAAGGGGGTAAAAGGTTGGGGTTTTCGTATCGGCGGGTGAATGATCGTATTTTGTATTCCCTTACTGAGACGGGAAATACCGCTACCGGTTTTGAATGAGACAGGATAATCATTATCATCTGCTTCTTATGCCATTGTTTCACGTGGTATGCTGTATATTCAACCGTTGGCAGACTGGTGACAGAGATGCTGGCACGGCTCTTAAATGGCAACAGAGAGAGGAAGGTATGAACATGAGTCAGCGCTGGATAGTTAGGTATTTGAACAGGAATACCATTTGAACAGGAATACCGGATGAATTCCGACAAGTGGCAAAAGTGCAATATTCGATACCGATACCGGATGTGTTTAAAGTCTTACCAGAAAATACAGTGGAAACATTGTGCACCCGGGAATCGCCTACCTCTATAATTGTTAAGCTGATGAGGGAAGAATGAACCCTATCCTTTTTCGCACCCTGCAGGATGAACCCGGCAACGAGAGCACGATAAGAGGCATTGTGCGAAACGCAATACAAACCGGTATCTTAATTGAGAAGAGACTGCAACAATATGAAATAGTACGCAAAGAGATGAGAGAGCTGAGAAAATGGCAGATAATTTAACAACTCCTATTTCTTCCCTTCTTTTCAGGCATTATGAAAATATCTTATATAGTCCCGATGACGTGAATTTAAAAGACTGGACCGCAGAAGATGAAAATGAGACAGATATTTTCTTAGCGTCTCTATCCGATACCGATAAAGCATTATTTTACGAATTGATGGGGCTGATAAATGCATTAAATGAGGCAGGTGTTTTTGATGCCGACTTGATCTACAATATTATGTGTAATTACGAGATTGAAAGGAAGAAATACCATGCTGGGTTAGAAGTATGATATCGGTATCGGATCTACGATATCAGGAGATAGTATCGTCCCTGGTAAGTTCACTCGATGATGATATGAAGGATATAAATTCTCACTCTCTTCTTTGATACACCGACCGGGCAACAGATGCTGAATGTATTCAGTGACAAGCTACTAGAAAAAGCAGGTGTTTATTTGTAATGTTTTGTTATACGCCTCTGAACCGTCAAAATAGTGGATAATAATAAATTTCAGTAACAATTATTAATTTTCGTTGTTTAAACATGGTATTTCGTCTCTTCGTTTCAAAGTGTAAGAAAATAAAATACGTAATAATGTCTCAATTTCATATTTCATGGGTTTTAAACAGATTTATATGTCATTTCGTTTTGAGAAGTAATGTATTACTATGGAAGAAAAGAAGGTATTTGACAAGAGCCGGTATGATAGGCATCATGCAGATTCAAAAGGGATCGTGTTTACCAAGACGGTAAAGAGACAAGAAATCACTGAAGACGTAAACCCGGGATTTGTATGAACTGCTTATGAACCAGTCAGTATAGAGGTAGGTATTGGCAGATTTTTTGTCGATATTTCAATGGCTAAATGCCTGTCATGCAAAAGCGGGCATCTCTATGCCTATCACATGGTAGAATAGAACAGGTAGAATAGTATAGAATGCGAGGGAGGGGATTCGAACCCCCGAACACCTACGTGACCAGGCCCTGAACCTGGCGCCTTTGACCTGGCTTGGCAACCCTCGCGAGAATACATATTATTCTTCCAGTGAATTAAAGATTGGTACGAGTAGAAGAAAAAGAAAAATAGATAGCATCAGGTTAAAACGGTCTTCTCATTCAATTTCGAACATTCATAAAGTATCTCTTCTCAATGTCCTTTATTATACAACTCCTCTTCCCGTTTCCGCAGTTCTCCCCTTCGGATCTTTCCTGATAAGGTTTTTGGGAGTTCGGTTACAAATTCGATGTGACGCGGGTATTTATATGGTGCAGTAACCTCCTGGACAAAGATCTGGATGTCTTTCTTGAGTGAATCTGATGGTTCAAAGCCGTCATGAAGGATGATAAAAGCCTTAACAACGGTCCCGCGTAACGGGTCAGGAACACCGATGACCGCCGATTCCTGCACAGCCGGGTGTTCGAGCAGAGCACTCTCAACCTCAAACGGGCCGATGCGGTATCCTGAACTCTTAATAACGTCATCATCTCGTCCTACAAACCACAAATACCCGTCTTCGTCGCGGTATGCCTTATCTCCGGTATAATAAAAATCATCGGTAAAACTCTCTGCATTCGCTTCAGGATTATCCAGATATTCAAGAAACAGCCCGACAGGTCTGGGATTAAGAGAGATTGCAATCCTTCCTTCTTCACCTTCCCTGACGGGTTTTCCCTGTTCATCATGAAGTTCTATTCTCCATCCCGGCATTGGTTTTCCCATGGATCCCGGTTTTTGTATCATACAGGGAAATGTTGCAATACAGCAGCATGTTTCGCTCTGCCCGTATCCCTCATATATGGAAAGGCCGGTCTCTTCTTTCCAGATCCTGATAACCTCAGGATTTAGGGGTTCACCGGCACTCACACAATGGCGCAGGGAACGGAGATCATATTTCTTTAAATCAGCGATGATGAGCATACGATAGATGGTAGGAGGACAACAAAACGTGGTGATCTCGTAGTGCTCAATGATTGGAAGCAACTCTGTTGCCTTGAATTTTCCCCGGCTGTCATATACAAAGATGCAGGAGCCTTCAATCCATTGTCCAAATATTTTTCCCCACGCACATTTTGCCCATCCGGTATCAGATGAGGTGAAATGAAGGTCATTTGACTGGAGATCCTGCCATAACCTTGCTGTCGTAATATGTCCCAGTGGATAGGAATTATCATGCAGAACCATCTTTGGATCCGCTGTTGTTCCTGATGTGAAGTAGATAAGCATGGGATCGCTGGATCGAGTCCGGATTACAGAGAGAGAACTGATAGTATTTCGAGAGACGGGAGCCGGATAGAGTAGTTCATAATGATAACTGATCCAGTTGGGAAGGTCTCCATCAACAAGCATTCTTGATCGTATGGTCGGGCAGTCCTTGCAGATCTCTTCAATCTTCCCGGAATTCTCGATATCGGTTATGACCATCTGAAATTTCCCTGCATTTATCCGGTACTTCAGGTCGTGCGGCGTGAGCATCGTCGGACAGGGACATACAACTGCTCCCAGTTTGATAAGAGCGATAACAAAGATCCACCATTCCGGTATTCGATGCAACATGATAAGCACGCGGTCACCCTTGTTGATCTCGTATTTCAGAAGGATATTTGCGGCTTGTATACTTAAGTTCCGTAAATCCCGGAATGTATACTTCTTTTCTACACCGTTCTGGTCAACCCATATCATTGCCAGTTTATTTCTGTCAATAGTTGCCCACCTGTCAATGACATCATACCCGAAGTTATAGTAGTCAGGGATATCGATTGAGAAATCCTCGTAAAAGGGTTCATAATCTGTGATATTATGACGTATCTCTTCCATCCCAGATAGGTTGCCTGCGTGTAATTATATGTCATTCGATACGGTATGTCAGTCAGAAATTCTGCTGATTCGTATACGATTCCTGATGGTTGTTTCATGAAAAAAGAGTGGCAAATACATCTGTTTTTTTCTTTGACACGGCCCTGATATCGATTTGAAAATACTGGTAGCACCATTACTATTATGCTTATAAACGTCTCAGTATGTGCAATGGAAGAAAAGAAATACGAGTCGTTAAAGATTGAGAATATCGTTGCATCCGGTGCGATTGCTGACTCGATAGATCTTGAAGTGATCTCCAATAAGATTGAAAATTGTGAACTCAACACAAAGCGCTTTCCAGGAGCGGTCTATCGAATTCAGGATCCAAAGATTGCGTCACTTATCTTCTCATCGGGAAAAGTGGTTCTTACCGGTATCAGGGATAAAAATGCACTGGACGAGGGATTAAAACTCATCATCTCCCGGATGAAGGATGCAGGTGTCCAATGTTACAAGGAACCGCAGGTTGCCATCACGAACATCGTCTGTTCATATGACATCGGGAAGTACATCAACCTGAACAAGGTAGTCATCACATTAAACCTTGAAAATATTGAGTATGAACCGGAGCAGTTCCCTGGCCTGGTATACCGTATTCAGGATCCAAAGATTGTTGCTCTCCTCTTCTCATCAGGAAAGATTATCCTGACCGGTGGGAAGAACCTTGAAGATATCAAGAGGGGACTTGATTTCCTGGAACAGAAATTAAGCAGCATCATGTAGGTTGCTACCAGAACCGGTGTGTTCTGATATAATTCCGTTCAGCCTGTAAAATTTCCCGGTACATGGCATCCCCTTCTGTCTGAGTCCCGAGAATTCGTGATGCCTGATCCGGTCCTACTCCTTTTGCAGACAGGATGATTATCGCTTTTTTCCCACTTGAAAGGACGATATTAGCATTTCGTTTCAGGCGAATAATGGCTTCCTTCTCTTCATTTGAGAGATCCTTTCTTTTGACTTTCCGGTATATCTCCTCTTCATATGGCTTTAATGCCGCGATCAGGCGCGCTTTACAACGCGGGCACTGTGGGGTATCAGGGGCTCTCTCTACCGTTGTCCGTACTTTCCAGCCGTAACAGTTCATACAGGCTAAAAAGATCTCCTGTTTTGAGAGTCTGCTTTTAATGGTAGAGATTATTGCCTGATCCGTTAACGGGGGTGGTATCTGATCATGGGAAGAGAAGATGCCCGCCGCCCCTATCATACTTAACGGACCTGTGGTAAGAGATATGGTGCCTTTCGTAATCAAAGAAATTATCTCTTCTGAATGGGTAACATCCATGTACCGTGTAAAAAGTTCCCGGTATGTCTCTTCCTGTATGGTTTTTATCTGAAGGATATCAGTTATCCTGTTCATACTGATCCGGTTATAATCTGCATCAGGATCGATGATCCCAAACTTCTTTGCAGTCTGAATTAATTTGAATTTAAAAAGGTCAGAACGCTTCATTGCCAGTTTGAGGACAGGTTCGATGTGATCCGGCTTCAGATCAGATACTATCTCAAACACCTCCCGTATCCTGACATCTGACGGGAGCCTGAGATAGATCCGGTATGCATCGATATCTGTTCCCACCGTTGTTCCGTACCGGGCAGATATGAGGATTGCAAGAACCCTTCCGATTGCTTCATTCGTCTGGTGCCCTGCACAAAGGTTCAGAATAACACCATCGTCAGCCGGTTCAAGCGTGATGCAGGTATCGGTGGGAATAACTGAGTGATTCTTATCAAGCATCGTAAAATAAGCCTGTACGTAAGCGATAAGAGCCGGGTCATCAGTGTATGGTCTCACATCCCTGGTCCTCCGGATCTCCCCGACTTCACGGGCCACCGCAAACGGAACCGGTATCTGTTCTCCTTCCCAGGATGGTACTTCTCCTTTCGCATGACGGGCCGGTTCAACGGTAATAGTACCATCTTCCATATCGAGAACCCGCCATAATCTGCCTCTTGCAATGAACACCTGGCCGGTATACAGATAGGTAACCACAAAGGACTCATCAAGGGTTCCGACGGTTCGTCGTGATACCATGTCGTATATTGGAAATCGTCGTTCATCAGGTATCATGGAGAGATTGCCATACAGGTATGTTCGTGCCCTCCCTGTCTTGGAAATGATATCATCCTGAATCCGTACGAGGCGATGAATGGCAAGTTCCTCGCATACCATAGAGATACGATCGTCTTCGGTAGAATAGAGGGGGGATCGGGTGATGAGTGATACCAGGTCTTTTTTGGATATCTGCCCCCTCTCAACAGCAATAGCTGCTATCTGGTTTGCCAGGACATCAACCGCCTTGTACACCGGGATGATATCTTCCAGTTCCCCTGACATTGCCCTCCTTGAGATCACCAGGGACTCCAGAAGATCATCAAAGCTGGTCGCAATTATCGTTCCCTTCGAGACGAGCCCTATGCCATGTCCGGCACGACCGACTCTCTGGACGAGGCGGACAACCTCGCGGGGTGAACCAAACTGGATTACCTGTTCAACATGACCAATGTCAATCCCCAGCTCCATCGATGAGGTACAGATGAGAGCCCGGGTCTCCCCTCTCTTAAATCGATCTTCTGCTTCAACCCGTACGTCCCGGGAGAGAGAGCCATGGTGCACGTCAACATCACCGCGGTGCATCAGGGCATGACCAAGGGATTCGGCGGTCACCCGTGTATTTACAAAGACAAGGGTTGAACGTGCAGATGATACGAGGGTACCAACCGTGTTTACCTGGTCTGAGAACGATTCGCCGGTTGCGGTTACCTGTATTTTGAGACTTTTAGCCACCGGTACATCAACTATCAAGAAGGGTCGTGACCCACAGAGAAACCTGCCTATGGTATCAGGATTACCTGCGGTTGCTGACAAACCGATACGCTGGAATTCTCCTGAATATGGAATAATTCGCTCAAGTGCAATACTCAGTTGAGCGCCTCTCTTTGTTCCTGCTAGATCGTGTATCTCATCAACAATAACACACCGGACCTGTCGTAATGCATCCTGCAACCGGTATCCGAGAAAAAGGGTTTGTAAACTCTCTGGTGTGATGACAAGAATATCAGGGGGCGAGAGCGCCTGACGTCGTCGTTCTGCCTGTCCGGTATCACCGTGTCGTACCCCTATCTGTATCGAGAGTTCCCTGCACCACCAGACCATTCGTGCCATGATGTCCCGGTTTAATGATCGAAGCGGTGTAATATACAAAACAAAAACTCCCTTCTGTCTGCCTGCGAGGATCTTCTCAAAAACAGGAATCAATGCACTTTCAGTCTTTCCCGTTCCCGTCGGAGCAAGAAGGAGTACATGTTTTGAATCAAGAATAAAGGGGATTGCCTCTTTTTGCGCAGGAGATAGTTCGCTAAAACCTCTCTTTTCGAAGCAATCGCGAACCGGTGCACTGAGGAGATCAAGGGGATCGCTGGATGAATGATTCATGCAATGTTAAAATAATATATCCTGATGATTACCAGGCTTAAAGTACCGATGATCTGATACCGGTAGTGCCAAACAAAAAACGGGGGAATTCTTTGGTAACTGGAAATAGATGAAATTTGTCAGAAATCATGAATTACTCCGGCAACTGATCTGGCATTGGACGTCCCGGTAACCCGGTGTTTGTTCCCAAAAATATCCTTGCAGAATGAACAGTACCAGAGATGTTTCCTGTCCAGGTCTTCAAGACTCTCAGGATTTGTCATGATACACTCCGGGGTGTCACAATGATTCAGCCCCAGAAGATGTCCAATCTCATGAGATCCTTCCTTTGCAAGACGTTCTATCAATACATTATCATCGGGAGGAAGGTTCCAGAATTCATTGCGCAACCTGGCTGATGAGATTACCGCGACTTCTGCGTTCGGGCGTGCGAGGCCGAATACATAGGCATGATTATCCCGAAAAAGATCCTGTGCCATAACAAGGAGAACCGGATTATTCATCCTGTTTCGTCTTTTATACCGCTCTATTGAGTCAAGGATAGCATGTGCATTGAATTGTTCCCGTTCACGGACAAATCCGTTGCATAAAACCGGGTTCTTGGTGATATGAACCGGGATATCCAGGCATCTGGTAATCAGACGTGATGTTGGAAGCTCAAGCCCTTCCGGAGCCCGGGCATCCCAAAAAATATGGATATCCATGTCAATAATGTGTGTGTGATAAACGGGTATAAACATATTGAACGATTAATTGGCAGATATATTGCAGGTACCTATGCATCAGCCGTTGAGGTTGGTGCCGGATGTAATCTGACTGCAGCCGAGGTGATCTTTCATGCAAAAAAACCTATTCTCTGTACCGATATCAGATTACCTTCCTGTACATCTCCTGTTCAATACGTGGTTGATTCTATCTGGGATCCAAATCTCTCCCTGTATCAAAACGCTGCGTGTATCTATGCCATCCGGCCTACCGAAGAGATGATGGATTCTCTTATTGCTGTTGCAATGCGTGTCAATTCTGATCTTTTAGTGTACCATCTCGGGTTTGAGCGATTTGGTAATGGAAACGAGGAGATTATTGATTGTGGTGTACCTCTCATCCGGTATGTCAGACACCGAAACGAAAGAGAGTAGACTGGTTATTCGGAAACGCTGCCTCCTCCTGATCCCGGGGCTCCGGTTTTGTCTGATCTGTTAAAACGGGACTCTTTTCCTCCTCCTTCTTCTGTTTCTTTTTTCGTTTTTCATCGTTTGCTTCAGAATCCAAACGTTTTTTCTCTTCTTTTTCAATTTCTGTTATTACCGAACCGGCCAGATCCAAATCTCCTGTAATATAGTAAAGTTGTTCTTTATCACATGCAAAGGTCTTTGCAAAAGTCTTTGGATCATTTGACGCGATATAGGATATTGAACGGGTGTATTCTTCCAGGATATGGGCTTGTGAAATGTGCAGGGTGTCGGCAAGACGCGAGAGAATAGCATGCCGTATCTGTTGTTGTTTCTTCGCAGTTGCAATCTTGTTCCTTCGATGGGGAGGCATCACTCTGAATCGTAAATTCTGGTCTTTTGGTGTTGATACACAAAAAACCATGAGCGCAGATGCATACCTCCATAACGTATAGTACTGCATGCGAAACGTTCTGCCCAGATATCGATCTGCACGGGAGAGCCAGTGATAAGACCGGTTTTGGTTTGAAATATCAGGAATTTTCGGTATCTGTTCCTCTATCCAGGGAAGAATCCTGTCTGGTGTCTCATCAACTTCGTAGGACATTTGTAAGGGATTTTGCTCTTCTTTCATCCCAAAAACAGCACCGACGAGGTCAAATATGGATGATCGGTGATCTTTTTTTGAAATAAAAAGATCCTGTGATGTGAGCGTATTGTTCCCGATACTCGAAGCATAAAGCATATTCACTGCAGACCTGATGTCACCCTGTGCTCTTTGTGCAAGTATCATAACTGCATCATCAGAACACGCAATCCCCTCCCATAAACAGATGTCTTTGAGCCTGGAAGCGATAGAACGAGCCTGAACAGCTTTGAATTGTAATTTTTCAGTAATTTTTTGTATCTCTGGTGTGATTCCGTATGCATCGTTTGCAATGAGAATGACCGGTTGCCTGGCGTTTTTCAGGACCGATGAGATGGCGCGGGCACCTCCTCGGTCTGCATTTCCCTGCAGGTTATCGGCTTCATCAAGAATGATGAGTTTCTGCTTTGCTCCATACAGAGATCGTGTTGTGGAGCCTGATCCTGCAATCCGTTCAATAACATCCTTTGTCCGCTGATCACTGGCATTGAGTTCGAGTACTTCCCAACCCATATCAGTTGCAAGAGCGTAGGCGCTTGATGTTTTTCCAATACCGGGTTTTCCATATAAAAGCAGGGGCTTTGATGTGGGTGTCCATTTCTGTGCCCACTCAACCATTCTTTTGATAACATCACGGTTTCCGACCAGTTCCGTGATATGAGATGGTCTATACTTCTCAACCCAGTCCATGCCTGTTATGTTTCCATCATAAACAAATAAATTATGTGAGATGAGACCGAAATGAGAAGGTAGAGTGAGTCATCCATCCATGGGAGAATATATCTGTACTACTGAGATTGTTGCCAGATCTGTCAGGGAATATGGCGGTGTGAAGCGTAAAGCAGAGATCGGTGCAATGGTCAGGGAGCTTCGCATCGATAGTCCCAAGGTTATCGCATCATTCGGAGAAGATGCTGCCGTTATAGAGAATAAACAAGATGCTCTCCTTCTTGCTGCAGACGGAATCTGGAGTGTCCTCATGGATGCCGATCCGTACTGGTCAGGGTATTGCGCAGTTCTTGTAAATATTCATGATATCGCTGCCATGGGCGGGAAACCCATCGCTATGGTGGATATCCTTTCTGTCGCAAATGATGATATCCGTGACAGGGTGATCGCCGGTATGCGTGATGCATCAGCACAATTCGGAGTTCCGATTGTCGGTGGACACCTCCACCCCGATACTCCCTATAATGCAATTGATGTTGCAATTCTCGGTATTGTTGATAAAAATTCGATTATTTATAGTAACACCGCCCGAACTGGTGACGTCGTTCTGGTTGCTATTGATCTCTTTGGTCGTGTTCATCCTTCCTGTTTCCTAAACTGGGATTCTGTGACAAAGAGGACAGCTGATGAGGTTCGTGCACAGATACAGGTCATGGCCGGACTTGGTACTGACAAGCTGGTAACAGCAGGAAAAGACATATCGAATCCTGGTATTATCGGAACCCTCGGAATGTTACTTGAGGTTTCAGGAAAAGGGGCACGTATCGATCTTGAAAAGATACCAATGCCTGATATCTGTCCGGAACAGGTACCCTTTGAGCGCTGGGTCAGGATGTATCCGGGGATGGGATTCGTATTGACCCTGTGCAAGGAGCATGAACAGGAAGTTATTGACCGGTTTTGTGCGGTCGGAATGTCAGCAGCAGTAATAGGCGAGGTAACAGACTCACATCAGTTATTAATTTCTTATAAGGGAGATGATGCAATCGTCTTTGATTTTATCGATGATGGTATTATGCATCTATCCTGACGGAGAGAGGTATGCCAACAATCGGGATCGGGGTTGATTCTGATTCAACCAGGGTTTTTCAGAGTGTTCGTAGTTATCAGGGCTCCTGCAGGATTGTATGCTATGGTAAAAAAACTGATGATCTCTCACAAGCTCCCGGTGAGGTTATCACAAGTGATGATCCGGCAAAGACACTGATTACTGACCTCCTGACGAATGGTATTGATGCCGGAATCAGGGGGACGCTTCCTGCCCATGATACCCTGACCACGTTAAAGACTGCTGCCGGACTCACCCATCTCGAACGGATTGCACTACTTGAATCATCAGAAAAAAGAAAATTTTTTCTGGCACCAGTGGGGATAGACGAAGGATGGACGGTCAGGCAGAAGATATCCCTTATCAGGAAAGGAATAATACTTCTTCAAAAAAGTGGTCTTTCACAATCGGTTGGTGTTTTATCAGGGGGACGTCTGGATGATATCGGCCGCCATCCACAGGTGGATAGCAGCATGGCAGATGCTCTTCTTGTCTGTCAGGCAACTGGTGCTACCTATTATGGTATTTTACTGGAAGATGCCTTGAAAGAGTGTGGATTCATAATAGCCCCGGACGGGATCTCTGGCAATTTAATTTTTCGTACGCTTGTCTTTGCAGGAGCCGGGGCTTCACATGGGGCACCTGTCGTAAATCTCGATAAAATCTTCATAGATACATCGCGCGTCAATCCTAGTTATATTGGTGCGATAGAGCTCGCATCATCTCTCATTAACAAATCTGCGCCTTGAAAAAACGTTATTTTTGTCTATTCAAGGAAAATACGTTAAAATGTTTATTATCTCAATAATTCAATAATTTGCATCGATAATTGGAAACGGTCATGAATATACAGCTAAAATTCAAAAATATCTCTCATAATCTCGAAATGTTTAAATAGATACCAATTAACCTATTTTCCGAGGTAAAGGACTATGGCAGACTTACCTATAGCAGCAGTTGTTAGAATTGCAAAGAAGAACGGTGCCGAACGTGTCGGCAGTGATGCAGCATCAGCACTTGTAGTCAAGGCTGAAGATTATATCGCAATGTTGACAAAGGAAGCAAACCGTTTAGCACAGCATGCCGGAAGAAAGACCATCAAGGAAGAAGATGTAAAGATGGCAGCAGAAAATGCTTAAATCTTCTCTTCCTTTTGGATTCCAGGTAATGTAGTCTTTTACCCAGGGAATTTTACCTTTTTCTTATTTTCGTATCCAATTGCCGATTCTGTTTTCACGAAAAGTATCCTCATCGAGATCGGACGGTTTTAAAAAAGAAGAAGATAGTATCTTTATTCTTCCAATAGAGAATTATCGTGTTTCTTTGGTACTCGGTACCCGGTCATATCCGGGGATAAGAGATGTAGCATCAGAAAGAGCAATACCAAAGGCCTTAAAGAGAGCTTCACATTTATGATGCTCGTTTCTGCCGGTAGCATGCATATGCATTGTTGCACCAGCGGCATACGAGAAACTCATAAAAAAGTGCTCGATGAGTGAGGGTTCAAGGATACATTCAATAGCATTAACAAAGGACGCACGAAAGACCAGGTATGGCCTTCCTCCGAGATCGATTGCAACTGTTGCACATGACTCATCCATGGGGATCATGACATGGGCAAACCGTTTCAATCCACGGCCTTCTCCGACCGCTTCATGAAAGGCTGTACCTAACACAATGGCAACATCTTCCATGGTGTGATGTGCTCCTACAGGCAGGTCTCCGGTCGCCTTACAGATGATATCAAATCGACCATGACGAGCCACGGCTGACAGCATATGATCCAAAAACGGGATGCCTGTTGCAATATCATACTCTCCCGTACCCTCAATGGTAAGGGTAAGGGAGATATCTGTCTCCCCGGTTCTCCTCTCTATACATGCTGTTCTCATCGTGATACCTCAAGTACTTCAGATAACTTTAACCGTTGCGAATACAGGGCAGATCCAAGGATTACTCCCCATACATTGTTCTCTTTAAGCGTTATCAGGTCCTCTGTCGTGGTTATGCCCCCTGATACCATTACCGGAAGTTCTGTGTTTTGAATAAGGTTCTGTATCGTGGTGATATTGATGCCTTCACAGAGCCCCTCAACATCTACATTGGTAAACAGGAGCGAACCGGCACCCATCTCTTCGAACGTTTTAGCCCACATAATATAGTTGCCGGCTGGTCGTTCCCATCCGTGGGTAACGACTTCACCTCCGAGAGCATCGACACCTGCCATTACCCGTTCAGACCCATATTCATATGCTATCGTACTGATTGAATCAGGTTTTTCCACTGCGAGTGTACTGATGATAATCCGGTCAACACCGATATCAAGCCATGCCTGGGCATCCTCAATAGAACGGATTCCTCCGCCCAGTTGGATATACACCCCGGTCTCAGTCAGTAATTCTCTGATAATCTCTGCGTTTTGTCGTGCGTTGCCGAACGCTCCGTTTAGATTAACAATATGCAGTGCATCAGCACCTTCATCAAGCCACCGGTGAGCACATTCAAGGGGCTTTCCATACACAGTCGACCTGTTTCTGTCTCCCTGAACAAGCTGGACACAATTTCCGTCCAGAATGTCAACAGCAGGAAATACAATCATTCTTCTGTCCTTTAGGGTACCATTCTCTCGATGGCCATAACCAGAATATCCCGTGCCCCTGCATTTTTCAGCCGGTTAATCAGTTGATAGACCCGTTCTAGATCGACAACTGCATGAACCGCTACCATATCTGCACCTGAAGCTACCTGCATAATGGTTGGTCCGGCCATGCCCGGGATAATGGCAAGCACATCATCAAGATGGTTTTTACAGACATTCATCATGAGGTAGGTTTTATTGCGTGCATTGATTACACTCTCAAAAGCGAGGGTTAGCTCATCTATCTTTAACCTTTTCTCCTGGAATGAGGAATGGTTCGCGATAAGCATCGTCTGTGTCTGTAGTATGGTATCGATAACGGTAAGCCGGTTCTGTTTTAACGTTGTTCCCGAACTGGTAATATCAATTATTGCATCTGAAATTCCCAGATGCGGGGTTGCTTCACATGCTCCGCCAACTGAAATTATCTCTGCCCTGATACCGATCCTCTCGATATATCGTTTCGCGATTGATGGAAACTCTGTAGATATCCGCTTATTATTCAGGTTTTTCGGG
Source organism: uncultured Methanoregulaceae archaeon (assembly GCA_964605795.1). Taxonomy (GTDB): domain Archaea; phylum Halobacteriota; class Methanomicrobia; order Methanomicrobiales; family Methanospirillaceae; genus JAFGOM01. The sequence goes on from CAZSDZ010000003.1 coordinate 81,467, forward strand.
TTTTTCATCCCTGAATCCTCGTCAACGGCAAGGACAATAGATGCAGTTCCAAACCCGAGTGACAGTAGTTCCATGACATCTGCTCTTCGTTCGGTAACCATGTCATGACCAGTGATTCCGATATCTGCTATACCGGAAGCAACATAGGATGGAATGTCTATGGGTCGTACATAGATAATATCAAGTGCCGGATCATTAGTACTGATAACAAGTGATCGCTCACCCCCTTCATACAGTACGAGACCTGCTTTCTGAATCAGTTCCCTGATGGGGACTGCTATTCTCCCTTTATGGGGAATAGCAAGTCTTATTTTCTGATTACTATCCATAATCCTGAGATTCAGTTCTTCCTGTAACAGAATGGTTATCAGAAGGTTTTCAGTTCCCCGGCGATAATCCGCTCTGTATAATCACAAATTTTCATCAGACCGGTATCTATTACCTCATACACCGGCTTCTCAAGTTCTTTTATTGTGTAGGAATCTTTTGGGAGAATCTGGGCACTTGCAACCAACGGCTGATCAATGGGTTTTCCGATCTGGGAGAGGAAACGAAGGTATATCTCTTCGATTCCGTCAATCTTCCTGACACATTCATGAGCAAGTTCGGTTGTAAGGACATTGTATATCTTTCCGATATGGTTTATCGGATTCTTTCCTGATGTTGCTTCCATGCTCATGGGCCGATGGGGTGTAATGAGTCCGTTTGCCCTGTTACCTCGTCCGACTGACCCGTCATCTCCCATCTCTGCCGAGGTTCCGGTAACGGTCAGGAAAAGACTGCATTCCTGCACACAATCTGCAGCATTTACATCCACTTCGACAGTTCGTGATGTGAATTTCCGTGCAACAGATTCAGATTCTTCTTTTAGCCGGCAGACATAGTCAGTATACTCATCAATAGAGGAGATATACCGGTCAACCATGGCACAACACATGGTGAGCTTTATCTTATCACCGGTTCTGAGACCCATAATCTTGATATCCTGTCCGTAGGCAGGATATTTTACTCGGAATGTGTTGTCAATATGAGAACTGATCTCTTTGATTATCGTCTCTGTCTCTGAGTATGGCGCAAAGGAAACGCCAAAAGAGGTATCATTTGCCCTGGGGATAGCACCTTCCTGTGGTTTAAAAACATCCCTGAGGTCAGTTGATCCGGTTCCCAGTCTGCAGTCAACGATGATATCTGAGTCAAGGTTTAGTTCAGGAAGTATCTTCCTGATATAGTCCTTTGCAGCTTTGAGGACTATTGGATCGGTCGGTATCGTCTTCCCGTTAAACTCCTTGGTGGCCCGCCCGTCAAGGAGGATATACATTGGTTTAATGATCTTACCGCCGCCGAACTGGGGTTTTGATTCTCCGGCTACAATCTCTCCCTGATCGGTATTATGATGAAGTGCTCCCCCAAAGAGATCAATATATGCTTTTGAGAGCTCTCTGCTCATTGATTCAGCAATACCGTCAGCGATGCTGTCCGGATGACCAAGACATTTTCTCTCAACCAGTTCAATCTGTTGTTTTTCTAAGGGAATCTGGGTTAATGGTTCAATAGAAATGTTGCGACTCATTACAATCCTCGTGCATTTAGTACCAAGATCATATGCTCATGAAATGATAGGACTCCACCCGTTTCAAGTGGATATCATGGGATTTATGAAATGCTCCCCTCTATCAGTTCCTGACTGATGTGATCTCTGTATATACTCAGTTATGAAGTATTATAATAGATAGACATTCGCAAAAAAAGCAGAGAAATGAATGGGTTAGGAGTCTTTGGAATCTGACTCATGCGTGATCGCATTGCACTGATTGGGTAATAAGAACAGGTATATCGCATCAGATAAATTCATGGGAGATGGTATCCGTACTCGGGTATCAGAGGATCATACCGGTTACCGGTCATTCTATTCCTGTATTAGGGAGAGACAAAAGAAGATACAAGAGGGCAGACTGAATATCAGTGAGATATCAAACCTATTTTTTGAGCTTAACCTGGTTAAGATTCTTAGATGGATCCTGGAAAAGACTTTTTTCCAGAGCTTTCCGAAGTTTTATGAGTTGCGCTTTATAGCGTTGTTCATGGTTTAATTTATTATCAAGGGTGTTCATGACACTTGCAATCTGGCGTTGTTCATCCGGAGGTGGAAGAGGAATCAGGAGAGAACCAAGTTCTTTCCTGGTTATCGAAGGAGGTTTTTCATATCTGAATCTCGTAAAGGAACGTTCTTTTCTGAAAAAATACCAATAAAGGAAGATTGGTTCTAGTTCTGGTCCGGGAATAATACCATAGATATCATTGTGCATTGCCATTTCTTCTTTGGTAATAACCGATGCCCCGACCATACCTCTGCTGACAAATAGGATATTATGGGCCGGCAAAATCCAGCTCCCTGCAGATTCGATCGCTTCAGAGGTGACGAATTCCATATCATCACCCAGTTTTCTGCCGATGATATCAGTCGGTGCTATCCAGGGAATATCACCTTGCCAGAATTCAGATACACTTCTCACCGGTGTTCCTCCTTTTTTAATCACTGAGCAGACCGAATCCAGTGAGCGTACCTGCCAGGTATCTGGTATTTTTCCGATAACTGAGTCAATAAAAGTTGTTTTTCTGACTCCATTGCTAAAAAGACCCTGCATAAGGCCCTGTAGTGCTACTTGGGTCTTTCCAATTATCGTATCGGTCGTATTGATTGTTTTGTCAATGGTCAGGAAAAGACGGGAAATGATTATCTGTGTATCAAGAGGAGGAAGGGGAAAGAGGTGATTATTAATGAATTTAGTTGATATCTCCTGCATTTTTTCTTTCTCAAGAAGATCAGAGAAGAAAGAACTGCGTAGGTAATAGCCCAGATATGAGGGGTTAACCGATATCTTTGGGACAAGACCAATCAATCCTTTATCGATAGCACTTTTTTCTGATATGATTCGTGCTCCCATCTTTTTCAAGAGAGATCTTCGCGAAGGAATAACAATTGCATTTGTGTCCAGTAATATCAGAGATGATAACTCAGATTCCGGCACGCAAAAGCTGGCTTCGAACAGTATCAGATCTGAACTGGTATGAGAGAACTCATCAATGGTGATGAATGGAACAAAACCCGGGGTTCTATCATCAGAGAAAGCAGGAGATTTTTTTCCGCGAACAAGTGAAAGAAGTGTCTCACCCCTGACATACTGATATGATACGGAATCATTACCGGTATCTGTTCGCTTCATTGGTTCAAAAAAGTCAGTCATCATCGCGGTCAGGTGCTGTATCCTATCATCTCAAGATACCTGTCAATTTCTCTTCCCAATTCCTTTCGTTCTGTTTCAAGGTTTGAAAGTTCAAGAAGGACTGATCTGACATTAACGAGTGTTTCGGGGGAAAGACTGTCAACGTACCGTGAAACCGTCAATCGGAAGTCTTCTTCCCGAATCATATCAGTGGAGATGAAAGAACTCATACCTTCAATCTCCTTTTTTTCTCTCACGAGAGACCAGATTGTCTCAATGGTCTCTCTTCCAATACTGTTTCGTTCATATCCCGGGATACAATGCTGGGAAACATCAATAAACAGGGTTTTTTCCTGGCTATTATGCTCTTTACCGATGAGGAGCAGGGCAGGGGATTCATATGAGGAGAAGAGAATCTTTTCAGGAAGATACATGACTGATATCAGGTGATGATCATTGATAATCTTTTCACGGAGTTCTTTTTCGAATCCGCTAGAATATAGGAATTCAGGAGTGGTTAAGACTGCCATCTTTCCCTTCTGTTTAAGCAGATAAAGCATATGCTCGATAAATGCCCCCTCTCCTCTCTTTGAATGGTAGGTTCTGCATGGGAACCGCGGGTCTTTCTCCAAAGTGGCCGGGTTCCACATACTCCTGTCAGGTGCTCTGGGAAGTTCACAAATGCACCGGTCAAATAAACAATAATCGTCATACTTCTCAGTAAACGGACAGGAAATTGCATCACCCATCACAATCCGGGAATTTCCGATGCCGTGGATATAAAGATTTTTTCGTGCCAGGGATGTTATCCCCATGTTTGTCTCATGACCGTAGAGGAAGATTTCATCTTTTTTGCTTTGTTCATGAACTACCATTGCACATGCAAGAAGTGATCCCCCACAACCACAGGCAGGATCATAGATATGCATCCCCTTATCTGGGGAGAGCAGCCCGGCTAGTAACTGATTTACCGCAAAAGGAGTGCAATGATTCTGTTCTTTTTTCGTCTCCTGATAAAAGAAGTAATCTGAAAAATCCCCCGGAATATTTCTCTCTCTCTCGGTTTGATTCACTACCTCTTTCTGCAGGTTATTGACATACCAGGTATGAACAGCTCTTTGAAGAGATTTTTTAAGAGTACCTGAAAGGTTGTCAATTTTGGTATCCATATCGAGCAGTGAGTCAAACTCGAAGAGATAGGACAGTTCACGGGTTTTATCTCCAAGGTGATAGATCATATCGCGGTATCTCGATACAAGATCAGGCGAATCAGAAAAGAGCTTCTCTTGCGAATTTTTGATCAAAGGATCGATTTGTGCCTGCGTATCTTCTGCATGCTCAGCAATGCTGTATGAGAGAAGGGCAAAGGTAATGTCCCTGATATCTGACCGTTTGAGTGATTTTGGTCCGAGTCTTGGGATTGACAGGAGAGGAGAGGTATCAGGCTCCGTATCTGGATGATTGCCGATCATAACTTGGATAAAAAGGGGGACCCCGAATTAGGGATTAAGGGAAGGTTCTTTCGTACTCTCAAAAGTTTCATCGATCCTGCTGATATTTTCTGAAGGGATCAGGATCTCAAATCGTGCCGAAGATTGAGGGGACCCGGTCTCAGATATGGTGAAATGGGGAATGTTAAGCAGAGAAAATGCCAAAAATAGTCCTTTTCCTCCTTTACTCCCATAGCCGAGATCAAATATCCGTTTCTTTGCATCATCGGCAATACCACATCCGTTATCCTCGATGATGAGGAGACCATCTCCGGAAGGAGTACGGGAGAATGAAACATACACCGAGTCAGCTCCGTTACTGTGAACCGGGATATTCTCAAAGATTTTTATAAGAGCCTTCTTAATTGTTTCATCACAAAAAAGCCAGAATGGTGGTATATCACAGTGCAGGGAAAGACTCGCAATTCTGGTCTCTTCCCAGGATTGTGATATCAGATCCCGCAGGTTGTGCCAAGAAGAAATTTCCAGTCCAATCTGTTGGTATTCCCTCGTAAAAAATAATTGGTCCTTGATTCGTACTGCTGCGTTATACTCTTTCTCGATAAATTCAAGGATTTCAGGTTGTTGAATGTAATCTTTTGATATCTCTAAGTACCCAAGGATTGCCGTTAATTGATTAAGAATATCGTGCCTTATTCGTGAATTTAATGAATTCCATGCTTTTGCTCCTTCTTTTTCCTGGATAAGGGCAAGTATGGAAGAGCTGATCCAGATAACACTGGTAATGGATATCGGGGTTCCGTCTCCTTTGTATTTGATATGTGTTTTATCTTCAACCCAACGAAATCCGTTATCTCTTGTTAATATCCGGTAAAAATTTGAAAAATTAGGTTTTCTCTCTTTAATAAACCGTCGTATCTCATGAGTTGTCTGTTTAAAATCATCGGGGTGAATAAGTCCTGCCAGTCCGTCTTTTCTTTCTTTGAGTACCGTTTCAGTGTATCCAAGACGTGAGATATTCTCAGATATCTGTATAATATGCCAAGGTTTATGGGGATCCCATATGACTGCAACAGCGGGACTTACATGATACACAAAAGACAGTTCTGACACATTACCCTCATGCATGAACGTATCTAACATAAGTCGTCATTGGACTTTAAATATAGTATTCATGGTTGTGACGGGATCTCAACCAATTTATCAATCTCTTCTTTTATTAGAGGATATGATATCCTTCCAATCGGAATAAAATGAGAATTAACAAGAATTATCGGAAAAGCCGGGTTGTATGTAGTATAGATATCAGTAACATATTGAGGAACAGTCTCATCGATGAGTGTCAGTATTATCGATACGACATCACCATAATCCCTTTGAATCACCTCTTGCAATGCAGAGACTGCCTTGACAAGATTATTTGATGGGGCACACGAGAAGAGGCCACAGGTTCTTTCCTCGGTACAGGGAAAGGGAGAACATTCCATATCCTTATACCCGATAATTTCAATGGTGATTTTTGGATTCATGCGTATCGTTTCGTTTCAAATATCTTAATCCCAACAGATCTGATTGTCTTAGTATTGAATCGTACGGTATTCCAATTTTGCTCACTTCATGCATTGGGTGGTATGAAAAAGTGAATCCAGGACTGACTCCGTCTCTGGTGCCATTAAAAAAACCGTTCAAACCGGTTATCTGCCTTACAAATGGGACATGGTGAAGGAGGAGTATTTCGAGCTGCAAGATAACCGCATACGTTACAACGCCAGACCGGATATGAAAGAGAGCCAAATCTATTATCTTTCTCTGTGATACCGATGTTATTCATACGATCTTGTGTTTTAAAATTCCGGGTTCGTATGCTATATGGCAATCGTCTCTCAGGGATGGATGAAATGACCGTCTCTCCTTTCTGTACCTTCTCAGATACATAGAGCCCACAGAAACAGGCGTCATATTCACTTAAATCGTCATCACGGTAGACACAGGGGCATATGATATCTGAATTTTCTTCAGGAGTGCCGCTAACAAGTCTGCAGGGACATGCAGGGTATCCATATCTCTCTTCATTCACGAGGAGACCGCTGACAAGATCCCGGACCAGGTCAGTATCAGGATTGAGATAATAAACGGTTCCATCTATCTCGCCCTCGATTTTATGAATGAGTGCATCCACTTCTCGTGAATCTGTTGTTTTTTGGTTCATGATAACGCTTCCCGTATCTCATTTTCATGAAATCCGATGATACAACGTTTCCCGTTGTCAATCACCAGCGTAGGAAAGGATCCCCTTGGATTGTACTTCTCGATATCATTAAGAACAAGAGAGATCTCTTTTTCAGGCAGGAGATCAACGAACAGATACGAATATTGTATTCCCAATTCATTCAGAAGATCTTTTGTACGTTTACAGTGACCACAGGTAGAAAGGGCATATAACTGGATATCGCCCTTATGGAGACCTTTGACATGTGTCCATTCCATACCTTCTTTTTAGTTATATAGTATTATTATGTTGCTGTGTTCTGTTCTCTGGGTCCGTAAAAAATCACGGGTTTAAATTTTAGGGGTATCTAAACTTCAGTACATATGGACCGAAAGAGATTACATCGGTACTATGTTTCAAAAAGGGAATATTGCGAAGGCAATTTAAAATTCCATCTCTCTAACTTTGGAATTTTCAATCCTGGTATAGGATCCTGTTATGTCATGGGGGTGGTCCCTGATAAACGAGTAGACCTGATATGCTTTGTCGTATCGTTCCTGCCAGATTTTCTTCTCTTTTGAGTCTTTTACTTTGTTATACATCTCCTCAAAGTAATGCAGTCTTTTTTCAAGAAGAAAATAAGTTCCGACTACATGATCAAGGAAATTGATATGTGAATATAAGGCAGTTCCCTGTTCGGTTGCATTTGAGAACGAGATGAGGAATGGATCATCATTGGTGAGGGTTTCATCAAGAACTCCCATGAGGGTTGGTTTGTTGGGGTTAATAAAAATATATTTGTTTCTATCTTTTGTGGAAAATTCTGCAAGAGAAGATGACCGGTGTGTTGGGTCGGTGCCTATTCCGATGCCGCATATCCCGGTAGAGGGGAAGTAAATATAGGTTGATAAAAATCCCTCCCGTTCCAGGAGTCCGAGAAGCAATAGTGCCTTGTCAGCTGAATTTCCCTCTTTATCATGGATTATCTCGATAGGATAGCGGGTATCCCTGCTTTCTTTGTACGGGAGTTGTTGAACGAATGTAACCAGCAATTCGATATATTCTCGTTCACTTAAGGATTGAGAATCGCGAATACCTCGTAATGGCATGAGGATCGCGTCATAGGTAGGATCATTGACGGGATCCTTGTACATCGAGATATAGTGTTTAACCCAGTATTCAGGACTGCCTTTCCCGATATCAGGAATGTAATCGACATTCTGTTTTGCTCCAAGATAGTATGACCGGTTTACCGGGATGGTTATTCCATACTCACCCTTCTGAAACATGACCTTGAAGTTACGATCTACTTCCATGGGGTCTGCATTGGGAACCGGTTTTACCGGAGTATATGATGCAGGATACGAAACTCCTGTTATTATCTGGAGCGTGTCTAACGATTCAGGTATAAGTTCAGGGTGAAAGACACCATATTCTCCCCATGATGTCAGATAAGTACCGTTAGTTAAAAAGACCTGTATCTTTTTACTACCGCTATCAGCGACATAAATATATTCTTCCCCTGCTCCCGGGCCCGGACCAACACTGACTGCCGTGATTCCGATGAATTTTCCAGGGCCTGTTCCATACTCTCCCCAGGAAGTGATATATCGTCCGAATGTATCAAATTTCTGGATTCGGTTATTTCCTGAATCAGCGACATAGACGTCACCGTAATGGTCGACCGCAATTCCTTTTATCTCATTAAATTTTCCAGGAGCGATCCCAAATCCTCCCCATCGTGCAACGACTGTTCCGTCTGGGAGTGTTTTCTGAATGCATTGGTTGCCAGAGTCAGCTATGTACAGATACTGGGTATCTCCACCACAGATTGCACTAATCTGGTTTATTATTAGTTTTTCACTGGTAACCGGGACCGGGTTGTTCGTTTCTGTATCCCGGAACACGGGCGTTTTTTCATATTGGGTGATATTGAGAGCATAGTCTTTTATTGCGATAGGATCAGCGGTGTGCAGAACGGTTTCGATATGGAGTGATACAACAAAGAGAGACAATGCTACGCCGATGAGAATCAATAAAAAAAGATAAATCCGATGATTCTGATCCACAATCATATATCACACCTTGTACCGCTCTTGATAATGAACTTTCCGAGCCAGGTAGTGTTAGAGCTGAAATGCCGGGTACCAGAAGTCTGCATCATAATACCGGGCCTATGGGCTGATAAAACTACTAAATCTCGATTAATTCCTCTCTTTTAAAGACGACGTATCTTCTTTCACCATCCCTCCATATGGTGATTGTCGTAAGTTTTGTTCCGGCTTTATCCATGATCTCCAAATATGTTCCGATCGTACCAGTACTCATATCTGTTTCAATCAGCAGTTTTTCTGGTGAAAAAAATGGTACGATCAGAGATAAAAAAAGCGGGGTTTATCCTGTTTTTACTGGTGATCTTTCTATCATGTGGCTGTGTCTCGGATCAGAAAGAATCTTTTTCCGATATATCCCGGGATATCACCATCCTTTGTGCAGGTGACAAACAAACATGCAACCGGGTTTTGTCAATCATCCCATCCTTTACTGAAAAAACCGGTATCCCGGTACGTGTAGTGATGAAAGAAACTGAGTCATTAGGGATAGAATCCTGTTTTATTGGAAATAACAGCGCAACATACGACCTCATCATTATGAACCAGAATGATATGGCATTCCTTGCAGAAAAGGGGCATATTTGCAGGCTGGATACATTTATGAACGGGAGTGATCTCAACCGAACCCTCTTTGAATGGCCGCCATTAATGCAGTATGGAGAATATCCGGCAGGATCCAGCCAGATCTTTGCACTGCCCTTCGATCCTGATGCATTGGGCATTGTGTACCGGAATGATCGTTTCTCGGACCCTGATGAACAGGCAGCATTCAAAAGCCGTTACGGGTATGAACTTGATAAACCGGGAACATATCAGAACCTTTCAGATATTGCAGAATTTTTTACCCGACCACAGGATGGGTTATATGGCATCGCTGTTGTGGGTTTAGAGGATACTCTTTTTCCTTTTACCAGTTGTGTCTTTCTTTCTTTTGGAGGAAATTTTATGGATCCTGTCACCTGCAGGACAGAAGGGATTCTTGATTCTGCACAGAATGAGAAAGCGCTCACCTATATCAGGAATCTTTCTTCCTGGTTTCCTCCGGATATTCTCTCATCCCGTGTGGGGGATCCGGTAGAACCAATCCTTTCCGGTGATGTAGCTATGGCAGTGATGCCGTTCTCTTCATTTGAATCCCTTGTATCTTCCGGAAAAAAAATCAATCAAACAGGGTTTATGTTTTCATCGCTTCCCGGCGAGTATGACAGTTTTGGTTCATTTCAGAGGAGAGGTGTCATTCTTGGAGAGAGTATCGGAATAGGAAACAATTCAGGGAAGAAAGAAGCTGCATGGGAATTCCTGCGATGGTTTTACCTTCCCGATACCCAGTACTCATGGGCCCTCGCAGGAGGTCAGCCCGCCCGGGAATCAGTCCAGGATATGCCGGCATATTACATGGTAAATCCCTATAACTTTTGTTTTCCGACCAGTCTGAGAATTGCACAGGATCCCTGGCGGGTTTCCAATGGGAAAGAGATATCATCGATTTTTTCGTTCTATCTCAACAAGGCTGTCACAGGTGAATTAAAACCCAAAGAAGCGCTTAAGCACGCAGCAGAAGAGATAGATGAAACATGTTACCCCTCGTAGCAATCAGGTATCGTTTCACCACATAAACATTGAAAAAAAGATAATAAAAAGGGAGTATCAGGATTATAATATCTCTGAATATCCTCCCAAGAATGAATCCAATCCATATGAAAAGGATGAGGTATCCAACTTGGCAGGTGTTGGTTCGGCCTGGGGGTATGTCTTATTCAGGTAGGTATGTGCGATGTCAAACGATTTCCTTGCGTTATCAAGGAACTTTCTCTCGTCATCTGCGCTTACTGCGGTGTAGGAATCTACCTGGTTGAGGTACTTCTGGTACCAGTACCCGTACAGGTACATGCCATGGAAATAATTGTACAGGTCGTCGGCAAACTCTGCAATGCTCTCACTGGTCTCAAACCTGTCCAGTTGCATCTCATAGAACTGGCCATTCATTCGTAAATTTCCTGCCTTTGTAATCGCTGCAAACTTGTCGCCCCGTGCAACCAGATTATTCAACTGGTTCTTGATATCAATCGTCTGGTCGACTCCTTCCTTGGCAGTCTTATTAAATTCCTCATCGTCTTTGATAGCAAAAACGCCGGGAATTACAAGTCCGGTTATGACGAGAAGTACTATCGCCATTATATATGCTGTTTTCATGGTATCAGCAGAAACTTTGCAGTATGAATGGAAAATCTTTCAGGTCTTGTATGTTCTGGATACTGGGGGGTAGTATCGGAAAACGATCTTCCTTATCTGATACACGCATACCAGTATGCATGATCTCAGACAGGGAGAATGCAGCATTTGAAGCGGGAATAAAATTAGGGGCGATATACCACCAGTGGGTTGGCACACCCCTCTCTTATGCAAGTGCAAAAAGCCTGGAAGATGCCATAACCCGGTCCCACATCCTCCAGCCGTATGTCATTGATATCTCGGTATCACTTGACCGGGAAGCGATGGTACCCAACACATATGGCTATTGTGAGCTGACCGGAATTATGCTTGATATCTCTCTCACGATTCGGGTAAATACTGCCCTATGCAAGGCACATCTCCACCCGGTACACGGATACCCCTTAATGGAGATCGAAGAGATACATGAATAAGCAGTTAGGAATCCCCATCCTTGATGATCATATTCATATTGACCCAAGAAATGGCAGGGGAATTGATGCAGCCAGAGATTTTATGCAGGCTGGAGGGACACACATCTGTCTTGTGACAAAACCATCCTGGTCATACGGAGTATATCCATCACGAGGCACAGATTTTATCCCGGTTTTTCAAGAGACGATCCAGATTGCAAGACAGATTACCGATATTGGTGTTACCGCTTTCCCCATTCTTGGTGTGCATCCGGCAGAGATTGGGTTGCTTTCAGAACGTCTTGGTTTGGGTATGGCAGCAGAGGTGATGAAGGATGGTCTTACCTGTGCTGCATCGTTTGTGAACGAAGGAGAAGCGGTTGCGATAAAGTCGGGACGTCCTCATTACCCGGTTGATCAGCAGACTCTCACCGCTTCTCATGATATTCTGTCTCATGCGCTTAAATTAGGTAAAGAATGTGGTTGTGCCGTGCAGATCCATGCTGAGACTGGTCCCTGCGCAGATGTAATCGGCATGGCAGAACGTGTCGGGATGGATCCCACCCGCGTTGTGAAACACTTTGGATCTCTGGATTCACCTCTTGTCTCTTCGCTTATGGCAAAAAATGACGGGATTATATCCCTGGCCAGATCGAAGCGGTACTGTACCATGGAGAGTGATTTCATGGATGAGAACAGCCGTCCCGGAGCGGTTCTGGGCCCGCGATCGGTTCCGCGATTCTCAAAGCGATACCTGAGCGAAGGAACATTATCCGAGGATGATCTGTATCATATCCATGAAGAGCTTCCGGAACGGGTGTATGGGATCTCAATTGATTGACAGGTTTCGTGTTCCCAGTGAGCAGAAAAGGTATTGCCGATTGAGTAAGCATACTACTACAGATGTATTATAAAAAGCACTATGCTGACGGAGGAGTCTGCATAGTGGGAATTTGTGACAGCAACCTCATTGGCATGACAATAGCAGATGCGAATGCAAGCCTAACTGTCAGCAAGGATTTTTTTCTGGGTACTTCTGCGTCTGATGAAGAGATAGTATCCCTGCTTAATAATGAAGATAATATCACCCTTGTTGGAAATCACTGTGTTACTCTGGCGATAGAAAATGGATTTGTCGATGAATCTTCCTGTATTAGGATACATAACGAGTTGTATACCCAGATAATGCGGTTTTAATGTGAGTATTAGTATGAATATAATTCAGTCTATCTGCCCGCGGTGTGGTTCCCCTTCCCGGGAAGGTAATCTTTGTGATGCCTGCCTTGTGTTAGAGACAGAATGGATGCAATATGAACCGAGGGTTTTTCTGGTCAGGTGCCAATCATGCGGTTCTCTAAAAAAGCAATCACAGTGGTCAGACGAGCCCTGTAACCGGGAAGAGATTGAGTATGAATCCGCAGGTTCTGCCATACATCTCCATAAAGACCTCTCTTCTCCTGAGATGGAGATTCGACTGGAATCAAATAGTGAGAACAGGTCATTTGCCTCTGTCACGGTAACAGGAATTCTTTATGGTATCCCTGTCAGGAAAGAATGTAATATTGAGATAATATGGCAGAATGAAGCATGTGATCGTTGCAGAAGGTTGCATGGTAATTATTATGAAGGAATTATCCAGGTCCGGGCTGTTGACAGAAAGGCAACACAGGAAGAGGAAGACCGGGCCAGGGATATTGCGTTATCAGTTGAGCAGGAACTTCAGGAGTCAGGAGATCGCCTCTCGTTCATCTCTAAGATAGAAGAAGGCAGGGAGGGTCTGGATATCATCGTGGGCTCACAGGCTATCGGTGAACAGATCGCCCGGGCTCTTGTAAAACGACTTGGTGGACGGTATACAATGCACCCCACACTGGTCGGTGAGAAGGACGGGAAGAAGATCTACCGGATAACGTATTCAGTTCGATTTCCCAGATACACCCGGGGTGATATCATCAGGGTGAAAGGAGTGTTTGCTGAGGTACTTTTCTGCCAGGGTCGGACGATGACCTACCTGGATCTTCGAACTGGTGATACCAGGAACATCTCTGATACCATACAGACAGATTATATCGGAAATATCCGTGATGCAGATCAGTATGCCGTTATTTATACGGATGGTGATATGATCGGCATTATGGATTCAGCGTCTGGTGAGACCAGAGAGATAAAGGGACACTCATGGAGACCGGTAACTATCGGTGATACGGTACGGATATTTCACCACCATGATCTCTCTTTGGTGATGTAATGCACACCCGGTGTATTCCTGTTTCTGAATTAAAAACGATCGTATCCTTTCCCTGGATAGATACCACTCGACGTCCATTTGTACAGGGGGCGGTAGCCTATGTTCCGGTAAGGGATGGTTATCCCTATGATTATACTCTGAAAGAACGGAAGGGATACGAAGGAAGGGGGTTTCAAAGAATCGGAGATGTTATCGTTTTTCATGGAAACCGTCCAACCCATGAAGAGATAATCTCTGTACAGGCACAACTTTCTCCCAGGGGAGTTATCTGGATTCGGAGATCCTTTGGTCAGATGAGGATTCCTGATATCGAGATCCTCTGGGGAACTGCCGGGGAAGTACTTCATCGTGAGTTAGGAATCTTGTATTACCTGAATGTAGAGCAGATCATGTTCTCACAAGGTAACCGGAAAGAGAAGATGCGGATATCATCTCTGATTCATCCCGGAGAATCAGTTGCAGATATGTTTGCAGGAATCGGTTATTTTACTCTCCCTATTGCCCGGGCTGGTGGCCAGGTTTATGCAATTGAACTCAATCCAATCTCTTATCAGTATCTGGTAAGAAATTGTGCGGTAAATAAACTGGATAGAAATGTCCATGCGGTTCTTGGTGACTGCAGGGATATGATGTGTGGGCATTATAACAGAATTATTATGGGTCATTTTGATTCCTGGCGCTATCTCACAAAAGCCCTTCTTCATGTCATGAAGGGTACGGTAATTCATCTTCATGGAGTAGAAGCAGACGAAGGGAATATAATCAGGATATTACAAGAACAGAATACATGCTTTTCTCTCTCTTCTCATCTGGTGAAGACTATTGGGCCTGGAAAAAGACACATGGTATGGGACATCATCATTGCATGAATTTTTCTGCCATTTCGATGATGGATGTTTGAGAATATCTTTTGCAATACCGGATTGAATCAGGGCATCGTCATCTCAATGACCCACCGTTTCACTTCCGGGGCAACATTACCGCATCTGGCAGTTCTCTGTATCGATAACCCTTTATTGACAAGCGATGCAACAATCCCTGCAATTTCTCGCTCTTTTTTGAAAAGGTACAGGTGTATCGTCCCGCCAGGTTTGAGAAGAGAAAGGAGCGTGTCGATGCTATCTTCTCTTCCATACGGGGCAGGCACGATGATTCTATCAAACTGGGTTTGTAACAGGGAATCGAGCGTATAACAGTCTCCGGTAATCGTCTCAACCTGGTCAGCGAGGTGATTTAATAAAGCATTTTTTCGTAAAAACCGGCAGGCACAGGTATTGCTATCAACAGCAATGATCCTGGATCTGCGGGCTGCTGCCGGCAGTACAAATGGACCGATACCACAGAACGGTACAAGTATCCTTTCATTTTTCCTGATCTGACCTGCAATTCGTATATGTTCCGAAGTTAACCTGGGATTGAAAAAGACGGTTTTAATATCGAGCATGTATTGGAATCCGGCTTCCTTGTGGATTGTTTCGGTTCTGGATCCAAACCATATCTCAAAGGGTGCGACACGTTTATCTCCGGTAACGTTTGCAGTTTTGTTAACAATCGTCTTTACCCGGTAATAATGAGATACAATTGCCTGAACGATATCTGAAGAATAGATCCTGCAATGATCCGGAATCCTAACGACTGCAATGTCTCCAATGAGGGATACGTTCTGTGGAATATCGTACAGAAACGGTTCAGGGATGATTCCCTGCAGTGCCTTTCGTAACTGCATCTGGTCTGTACTGGATTGAATCTCATCTCATTTCAGGATTTCTGGTGTTATTATTGACAACGGAGGTGATAACCGATTTTTCTTTCATACTGGTCACCTGAAAGACAGGAACGATGAGAAGGAACCGGCGGGAGAGGGGAACCGCCGCGATCCTGCGCGCATTTTCCTAATGAACCGCAGACACGAACCATGACAAAAAGATATCATAAAAAAATCCGGGTCCAGGGAATAACCGGTCTCGGTATACAATATCTGTTTTGATTGGAGATCCTCTCTTTGAAAAAATCATTAATTTTACCTTAAAAATAAAAATAATGAATTTAATTTGATTTTTTAAAGGAGTGACTGATCATGAACTTGAACTTTTTCATAAAATCAGACAGAATTATAAAATATTTCCAATTCGTTGTATTTTCCATTATCTGGATGAATAATGGTCTTAAATACAAAAATAATATCGGAAATGTGGTATTTTCAAATCATATACATGCCGGTTAAATGAACTACCCTGGTACTGGCACTATTATTGATAGTTTTCAATATGGTTAGACAAATCAGTGTTCATTTTGTCATTTCTGCCGATATGTTTTTAATTTATCATGTAATATATTGTCCGTATACATAACGTTAGATTTGTGGGGAACTTTATGAAGGAGAGATCTGTAATCGTAATTCTTCTGGTACTTGCCCTCTCTGTCACTTTCATGAATGGTGTCAGTGCATCACAACCTGATCTGGTGGCTGGTGACAGTACCATTGAGTACCGGAATTTTCCATCCTTTTTCATCCCGAATGAAGGGCAGTTTGAGGATGAGATCGCATTTGAATTTGTAAGACCGGATTCTGCCGTACTATTCTCACCAACGAGGTTAAAGATAATTCCGGAGTCTAATCTCACTCCTCTTCTGGTCCATTTTGAAGGCGTTTCAGGAGTGCCAGAAATAACAGGGGAGAATATTCAGAATGGCACGGCTAACTATTATCTGGGAGATGATCCTGATCTTCATACCGCTGGTGTTCCCTTATACGGAAGTATCAGGTATGAGGGACTGTACCCGGGGATTGACCTTGTCTATTCTGTTGAAAAAACAGATATAAAGAGTGTTTACGAAATAAGTCCCGGTTTTTCTCCCGGTGTGATTGCTCTTCGGTATGAAGGTTGCGAGTCACTTGCGATACAGCCTGATGATGGGAACCTCCTCATACAAGGAAATATGTGGAATCTCAGTGAAGAAGCCCCCTATGCGTACCAGGAGGCAAATGGAGTTCAGATCCCGGTTGAATGCTCCTTTGTGTTATTATCTGATTCTCTCGTCGGGTTTTCAATCGGCGAGTATGATACTTCGCTTCCTTTGATTATCGATCCTATCATGCGATATTCCCTCTTTTTTGGAGGGGATGGTGTTGATCAGGGGAATGCGATTGCAACCGATGATAACGGGTATGCCTACCTTGCAGGATCAACGACTTCAACCCATATGAAATTCTCTATGGCAACAAATCTCTATGAACAAAAGGCCGGGGGAGAGAGGGATGCATTTGTTGTGAAGATAAATCCTGACGGGACTGAGCTCGTATATATCACCTACCTGGGTGGGAAAGGAGATGATCTCGCATACGGGATTACCATCGATGCGAATGGTGATGCATACGTAACCGGTAGTACCAACTCAGAAGATTTCCCGACACAGGATGCGTATCACAAGACAAACTCAGGGAGAACCGATGTCTTCCTCACAAAAATTGACACAGAGGGGCGTGGAATTCTCTTCTCTACGTTCCTTGGAGGCAGCGGTGATGATATCGGGTATGACGTTGCCCTGGATAGCGAAAATAACATCTTTGTCACCGGATCAACAACTTCATGGGACTTCCCTATCGTGAATAAATACGAGCTCTCCCCATATTCAGGACTCGAAGACGGGTTTATCACGAAACTGGATTCTGATGGAGAATCAATCATTTATTCCAATTACATCGGTGGTTCTGCCCGTGATCTCTGTTCAGCAGTCGTTATCGATCCCAATGGCTATGCATGCCTTGCGGGCCAGACCGATTCTCCTAACTTCCCGGCAATAAATGCATATCAGAATGCACGGAAAGGAGTTACTGATGCATTTGTTGTCAAATTTGATCCGGAAGGGACCTATCCTGCATATTATTCCACCTATCTTGGTGGGAAGGCAATAGATATCGCAAAAGATCTTGTTGTGCACACTGATGGGAGCCTCTCGATAACCGGTCAGACATTCTCTTCAGACTTCCCTGTCATCAATGCATTTCAGAGATCTCTCAATGGGGTGAGTGATGCCATTATCACTACCCTTAGTGCCAATGGATCTGAACTTACCCAGAGTACATTCCTTGGCGGTTCAGGTGGAGAGACCGGGAATGGCATCGGCATGGATGATGATGGAAACCTCTACATCATCGGTACAACCTTATCAACGAATTTCCCGATTCAGAAAGCATATCAGGCACGATACGGGGGAGGATTCAGTGATGCATTTGTTGCCAAACTGGATTCATCGGCAACATCAAAGGGATATGCAACGTATCTTGGAGGATATGGAAAGGATGAAGGGAATGCCATCGCTGTTAATTATGAAGGTGATGCCTACCTTACCGGATATACTGATTCGACCGATTTCCCAAAGGTCCGTTCCTATGAGCAGAGCTTTGGCAACGGAGATCGGGATGCATTCGTTGCTGTTCTTGCCGATTTTGATAAGATCCCATTAACTGATTTCTATGGAGATCCAACAAGTGGCGATGCGCCGTTACCGGTATCATTCTATGATACTTCCAAGGGAATTCCGACTTCATGGTCATGGGACTTTGGCGATGGTGAGAAGTCTGTTGAGAAAAACCCGGTTCATACGTATACAAATCCCGGAACCTATTCGGTAACCTTGCAGACAAAAAACATTGCCGGATCAGATACAAAGACCAAAACTGACTACATCACTGTCACTGAACCGGTACCCCTTCCAATAGCCAATTTTGTTGGAGAACCAAGAAACGGTTCGTCGCCCCTGACGGTTATCTTTACTGATCTCTCTACCGGCAATCCTGATTCCTGGGAGTGGTCTTTTGGTGACAGTGGAACATCAACTGAACAGAACCCGGTTCATGTGTACCAGACTGCCGGGACGTTTACCGTCACCCTGACGGTAACGAATGCTGCAGGGATGGCAACAAAGATAGAAGAGAACTATATTACGGTCGTTAGCCTGCCTGATCCTCCGCATGCAGCCTTCTCGCTTGATCCCAAAAGTGGAAATGCGCCACTCCTCGTCAGATTTACCGATCTCTCGACAGGTGAGGGGATATCCTCATGGTCATGGAACTTTGGCGATGGTCAGACATCATCTGAACAAAACCCGGTACATACCTACACCAGTGCCGGGACTTTTGATGTCAGTCTGACGGTGACAAATCCCGGTGGTTCTGATACAACCGTACAGAGTGGATGCGTTACAGTCGGTCCTGAGTACCAAATTCCGGTGGCTGACTTTACCGGAAATCCAACTATGGGATTGGCCCCGCTTACTGTTTCATTTACTGATCTCTCACGGAATAATCCCTTAGAATGGGTATGGGACTTTGGCGACGAAACAACATCGCTCGAGCAAAATCCGGTTCATGTTTATACCGAACCTGGAACGTATAGTGTAGAACTGTTCGTTTCAAATCCGGCTGGTATGGATCATAAAATTATTGCTGGATATATAACCGTCCTCTCCCCTGTTGTAATCCCTGATGCAGAGTTTAGTGCAGCTCCTCGGAGTGGATATGCTCCTCTTGCCGTCTACTTCACTGATCAGTCAACCGGAGATCCTGAAACCTGGCAGTGGGACTTTGGTGATGGTTCGCTCTCAACCGAACGAAACCCGTCCCATGTTTACTCTGGTGAGGGAATGTATACTGTCCGTTTAACCGTAGCAAACAGTGCCGGCCAGTCAGAGGAGATAAAAAATAATTATATCACGGTTGAACCGGAACCAATCCCGGTTCAGGCAGCGTTTATCGGCGAACCCCGGTATGGAAATGCACCGCTCACCGTACAATTCACTGATCTCTCAACAGGCGGACCCGACTCCTGGCTCTGGAGTTTTGGAGACGGTACGACATCAGTGGAACGAAATCCGGTTCATGTCTATTCAGAACCGGGGACCTACACCGTATATCTGACCGTAATGCGGGGATCTGATCGGTCTACTGAGATTCAGTCTGAATACATTACCGTTTATCCCGGTGGAGAACCCCCGGTAGCAGACTTTATCGGAACACCAACCGCTGGTAATATCCCCCTGCATGTTCAGTTTACTGATCTCTCGCTGAATGAACCAGAGTCCTGGTCATGGAACTTTGGAGATGGACAGACCTCTGTTTCACGAAATCCTACTCATGTATTCCAGGCAGAAGGATTCTATACTATTACGCTCTCAGTCAGGAATGCATGGGGTGAATCTACCGAGATTAAAAGAGATTATATCACCGCAAAAGGGACTCCACAACATGATCCTGCTACCTTTTACGGTGAGATAACGGTAAACGGGGATCCAGGACCGGTAGGTTCTATTATCGAAGTCCGTGGTCCGGGGGTTAAGACCGGTATTGAAGGAAACCCGATAACCATCACCAACGCCGGAGTCTATGGTCTGGTAAACCGACTGAAGGCTTCAGGAGAGATAAAACCAGGTGAGCCGGTTACGTTCTGGGTGCGGTTACCAGGAAAAGATGAATGGATACAGGCAGAGTGCTATGAGATTTACGGCAGTGATGAGGGATGGATGTCCAGCTATCCATTTGTTCCCGGGAAAGACACCTATCTCACGTTGCGGATAGGAGAATCTCCGATCCCTCCGATGCCGGTTCTGCCAAATGAGTTCTATGGTGATGTTACCTATAACGGAGCACCACTTGTTCCCGGTTCACTCATTGTCGTCCGTGGACAGGATGTTCGGGAAGGCGTCCGTGGCAATCCGCTTCTTGTCACTGAACCGGGCAGGTACGGAATCGCAACCCTGCAGAAACTGGTTGCCCAGGGTGATATCGAAGAAGGAACACCGCTGACCTTCTGGATAATTCCCGCCGGCTCTGCAAAGGAGATACAGGCAGAGTGTTATGCTCCGTGGGATCGATACCGTGACAAACCACGCAATTCTGCCTCTGATACTCCTGACATTATCCCTGCCGGTACTTCGGCAGAATTAGATTCTTCTCTCCTGTATGATGATGATATCAGTGCTGACAAACATCGTGACAAGACGCCGCGGTGGACGAAAACACACCCCTATCATGAAGGATATCTTACCCAGTTGCATCTCCGTGCCGGTTCAAGTACACCAGCAGCACCTGTGCTCCCTGCAACTTTTTATGGTACGGTAACCTGGGAAGGAAAACCATTGCCGATCGGTTCAATCATCACTGCCGAGGGTTCTGGTATTATTACTGGTGTCGAAGGAAATCCAGTAGAAGTAAAACAGGCCGGTATCTATGGTGATCTGGTAAAACTGACCGTTCAGGGTGACATAAGAAAAGATACTCCGCTTTCCTTTACCTTATACAACAGTGAAACCGGCGCCGTACAGAAGGCAGAGTGCAGAAATCAGGAATTTGGAAGTGGCTGGTCATCGACGTATCCGTTTGTATCAGGAACCGATACAACCCTTGATCTCAGGTTTTCTTCAGGGCCCATACCTGCAAGCATAAATTAACTTCTTTTTTCAAGTAATCTGTATCTGATTGCCGGATACGATTTTATATTAAAGACCCGCACGATGGTATTTGATGTTCTGATTCATGATGTATGAGGGAACGATAATCTCGCAAACCGGTTATGATTGCAAACATTTAACTCGTAAAGTAATGATATATAACGGCTCAAAGTCATCAACTGATGATTAATGAAGGAGGATATTGTTCCTTCCTGAATGAGGTGAAATTATGGCAAGTTATGTAACTTTTGAAGTTCCGGAAGAAATCCAGAATAAAGCCCTTGAAGCAGTTGAAGCTGCGCGTGAAACCGGTAAGATAAAAAAGGGTGCGAACGAAGCAACAAAGGCTATCGAACGAGGAGTGGCCCAACTTGTGATTATCGGTTCAGATGTTGAACCTGCAGAAATTGTAATGCATCTCGGTCCTCTCTGTGATGAGAAACAGATTCCTTACGTTTTTATCAAACAACAGAATGATGTTGGTGCCGCGTGTGGTCTTGAAGTAGGATCCGCTGCTGCAGCAATAGTCAAACCTGGAAAAGCAAAAGATCTTATTGATTCTATTGCAACCCAGATAACATCACTGAGAGCGTGAAACGATGTCTGATGCAAGTCCGGCTGAAGTTATCGAGGTGATAGGGGCAACCGGTATGCATGGTGAAGCCATGCAGGTAAAATGCCGCATCCTTGAGGGTTCAAACAAGGGTCGCATCATAACCAGGAATACGGTCGGCCCTATCCGTGAAGGTGATATTCTTATGCTGTTGGAGACCGAACGAGAAGCAAAGAAACTTTCAAGGCGGTAATAATGGCAGATGTATATACCTGTTCATTTTGTGGAAAAGATATTGAGCCCGGAACCGGTAAGATGTTTGTACGGTTAAATGGGACAGTCTTTTATTTCTGCAGCACGAAATGTCAGAAAAATTTTAATCTTAAACGCATTCCCCGACGGATTAAATGGACTGTTGCAGGCAGGAAAGCTGCCGGAAAGGAATAAGTCCGTATGGAACGAACCTTCCTGATGATTAAACCCGATGGTGTTCAGCGGGGATTAATTGGAGAGATAATATCACGGTTCGAGCGGAAAGGTCTCAAACTCGTAGCAGGGAAGTTTGAAGTTCTCTCAGAAGAGCGTGTTATGGCTCACTATGCGGAACATGTGAATAAACCGTTCTTTTCGGGACTGAAACGATATATCACAAGTGGTCCGTGTTTTCTCTTCGTCTTTGAAGGGAAGGATATTGTGAAAATAACCAGGGATATGATAGGGGCAACAAACCCTGCAGAGTCATCCCCGGGAACAATCAGGGGAGACTATGCACTTGAGATCGGAATGAATGTGATTCATGGTTCAGACTCACCTGAAACTGCCAGTCGGGAGATCGCGATTCATTTTAAACCTGAAGAGCTCTCGTCTTATGTTCGTATTGATGAACCGTATCTCTACGAATAATCTTTTTCCTTTCCCTATTCCCGTGTGAATAACCTCTTTTAAGTTGTCAGATAATATGTACCTCTGATCATTACGAGGCCTATGCAGAAGAAAACTGAGAAAGAGATAATTCCGCGATGGAGGAAGCATCCGTGGTTACGATCACACCGGTTGCTTGCTGTTTCTCTTTTTTTCCTTCTTATATTCGGCATCTCCTTTGTTCTATGGGATTTGCAGGATCAAAAAGACTGGGAATCGGAAGGACTGCAGTATTATGAGACGGGACAGTATTCAGAAGCGATAGCTGCGTATAATCGGGCGATTGTGGCTCATCCTGATAGTGCGGAACTCTATTATCAGAAAGGATTAGCCCTGATGCAGCAGGTCAGGTATGATGATGCAGTTGATGCCTTTACCTCGGCAATTCGGATCGATCCTGATATGGAGCATGCCTATTATCAGAAAGGGAGAGCCTGTTATCTTATGAATAATTATGATGAGGCAGTGCGCTCCTTTTATAAAGCAATTGTATTAAATGAGGGAAAACCTGATTACTGGTAT
Organism: uncultured Methanoregulaceae archaeon; assembly: GCA_964605795.1. GTDB lineage: Archaea > Halobacteriota > Methanomicrobia > Methanomicrobiales > Methanospirillaceae > JAFGOM01. Next base: position 104,782 of record CAZSDZ010000003.1, read on the forward strand.
AACCGTGGGCTTGCACTCCTTGGACGTAACCAGGCTGATATGGCAATTAAACACTTTGATAAAGCACTTTTATTGGATCCGGGAAAGGAAGAGTACTGGAAAGCACGGGGTGAAGCGTATTGCATCGAGGGTGATTACACCGAAGCTCTCTCCTCCTATGAGCATGCCCTCCTGATTCAATCGAGGGATGCTGAAGCCTGGCTTGCGAAAGCACGTATCCAGGAGGTTTTGGGTCTTTCTGAAGAAGCATCACTGTCAGTTCAGTATGCAGAGATGTTGTATCGTCAGATGGCCCGGGAGATTCAGAATAAGATACCACGGACACTTGCATTGCGTTAAATATGGGCTTTCCTTGGAACAAAAGGTAATCCTAAAAAAATCAGAAAAGAAGTTAATCTTACCTTACAAATGAACAATTCTGTACATATTTTGTGGGATCACTATCTCAAACCGGGCGCCCTCTCCAGCAATACCTCTCTCACTGATCGTCAATCCTGTAATTGAGAGTATTTCACGGGATAAAAAAAGGCCATAACCGGTATTTTTTCCGTGACCATGATCAAAGATAAGGTTCTTCTCCTTCTCTTCTATTCCTACCCCGTCATCGGCATAGATGAGAGTGATGGTATTAATATCTTCCATAATTGAGAAGGAGATTGTAGAAATATCCCCCGCATGCATGAGTGAGTTGGAGATAAGGTTAGCAAACACCTTCTCAAGCAGCGGATCTGCATAGATCTCGATGGCATGTAAGGAAGGAGAGAAGGATATAAGATCGGTTTTTAACTCTTTTATTACAGAATCGATTTTCTCTCCCAGATTCTGCCACTGAGGTGTTTTTATACCGATATCCTGGTACTCCTTGGTAAAGATGATCTGGTTCCGGATGGTATGCGTGGCATCTAACTGTTTCTGAATGTATTTGTCCATTTGTTCATCGGTATTCTTCTTCTTTAAGAGATCCAGGTATGCCAGAGAGATTGTGATCTGGTTGAGAATATCATGCCTTGTGATACTTGATAGGAGGTTTAATTTTTTATTGGTCTGCATTAGTGCATCCTCTGCCCGTCTCCTGTCGGTGCTGTCAGATGCAAGGATAAGAACTGCATCTTTTTCCCCCCACATGATGGGGACCATTGCAATCTCAAACCATTTCATCCCACCCGTAGCATCAAATATTCTAAAGGGCCGAATCACCGATGTATCTGATTGATGGAGGTGACAATCCTGCAGGAATTCTGTAAATGAGATCCTGTCTTCGGAGATGATGTAACTGACAATATCTTCACCTTCCAGGTGTGATACCGGCATCTGAAACAATGAGCAGGATTTTGGATTTGCAAAGACGATGGTAGTTCCCTGGATAACAAGAATGCCTTCCCCGGCATTATTGACAAGCAGACGGTTCTTCTCTTCACTCTCACGCAATGCTTCTTCTGCCTGTTTGCGTAAGGTTATATCCCGTGCGATTGTCATTATGAGATTTTTTTCATGTATCCTGATTGGATATGTCATTATCTCAGTGTAGACCTGTCTGCCATCCTTGCGGGTGATAATAACCTCATCAGGACCGGTTCCTTTACCAAGTGCATTACGGGCAAATAATACCGCAGTTTTAGTGATATGAAATGAAGCTAAAAACCTCATGGTAAAGAGGTTATTTCCTTCGAGATCTCTTTTTGTGTAGCCGGTAAGTTCAGTTGCCGCCCTGTTTGAATCGACAAAGTTCCCTTTAATATCGGTAACAAAGTAGGCTTCGGGAGCATATTCAAAGAGTATCTTTAACCGTTCTTCAGAGTAGCGAATCTCTTCTTCAGCCTTTTTCCTATCGGTGATATTTGTGAGGACAACGGTTACTGCCCGTACAAGTTCATCATTCTCATCACTGACTGGTGAGAATCTTCGAATGTATATGTTCTCATTCCAGGTGAATTCATCCTGGTATGGTCTCTTGTTGGTAAAGACAGAGATTATGGCATCTTCAAAAGTCTGCTGATCTGCAGGTCCCAAAAAAACACGGATTCGTTTCTCAAGATATCCGGTTGCGATATCTCCCAGTTTCTGCTGATGAAATGAATTCATGTAGATGTAGCAGAATTCATCATCAACCATAAAGATAGAATCTCCAGTTGATTCAATAACACTACGATAATTTGCCTGTGTTGTCTTTAAAGATGATATGGTACTCCGCTGACTGGTGACATCACAGAAGCTCCAGACTCTTCCGATTATCGTGCCTCCAACCCGTTGGGGCTGTGTAAACCGTTCAAATACTCTGCCATCAACAAATTCGAGGACATCAAAGCTTTTTTGTGTTGGATTCTCTCGCAGGAAATGTATCTTCTCGATAAAGTCATTCCGGTTTATCAGTTGATCTTCTATGTATGCAAGAAGAACTTCTTCATCGCGTTCATTGATGATTGCGTCAGGAACAAACCACATCTCAAGGAATTTCTGATTATAACTGACAATGTTTCCAGAGAGATCTGCAACAAAAATACCATCAGTTATTGACTCCAGTGTTGCAGCAAGAAGGGAGGCACTGCGGGTTACATTCTCTTCAAGCCTGACACGGTCAGTTATATCGGTTGAGAGAACGGTTACTGCCAGTGCCTGTTCCCCTGTTTCATACTTTACCGGGATAAATTTTCTGAGATAAATCCTTTCATCTTCTTCGTATTCATCGATATAGAGTTCTCCGGTATTCAGAACCCTGGTCAGCGCACTTTGAAATTTTTTTGTCTGTTCAGGATTATGAAAATCACGATACAATCGCGATTCATACGGAGTATCTTTGAGGGCCAGACGAATCCGATGAGGTGTGTTGATGTAGAGATACCGTGCATGCCGGTCAACCATGTATATTGAATCTTCAGTCGCCTCTACAATCGTCCGATAGTTAGTATCAGATGAATACAGAGCTTCTTCAGCCTGTTTTTTTGCTATCACCTGGATAATAAAATTTTTTAGCCGAACCGTCTCAAGTGAACTATTCCCGTCTTCACTTAAAAAAAAATCTATTCCTGCCTTTAATGCCTGAAGAACAGAATCTGGTTCTTCCCTCCCAATTGCGATGATAACAGGTTTTATGGGTACATGACGTTTGAGCCGGTCGGCATACTCGATAGCATTCATCCGATCCATGAGAAACGGACAGAGAATAACATCAAAAACGACAGATTGCAAAATTTTTAATGAATCTTTGGGAGAATGAGAGGGTGTCACCTCGGTCTTTGCTCCGGATTCGGTAAATATCTTAAGATAGTGAGAAAATTGCCCGATTTCACCGATAAGCAGGATAGCAATCTGTACCAGGAAAAAGACCCCCTTATATCTAATTGGTGTAGTTCATTATTAATACGTAGTCCTGATGGGTTCTAACCCTAAATGGTTTATTGGTATGGATAATAACGGGTCCAGTCTGGTTGTATCCCTCTCCGTTAAATGCGAATAAATGAATATCTGGGAATCGTTCTGCATCAGGGGTGGATCCTTTATCGATAATACATACATATCGTCTTATTGGAATATGGGGTTTTAGGATAACCGATACTCTTGGATCACGAAAGAATTGAAATAATAGACTGGATGAGTTTGTCGGTTTTTTCCTGGTTTTTTTGTGCATGACTCACGATGAGATCATATGAGATCTCTTCATTTGTTATTCCGTTTGCATAATTATCTATTGTGCATACTGATGCAAAAGGAATTTCAAGTTCATTTGCAAGGGTAGCTTCGCTTGAGATCGTCATTCCGATTATGTCTGCACAGGTTGCATACGATGCAATCTCGGCTTTTGTCTCGATCCGGGGTCCTGGTACCTGGATATATCTGCCGTTACTGATAGCTTCCGGTATAAGGTCTGATAGAGTATTTTTAAGTCTCTGGTTAATACCGGGCATAACGTGAAAGATACGATGGTTAAAGAAACTGGGGATAGCAGCGGTTGAGAGATAATCATCCGGGATTACGGTACTTCCTGGAGCGATTGCCAGATGAAGCGATCCGGCAGATCCCATAGAAATAATTGTATCAACCCCTGATAGTGCCAAAGCAGCGATATGTGATCGATAATTTATGACATGCGGAGGTGTGTTTCGTTGATGTCTCTGTAAGAGAATTGTATCATCACGATAGAAGATATCTGATGATCCGTAGGGTGTGTCAATGGTACGGCTCTGGTATGATGAGATATCAGAATGCAGTATTGATGTTCCCCCGATTATTCCAAGCATTCATAC
>CAZSDZ010000004.1:0-92998 GCA_964605795.1 uncultured Methanoregulaceae archaeon
GAGCAGCAGTTCCCTCTTTCAATGTCAAAACGCCTCTATTTGTAAAGACAACCTCAATTTGTCCAACAACGACATCAGCTGACTTTAGTACTGGTGCAACAGAAGAAAAATAGGATTCAGCTTCTTCAGGCATTTGAAGAGCGATGTCTCCTACTGCTAGCATTGTCAATGCTTCATTTGTCATATATTTGAATACCTCTAATGGGCCGTAAAGCCGTCTTTCAGAAAAACTTAATTATTTATCCAGCCAGCATTCTTCCGGTGTCCAGAAAGATGCATCTGCGCTTGACAAAACCCCATGATTCTTAACGTAAGGTTGATTTACTGCCATATCTGTTCTGGTATAGATGGGAATCATCATGCAGTACTTATCAAACATTATTTGCATTAAATCCTGAGATATTTTTTGCTTCGAATCCAAATCAGAAGCAATTACAGCTTTCTGCACATTCTGTACATACTCATCTGGCATACTCATCTGATACCGCCATCGCTTCTTCGAGTGGTGCATGAAATGCATCCAGTGTTCCATTCACTTCCCTGATAATTATCTGGTAATCACCAAGATGCGTATCAGGGTCAGCCCGGGTTTTAAGGTTCCCGCTGATGGCTGCCTGTGCCAGTTCACGGGTATCTTTTACCAGAGCAGTAATATTATCAATACAGGTCCTGGTATCTGTCTTGACTGCCTGCAGGGGATCATTGTCATTGATATGTGGCACCTTCGTCAGATCTCCTTTGGCAATGGCAGAGAGACATTCCGATACCTCCTGTGCACTCTGAGACAGGCGCTTCTCATTCTCCTGAATGGATTCCATCAGTGCCGAGATCTCGGTGATATCATTGTAGATGATAAAAAGATTCTTCAGTTCTCCGTCTGAATCAAAAAAGGGGATATTGTACCGTTCAACAACATGGGTACCGGTTGACGAGACAAAGGTTGATTCACCTTTTTTCATCTTCTTCTCAGCGATTGCGTCGGTTATGGTACTGCCGGTATCACTCTTATACGTGAGAAGATTCTTCTCGCGGAAGTCACGGAATGACATCGTGAGCAGGGTATCCATCGGCATTCCGACAAGAGAACAGAAGGCATTATTTGCATGCAGGATCTGGAGATTGGGATCGAGAATGACCTGTGCGACATGATTATTCTCAAATAATGACTGGTATAGTCGTGCTTCCTCGATACGGTTCTCAAGTTCAGTTACTTCATTGTAGATGATGTACCATCTCTTCAGGTTTCCCTTCTTGTCATAGAACGGGATGACGTACCGGTCTACGATATGGGTTCCGTTTGAAGCGATCCATGCGGCATGTGCGGTTACCGGTTTTTTCAGTTCGAGGGCATCTGAGATACCCTGTCCCCGGTCAAAGAGGTACTCAAGCATCCGTTTCCCTTTAAAGTCCCGGAAATCCATCTTCATGAGACGTTCACGGGGATAGGCAACGATGGTGCAGAATGCATCATTGAGATCAAGGATGCGAAACTCTTCATCCAGCACCACCTGTGCGACCTGGCTCTTCTCAAACAGAGCATGATACAGGGAGACTTCTTCAAGCCGGTTCTCGATCTCCGTGGTCTCGTTATAGGTGATGTACCATCGTGATAACTCTCCTTCCTCATCATAGAACGGAATAATCGTCCGGTCAACGATATGCATACCGTTTGAAGCGATCCATGCGGTGTGGGCGGTTACGGGTTTTTTTGTTTGGATAGCGTCATCGATACTCTGTCCTTCATCATACAGGTACTCAAGCATCCGTTTCCCTTTAAAGTCCCGGAAATCCATGTTCATGAGATGTTTGCGGGGGTAGCCAACGATTGTACAGAATGTATCGTTCAGATCGAGGATGGTAAAATTCTTATCAAGAACGACCTGTGCGACCTGGCTCTTCTCAAACATGGCACGATAGAGTTTTGCATCATCCAGTTGCCTGACAATGCCGGTCACATCACTATACTGTACAAAGATATCCGAGAGCTCACCTTCCTTGTCGTACCAGGGAACCACTTCCCTTCGCACATTGAACCGTCCGGCTGATGACTGGATGATCGCCTTGTCTGAGGCAGGTTCTTTTTTCAAAAGAGCAGTTGCAACCGAATCAGAACTCTGGTATAAAACCTTGATTGTACCGTCCTGTTCAAGCGAAGCGATGCTTTTATCCTTTATTTTATCTGGTTCGAGGCCAAAAAGGGAGCAGAATGCATTATTTGCATACTGTATCTTCTTCTCAGGATCCAGGATAACCTGACCGTTTGCATTCGTTTCAGAGAAATATTTGAATAAGACATCCCCGATCATAAAATCACACGAATTATATGACAATGTAAGAGTATAAATAGCTATTTTCGGGCTATCAGCATAAAAGAGATCAGCAGAAGACGATTCCGGCAGAAAATGAATCGGTAAATTCTGCTTTTGCCGGTTCTTTATTTTTTTTTCAATACCTTTTTATGATCCTGATGATAACATTATTGTCCATGTCTTATAATAAGGCAGTTTCTGGAGACGTCGCAGATTCGTGTTCTGCGGCAGGTCGCTTTCTTTGTCGACCGAAGTAACGTAGCTAAAAAAATTACTGTTTTCGATACCACGCTCCGTGACGGAGAACAGACACCTGGTGTCTCATTCACCCTTGATGAGAAGATATCCATTGCCCACCAGCTGGCAGATATCGGGGTCGGCGTTATTGAGGCCGGATTTCCTGCGTCATCACAGGATGAGTTTGATACAATACGGTCCATCGCATCTGAGGGAATAGGTGCCTCTGTCTGTGGACTGGCCCGGTCCGTTCGTTCTGATGTAGACCGGTGTATTGACGCCGGTGTTGATATCGTTCATGTCTTTATCCCGACATCTGATATCCAGCGTATCCACACCATCAAGAAAACCCCGGAAGAGGTTCTCGAGATAACCAGTGATATTGTCAGTTATACCCGTGACCATGTTGATGCCATCGTATTCTCTGCCATGGACGCGACACGAACCGATCCGTCGTTTCTGGTTGCAGTCAACCAGGCAGCGGTCAATGCAGGTGCAACGATAATAAACGTACCTGATACGGTGGGGATTGCAACTCCGAGTTCTATGAAGGCACTGATCCGGATGCTTGCCCCTGAGATCGATGCCACGATTGATGTTCATTGCCACAATGATTTTGGCATGGCCACGGCAAACACCATCGCGGCAGTCGAGGGAGGTGCGACAGAGGTCCAGGTTACCGTAAACGGAATCGGGGAACGTGCAGGAAATGCAGACCTGGCCTGTACCGTGATGGCGCTTACCTCCATTTACGGCTGTGATACCGGGATAGTAACCGAGCGGCTGGTCGAGACATCTCACCTGATATCCCGATACTCGGGCATATCGGTATCTCCCAGTTACCCGGTAGTTGGCTCATTTGCCTTCTCCCATGAGAGCGGCATTCACTCCCAGGGTGTCATCGAACACTCGAGCACCTTTGAACCCGGTATCATGACCCCTGAGATGGTTGGTCATCGCCGGCGGTTTAAACTGGGCAAGCATGTCGGCAGACACGCAGTCCGCGAGATGCTTGAACAGGTCCAGATCCGTCCCACCGATGAACAAATCGATGAGATCGTCGTTCGAATCAAGAATATTGCTGCTAAGGGCAGGAAAGTTGAGGAGAACGATCTGTATGCCGTTGCCGAGTCGGTTATGGGGATAGAGTCCTCCGAGACACACGTAATCCTTGATGATATCGCGATTATGACCGGCAATCATCTCATCCCTACAGCAACCGTTCGGGCCTTTATCGAAGGGAAAGAACGTGTCTGTTGTATGACCGGAGCAGGTCCGGTCGATGCAGCAATGAAAGCATTGATAGGCATCCTGCCGAATGAAGCAGAATTAAAAGAGTTCTCGATATCAGCAATTTCCGGTGGCAGCGATGCTATCGGTCATGTTACCATTGCGATAGAGGATGAAAAGGGCAGAATCTTTGATGCAGGAGCATCAGGTGAAGATATCGTACTGGCCTCGGTTGAGGCAATGATACATGCATTGAATATGGTATACCGACATGGCAAAAACAATCGTTGAGAAGATCTTCTCAGAACAATGCGGCAGGGATATCTCTGCAGGTGATGTAGTGATGGCACCGGTTTCAGGAGCGATGCTCCATGATATCACCGGTCCGCTGGCAATCGATAAGTTCTACGAGATGGGTGGAGATCGCGTATTTGATCCTGCAAAGGTCATCATGATGTTTGATCACCAGGCTCCGGCAGACTCACTGGATGCAGCTGAGAACCAGAAAAAGATGCGTATCTTTGCAAAGGAGCAGGGGATATATAATTATGATATTAAGGAAGGAGTCTGCCACCAGGTGACCATGGAGAAAGGGAGGGTCAGCCCTGGCGATATTGTCGTTGGTGGTGACTCCCATACCTGCACCTATGGTGCTGCAGGAGCTTTTGCCACCGGTATCGGCTCGACCGATCTCGGGTTTGTTCTCAGGTTCGGCTGCCTGTATTTCAGGGTTCCGGAGACCATCAGGGCCGAGGTTTCAGGCAGTTTTTCAGACCTGGTAGGACCAAAGGATCTCATCCTGAAGATGACCGGGGATATCGGGGCAGATGGTGCAACCTACCGGGCAATTGAGTTTTCCGGTGAGACGATTGAGAGGATGGGTATGGCAGGCCGGATGACCTGCTGTAACATGGCGATAGAGATGGGTGCAAAGGCAGGGCTGGTTCCCCCTGATGCAGTCACCCGGAGATGGTGTGAGGAGTATACATCCTGCACCTGGAAAGAGTTACACAGTGATCCCGGGGCAGCATATCACTCGACCCGTTCGTATGATGTATCTGACCTTGTGCCACAGGTCGCAGTTCCCCATAACGTGGATCATGTGGTTGATGTCACCGCTGTTGCCGGGACTCCGGTTGACCAGGTGTTTATCGGGAGCTGTACCAACGGCAGGTACGAGGATCTCGTGGAGGCTGCACAGGTTCTTAAGTACCGTTCGTTCTCGAGTGATGTCAGGGTATTAGTCATCCCTGCATCACGAACCGAGTACTTAAAAGCACTTCGGGCAGGGATCATCGAGCGGTTCGTTGAGGCCGGTGCTCTTGTTGAGGCACCCTGCTGTGGTCCCTGCATGGGTGGCTCATTTGGGTTGATAGCTGCAGGAGAAGTCTCTTTTGCAACATCGAACCGCAACTTCAAGGGCAGGCAGGGGAGTACCCAGGGCGAGGTATACCTGGGTTCTCCGGCAACAGCCGCAGCAACAGCGATAACCGGGAAAATTACGGATCCACGGGAGGTGGCGTGATGAGAGTGTGGCGTTTTGGTGATGATATCGATACTGATGCCATCATCCCGGGACGGTTCCTTACCATTAATGATCCTGCAGAACTGGCTAAACATGCATTTGAAGGGACAGATGATGCATTTGCACGGGAAGTATCAGCAGGTGATATTATTGTCGCCGGACGGAATTTCGGGTGCGGTTCCTCACGGGAACATGCCCCCCTCGCGTTAAAGGGAGCCGGTATTGGAATGGTCGTAGCAAAGTCGTTTGCACGAATCTTTTACCGGAACAGTATCAATGTAGGTCTTCTGCCGGTTATCTGTCCCGATGCCGACTCTATCGGGGACAAAGACAGCATTGTTCCCAACCTGGCCGGGGGATACCTGGAAGCATCAGGGAAGCAGTTACCGATTGAACCGGTCCCTGAATTCTTAAAAAAGATCATCGATGCCGGTGGTCTCGTCAGCTATGCAAACCAGTTACACGGAGAGGATATATGTACAAGGTAGCGGTCATTCCCGGGGACGGCATTGGTCCTGAGATCATCGATGCCGGAAGAATGGTGCTTGATGCGGCTGGTGAGAAGTTCTCGTTTGATATCGAGTGGGAACCTTTTCCTATCGGTGCAGACCGGTATCTCTCCACCGGCGAGCTCGTGACCGAGGATGATCTCTCGGATCTATCCCGTTTTTCATCGATTTACTTTGGTGCAATCGGAGATGACCGGGTACAGCCAGGCATTCTTGAGAAAGGGATACTGCTCGCCATCAGGTTTGCCTTTGACCAGTATATCAACCTGCGGCCGATCCGGATGCTTGCAGGAGTAGAGACCCCGCTTGCAGGGAAAAAACCTGAAGATATCGATTTTGTCGTCGTCCGTGAGAATACAGAGGATTTCTACGTAGGAATCGGTTCCCGGTTTAAAGAGAAGCAGAAGATTAGTCTTGAGGTTCTCCGGAACCTCTACTCCGTGAAGTTCGGACTTGATATCGAGAGTGATGCCGATGAACTCGCGTACCAGATCGGTGTGGTCACACGGGAAGGATCAGAGCGGGTTATCAAATATGCCTGCGATCTCGCCATGACCCGGAAGAAGAAACTGACCTCGGTTGACAAGGCAAATGTGCTCTCTGATATCTATGGTCTCTGGAGGGATGTCTTTACCTCGACTACCCGTTCCTATCCCGGACTTACGACCGAATTTACCTATGTAGATGCGGTGACGATGTGGTTTGTCAAGAACCCTGAATGGTTTGACGTGGTGGTCACCCCGAACATGTTCGGTGATATCATTACCGACCTGGGAGCCATGATCCAGGGAGGACTCGGGCTTGCACCGGGAGGTAACATCAATCCTTCCGGAACCTCGATGTTTGAACCGATTCACGGTTCAGCTCCCAAGTACAAGGGATTGAATGTTGCAAACCCCTTTGCGACCATCTGGGCAGGTTCGATGCTTCTTGAGAACCTCGGTGAGCGGGAAGCAGCAGCAGCAGTCGTCTCAGCCATCGAGACTGCAATCACCAGTGGTGTTGTCACAAAAGATATGGGCGGAACCGGTTCTACCAGCGGTGTCGGCCGGTTTGTGGCTGATACCATCCGTTCATCGTGAGATCCCGTCTCTTTTTTGTTCTCTTTTTTTACACGCAACCGTTACGTGAGCGCTCTTGTTCTGATTCAGAAAAAATAGACGCTGAGGGGGAGATTTGAACTCCCGAGGGGCAAAGCCCCACAGGATTTCCAGTCCTGCGCCCTACCAGACTAGACTACCTCAGCATGTGCCTTATGGTATTGGAAACCAAGACCTTTAATGGTATGCCAGTTACGAAGAATCAGGGCGATCTCTTTTCGTTCTTCCCCACATCCTGGGATATGTCCCGGGGTTCATAAAGACAATCCCGGGGCGGGCAACGATCCCGTGATCCCCGGGTTTATATCGTGATGAGCTGATGGTCGTCTTCCCGATACAGATGATCCTGCCATCGGTCGTGTTCATCGCAACCGTATCGCCCATCTGGGTATCATCACAGGATACAACCCCGGTTCCGGCGAGTGCAGCACCATGGCAGAGTGCATCAACCGCACTGTCTTTTATGACAATCCCGGGGAGATGGGATGTAACTGTCTCTATGGAAAGAATCATTTTTTCTATCTGGTCTGCATCCCCTTCCCGGGCACGAATAACTGCCTCCTGCAGTTCATACAGACTGTGTGCCTCAGATTCGGGAAAGAGGCCTGACCGGATCCGTCGCAGCTCCTGCATGTGTGCACCGGTCCCGAGGTACAGGCCGATATGATGACAAAGCGATCTGATGTAGGTGCCTGAATCACAGGCGACAAAAAAAAGGACATCCCGCCCGTCGCGGTCGAGGATCCGGAGATCACTGATCTCCCGGATCCGTAAGTTTCGTTTCACCGCACTCCTCTTTGGGGGACGCTGATAAATCTTCCCGGTAAAATAGATGACAGCGTTTTGTAGTTCCTCATCGGTCACATCATGATGGAGTCGCAGCAGGCAGACATACTCCTTGTCATCAAGGTGTAACACTTCGGTCAGCCTGACCGCTTTTCCAAGGAGAACAACCAGAACGCCGGACACCTGGGGGTCAAGGGTTCCCGTATGCCCGACTGAAGAGATGCCAAGCAGATCACGGACCCAGGCGGCGACCTGGTGACTTGAAGGTCCCCGTGGTTTGTCAATGATTACAATTCCGCCTTTTAGCGGGATGGGTATTTCACTCATCACCTGACCTTCTTACAGTCCTGACTGTATAAGATACATATTCAGTTCTTTCAGTGTTCCTTCAAGCGATCCGTCTCCAACAACATCCGGAGTCAGTCCGGCCTGCAACATTGCAGCGGCGGTTGTCTCTCCGATTGCAAGGAGGATCAAATCAGTCCGTCTCCTCCAGATTGCAGAAGTAAACGAGAATGCACTGGTAAACAAAAGTGCTTCTGCAGAGGAGAGGTCCAGCTCCTCGTGGGTAGGGATGAGGCGGTAACACGGGTACTCATGTGGCGTTGCACCGGCATCTGTGACAGCACCGATGAGTTTCTCGTTGGGAACATCGGCACGGGGGAGTCCGATATCCTTTCCCTCTATCCATTCTCCGAGGTAGGGGACAAAGGCATGTGAATAGAATTTTGGCAGAATTTCGCAGAGTATCCCATATGATCGCAGGACCTTTGCAGTCTGCGGCCCGATTGCAATGACCCGCGGGAGGTTCATTTTTGAAAAAAGGGGTGCGATCCTGGCTGCAGGAAGGGCACTTGAGAAGAAGATGCAGTCAAAACTGCCTGATTTTACGTCCCTGATGAAGTCGTCAATAGCATCCTGGTTTATCTCTGATATGAGTGGGGAGACCGAGTAACAGTCGTGTCCAAGTCTGAGACACCGGTCGCCGTCATCGGTATCCTTATCTTTTAGCCTGGTTATTGCGATCTTCATGATTGCCTTTCCCTCTCTGGAATGATTACCGGTTACTTTATGTGGTTCATCCACTTAAACCATGAGAACGAACTGGTATTTTCTGGTGCATATGTTCGAGATAATGGTGGGTGTTGTAGTCGGTGTTCTCCTTGGAACGGTAAGTGGTCTTATACCGGGAATCCACGCAAATACCATGGCCGGGATCCTCATGGGTGCTTTTCCTGTTCTGTTTCCACTGACCGGTCCGTATATGCTCGCAGCAGCTCTCTTCTCAACCTTAATCACTCATACCTTTGTTGATATTATCCCTGCAACCTATTTTGGCCTTCCTGATCCTGATACTGCCCTTGCGGTACTTCCTGCTCATGAACTCTGCATCGAAGGCAGGGCAGAGGAGGCAATCCGTTTGTCTGCCCTTGGCGGGTTATGGGGCCTTTTATTTGCCATTCCACTCTCGGTTCTGGCATTGTGCTGCATAAACTCCCTGCAACCCTTTCTTGACTGGGGTATTGGTCTGATTCTTATTGCGGTAATGGGTCTGCTCATCGTTCTTTCACAAGCCCCTTTCTTTGCCTTCTCTCTCTTTTTCGTATCAGGAGCTCTTGGTATCTTTGCATTTACGTATGAACCCCTCTCATGGCATCTTCCCGGGAGCAGTATCCTTATGCCATTGCTGACCGGTCTTTTTGGTATTTCTGTTCTTATGGTCTCATCCACAGGTCCGATTCCCGTTCAGCGATACTCCTGTCTCTCATGTTCGGCAAAGACTACTATTATGAGTGCCGTTCCCGGTACGATCGCCGGAATTGTGGTCGGCTGGTTGCCAGGCCTCTCAAACGCATCGGCAAATGCCCTTCTATCAGCAGTATTTCCCATCGGGAATGAAAAAAGACGATACCTGGTAGCAACCGGTGCTGCCAATACAGCGAATGCAGTTCTTGGTCTTGCGGTACTGTATGCCATATCACGTCAGCGGAACGGGATCATGGTTGTCCTTGCATCGATAGAGATCCCCCCGTTTTACACGCTTCTCTTTGCAGGAGCTCTCGCCGGACTGTGTGCGTACATGGTAACGATACTTCTGTCAGGAACATCCGGACTCTTTAGCGGGCATGATGCACGGAAAATCAGTCTTTTTGTTATCGGGTTTGTTGTTATTCTCTGTGCGATCCTAACCGGACCATTTGGTCTTTTTATCCTGATCCTTGCGATACTTGTTGGATTGATTCCCTATCTTGTCCAGATACCGCATATCTATTGTATCGGGTGTATCACCGTTCCGGTCATCCTGTACTCGTTTGATTTGTTGGGGTGAATGCTCTCTGGATGCCAATTTGAGAATAACAGATTTTGTATTGGTATTTTTGGATGGTTGTATCCTCTATTTGTATCATATATTTTCATCTTTCCCTTTCACCGAATGTATGTGCAGGACTCCGATGCACTCTAATAATCTCGTGTCAATTGAGTGATAGATACGATGCAACAGTACTGGTTTGGCGATATCAGAAAGAACGAATCAGGAGCGGAACTAATCCCGGAACCGGGAGATGACGCGGACCTGGTAGCCAGGATCAGATATTTACAGGAGACGCAGGCGAGTTCTGTTCCTCTGAACTCCCATGATATGCAGTTGGTATACAAACACCAGGGCCGGTCGGATTATCTGTCCAGGCTCCGTCGTGTCTCTATTCTTCTGGCCAGAGAGATAATTGAGGAGAAGTTTCAGGCCAGGGACCTTGAACTGGTGCACCTGGTAACGATAATTGATGAACTGGACCGGATGGCCGGCAGTCTCGGGGATCATATCGTACAGTGGCACGGTATCCGGACCCTGACGTTAGAGAGGAAGCTGCAATCCCGTTCAAAGAGAGGGATCATGGAGGATCTGTCTGCCGGTACCGATCCGGTTATTGCACCAATTGCAGGAGAGATGGTACATCTTTTTGAGATTCGCAGGCTCCTCTCCTGCCAGGTACAGGAGATTGCAGGTGTTCTCATGCCAAACACCTCGGCCCTTATCGGGCCTCTTGTTGCTTCGCGTCTCATGACTGCCGCCGGAGGTCTCAAACAGCTGGCAGAACTGCCTGCATCCACGGTTCAGGTAATAGGGGCACGGTCTGCTCTTTTTTCCCATCTCGTTGCCGGAACACCTCCGCCAAAACATGGTATCCTGTACCAGCACAGTCGTGTTCATCGTGCCCCGGCGCAGAGAAGAGGGCGGGTCTCACGGGCTCTTGCTGCAGTCGTTGTGATCGCTGCACGGATCGACTGGTATCGGAAAGAGAAGGATCCGGCGTTTCTTGCCACCGCTGAGGCAAAGATAAAGAAGGCAGGGTTGAGATGAACCAAAAAAATGCAGGATTTTCCCTCTTATGATCTCCATTGATGGCACCCTGGTAACTCCGGGAAAACCCGGACCTGCTGACCGGCAGGTTCAGGGATACCGGGTCTGGCAACCCCAAAAAAGCAAATTTGCCGCACTCTGGCATGCCGGGATCGGAAGGGACAGGATCGAGCTTACCAACGAGACACGTATCCTGTATCTTGGTGCCGGGAATGGATCGACCGCCTCGTTCTTTGCAGATTATTGCGAGGTTGTGTATGCGGTTGAGTTTGCCCCATGGCCCATGAGGGATTTACTCCTTCTCGCGTTGGAGCGAAACAATATCATTCCCATCATGGCAGATGCCAGGAACCCTGCGTTATACCTGCCGATGGTAGAACCGGTAGATTACCTGTACATGGATGTGGCACAACCCGACCAGGCAGGGATTGCGATAGCAAACCGTATCTTCCTTCGTGATTCCGGCATCCTTATTCTGATATTAAAAACCAGGAGCGTCTCGGCCGGGGATTCACCCGGGGTTATTGTAGGAAGAACCATAACACGGCTTTCCGAACATTTTCTAATACTGGCAGATCGGTTGCTGGAACCATACTATCCTGACCACGCAGGGATCATCTGTATAAAGCGATAAAAGTGTTTTTAAGAGAATGGCAACTGCATTCCAATCATCCGCACCGATAAAAAATAAAACGCGGTCCAGGTAGATCTGCAGAAAATAGTGAAAAAGGATCTGAAAAACGCCATTTAACTCGTAGATATGACCGGAAAGAGATTGAATTTAATATGAAAAGGGATTGGATTAAAAGATGAGATAATAGCCCGAAGCAGATTCGAACTGCTGTCACAGGGTCCAGAGCCTTGTATGATTGACCTCTACACTATCGGGCTTTTGTGCCCTACTTTGTACGAGTTGAAATGATTAAAATATTACTGTTACCGAATACTCCTGAGGGAAAAAAGCCGCCTTCATCCCGATCTGAATCAGACGGACTGGTATAAAAGGGAATAAAAATATGATTCCTGCGCGAGATATGCAGTTCCCAGTCAAAAATAAGTCTCCTATCGGAAAAAACTGGGATCATTCTTCTCTCAATAAGGTTTATATCTGCTCAAATCCCAGAATTCTCTGCAGTAATTTTGTTTTTCTATCGGGTGCAAGACCAAAAAGGATATATTAGGGCTTCCCCAAATATTTGATCATATTCCGATTTCGTCGGAGTATGCAGCATCTCAATAACCGATACCCAGTCTTTGCTGGAGACGGTTGTTGTATGCGGATTGAACGTACACGTGGATGTACGGAGGACACACATGAACAAACAAATTAGTATCGCTCTGGTAGCATTTGTTGCTCTGGCACTTCTTGTTCTGCCAGCAGCAGCAGCAACCAACATCATTTCACAGGGAGATGTCGTGTTCATTGGTGAACAGGGACTCGATGTTTCCCGTGCACTTGGTAGTGTAAGCCAGATTGCATGGTGGGCGTCAGGAACTGACCCCGCAAAGGATGTCCCCAGTGACACCATGAACATTGGAGATGCATCCAGCTTCTATGTCGCACCAGCAGACTTTGTTGGTCAGACCGGAAACTGGTATCAGTATCCATTCGTCAACGGAACCCAGACCGTTGCATTCACCGTTAAGGAACCATCTATCAGTGCAAAGATTATGGATGGATCCACCGGTGAGGATGTAACCGGTAAGGCAATTCCCGTAGGTCACTTCGGAAACTTCCGTCTTGAAACGAACATGTATTCCATTGCAGACCGGGCACAGTTCCAGGCTGCAGATGGTCCAGTTGTAATCAAGGTCAAGAGCCGCGATGGCGCAACCTTCTCAAGCCTGTATGGTGCAAACAACGCTGTACACTCCCTTGAAGGTATCACCCCCGGTGGACAGATCTGGTACTGGGTAGGCGGCGCAACGATGTCAACTGCAGATGGGTGGAACACCGCAGCTGTTGATGACAACGAGAACCGTTACTACAAGTCAGGTGTCTACACTGCATGGGGAGAGTGCAACCTCAACGGCATGAAGGACAACTATGTTGCACCTGATGGCTCTGACTACACCGGAAAGACTGTTACCGGATTAGCAACTGTTACGATTGCAACAGACTCAGTCAACATTGAAGCAAGCGAGGACTCAGTTACCCGTGGTAACCAATTCTCAGTCACCGTTACCGGTATTCCCTCACAGCTCTACTATCTGTGGGTAAAAGGAACCGGTTCAATGAGTGGTCAGCCTACCGACCAGCCTCCAATGATCTCACTGGCACAGGCAAGCGTCTATCAGGACCAGCCAGGTGGCCCGTATACCATTGGTTCATACCAGTATGAGGGTGGCGCAGGCAAGACACTGAAAGAAGATGTCCCCAATGCTCCAGAGGATGGTGTCAAGTACTATGCTCAGGTCGAGACCAGTACCAGTGGAACCAGAACTGTTGGATTCACAACCTCAAAAGACACCAAAGACAAGAAGTACACAATCCGTGTAGAGAAGCTCTCAGGCAACCAGTACAAGTCTGACGAAGTCGACATTCTGGTTGAAGAGGGTGAAGTGACTGTTGTTGCAGAAGGTACACAGAGCTACTACCTCGGTGAGGAAGTCAAACTCGTCGGTACCAACTCCGAAACCAGCTACACGTACCTGTTCATTACAGGTCCAAACCTGCCAACCAACGGTGGTCAGTTAGTCTCCCCACGTGAACCGGTAATCAACGGACAGCCCGCAACCTTTACCGTTGCAGATGTTCAGGATGACTTTACCTGGGATTACAAGTGGCAGACTGCAAACCTCGAGATTGACGCAGGAACGTATACTATCTACGCATTAAGTGCGCCAAACAACAGGGAATCATTAAGTGACGCCCAGTATGGAACCGTCTCAGTCGTAATCAAGAAGCCGTTCATCAGTGCACAGGCATCAACCGGTGTCGTTGCAAAGGGTGACAAGCTTGTGATCCGCGGAACTGCAGAGGGTGACCCATCAGCCGGTGTTGCAATATGGATCCTTGGAAAGAACAAGGCTCTCTACTCAACAGAGAGTGTCAACGATGACATGACCTTTGAGTTTGAGGTAAAAGGCGCAACCACCCAGACCCTGTACAGTGGTCAGTACTTCGTGGTTATTCAGCACCCGATGTACAACGATCAGTTCGATGTCTACCCAGATGACTCAACCGACCCACAGTATGTGCTCGGTACCTACCCACAGGCAGGATCTGAGGTATTCAAACTTGCAGGACCAGGCAGCCTTCAGGGCACCGACGCTGCAGAAGCACTCGTCACTGCACTGAACCAGGCAATGATTGATGATACCTATACCAAGATGCAGTTCCTGGTAGAAGAGCCCAAGATCACCATCCTCCCAATCGGTGAGCAGATGGTCGGTTCAAAGTTCGATATCAGCGGTACAACCAACCTTATGTATGATGACGATGAACTCCTCGTTGAAGTTACATCCTCCTCATTCAAGCCAACTGATAAGAGCCAGAGCGGCGAATTCAGTGGCGTATCCGGAACTGTTCCGGTTGTCAAGGGTACCGATGGTATAAACAAGTGGTCATTCCCAGTTGATGCATCAACCTTCAAGCCTGACGAGTACATCGTCAGAGTTTCAGGTATCACCAACGAGGTTGTTGAGACAGGAATTTTCAACGTTGTTGAGTTCACCGGTCAGCCGATCGTTGCACCAACCCCTGAGATAACCCCTATCGCAACCCCTGAAGTGAACGTCACTCCTGAAATGACCCCTGAAGTTATTCCAGAAGAGACCCCTGAACCAATTCCAACCGAGACTCCAACCCCAACGCAGTCTCCAGGATTTGGTGCACTGGTTGCATTAAGCGGACTTGTTGCAGTTGCATTCCTTGTAGTGCGCCGCAGCTAATCCTGACTAACCCTTTTTTTGTTGTTTCTACCCCCTTTGAGCGATCCGGGTAGATAGCGGTTTTGGAATTTTATCATTATTGTCTTATAGTACGAGGCTCAGATGAGTCTCTATGAAACTGAGTGTAAAAATACTCGATATTGCATCACGGGGTGTATTACTCCACTGCGATGATGCCAAACAGATCGGTGTCTTTGAGGGTGACCGTGTCAAGATACTCAACGAGAAGACCGGTACCGCAACCGCAGATTTCGTGATGACAACCTCTTCACTCCTGGTGAAAGGGACCTGTGGGATCTACCAAAAGACCAATGATATGGTTGGTCTTGCTGATGGAGATACCACCGAGGTCAGGGTCGCAATACGTCCTGTATCCCTTGATTATATCAGGAATAAGATGGACGGCGCACGACTAACCCAGGATGAGATAACAACGATCGTTCGTGATATCGTACACGATGATCTCTCTCCCTGTGAAGTGACTGCTTTTGTTACGGCAACGTATATTAATACCCTCGATATCGATGAGATTGAGTACCTGACCCGTGCCATGGTTGATACCGGTGAGAAATTATCGTTTCATACCAGTCCAATCGTTGACAAGCACTCCATTGGTGGTGTTCCCGGTAACAAGATCTCATTTCTGGTCGTTCCCATCATTGCTGCAGCCGGTCTTTTAATACCGAAAACCTCTTCACGTGCGATAACGGGAGCCGGGGGAACCGCTGATCTGATGGAGGTTCTTGCTCCGGTTGCGTTTCCGGCTTCTGAGATACAAGTGATGACCGAGAAGACCGGTGGGGTCATTGTCTGGGGTGGTGCGACCAACATCGCTCCTGCTGATGACAAGATAATTCTCCAGGAGTATCCGTTTAAGATTGATGCCATCGGCCAGATGATAGCAAGTGTAATGGCAAAGAAATGTGCGGTGGGTGCTGATATTCTCGTCATAGACATCCCGGTCGGTAAGTACTGCAAAGTGCATGATGTTGTAGAGGCACGAAAACTGGCCAGGATGTTTATTGAACTTGGAGAACGTCTTGGCATGCAGGTTGAATGTTCCCTTACCTATGGTGATGCACCGGTCGGGCATGCCATCGGACCGGCACTTGAGGTAAAAGAAGCATTAGCCGTGCTGGAAGGGGCAGATCACCCGAGATCACTCATCCAGAAGAGCACTGCGGTTGCCGGCATGGCCCTTGAGATGGCTGGAAAGGCCGGAAAAAACGATGGAGAGAGAGTAGCTCTTGAGATCCTGAAGAGTGGCAGGGCCCTGGCAAAATTCAAAGAGATGATTGAGGTACAGGGAGGCAACCCTGATATAACCAGCAATGATATTAAACCGGGAGATCACGTTCATGTCGTCCGTGCAGCGAGTGACGGGTATGTCATCTCACTTCACAATAAAGCACTTATCACGATTGCACGTGTTGCAGGGGCTCCCAGTGATCACCGTGCCGGGGTATATCTGCATGCAAAGCAGGGAACGTATCTGAAAGAAGGGGATCCGATATTCTCTATTTATGCAGAGAGAAAATGGCGGCTTGAGAATGCAATACAGGAAGGAAGAAGGCTTATGCCGGTAGTTGTTGAAGGAATGCTACTTGATCGCGTTCCCCACGCCCAGTCATCATCCTGGCGGATGAGCAGAATATGAATTACGGACCCAGTGGGAATCGAACCCACGTCCCCGGGTCCGAAGCCCGGAAGGATATCCGCTACCCCATGGATCCTCTCAACAGGTTTCCATCATAACCTATTAAACCTTTTTTATCGATCTATACTGTACATATGATCCTTTCATCACGATCCATTCAGGATCGAATTCATGACCCCGATATATCCCGGCGTATTGTGGTAACCGACTACAGCAGAGAATCACAGCAACCTGCCTCGTATGACCTCCGCTGTGCCGATTCGGTTACTCTCTCGCCTCATACGGTGACGCTTGTGTCAAGTCTTGAATGGGTAGAACTACCCGGAGATCTTGCTGCGACACTGATGTGCCGATCTTCGCTCGGTCGTAAGGGAGTTCTTATCGGGGGAGGGTACGTGGATCCCGGATTTCGGGGACACTTGACGCTGTGTCTGGTACATATGGGATCACAAAGCGTCTCGTTTCAGTCAGGTGAGCGAATAGTGCAGATGATCTTTCATGAAGTAACAGACGGTGATCACCGGTATAATGGACGATACCAGGACAGTATTGGGGCAATTGAGGCACGATGATACGGACTGAGCGAAAATACGTCGAGATACTGATGATCCTAAAAGAACATCAGGAACCCATGGGGGCAAAACGTCTCAGCGAGTTGCTTGCAGAGAGGGGATATGTCATGACCGATCGTGCAGTTCAGTATTATCTCCGGTACCTTGATGAGTGTGGATTTACCAGAAAAATCGGTAACCTTGGCCGGGTTCTGACGCCTGAAGGACTACAGGAGACAGAGAGTGCCCTTGTGGACGAACGAATTGGGTTCGTGATTTCAAAGCTCGAACGTCTTGCTTTCCGCAGCACGTTTGATCCCGTTACTGGGACTGGTGATATTGCCTATAATCTGACCATTGTCGATGAGGATAACCTCGAACCACTCCTGGACTCGTTTGAAGATGTCAAAAGGGCAGGATGTGGGTTTTTTAATTCATACCGGGTTATTTACTCTGATTATCGCATTCCTCCCGGGTATGCCGGGATCATGACCGTCTGCAGCATCACCATGGATGGTGTCCTGCAGCACAACGGCATTCCGGTGCAGATGGCATATGGTGGCAGAATTATGGTTGAAGAGAATAAACCGCAATTCTTTGCCGATCTTATCAGATATCAGGGTACAACGATTGATCCGTTAGCATTATTTATCTCATCAGGTCTGACATCAATTGCCGATTATATCGGGACAGGAACTGGCATACTCCTTGCAAATGTCAGGGAGATCCCGGTGTACGCAAAGAAAAGGGCTTTGGAAGTCTCAGAAAGCATGCAGTCAAACGGGTTTATCTTCCCCCTTGAGATGAGATCAGGCAATATCTACAATCTCGTGGGAGATCCGAACCGGATCTCCCTTGTCTCGTATTCAGGGATGAACTATGTGGGTCATGCAATCGAGAACCAGATCCCAATAACAAACGAGATTGGAGCGGGTAACATTCCGTTTGCAAAGATATCTGAGTAACCTGCCCTGGTGACGGTTCTTTTCTCGTCTCATTGCTCCTGGGAACCGGTGAATTGAAATGTCTGGTGCCTGGCTGTAAGAAGGATAAAAACAGGAGAGAAACGATTCAGTTCCTAAATCTTACTCTGCAGAAGAGTTCTCTTTATTCTGACATAAAAACCGGTCGTTGAGTTCCTGCAACCGGGGTATTCCACGGAGACCGGCAAGGATTATCAGGACCGCCACCTGGTTTCCTTCCCTGACCGAGATGGGAAAATCCCCTGACCTGAGTTCGTATCCTGCAATACTTGAATCAAGCCAGGTCCGGACAGCCATAAACCCCTTCATCGAGAGTTCCTGTTCCGGCCCGGTCAAAAGAACCAGCGCTTTTTTTGCCGTTGTTAAATCACATTCAACAGAATTATTCCGAAAAACTGCGGTTTGTGCCAGGTTCACGATCCGGGTTGCACGCTCCTGGCGTTCAATAAGGGACACATCTTTCTGGATAAACCTGCTAAAGAGGGAATCAGTTTTGAGGTCTTCTGTTGCGTACCCGATGGATATAAACCCTGTTTTCGTTATCGTGTTGAGTATCTCGTTGGTATCAAGGACCATCTCAGGTGCCCTGTCCTGGATCTCTCCGGCATGAATGAGAAGGTTCATGCGTTGTGCAATCTCCCGGTTCACCAGATAATAGGGATCCAATACTCTCTTTTCAGATGACTCCTTCCTGCCGTTTGGACCGTTCTTTCCTTCGATTGGTACCTCTGGTAAGGGAAGGTGGTTTCTGACTTTGCCGCACCAGACCTCGTTATCAAAAAGAATAATACCATCAAGTATTTTTTTTATTCTCATGAGATCGTGGGTTGCCTTTTCTAGCACGGCCTCGTCTTCAGATGCCTGGGGGATCGTACATAGGCCGAAGATCGGTTCAACCAGTGTTGAACGGAGAATCTTTACAATGTCGGGAAGGATATCGATGAGGAGTCCTCCAAGGCCGGCACAGATCAGTATTGCATCGTGATCCTCGGTATCAAACGTTCGTATCTTTGTACTGACCTCCTCGATGGTTAACGCTGTTATGAGGCAGTCAGGATTATGTAACTCTTCTACCGGGAAGTAAAACTTGGCGTTTGGGTTGATATATTCCAGACTTTCAAGGAAAAAACCGTCATTATCGATAGCAATCGCGTTAACTCCACGGTTTTTGGTGTTTCCCGCCTGTGAAGCGATGGTGTCTGCTATCCTGCTTCCGGCTGTTCCAAGACCAATGGTTAATACTTTCATGAGGATTCCTGGATATGGTATTAAGGGAGTACTGGTATCATCCCGAAGAATACGGTTCTCATCAATATGGTTCTTCCCAATGAAATATAAGAATCGTGCATACGTTATGTATGGTGCTTAGAGATATTGCGTAGAGTGGGATAAGAGCGTTTTGCATGATCCGTGATTGTCTCTGATTCTCTTAACTCAAAGATATGGCTTTTTTTTTAAAAGATATCAATGCGCCTTCGTCAGAAATGAGCAGGTATAAGGAGAATCAGGATATGATTATCGGAAAAAAAAGAGAAAATGAGTATTTTTTGATAAATACACAAGGATCAAATGATAATTTATTTAATGTCAGGTGTTTTACATTCCACTGAGGTGTAAACCCCATGAGTTATGGAATTGAATTCGTTCCAGGAAACATATCAGTAAAACAGGTAGTTAACTACTGTAAACTTGCCGAACAGAAAGACATTGACTATGCCTGGATTACCAATCACTACAACAACCGCCACTGTTATCCGACCCTTGCAGCCATTGCCCAGGCAACAGACAGCCTGAAGATGGGTCCGGGTATCATGAACACGTTCACTGACACCCCCGCAGCCATTGCATCTTTTGCCTGCACGTTAAATGAGATCTCTGATGGCCGTGCAGTACTGGGAATCGGACCAGGTGACCTTTCAACCCTTCCAAAACTTGCAATTAAAGCAGAAAAACCGGTTGCCCGTCTGAAAGAAGGTGTCAAGCAGATAAAAGCACTCTGTACCGGTGAAGAGGTAAAAAAGACCGGGAACATGGAATTCTTTGATTATGACGGTGCAAAGCTGACCGGTGTCACCCTCCCCGGAAAGGCAGGTATTCCCGTCTACATTGGTGCACAGGGCCCGAAGATGCTGGAACTCGCAGGTGAGATCGGAGAAGGAGCACTCATCAACGCATCAAATCCAAAGGATTTCGATATTGCCATCCCAATCATCAAGAAGGCATGTGACGCCGTCGGTAAGAAGAAGTTTGATGTTGGTGCCTACACCGCAATGTCAATCGACATGGACGAGAAGAAAGCACGCAACGCAGCAAAGATTGTTGCAGCATTTATTGCAGCGGGTTCCCCTCCTGAGCTCTTACAGCGTCACGGTCTTGATTTAAACAACGTGGCACAGATAAAAGAAGCTCTTGGACGCTTTGATTTCAAGGCTGTCGGTGGACTTGTCGGGGATAAAGAGATCGATGCATTCACGATTGCAGGAACCCCTGACATGGTGAAGCAGAAATGTGATGACCTGATAAAATCAGGAGTTACCCAGATCATCTTTGGTTCACCACTTGGACCAGACATGACCAACTCTATCCGTCTCCTTGGAAAGTATATCGTCTGATACCAAAATCATCCCTTTTTTTAGAGACCGTGTGATGGATGACCGGTTTTATTGTACAGAGAAACCGGGCATTTTTGGATCCGGTATCGAGTATCGGAAAGAGCGTTATACCGGGTTTGTATCACGAATAGCTCCGCTTCGAATCAGGAGAAAATTAACGCTGCCTCCTGAATCTTTTGAGAATATTCCCTGCCCATTCTGTTCACCACAGGTTCATATGGTTACTCCGTCCTTTCCTGATGGCAGTCGTTTTTGCCGGGGAGAGAGTGTTACCTTCCCGAACCGGTTTCCCTTTGCACGGTTTCACACGGTGACGGTCATCACGAAGGATCATAATGCAGAGTCATTCCATCGGGATCAGATTGCCGATGCATTACATGCCCAGGTTACCCTTCTCCGGGATGAACCCGGGTTTTCTTCCATTAACTGGAACTACCTCGTCAGTGCAGGCGCAAGTCTGAATCATCCTCACATGCAGGGTCTGGCTGATGATAATCCCTGCTTCTTCTTTGAGAGATATCTCGAGGCCGGCAGACAGTATTTCCGGGATCACGGTATCATGTATCGCGATTCCTTTAAGGAAGAGACACGGCAGTCACCACGGTACCTCTTTGGTGATGATCTCTTCTGGTACGTACACCCGGTACCGGCAGGGGAGCGTGATATCAGGTGTCTTTTACCTCTTTCCGATATCGGTTCATTCACACCCTATATCGACCGGTTTGCAGAAGATCTTCTCAAAATTCTTCATTTTTACCGTGCAACCGGTACCCGTGCTTTTACCCTGTCTATCTTCTTTGATGAGAAGATGAATGAGAAAAAAAGTGAAATATCCCGTGATAACACTGCATTTTGTATTATTATTGCCCGCATCAATCCGAACCGTGATTCCCGTTCAGACTCAACATATATGGAACGGATACACCTTGAGCCGGTTATCATGACCGCTCCTGAATGGGTTGGTGACGAGTTTAAAACGGTCTGTCAGGATTCGTACGGGATTGATCCATAAACCAAAATTTGGATGCAAAAAACTCTCCATCCTGCTGATATTCATCAGATACTGGTTTTTCTGCAGATATCCTCTAAAGAAATTTGTTTCTTTGTGATAGAATACCTGATATCCTTTAAAGAGACCGCTGTAAGATCGGAAAAGACGGTAACGGGTTCGGTAACGAGGTTGGATAAGCGCGAAAAAAACAGGTGATTTTACCCTGATTACCAGGGTTTTGAGATGAGTTCTTTCTTCTCAACGCGTGTTCCGTCGTTCTTGTGGGGTTTGCGGATGACACCGTCGACTGACTTCTCGATCTCACGTGCTTCATCACAGATGAGCATGGCCTGTCTCATAACTTCGTGTGCTGATGCAACGATGGGGGTATAGTTCTCGTGTCCTTTGGTCATGAAGCAGCCTTTCACGTTGATTCCTGCAACCGATGAGGCCATTTCATATGCTGCGCGTGCCTTTGCAAGGGCATAGGGGTTGGAAAACTCTCCTTCGACTGCCTTGTCAGAGGTCATAACGATCTTTGGCAGGACTAAGTCTGCACCTTTCTTCCCGGCCTTGACCTGGTCAATAACGTCGTCCAGCGCGTTCTGAAGTTTGCGGAAAGCGCCGGTAAGAGCGAGAACCTTAACCAGGTTGCCATTGTAGTCTGCCATCTCAATGGGGTCGAGGAATTCACGACGTGCACCGATCATTGCATCGGCTTTCATGATGATATATCCAAAAGAACTTGCCTTGAGTGCCTCAAAGTCTTCCTTCTTTGTTGTGATATCATCAGTGATGACAACGACCGGGATACCGGCAGCTGCGAGTGCTTCCCGTGCACCCTTTGGACCGGGAAGAACGCCGTTCGGTGACACAACGATACAGAAGTCAGGGGCCCATGCCTTCATGTTTGTGACGACGCGGTCGATATCCTCGGGCTGTAACTTGGTTCCACTGGTTGCCATGAATGTCTGCATGTCTTCACGGTCTGCACGCTCATCGAGCAGCAGTTCTGCCATAACACCACTTGCGATGTTACCTAATTTTGCAATTCCTACTTTTACTACCATGTTGCACCTAAAGGTTTTACAACGAGTATTGGATTAGATAACCTAATAAAAGTTTTGAATTCGTTTTGAAGCAGACCGTTTTTTCTCTCCTTTTAC
The DNA here is from genome assembly GCA_964605795.1 of uncultured Methanoregulaceae archaeon. Taxonomy (GTDB): domain Archaea; phylum Halobacteriota; class Methanomicrobia; order Methanomicrobiales; family Methanospirillaceae; genus JAFGOM01. The sequence continues at coordinate 22,912 of CAZSDZ010000004.1, forward strand.
ATGATAATTTGTGGTCTCTTAAAGCAACCGGATAAGAGCCTTTTTTTTTAACCATGGCAGGGCAGAGAATAACCAGATTGGATTTTTGGTATGGTGGTACTATTTTACCATCCAGCCGGTTTTCGCGGTGGGTTTTTTTAACCTATCCATTTGAGACCCCCGGAGTAACTAAGGAAAAGTGATTTACCTTCCTGATACATATTGATCTCATATGAAGGATGGTCTATTAACTGATAGACAAAAAGAAGTTCTGAGATACCGGAAATCAGGCATGACACAACAGCAGATCGCAGATATCATCGATACCTCGAAAGCAAATGTCTGTACCGTTGAGAAGTCTGCATGGGAAAATATCAGGCGTGCACGTGAGACCCTTGATTTTTTATATTCCCTTGATGCAAAGCATCTCTGTGTTATCGAACGGGGAACTGACCTCCTTGATGCAGTACACGTTATCTATGATGCAGCAGAGAAGGAAGGTATCAAGGTTCAGTATGATTCGGTTGAGTTGATGAATAAGATCCGTGATGAGATCCATGAAAAATCCAAATCACGGTTGATTAGACATCCTATCAATGTCTATCTCAAAGAGGACGGAGATCTCTATCTCGAGTAGCTATCTTTCCCATACTCTTTTATACTATTTTAGGCAATTACATAAGAAGCCCGGGAATCATCCTGTATCAGAGGATGCTTTCCCAGATCCCGATAGCCTTTTCTTTGAGAGAGAAGGAAGAAAACGGAGTTGTTTATACAACTGGGCTGAATCAGTGGGATGTGATGATAGCAAGGGTTGAGTGCCATTGGTGATTGCGACTCACCAGTGACAGGCCCGTGTCTGTGGGATTAAAATCCTTTAGAACTGCTTACCCGTCACGCATCTCTTAACCGAAGACCGGTCGTCAGATGAGTATCGTTTGCATATTCTATCCGCATCACAGGGAATGGATTCTGGCAGGTAAATCCTGCGTGAAGGCCGAACAGGTGCCTGTGTGATGTTTCTGGAGAATAGGGAAGCGGTACCATCTCAGTCAGATCTGCGAATCAGGCAGACCGACTCTCATACATGAGGATGTGCCGTACATATCCATCAGATACCGGTATCGCTGCTCGCGATTGAGCGGTACCGTACAAGATGGCAACAATCAGGAATAAGATACCATGCCAAAAACACACAGGCCCCGTATGGGTTCTCTGGCATACAGCCCAAGGAAACGAGCGCAGAGTCAGGTTCCGCGTTACAATTCCTGGCCTGCATACAAGGGAGAACCAGCCCTTCAGGGTTTTGCCGGCTATAAAGTGGGAATGACCCATGTTGTTATGGTCGATGATCATGTCAAGAGCCCGAATGAGGGAAAAGACGTTATGGTTCCGGTAACGGTACTGGAAGTCCCTTCCATGAAGGTAGCAGCGGTCCGGGTCTATATCCAAGACTCGTATGGAAAACATGTCCTTACTGATGTCTGGGCAGATGAAGTGGATAACGAAGTGTATCGCCGAATCAGCAGGCCGAATAAAAGAGAGACTGAAAAGAATCTCCAGAAGGCCCGTGATGCAATAGAGAATGGCAACGCAGTTGATGTATTTGCCCTTACCTATACCCGTCCATCTGTCATATCCGGAGTCCCGAAGAAGGTCGCGGATCTCATGGAGACCAAGATCGATGGTGGCAGTATTGATGAGAGGTTCTCGTATGCACTCTCCCTGCTCGGTCAGGAGATAGATGTCTCCTCGTACTTCAGATGCGGGCAGTATACTGATATCACCGCCATCACCAAGGGAAAAGGGACGCAGGGTCCGGTCAAACGCTGGGGTGTTCACCTGAGAAAACGGAAACACTCACGTGGTGGAAAAGAGCGTCATATCGGAACGCTCGGTCCCTGGACTCCGCATCATGTCAGGTGGCAGGTTCCCATGATGGGACAGATGGGATATCATCAGAGGACTGAATTTAACAAACGGATCTTAAAGATTGGAGATGATGGTTCAGATGTCACCCCTTCCGGGGGTTTTCTCCATTACGGTGAGGTTCGCAATCCCTACCTGCTGATCAAGGGTTCCGTTCCTGGTCCGACAAAGCGTGTTGTCAGGATACGGCATGCAATGAGGCAGGGAGAACATGAGGTCAGGGAGCCTGCAGTCAGCTTTGTCAGTCTGCAGAGTAAGCAGGGGTGAGATCATGAAAGCACAGGTATTATCACTTACCGGAACGGTGGATCATGAGATTGATCTTCCTGCAATCTTTGATGAGCCCTATCGTCCAGATCTCATAAAGAAAGCAGTTATCGCTATCCAGAGCAGAAGGCGTCAGCCACACGGCACCTACGTCTATGCCGGGATAACCGCATCAGCAGAATCCTGGGGATCAGGACGGGGTGTCGCACAGGTACCACGTTTAAAAAACAGCTCACGGGTAGCAAAGATTCCGCAAGCCCGGGGCGGGCGTGCAGCCCATCCGCCTAAAGTAGCGAAGATCCTTATCAGGGACATGAACAAGAAAGAGAAGCGGAAAGCTCTTTTTTCTGCACTCGCTGCGACAACAAATCCGGATCTTGTCAGATCCCGTGGTCATCAGTTTGAGGGGAGCCTTCCCTTTGTTCTTGATAACCAGTTTGAGGATTTAGAGAAGACAAAGGATGTTATCGGGGTTCTCAAGGCAATAGGTGTCTATTCTGATATCATCCGTGCAGAGAACAGCCGGAAGGTCCGAGCCGGGAGAGGAAAGATGCGTGGTCGCCGGTACAAACAAAGAAAGAGTCTTCTTATCGTCACCGGAAACACTCCGCTCGTGGCAGCAGGGAATATTGCCGGTGTTGATATTGCATCCGCCTCATCACTCAACGTGGAGATGCTTGCACCAGGGACACAGTCTGCCCGCCTGACACTCTATACTGAGAATGCAATCTCAATGCTTGGAGGAGGTGACCAGTAAATGGTACTCAAGTATCCGTATGCGACAGAAAAAGCAACAACGGCTGTTGATGAGAAGAGTCAGTTACAGTTTATCGTTGATAATCAGGCAAGTAAAGCCGATATCAAGAGTGCCATCGAGAAGACGTTTGGCAAAGAAGTCACCGCTGTCAATACCATGATGACGACGAAGGGCAGAAAGAAGGCAACCATTAGTTTCGCAGAGAACAAGGCTGCTGAAGAGATTATGAGCCGACTTGGGATCATGTAGGTGAGAAGATGGGACATCGAATTACTACACAGAACAGGGGTCGTGGAGGACCGGTATACCGGGCACCATCACACCGCTATAAGGCAGAACTGCGGCATCTTGGGAGATCTGATGCTGTGGTGAATGCCAGAATCATTGACATCGAGCATGATCCGGCGAGGAACACACCGATTGCCCGTGTTCAGATCGAGGATGGGGGCAAAAGTTACGTCCTTGTCACTGAGGGTATGGGAATCGGCGATGAGATTGCATGGGGCAGCGGAATCGAAGTAAAGAACGGGAACACTCTTCCTCTCGGGGAAGTGCCTGCCGGTTTTTATGTCTGCAACATCGAAGGCAAACCCAACGATGGCGGTAAATTTGTTCGTGCCAGTGGTGTTCAGGCCATGGTCACTGATAAGATAACCGGCCGGGTTGCGGTCAAGATGCCGAGTGGATCAACCAAGTGGTTTAACGCAAACTGCATGGCCACCATCGGCATCGTCGCAGGCGGTGGACGGAACGAGAAGCCGTTTGTAAAAGCCGGAAAGAAGTATCATAAGATGAAAAACAGTGCAAGCAACTGGCCACGGGTTCGCGGGCAGGCGATGAATGTCATTGATCATCCCTTTGGTGGTGGAGGACACCAGCACTGCGGACGACCAAAGACGGTGAGCCGGAACACACCGCCCGGAAGAAAGGTTGGTCATATTGCTGCACGACAGACAGGAAGGAAGTGATCCGGGATGGCAAAGAAAGTTCAGAAGAAGTTACCACGACGGAAGGAGGAGTTTACCTTCCATGGCTACCGGATTGAAGAACTCAAGGCGATGAGCCTTTCTGATCTCATCCCGGTGATGCCTGCATCAGCACGAAGAAAAGTAAAACGGGGATGGAAGGAGAGCGAGGAGAAGTTTCTCGAGACTTTGCGGAGCGGAAAAGACCGTCGTATCAGGACCCACCTTCGGGATATGCTCATTCTCCCTGAGATGGTCGGCTCTGAGATCGAGGTGCATAATGGCAAGGAGTTTGTCAAGGTTACCATTCAGCCCGAAGCAGTCTTTCACCTCCTTGGTGAGTTTGCCCCGACCCGCAGGAGAGTTACCCATGGTTCCGCTGGTATCGGTGCTACCCGGTCGAGTAAATTCGTGCCTCTGAAGTGATTATCATGGCAAAAATTGCGTATTCCGTACAGATGGATAATGAAAATATTGCCCGTGCCAAGGTCAACGAGGCACCAATATCGCCCAAGCACGCCATTGAGATTGCATCGTTTATCAGGAACAAGAACCTTGATGAGGTAGAATCCTACTTACAACAGGTTCTTACCCACAAGAAAGCGATCCCGTTTAAGAAGTTTAATCGCAATGTCGCTCACAAACGCGGACTTGAGAAGTGGGATGCCGGCAGGTACCCTGAGAAGGCTACGAAAGTATATCTGCGCCTGATAAACAGTGTCAGGAAGAATGCAGAATACAGCGGTCTGAATCTTTCAAACCTTCAGATCATCCATGTATCTGCCAATCGTGGAGTAAAGAGGCGTGCAATGTTCGCCCGTGCAATGGGACGTGCGACGCCAAAGATCAGGGAGATGGTAAATATCGAGATAATTGTTGCTGAGATGGAGTGATTTGATGGCTGTAGAGAGAAAATTTGTAGCAGAAAGCGTTCGCAAGGTCAGGGTCGAGAAGCACTTTGCTCGGGAATTAAAAAGGGCCGGGTATGGTGGCATGGATCTCGTCAGAACTCCCCTTGGGACCCAGGTGACTATCTTTGCCGAGAAACCCGGTATCGTTATCGGGAAGGGAGGTAAGGTGGTCAGAGCCCTGACCCAGGATCTTGCAACCGTCTACGGTGTCGAGTCACCCCAGATTGAGGTTCAGCAGGTAGCAAATCCAAACCTGAATGCCCAGATAATGGCAGAACGTCTTGCAAGTGCACTTGAACGCGGATGGTACTTCAGAAAAGCAGGCTCATCAACACTTCGTCGTGTCATGGATTCACGTGCTCTCGGGTGCGAGGTTGTCCTTTCAGGGAAACTGACCGGGGCACGCGGCCGAGTTCAGAAGTTTACCGAAGGGTACATCAAGCATGCCGGCGACCCGGTCAACACGATTGTTGACAAGGGATATGCCATTGCAGTAAAGAAACTGGGTCTTATTGGTGTTCAGGTCAAGATCATCCAGCCCGATGCCATTATCCCTGATCATTTCGAGATAACGGCAAAACCGGCAAAGAAGAAGGAACGCGTTGATATCAGCGTCACCGCAGTCGGGGATGAAGGAGTACTGAAAACCGGGTACGATGAATCCATCTTTGAGGAAGACGAGATGCCGGAAGATGAGATCTTTGCTGATGAGCCACTCCTTGGAGATGAGGAATAATGGCGTTGTTTCGTGCTCGTGATGTCTCGCAACTTTCAGATGTCGAGATAATTGAGCAGATAGACAAGTTAAAGATGGACTTGATTCAGTACCGTGGAAAAGTCAGTTCCGGTGGTGCCCCTGAAAATCCAGGTAAGATTGGAGAGATCCGGCGCACCATTGCACGGTTGATGACTGAACAGAACCAGAGGAAGAACCGGGCATGATCACCAGGCAGAACATCCTGTTTCATGAACTGATAGGACTCGATGTTCTGGTACTGCATGCTCTTAACCGGTCGCAGTGTTCTATCGAGGGTCTCATCGTGTACGAGACCCGGAATATGCTGCATATCCGGACGAAAAAGGGAATCGTAAAGGTTCAGAAGAGAGGAACAACATTCGCATGCACGCTGCCGGACGGCTCACGCGTTGCGTTTCTTGGATCGCTGATTGCTGTCCCACCACAGCGGCGGACCAGTATGCGAATAACGATATAGAGGTTCAATAATGGCAAGAAATATAGGATTAAACGTCCCGATCCCAACAGAGGAGTGCGAGGACGTGAACTGTCCGTTTCATGGCACCTTGCCGGTGCGCGGCCAGGTGATCACCGGCAAAGTCGTGAGCGATAAGATGACAGGGACAGTAGTCGTAAAACGTGACTATCTGCACTATGTCAGGAAATATAAGCGGTATCAAAAACGCAGTTCGACATTACATGCTCACAATCCCCCCTGCATCAATGCACATACCGGTGATACGGTACGGATTGCCGAGTGTCGGCCGCTTTCAAAGACGAAGACGTTTGTTGTTGTCGAGGTGCAGGAATCATGAAGGGTCTTGGTTCTACCGTTCCACGGGCCCTCTCAACCGGAACCCGGATGATCTGTGCTGATAACACCGGTGCACGCCAGGTTCAGGTTGTCTCGGTTCTCGGGTACCACGGTGTCAGGAGAAGACAGCCAAAACTTGGTCTTGGTGATATCGCGATTGCGAGTGTAAAGAAAGGAACCCCTGATATGCGGCGGAAACTTGTTCGTGCAGTTGTTATCAGGCAGAAGAAAGAGATCAGAAGACCGAATGGCATGCGGCTCTCGTTTGAGGATAATGCTGTTGTCATTGTTGATGATCGCAATGAGCCACGGGGAACTGAGATAAAAGGACCGATTGCACGAGAAGTTGCAGTCAGGTATCCCCGTCTTGGTTCGATGGCAACCACAATTGTATAGGTGGGATGATGGTCAGAATAGCAAGTAAACAGCCGAGAAAACAGCGGCGTGCACGGTATAATGCACCTCTCCATCTTAGGGGTTCACTCCTGCATGCACCGCTTGCAGATGAACTCAAAAACAAGTATTCCAAGAGATGTCTCCGTGTGGTCAAGGGAGATACCGTACGGGTTATCCGGGGAGACGATGCCGGTAAAGAAGGCTTAGTCGATATCGTCCTTGTTGCGAAGACAAAGATCGTGGTTGACGGGGTATCGGTCAAGAAGGCAGATGGTACAGAAGTACCCCGCCCGATCGATCCATCCAATGTGGTCATCACAAAATTAAATCTCGCTGATCGGCGGCGTGAAGCGAAACTGGTAGGTGAGTAACATGGGTGATCATCTCAAGAGATATGTGGCCCCTGATTCCTGGGGGATTGCACGAAAGGTCAACACCTTTGTGATAAAGCCATCACCAGGACCGCATAACGCAAATGCGATGCCGATTGCGGTCTGGCTTCGGGATCACATGGGATTTGCACGGAACCAAAAAGAGGTCAGACAGATCCTGCAGCAACGCGATGTCATCGTAAACGGGCGTCCCTGCCGGCATCCTGCCATGGGTATCGGGATATTCGATATCATATCCCTGCCAAAGATGGGCAGATATTACCGGATCCTCAGAGATAAGAAGGGCAGACACAAGACCATCGAGATAGATGAAACCGCAGCACAGTCCCGTCTCGCAAAGATCGTCAACAAGACCCTTGTCAAGAAAGGAATGGTCCAGTTAAACCTCCGTGACGGTTCCAATATCCTGGGCGATTCCTCGTATTCGACCCATGATTCGGTGGTTTTGTCTCTGAAAGAGGACAACTTCAACGCAATCATTGATCACTTCCCGTTTCTCGAAGGAAACATTGCGATGGTTATTGGTGGAAAACACTCAGGTGTGGTTGCCAGAATCAAAGAGATATTGTCAGTTCCCGGAAGTGTTTCGAACCGTGTTATCCTGGAAAATGAATCATCAGGAACAACGTTTGAGACTATTGATCAGTACGTGGTGATGGTGGGGCGTGAGAAACCTGCCCTTGAAACTTGGGGGATTGAAGAATGAACCCGAATCGTGAGGTCTCAATAGAGAAGGTCGTTGTTCACATGGGTGTTGGTGAGAGTGGAGAAAAACTCGTCAATGGTGAGAATATCCTCTCTGCAATAACCGGTGGAACTCCGTTTCGGAGTTATGCAAAACAGACCGTTCCCGGCTTTGGCATCAGGAAAGGAGCACCTATCGGATGCCGGGTGACACTTCGGGGTGAGAATGCCGAGAAGTTTCTCGATACTTCCCTTGAGATAAACGAGAGAAGATTGTCTGCATACCAGTTCGATAAGGAAGGGAACTTCTCGTTCGGGATTGAGGAACATACGGATTACCCGGGTATGTCGTACGATCCAAAGATCGGTATCTTTGGTCTTGATCTCAACGTTACGGTAAAGCGGAACGGCAAGCGGATCACACGCCGTCATATTCAGAAGAAGAAAATGCCTCAAAAACAGCGTGTTACACCTGAAGATGCGATTCGGTTTGTCGCAGAGGCATACCGCGTGGAGGTCTCATAATGGCTAAAGAACGAACAAAGGTATTTGGTCGCGGTGCTCACTCGTGCCAGTTGTGCGGCCGGAAACAGGGTCTTGTCAGGAGGTACAATATCTACTTCTGCAGGCAGTGTTTCCGGGAATGGGCTCCGAAGATGGGATTTAAGAAACTGAACTAGGAGGCAGAGGAATGGCAAGACTCAATACGGTCGCAGATGCGATGAGCACACTCAAAAATGCGGCAGATACCGGAAAATCTCAGTGCATTATCCAGCCAGCTGGCCGGTTAATCGGTGAGGTGCTTCGGATAATGAAAGAGGCCGGGTATATCAGGGACTTCACGCTCATTACAGACGGACGTGGCGGACAATATGATGTCAGTCTTTTAGGATCCATCAATAAATGTGGTGTTATCACGCCACGGTTTTCTGTCCGTGCGAGCGAGATGGAAGAGTGGGAACAGATGTACCTACCGTCAAAGAATATCGGACTCCTGGTCATATCAACATCCAAAGGAGTATTGAACCACAAAGAAGCCCGTAAACTGGGCATCGGCGGGGAACTGCTGGGGTACGTATACTGAGGGAAGAGATGTACGCAGAGCGAAAAGTATCTATCCCCCCCGGAGTTACCGTAACCGAAGAGAACTCGATTATCACTGTTGCGGGTCCGAAAGGCACCCTGCAGCGGGATATGTGGTATCCTGGAATTAATGTTTCGATAGAACCGGAGTCAGTGACAATCTCAACGGATTCGTCCAAGAAACAGACGTATGCGATGATTGGGACGTATGCATCCCACATTGCCAATATGTGTACCGGTGTAACCAACGGGTATGTCTATACCATGAAGGTTGTATACAGTCACTTTCCGGTACAGATAAAGGTCCAGGGAGAGCGACTTGAGATTGTGAACTTCCTTGGAGAGAAACACCCGCGGTATGCGAAGATCCTTCCGGAGATATCTGTTAAGGCCGGTAATGACGAGGTTGTTGTGACTGGTATCAACAAGGAACTTGTTGGTGCCACTGCAGCAAATATCGAGCGGGCTACCAAGATCCGGAACCGTGATCCCAGGGTATTCCAGGATGGAATATATATCGTCAAGAAGGAGTGAGGAGAGATGACAAGAGAGATACAAAGACTCCTCCGTGTGAGAAAAAATAAATCAGCCCGGTTTAAACGCGAAGGGGTAGACAAGAAGAAACGGATAAAAGACTCCTGGAGAAGACCGCGAGGTCTGCAGAGCAAACAAAGAGCCCAGAAAAAGGCAAAAGGACCCCTGCCAACACCGGGATACGGGAGTCCGCTTGCGGTTCGCGGGATGCACCCCAGCGGGTTCTTTGAGACACTCGTGTATAATCCTGCAGATCTGAGCGGTGTTGATCCTTCTACCCACGTGGTCAGGATCGCTGCATCAGTTGGTGGCAGGAAACGGACGCTCATCCAGGACGCAGCATCGGCAGCCGGTATCAGGGTATTGAACAAAAAAGACCTGACCCGTGTTATCCGGGAGAAGAAAGAGAAGAAAGCGTCTTTAGAAGAGGAACCTAGACACGAAGACGAGGATACGGCCGGGGATGAGGAGGATTAACCATGAGCACTGATAGTCTCATTAATCAAAGACGCCTGGCTGCCTCAATTCTTAAATGTGGTCTTAACAGGGTATGGCTAAACCCGGAACGGTCAGATGATATTGCCGCTGCAATCGCACGTGAAGATATACGAACACTGATCGGTGAAGGTGCAATTGCAGCACACCAGAAGAAAGGTGTCTCCCGAGGCCGTGCCAGGGAGATGATGGCCAAGCGTAGTTATGGTCATTGTAAGGGACCTGGCCGCAAAAAGGGTTGTGCAGGTGCTCGTGACCCGAAAAAACGCCGTTGGATACGGAAAATACGTGCACAGAGAAGAGTTTTACGTGAGATGCGACAATCCGGAGAGATAACGCCTACCACCTACCGGTCATTTTACCGGCGGTCAGCAGGCGGTCAGTTCAGGACGGTATCCCACTTAAAAGCACAGGTTGAGATAGGGAGGGAGAAGTAATGGCATCCGGACCGAGGTACTTTGTTCCGTTCCGCAGGAGAAGGGAAGGAAGAACCAATTATCATGCCAGGACCAGGCTCGTTGTAGCAGATGTTCCACGGATGGTTGTCAGAAAGACCAACCGTCATATCATCTGTCAGCTGGTAACTGCAGAAATGAATGGAGACCGGACCTTTGTGGCTGCTAACTCGAATGAGTTACGGAAATTCGGGTACGAAGGATCCCTCTCAAACACCCCTGCAGCGTATCTTACCGGGATGCTCTTTGCAGTGAAAGCCTTAAATGCCGGGCATGAAGGTGCAGTACTTGATATTGGTCTTCACCGGGCATCACGGGGTGCACGCGTCTTTGCAGCACTCAAGGGTGCTGTTGAGGCAGGCCTTAATATCCCACACGGGGAATCTGTTCTTCCCTCTGATGAGCGGTGTAAAGGCGAACATATCGCATCATATGCTCCGGAACGCGCTGAGACTCTGCCGGTTCAGGTCGAAACAGCCGTTGATGCAATAATGGAGGAGCTGAAGTAATATGGCATATGAAAAGGAAGTATGGGTGCCGCTCACCGGACTCGGAAAAAAAGTCCAGAATGGTGATATTACAAGCATTGACCAGGTGCTTGCAAGCGGAAAACCCATCAAAGAACCTGAGATAGTCGATACCTTCCTTCCGGATCTGGTAGATGAGGTATTAGACATCAATATGGTACAGCGTATGACAGACTCCGGTCGTCGTGTTAAGTTTCGGGCTGTTGTCATTGTTGGAAACAAGGACGGATATATCGGATTTGGTCAGGGAAAAGATGTCCAGGTTGGCGATGCAATCAGAAAGGCTATCCTTGATGCAAAGAAGAACCTGATAAAGGTCAGACGTGGGTGTGGCAGCTGGGAATGCGGGTGCGATAATCCCCACTCCATCCCGATGCTTGTTACTGGTTCAGCCGGCAGTGTTAAGATTACCCTCAAGCCTGCTCCCCAGGGAATCGGACTTGTTACCGGAGATATCGGGAAGAAGGTACTCGAACTTGCAGGTATCAGGGATGTCTGGGCACAGACGCGTGGACAGACCCGGACGACGATAAACTATGCAAAAGCGATATTTAACGCATTAAAAGCAACCAACATGATTCGTGTCGGAGGGAATGAGTGATGTATGCGGTTGTTCAGATCCGTGGTGTGGTAAAGACCCCCCGGGAGATTAAGGATACGTTAAAGATGCTTCGTCTTCACCATGTCAATCACTGTGTCCTCGTTCCTGATACCCCTGCATATATGGGTATGATACGGAAGGTGAAGGATTTCGTGGCATATGGTGAGGTCAACGCAGAGACACTCAAGGAGATTATCGAGAACAGGGGACGAATTACCGGTAACGTGAAGCTGACTGATGGATACATCAGTGATAATTCACAGTACTCAGGGATCGATGAATTTGCACAGGCTCTTGCCAGCGGGCAGGCCCGTCTGACTGATATCCCTGGTATCAAACCGGTCTTCCGGCTTCATCCTCCGCGAAAAGGGCACAAGACTACCAAGAGAACGTTCCAACAGGGAGGTTCGCTTGGGTATCATGGAGAGAATATCAACAATCTCCTGTATAAAATGAGGTAATCTGTATGCCGGTTAATAAACGCTCAAAATACCGCGGGTCAAGGACCTGTGGTGGTGGTACACACAAGAACCGTCGTGGTGCAGGAAACCGGGGTGGCCGGGGCAACTCTGGTGGCTGTAAACACCATTTTGTCAGGGTCTATCTCAAACAGGGATACGTCTATGGGAAACATGGATTCTACCATGATACAAAAGGGAAACAACAGGTTCTCGATGTTGGAGATATCGATCAGATAGTGCCGGTTCTCCTTGCTGACGGGGTGGCACGACACGAAGATGGCGTGGTTCTCTTAAACGCAACTGATATCGGTATTGATAAGGTGCTTGGCGGTGGAAAGGTGACCAGGAAGATGTCCATTACCGCAAAGGCATTCTCCAGTCAGGCCGTGGAAAAGATAAAGGCTAAGGGTGGAGAGGCAGTACCTGCTGCCTGATCCTCATTTTTTATTTCTGGTGAAACGATGGGAGAACTGCTTGATAAAATGGAGCCACTTCTGGCAAAGATGCCAGCAGTCCGTGCCCCTGATGGTCATGTCCACTTCAAGGAAAAACTGATGTGGACACTTGGAATTCTGCTTGTTTATTTTCTTTTAGCGAATATACCGGTCTGGGGCCTGGATCCTCAGTCCACCGATCTCTTTGAGTACTTCCGTGTACTCATGGCTGGTGCGAGTGGATCTATCATAACTCTTGGTATCGGTCCCATTGTGACTGCTTCTATCGTGTTGCAGCTCTTAAAGGGTGCAGATATCTTTCAGATTGATACGAGTGAACCCCGTGGCCAGGTCATTTACATGGGGCTTCAGAAACTCCTGATCTTTGTCATGATTGCGATAGAGGCACTGCCCATGATTGTCGGGGGTTTTCTCCTCCCGAGTTCAGTCCTTGCAGCCCAGTTCTTTGGTGGCAGCACCGCACTCCTTACCCTTTTAATCTTTCTCCAGATCTGCGTAGGGGGTCTCCTTATCGTCTTCATGGATGAGGTTGTCACGAAGTGGGGTATCGGTTCAGGGGTTGGCCTCTTTATCATTGCAGGGGTCTCACAGCAACTGGTAAACGGATTTATCAGCTGGAACGCCTCTCCTACAGACGGGTTCCCGGTTGGTTTCTTCCCGAGACTCGTTGCGATTCTCATGGATCCGGCAGCGAACTTTCTCCAGTATTTCAGTACCAATATCATCGCCTTTATCACAACGATCATCATATTCCTTGTCATCGTCTTTGTTGAGTCAACCCGTATCGAGATACCCCTTGCCCATTCCCAGGTGCGGGGTGCCCGGAGCAGGTTCCCGGTAAAACTTATTTATGCCAGTGTGCTCCCGATGATTCTGGTCAGCGTGCTTTTAGCAAACATCCAGATGGTTGGACTGTTCTTAAATAACGTGGGAATAACCATCCTTGGGGCGTTCCAGGGACAGACCCCTATTAGTGGTCTCATGTACTTCCTTGCACCGATAAACGGTCCAACTGACTGGATGTGGTGGGCTGACGGGTTTGTCGGACCAGATGCATGGATGGTAATTATCAGGCTTATTATCAATCTCATCATCATGATCGTAGGTTGTGCCGTATTTGCTATCTTCTGGGTCAAGACCGCCGGTCTTGATTCAAAGGCCGTGGCACGGCAGATCCAGATGTCAGGGATGTCTATCCCTGGTTACCGGAGAAGTCCGAAGATCCTCGAGAAGGTGCTCGACCGGTATATCCCCCGTGTTACGGTCATCGGTGGAGCATTTATCGGTCTCTTAAGTGTTGTTGCAAACCTCTTCGGTGTAATCGGCAGCGTCAGCGGGACCGGTCTCCTGCTCGCAGTAAGTATCACCTACCGTCTGTACGAAGAGATTGCAAACGAACAGATCATGGAGATGTATCCCTTTATGCGAACATTCTTTGGCAAAGAATGATAAAAAAAAGATAGTATGGCAGGAAAGAAGGTAATTATCACCGGGGTTCCCGGGGTTGGCAAGACTTCCGTTATCGACGGGACGATCCAGAGGCTGGAAGAGGAGGGTGTTTTGTACCAGAACATCAACTTCGGGACGTTTATGTTCGAGGTTGCACAGAAAGAGGGTACCGTATCTGATCGGGATCAGATGCGGACCCTTGCGAAGGATACCCAGAAACGTCTTCAGAAACTGGCATCCCAAGCCATTGCAAAGATAGAAGGGAATGTTATCATCGATACCCATGCATCGGTCAAGACCGCAACCGGTTTTCTTGCCGGTCTTCCCGAATGGGTCATCAGGGAACTGATGCCTGATATCATCGTTCTTGTCGAGACCGATGCCGACCAGATATTAAAGAGGCGGTTAACTGATACCACGAGAACGAGGGATATCGAGGGATTCCGTGATATTGATGCTCACCAGCAGTTTAACCGCTCGGTTGCCGCAGCCTATGCAATGGTTTGTGGTTGCACGGTTCAGTATATTACCAACGCCGATTTCCTGCTTGAACAGGCAGTTTTACAGCTCAGTTCCATCTTGAGGTAGTGAAATGACAAAGACCGGATCGAAGAATATGAGTATGACACCTCTCATCGTTGCGATGGGGATGATTCTTATTGCAAGTATTCCTGAAGTACGGAAGGGAATTGGAGAGGGTCTCAATGTGTTTCTCGGTCCGCTGGTCGATTCATATCACATCCCTTTCTATATTGTCATCATCATCCTGTCTACCATCACGGCAGTCTATTCCTCAACGATACAGAAGTACACGATAGATTATGCCAAGATGAAGGCAGTACAGGAGAGGATGAAGGCCTTTCAGAAGGATTACCGGGAGGCGACGCTTGCCAAGGATGATAAAAGAATAAAAAAACTGGAAGCAAAGCGTCAGATGATGATGAAAGACCAGATGGAGATGAGTACCCAGCAGTTCAAACCCATGGCATATATCATGATCCTTACCCTCCCGATATTCTTCTGGCTTATCTTCCGGCTGGATCACTTCGATGCCCTGATAACTATGCCGTTCTTTGGATCGGTGCATCTCACCGAGGCCATTTTAGGTCCGGCACCTGCATGGATCATCTGGTACATGCTCTGTTCTCTCTCCCTGTCACAGGTCGTGAGAAAAGCGCTTGATATCGGAGGCATATGATCCGATGCGGATCACGATAAGCGGGCTTCCTGGTTCGGGAACAACAACCCTTGCCCGAACACTATCGCACGAGTTATCGATTCCCCTGATATCTGCCGGTGAAGTGTTCCGCCAGATGGCTGCAGAGAAGGGGATGACCCTTGCCGAGTTTGGCAGGTACTGCGAAGAAGATCCGGCAGTAGATATGATGGTTGATGAACGTCAGCGTGAGATCGGGTTGCAGTCAGATGATATCATCATCGAGGGTCGCCTGTCAGGCTGGAAGGTTCCAGAAGCCGACGTAAGGATATGGTTAAAGGCACCCCTTGAGATTCGGGTTCGCAGGATCTTTGAGCGGGATGAGACCACAGATCTCGCTCAGGCACTTCTTGAGACCAAGGCCAGGGAGGCAAGTGAGGAGAAGCGGTACCGGCAGTATTACGGGATTGATATCAGTGATCTCTCGTTGTATGATCTCGTGCTCGATTCATCACGGTTCACTCCGGATCTTCTTGCACGTATCGTAGTATCTGCGATACCTAGCTCTCCCTGAACTGAGAAGATCTTCTGGCAGGCAGTGTTATCTTTTTTTCCTGGTGTGATAAATCACGTCCCTTATCTCTGTTTTGACAAGAGGCTGCTATATTATAGAGTTCTGTCTGTTTTTGATATCATGGAATGTCTGTATCATGAGATTGAATGCTGATACGACAAGGGTGATGATAAGTGGTCCTAATATAATACCGATGAGTCCAAGGAGCATCATTCCGCCAAAGATTCCTATCATCATCAGGACCGGATGAATTGCTACCCGATCTCCCATGAGTTTTGGTCGGAGATAAAAGTCGATCCATCCTGATATCGTGGGATATCCCACAAAACAGAGCAGTAAAAACCCGGTGATGTCACCGGTTGACAGGGCATAGATAAGAAGTATGGCGATGAGTATCTGGGGGCCGAGAAAGGGGATGAGTTGCATTATGGCGGCAAGGATGGCATAAAAGGGGACGTGTCCATATCCGAGGATCATAAAAAACGGGATTGCACAGAAGAAGGTGACGATTGCGCACTGAAAGTTGACGATATAGACTGAGTACATGGTGTCAACGGTCACGGTGCTGATCTGGTCCATGGTATGAGAAGTTTTTGCCGGTAATAACTCCCGAATTACCTGGATAATCTCTTCTCCGTTTCGTACAAACAGAAAAAGAGCCAGAAAGAAGATAAGTCCACTGATGAGAAGTGCAGGGATACTGGCAAAGAAGTCAAGGACAAGATTTTTGCCGGCGTCTAAGAGGGTCAGGAGTATCGATTGAGTCGTCTCTTTGTTAAGAATCTCCCCGGTTCCCGGAAGGGAGGTATGTACCTGCAGGTCAGAAACGAGGTCAAAGAAGCCGTCCCCGATCGTTGCCGTTATCTCTTTCATATAATCAAGATTTGCATATAAGACGTTTATAGTACAAAAGATCCCGCCGATAATGGTTACAAAAACTCCACCGGTTAGAAGGATGGCAGCGTGACCGGGTTTAAGATTATGTAAGCATCGCTGTTTTAGCGGTATCAGTACGACCGCAAGGGAAAAGGCAAGGATAAAAACGCTAACGAGAGGCCAGAATGATAACCCGGCTACGATAAAGATAATAACTGCAATGATCAGGGTGTGTTTCTCTTCATCCTGTATCATCTCATATGTCATGTACAGATGATGCCTTACGGGTTTTAAAAAAGTTTCTCTCATCCCTGTTTTTCTACCGGAAGCCAGGCCGGGTGTTTGATACCGGGACACCGCTGTTATGCCTGATCCGGCAGGGGTATGGGAACGTTCCTATGGATTTATCTCTTCAGACTGGGATAGGTACCAGAAGATGCAGTATACCGGTTCCCTGCAGTACCTGATGCGTTATCGCGGGAACAGTATCAGGTCTCTTTGGTATTTTCGGCATGAACCGGGAGAAGAAGCATGAGTGAGATGTGTTGTAATCCCACAGGTTGTCTTTTCAGGTACGGGTTGGTTGTACAGGGAGCTGAACTTTTTCTG
This sequence comes from uncultured Methanoregulaceae archaeon, assembly GCA_964605795.1. Classification (GTDB taxonomy): domain Archaea; phylum Halobacteriota; class Methanomicrobia; order Methanomicrobiales; family Methanospirillaceae; genus JAFGOM01. The sequence goes on from CAZSDZ010000004.1 coordinate 40,017, forward strand.
TCGCCTGTACTGAATCGTCTGTTCCGGCTTTTTATTCTTGCAGGAATCGTTCTTTCACTCTGTATCCTTTCCTGTTCTGCACAGACCGGTGAAGGTATCGCAGGAATCGGGTACCAGAAGGCGGTATGTGACGGGGACGTTATTCCAGGTATCATGGAAGCGGGTGTTATATACCCGGTTACCATCAGTTTTCGCAATAGTGGTCTTGCCGTCTGGGAAGAAGGCCGTGAGCATTACGAACTGGTACTCGTTTCAGGGGATGGATTTTTCATGGATCCCCCTGCTGTCCGTATCCCTCCCGGGATCACTATCACGTCAGGAAAGTCCTATCTCTTTGCCTCCATGCTGCAGGCACCTGAAGCGACCGGCACGTATCCTGTCATCTTCGGGATGCAGGTGCGTTCGGGTGCACAGACGCACCAGTTCCCTGAGTTATATGAGAAGGAGATAACCGTTATCCCGAAAGGAGGAATATCCTCACCAGACTTAGGATCCTTACATATCTGGACAACACCGGATGGGGCAACGGTACTTTTGAACCAGACATCCCGGGGAACAACGCCGGTCATCATTCCGGATCTTTCTCCCGGAATGTATCACGGTAACCTGACCCTTTCCGGGTTTTTAGAACGCAGTTTTACTGCCGAGGTTGTGCCGGGCACGATAACCACCATCACCCTTGATCTGACCGATCCGAAAAGTAAAGAAGTGGTGGTACAAAAAACTCCAGATATATCACTTGTCTCTTCTCTCCTTTCTCACCTGTATTCTGTCATCATCCTGGTAATACTGGTTTTGTCTGCTTTTGTTTTTCTGTATCTTCAGACCGGGGGCAGAAGCGGGAGGTTCATAAACAGGAGATCCGGGGGCGGACTGCGGATGGGACAGGAAAAGAGCGGTTCATCGGGACACCACGATACCGGTCTCTCTACCGGGAAAGAGGGGAGAGAGGGATCCTTTTCCGCTGAAGGCTCTTTAAAAGAGGAAGCCGGTGGGAGAAAGGCATCGCAATCAGAAAACCGCAGTACCGGAAAGGAAGAACAGAAGCAGAAAGGAATGATTGGAGCCAAAGGTGTTTTACATCAATCAAAAAAGACCGGGGAAGAGAAAGATGCACGAGAGAAAAAAACCGGCAATGATGCAATCACAGAGACCGGGTATGAGAATGAGTTGTACGAAGGGTTTCCGCACGAGTTGCGGGATAGGTATGATCCTCTTGCTCTTATCGGGACCGATCCCTATACCCGGGTATACCAGGTCAAAAGAAAGGCTGATGAGAAGGTCCGCGTCGTAAAACTTCCCCAGAACAAGGAAGCCCCGAGTGAGATTCTAGAGAAAGAGATCTCAGTCTGGCATACTATGAAACATCCAAGAATCCTCCCCATATACCGGTTTGAGTATGAACCGGTGATGTATCTTGAGATGGAGTACGTAGACGGAGTTGCTGTCCGCAACAAAACGATCCATTCTTTTGCAGAGTTCAAAAAACCTGTCTCTCCACGGCTTGCCGTGAAACTGATACGGGGAGTGGCGGAAGGGATTGCTTTTTTGCACTCGCAGGGGGTCAGGCATTACCACCTTCACCAGGGAAATATTCTTATTGACGCCAACCGTGAACCGGTGCTGACCGGGCTTGCACGGGGTAAGAACGAGTTCGGGTTTGCGGTGGGCGATAGTGACCCGGCTGAGGCAGATGCTCCCTATCTTGCACCGGAACAGCGGTTCCCTGAGAGGTACGGCCCGGTAGGGATGAAGACTGATATCTACCAGGTGGGTGCCATCCTGTATGAACTCCTGACCGGCGCCCCTCCCTATTCTGATAAAGCCAGTGCTGCTGTTGGTCTGACGATACGATCAGACGAGGAACTCATACTTCCATCCCGAATCAATCCTTCTCTAGCTCCCTTTGATCCGATCCTCTCACGAATGCTTGCATGGGAGAAGAAGGATCGGTACCGATCCATCATGGACTTTTTGCGGGATCTTGATCTGATCAATCGTGTGTGATTATGAGATACAATATGATATTGCCGGGAGAGTAATGGAGTATATCAGACCCTGCTTGTTGTTCTTAAGCTCGAATAGGTAAGGCTTGGGAAAAATAAGGCAATAATCGTGAGGTTTTGTCACGATATCAAATCACGTTTCAAATTCGAGAAAAAAGAGGATAGATTGATATCCATCCATCAGGCGAATTGAAATGGCTGTTCTCTTTTTTGGTTAATGCCCGTTGCATGTGTGCTCGGTGCAGATACTTCCCCCACCCGGGACGAGAAGTCCTGACTGGTAATCCTGTGCAGCTTTGTCGACACTGCCTGATACTCCAAGGATGACCTCGATTCCATTCTCATGGAAGAGATTCACTGCCCTCTGTCCCATTCCTCCGGCAACAATGATGTTTACTCCGTGGGAAGCGAGGAAAGGTGGCAGCATGCCCGGCTCATGCCCGGGACTATCGAGATCTCCGATATGACGTATCATCGAGTCATCTGCCTGGTACAGGGCATATGCCTCGCAATGACCAAAATGTCCTGATACCTCTGATCCATCACGTGCGATTGCTATCTTCACGGTTATCTTCCTATATTTCTGATAAAATGGCCTCTTATTCGTCTCTTTCACCCAAAGAAATGGGCACCGCGACTGATTTCTGGCCGAATGTCACTAAACTCTTCCTGGTCTGTCCGTCCCGGCGGTTTACTCGGTAAGAGATGGTATATCCGCCGGATTCCTTCTTTTACGCGCCTCTTCTATGAACCTGTTCCGATAATCGGGGTTCCGTCCATTCCAGGCATTGATACCTTCCGGTGCTTCATAACACCATTAGTACTCATATGCGTTAAAGTATTTATATTTTCTCAAATGGTTGATTTTGTTTTTGATTATTCTCCCTTTTCTTCATTCATTGTTTCGCTTTCTCTGTATAATGCGTTATTATTTCTCGGACAGGATCCCTCGGTCTGGAAATTGCAGTTATGAATATTAATCATCTTCCCGTTGACCAGAGCATCGGTTACCTTCATGCGTGCTTCATGGAGATCTTTCCAGACCGTCTTGCGTGAGACCCCAAGTACTGCTGCTGCTTCTTCCTGATCCATCTCGACCAGATCGATGAGTCGTAACAGTTCTAACTCTTCCGGATACAGATACACAGAACCGTTATCTTCCCCTGTGTTGCACTGGGGGGCATAACATCGCCAGGGGCCGCATTCACCCATCCGTCTTCGAATCCGTGGGCGACCACGTCTTCGGAACGGTTCGGCATTATTGTTTCGGTCCATAAATTAGGTACGGTTGAGATCCTGTTTGAGATGTTTCACTGCTTTTTTGAGAATTACCGTAGCCGGGCTTTCGGAACGGGTAAATGGTTCACAATTCCTGGTGGCCTCGATAATCCCGGGATCAAGGGGTATCTCACAGAGAATGGGGATATCCCATTCTTTTGCTGATTCCTCTAATGCAAGAGTTCCTTTCGGGACGAGATCAGCCTTGTTTATGATCATTACCATCCTGGATCGGAGAGAGCGGCAGACGGTGACAAGCCGTCCGAGATCATGCCGTCCGGATGAACCCGGTTCCGTGACAAGGATAACGATCTCACAGCCGGTCACCGCTGATATGAGCGGGCATCCGATACCAGGCGGCCCATCCACCAGAACCAGGGGAATATCTGGTGCGATCTCACGTGCCTTCTTCCTGATATCATGAACCATGAGCCCTGAATTCCCGTTTCCCGGGAATAGTGAACCATCAATAAACGGACCATACCGGGAATTCCCGGTTCGTATCTCTCCACAGGTATGCGGAACCATAACAATTGCATGAGAGGGACAGACATACTCGCATACACCGCATCCTTCGCATTGGAGTGGATCGACCTGCACACAATCCTCATGGCGGGTTATTGCATCAAATCGGCAGGACCCAATACAGGTCTCACAGAGGTTGCACAGACCCGTATCAATACATGCCCGGTCCATGCCAAAAAAAGGTTCGGTTGTTTCAATCTCAGGTTGTATAATAAGGGCAAGATTGGCAGCGTCGACATCACAGTCAGCCATTACAACCGTGCCTGAAAGGAGTGAGCCGATCGCTCCGGTTATCACGGTCTTGCCGGTTCCTCCCTTCCCGCTCACCACTGCTATCTGTATCATCGGGCACCTGCCAGGGCAAGGCATTCGTACCCAAGCCGTACAAACCGCTCCCGCCATGCAGAATCCTGCTCGCTGATGATGCTCCCGCTCCCCTGCATGAGGGCAATCGTGCGATCAAAGGGAATGCGCATGAGAACCGGAAGATTATGGGCGGTGCAGTATGACTCCACGCCATTGTCTTTCTCATCGTTCCGGTTGATTACTACCGCGGTGGGAATGTCAAAAATTTCTGTTACCTCGTGGATGAGAGAGAGATCATGCAGTCCGAAAGGGGTTGGTTCTGTTACCATGAGGCAGAAATCACAATCTTTGAGCGTCTCCATTGCTGCACACGATGAGCCTGGCGGAGCATCCAGAAGAGCAAGGGCTTCCCTCGTAAGATGCCTGCGGACTGCTTTTATTACCGCTGTTGTATGAATGGACCCCTCTTCCAGTGTACCGCTGATAAGGAGAAGAGAAGGCTTCGGGTTTGAGATATGAACCACACCAGCTCTCTCCGGTCGCATGGATATCGCTTTTGTGGGACATACGATCTCACATCCTCCGCAGGAGTGGCAGAGCTTCTCATATTGCAGTACCCGGTCAGCAAGGACAATGAGGGCACCGTACCGGCAGAACGATCCGCAGGTTCCACACAGTGTGCAGGCAGCTGTGTCAATATCAGGGACCGGGTGTGTAACAATCTCTTCTTTTTGATTACCCGAAAAGAAGAGATGACAGTTTGGTTCTTCAACATCGCAGTCAGCCAGTGTCACCTCGTGCGATGCACAAAGGGCCAGGGCAAGGTTTACTGCAACCGTTGTTTTTCCGGTTCCTCCTTTCCCGCTTGCAATTGCTATCTGCATTGCGATTTTCCGGGAAAAATTATTGGTTTCCTATCATTCGGACAAGTTTTCCTGCCTTGAACTGTTCCAGGGCAGAGGAGACTGTTCCCGCTCCCTCAAAGAGAAATACTTCTATTCCGGCGGCAATCAGGGCATTCTCGGCATTGCCACCGATCCGGGGGGCTATCAGATGAGTCACCTTGTTCTGAACGAGAAGCTGGACAAGCCGGGGTCCGACGCCACCGCTCTCAGCAGCATAGGGATTGGAGAGGGTTGTTGTTGCTCCTGACTCCTGATTAACGATGATAATGTACGGTGCTCTTCCAAACCGGGTGTCTACCGGGTCGTTTATCGTCTGACCTGATGCTGGTATTGCTATCTGCATAGGTATAATTACTACTCATATGAGTAATAATTGTATCTCAGCCGGCATCCGTGTCAGTTCAGGTGACTGGTGTATATCCCCCTCATTCATAAAACACGAATGACCCGTTCTTTTCGTCTTTCTTTCAAATCCCTATTCTTTATCCACGAGTACGACCAAACGGTATACAGAACACAGGACGTGGAATATGGATAAACCCGTTAAAATTGGCATTATTATCTGTGATCGGTACCATACCTGCGCAGGCGGGAAATGTCTTCGCGCATTTCATAACCGGGAAGGTGCATTTGAACAGTACCAGGGCAGGGATATCGAACTTGTCGGATTCGCAACGTGCAACGGATGCCCGGGTGGAAATATCGAGTACGCCCCGGCAGAGATGAAAAAAAACGGTGCAGAGGTTATTCACCTTGCAACCGGAATGATTGTCGGATATCCCCCCTGTCCGCGAATCAGGTATTTCTCTGAGTTTATTACCGAGAAATACGGTATCAGGGTTGTTATTGGTACCCATCCCATCCCGACGAGTTACTACGAGACCCATACGAGACTCGGGACCTGGGATTCATCATCCGGGAAAGATCTGATAGCTCCGACCCTGACTGATGCCGATACCAGGGAAGCGTATAATTAAGAGCATTGCATGTGTGAGATCCCGCTAATTGGGATCTTGCTCAGGCGCTTTTTTGGAGTTTCCTTTTTTTGGTATCAGTATGAAAAACAGGGATATACCGGTGGATTTTGATTTGGATCATGTTAACATCTCTGGTTGAATGGTTTTTAGGGATTGAGAAGACGTATATATTTAAATAATTTCGCGCATATGAGTAATAATGGTACTTTTCTGTACCAGGAGAATAGTATGCCAGGATGTAATGGAACCGGCCCTCTCGGAAGGGGCCCTATGACTGGAAGAGGACTTGGATATTGTCAGACCGGGTATTTCAGAGGAGGAAGTTACGCTCCTGTTGCCGGTAATGAAACAACAGGCACCGCAGATGAACAGGCACACATACGGGAACAGCCCGTGATCCCGCAGTACCCGGGGAATTTTTACCCGGTGCATGGTCTGGGTCGAGGAGGAATGCCCCGTGGTTGTGGCAGGGGTTTTAATCGCGGTAGCCGCAGAGGTCGCTGTTTGTGGTGATCGAACTGATAAAACGAGCACGATGGTACGAATCCCTGGTCAGGCACTGCAATAAGGGCTGTTTTTTCGAAAAGACTGCAGATGTTGTCATGGATGGAAGATCTGATGTCCGTCTCATCTCCAGATTCGTCTCGTATCTATGAGCAACCATATCTTTGGTCCGGTACTCTCGCGAAGACTGGGGAGATCGCTTGGTATTGATCTCCTTCCTGAAAAGACCTGTTCATATAATTGTGTATACTGTGAGTGCGGGGCAACAACCAACCTTACTATCCAGAGGAAAGAGTTTTTTCCAACCAGGGATGTTATCGCAGAACTGGATGATGTTCTGAAAAAAGAGCCTCCCCTCGATTATATCACGTTTGCCGGTTCAGGTGAGCCAACTCTTTCTCTCTCCATAGGCCCGGTACTTAGTTTTGTAAAAGATCGGTATCCCCAGTACCGCGTTGCGGTTCTCACGAACGGAAGTCTCCTATCAGTCCCTGAAGTCAGGGATGATCTTCTTGTAGCAGATCTGGTAATCCCTACCCTTACCACGACCTCACAGGATACGTTTGTCCGAATTCATCGTCCTTTAAAGAACCTGTCAGTATCTGAGATACTATCAGGGATGATTGCGTTTCGGAAAGTATTTTCACACCAGATATGGCTTGAAGTTTTTCTGGTTCCTCCGCACAACACCACGGATCAGGAGATAAAGAGCCTCCATGATGCAATATATGCCCTCAGGCCTGACCGGATCCAGATAAATAACCTGGATCGTCCGGGAACTGAGTCATGGGTATGCCCCGCTCCTTCTTCCCTCGTGGATGCGATCAGTCACTTTTTTTCAGAAGGGGGTATCCCTGTTGATTCGGTCGTACTTGTGCAATCCCAATCAACCACCTGGTATTCTGATGACCTCGTGGGTACGGTTTTTGAAACATTGAAAAGACGACCATGCACGGTAGAAGATATCGCTTCTATGACCGGCTTACATCAGAATGAAGTCAGAAAAAAACTCGTAATGCTGGAAAAACAGGGTGTTGTTGTATCACGACACGGAGAGCGGGGGATTTTTTATTATATTCCGACCGGGTAAAATAATCCCACCCTGTTTCAGGTTCTGCTGAAATTCTCAAACCATGAGCAGATATCCGGGTCATTCTGAATCGAACAGGTGAGCAGTTCAAGCCTTTTTATCGTCTCATGGTTAACATGATGTTCTATCTGGCATGCATCGCTCTCTGCTATCTGTGACGGGATCCCGATAAGGATGAGAAAATTAGCGATGGCACGATGTTTTCTTTGTAGTTCTTCGGCCAGTCGTTTCCCTTTTACGGTAAGCACGGCCCCGGCATGGGGTATATAATGGACATATCCTTCAATCTGCAATTTCCTGAGTACCTCGGTGGCAGACGGAGGTTTTACTCCCATCGCGGTAGCAAGGGTATTGGTAGATACCTGGCCTTTCCTCTCTTCAATCTGGTGAATGTTCTCGATATATTCTTCTATGGTTTTTATTTTCATCCTGCCTCCTTTAGATTCCGATAAGAATAAATCGGACAAGACCCCCGACCAGAAATGCGGTACATACCATGATAGCTACTGCTTTTCCCAGATCAAAAAGACCGAGCTCCTTGTAGAGAACCGCAAATGCACCGACACAGGGGAAATACATGGTGAGCGTCGTCACCGCAACAACCAGCTGTCCGGGAGTCATCTGCAGGGGAAGCAGCATCCCGATTGCCAGGTCTTTTCGCAAAAATCCGGTCAGAAGAGCAGCTGATGCTTCCTGTGGCAGACCGAGCCAGCCGACGATAAGCGGAGAGAGTACTGTTCCGAGCCATGCAAGAAACCCGGTAGCATAGAGGATGTTTACGAGAAGAACACCGAGAAAGAGGTAGGGTACTGCTTCTGCAATAAATGCAACAAGACGCATCCAGGTCTTTTTTAAAACCATATCCAGGCGCGGACGGCGGTACGGGGGGATCTCAAGAAATATCTCAGGGCAATCTCCTTTGAGGATCCTGCTCAAAAGTGTCCCAATGGTCACGTAGACAAGAATGAGAATAACCAGCACAATGAGGATATAGAGCATGCCATACTGTCCGAGGATCCCGAATATCATTGCTGTCTTTGCCATACAGGGGACTGATATTGCAATCAGCGTTGCAGCGATGAACCGCTGTTTCGGGCTTTCAAGAATCCGGGTTGCAAGGATTCCCGGGACGTTACACCCAAGACCCAGGAATACCGGCACGATCCCGTATCCATGCATACCAACCCTGTGGAAGAAGGTATCAGTCAGGGTTGCAAGCCGGGGAAGGTATCCTGAATCCTCAAGTACCGCTGCAATGAGGTAGAATGCGATGACATAGGGAAGAACGATCCCAAAAGGAACGTAAAGACCGGTTGTCAGGATGCCCATTGACTGTTCTAGATCAATCTGCCCGTCGATCAGCTCTCCGATCAGTACCTGCTGCAGAAATTCGGGGCCGATATAATCTGATACCGATGTGATGAACGGGAGGTAGCATTCAAAGAGAGGATCTGTGATATAGGTGATGCAGGTCTCACCAATGGTGATTACTGCCCATAATGCAGATAGAATGATAAGAATGGCTATCGGGATTCCGGTCAGTGGTTTTATTGTTGCATCAGATATCATATCCCCAATAGAATGATGACGATGGGTTATCTGTTGCACTTCCTGGGTAATATGACCAATTTTTTTCCACTTTTCATCTTCGGTAAGCACAAGCGGGGTGCGTTGGGATAGTGGTTTTGAGCAGTATTCTGCGAGATATGCGATCCCTTCCCCGGTCACTGCCACGGTAGGAATAACCGGAACACCTAAGTGTTCTTCCAGGCGGGTTACATCTATTTCGATACCGGTATGATGTGCTTCGTCCCACAAATTGAGGGCAACGATGAGGGGTTTATTGAGCGATAGCAGTTCCAGTGTGAGAAGGAGGTTTCTCTCAAGATTTGTGGCATCAACAACATTAACTATCAGATCCGCTTCTTTTCCTACTCGTAATGCCACCTCTTCTGCGATGTTTGATGGAGTAAGGGAATAGGTTCCGGGAGCATCGATGATATATACCCGGTCTTTTTGCAGACAGGATGTTCCTTGCGAAAAATCAACGGTTGTCCCGGGATAATTGGATGTGATAACCCGCGTCCCGGTGAGTCGCGAAAAAACAACACTTTTACCCACATTCGGGTTTCCCATAAGAACGATTTTTTTCACGTTACAGCTCCACTACAATCCGGTTTGCAAACCCCCTCCCAAGAGTGATCAATTTACCATCAAGCCTTATGACAACAGGTCCCCGAAACGGGTGGATGGTTACAATGCTGATAATCTTTCCTTCCCGTATCCCGATGGACCGCAACTGGTTCACAAACCCGCATCCACCCTGTAGTCCGATTATTTTTCCGGATACGCCTTCCTTTAGTTCGGTTATGACTGCATTCATGGATTTCACAACAGGCAGATAGTGAATTAGGCATACCTAATTTTCTCACATGCTATTTATACGTTGCACACCGGTTCCCGCGAGACCTGATTGGAACCTTTTTTTCTCTCATTTTTTGGTATACATTCTGAATCTGAGATCCCCACAATGATACTTTTGAGACACTCACTCATCAGTGGTGAGATAAAATAAAAGAGCGATACGCGAAGAACCATTCTATCTTTTATCTGTTGTGATTGCGCAAAGATAATGAAATATCCCGGCCAATAGATATCCCTTATGGAATCGCCTTGTGTGTTCTGTTCTCCAAAAACGTGTGATATCGTTTTTGAGAATGAGTATGCATACAGCCGTTTTGACGATTATCCGGTCACTCCCGGTCATCTGCTCATTATCCCCTTCCGCCATGTTTCATCTTTCTTTGGAATTACCGAGAAAGAACATACCGCAATATGGAATCTTGTCAGAAAGGGGAAACAGCATCTCGATTGTTTGTATCACCCGGAAGGGTATAATATCGGAATAAATGATGGTACGGTCGCCGGACAGACGGTGATGCATCTGCATGTCCACCTCATCCCCCGGTATCCCGGGGATTGCGATGATACAAAAGGATGGGTACATCGCGTACTTCATGTGAGTAAGCGGATGCTTGAAGAGAAGGATTATCCGAAAAATCAGAAGATGTGAATTGTTCCGGGGTTAGGGAATCTCTCTTTATGCGAGCCGTCTTTATGTGTCCTGCCTTGATGCGATTAATAACAGCCCGGTTCTTGATATGAATCCATTTATTCCGGAATCATATCAGGTAACTGAGGCATGTATTCCTGATCGAAAAAACGGGTTATGGCAGAATTTTATTAGATCCAATAATTCCTGTATCAACTCAGAGCCGGGGTTAAAAATCGTGTTCCACGGGTTTTATGCCTTTCAGGCTTCCCTTATTTCTTAATTCCAAATTGGGTCATTACCAAACCGTCTGGTCCAGTAATCAGCCGGTATCTGGCCCAACTCCTCTGCAAGATCCTCGGCTCTGAAGGATATGGGATAATTCATGGCATAATTGATCAGGAGATCATATGCATCTTTGAGCCTGATGGTCATTGTATGGGCATCGCCGGGATCATTTTTTGAGACATCCGGATGCCATTCTTTTACCATCTCGTGATACCTGCTGCGAATCTCATTCAGGCTTGATTTTTCCCTGATACCGAGCAGTTCTGCTGCTTCCCTGATTGCTTCTATTGTCATCGCCATGATACTTAATATCAGGTTCGATCGGGGAGGGATAAGTAGCATTCCCTCAATTTGTAGACGAAAAACCATATTTCAAAAGAAAACCGCGAACAGATCTCTCTGCAGATGGATTGCAGGATGGAACAACGATGGTAATTGGCTTTTTAAAAGGGAAAAGATTATTCAGTTACAAGGGGATTGGTTCTTTGTATATTGCAGCAGCGTGGGATGGAAGAAAATATATTTGAGCAGTTTGCAGAGGAATATGATGCCTGGTATGAAAAACACGGTTTTTTATACAGAAGTGAACTGGATCTGGTACAACGATTCCTTCCTTCTGATACCTCCCGGATTATTGAGTTAGGGGTTGGATCCGGAAGATTTGCCGTTCCTCTTGCGATACCGTCAGGTATGGATCCATCATTGGCCCTGGCCCGGATGGCATATAAACGCGGGATTTCTGTATTCCGGGGACAGGTGGAGTTTCTCCCTATCAGGCAGAGTTCATGTCAGGCGGTCCTTTTGATGTTTGTTATCTGTTTTCTTGCTGATCCAAGCGTAGCATTGCAGGAAATTCATCGGATTCTTCTCCCCGGGGGGTTTCTGGTCATCGGCTTTATCAGACGGGATGAGAAGAGTGGAATAAAAGAGAATCACAATGATACAAAAGGGAAATTTCTCTCACATGCCAGGTTTTATTCGTACAAGGAAATTGCACAGCTTCTAAAAAGCAGTGGATTTTCTCTCGGAGCGACCGATTCCCGTGATATGATCTGCATAATGAGGGCAGATAAACAATAAACGCCTGATGGTTTGGTATTATCATATCGATACCCTGACTCTGTGTGTGGCATTTCTCCTGCCCAAATCGGGGTGATGGAAAAGACAACCCCGGTGGTGTAAGATACCGGTCTGCCCGGATACCTTTGTGATCCTTTATCGGTGAGTACCGGTTCCGGTTCACGCACTGCAGTCTGATTGTTTCCGCTCTTCCTGCCTCTTTTTATTTTTCAGCAATGACGACAAGACCGTAAGGGTGGGTGATAACCTGCTTTTTCCCAAAAGGAACCGATGCCAGGATCTCTTCCAGTTCTTTTTGTGTGTAGGCAGCCTGAACTGAGGTCTCAAATCCTGCTTTTATCCCGGGAGACGGGCAGGTTTTCTTCATGAAGTTCTGTATCTCCTCTGAAATGTCGCGTCTGAGGTCGGTTACCAGTGCTGTTCCTTTCGGTTTTAAAACCCGGTGTATCCCGGAGAAGACCACCTGTGCATCCTCCCATTCGTGAAGTGATCCGTTTGAGAATACCAGGTCAAAGGATTCGTCAGGAAACGGCATCAGAAGTGCATTTCCTTCCCTATATGATACTCTTGCGGAAAGCCCGTAATCTCCCGCATTCTTCTCTGCAAGCCTGATCATGGCAGGACTGATCTCAAGGCAGGTAAGATGGGTTCCATCTGTTTTTTTCAGCCATTCCAGTCCGTAATACCCGGGACCTGATCCGATCTCAAGGGCTTTTTCTCCTGCCTTTGTCATCTCTACGAGATCATCGACAGGAAGGTGACCATGGTCCCGAAGACCGCGTTGCATCAGATCATACTCCTGTACGGTTATCTCATCCTGGATTCCTTGTGTTGTTTCCGGAATTCTGTCACTAATCATTTCTAACTCCTTTTTCTGGGTTTTTACATCATAACCGGTTTTCCAGCGGCTGTCAACGGCTTCTTCAAGCCGCAACAGGTGTCCGTCTCTCCATCTGATAAGAGGCACGCGGACGGTATCTCTCTCTTTTCTGAATGCAGCGATTGATGCGATAAATGAGATACCATCATGTACACCCGAGAACCGGGCACAGAGTTCGGCAAAGAGATCCTGATCTTCTGTTGAGAGGTTTGACAGACGGGATTCTAAAAACCCGTACATCTTCTCTTCAGTCTTTAAGATCCAGAGTTCCCCTTTCTCTGTAGGAACGACCTGTATCTTTCTTCGGTTTTTCGGATCCTGTTTCCGGTATACATATCCCTCCCGCTCCAGGTAATTGACGAGGTCAGTAGCAGAGCTGGGTGTAATCTCAAGCATTCCTGCAATATCACCCATGGAGATCTGGGAAAAATACGAGGTATACAGGATCTCAATGGCTCCCGGGCGTAACAGAGACTTTCTGCCCCGATCTGTTCCAAAGAGCATACTTATCGCGGTTGATACAAATCCCAGTGATAACCTGAGTCTGGTTGCTGGATCCATCTGCCTCTATAATAAGGATATCCGTAATGTAATAAATGGTACGGATATCCGGAATAAATAAGAGACGAGGGATGAGAACCTGATGCTTTTGTTTCATCTGATATGAGCCGGGATATCCGGGTGCAGGGGATTTTAGAATACGGTGAGATGAATCGTTTGTCTGGAAATGCCGGATTGAAAAAAACTTAAAAGCAGACGTCAGGTTCCTGTTATCCTCTGTCAGGCTTTATCCTTTCCTTCTTTTTTGGACTGCACGGTATATCGTGTGACATGGGGCAGGAGATAGAATTACCATATTATATAATAACTTAATGAATATATTATAATCATACTAATTTATTTACTTAATGAACTTAGTTTATGGTGATGAAACGATCTGACATGGTACAAAGATGGAGCATCCTGTTCCTGGTATGCGGTATCATCATGGTATTTTTCGTACCCGGAATACTTGCTACCGAAGCGGCTGCATATGAGGGTACAGAGGATCCGTTCCTGGAAAATCCGGATGCCCTGATGATATATTGCGGTGCGGGATTGAAGAAACCCATGCAGGATATCGGGGATACATTTACCAATAGTACCGGTATTCCCGTTGTATTCAATTTCCAGGGTTCCGGAGCACTTCTGACCCAGATGGAGATCACGCATAAGGGAGATATTTATGTTCCCGGAGGGACTCCTGATTACCAGAAGGCACAGGAAAAAGAGCTTGTGGGAGATCCGGAGTACCTGGCATACCATGTTCCCGTGGTTGCTGTTATGAAGGGAAATCCGTTATCTATCACCGATATTACTGATTTCACACGTCCCGGTCTTCGAATCGGACTTGGTGATACCAAGGCAACTGCCATTGGTGGTGCAGGAGAGAAACTCTTCTTAAAACTTGGAATTCTCGAGGATGTTTCGAAGAACGTGGTTGTACGAACTGCAACGATCAATGAGCTGGTTACTGCAATGAAATCAGGAAGTCTGGATGCATCACTTTTGACCATGGATCAGATAGACAAAGAGACCATGGATGCAATCCCTCTGAAAAACGCTGTTGATACGGTTCTCATCATCCCCATCGGAGTGACAACGTTCTCAAAAAATCCCGAGAACGCCGGAAGATTTGTTAATTTCACGTCATCAGAGGATGGAAAAGCCTTCTTTGAGAGTTACGGTTTCCCCAGTTACCCAGATGAAGCATATCAGGATGTAAAGCCTTGAGCAGTAGGGGAGATTCACCTCTGTCCGAGGTGGATAATATCATTCTTTTTTTGCATGTACGGGTGCGTTCCGGTTATGCAGCCGGAATATGAGATGCGAGGAAGATGGACAATGGGTGAGAAATTGAGTTCAGACAGACTGTTTTACCCGTTGGCAATGGTTCTCGCGTTCATGACAGGAGGTGTGACACTTCTTGTGTTGGGCAGCCTCTTTTTTTTCATAAGCCCCCAAAGCCTGGTAAAAACACTGAGTTCTCCTGAGATCGGGTATGCAATTTACCTCTCTTTAGTCACATCAGTCATCTCAACGGTGCTGTGCGCGATTGTAGCCGTTCCAACCGGGTATATTCTATCCCGGAAACAACTTCCGGGACACCGTCCCCTTGTTATGCTTCTTATGCTGCCCCTCTCCCTGCCCCCGCTTGTTGCCGGGGTTGCACTCCTTCTTTTTTTTGCACAAACCCCTGTCGGTTCTGCTCTTGAGGAGATGGGAGTGGTGGTGGTCTTTGCCCAGTTGGGAATCATTGTTGCATTGTGGTTTGTGAACCTCCCGTACCTTATCCGCGTGATGCGATCCTCCTTTGCGATGATCTCTCCGAGGTATGAACATATCGCAAAGACACTTGGCTGTAATGATTTCCAGGCGTTCTGGCATATCTCCCTTCCGATGGCCCGGTCCGGTCTGATATCAGGTATGGTGATAACCTGGTCAAAGGCGATGGGTGAATTCGGTGCCGTTCTTATGCTTGCCGGTGCAACCCGGATGCATACCGAGACACTGCCAATCGCTCTGTACCTGAACATGGCAACCGGTGATCTCGATATCGCGATAACGGCATCCTGCATTCTTCTTGGAATCTCTGCATTAACGATCGGTATCTTTGAACATCTCTCTTCCGGAAGTGAGGCGAGCCCTTGCTTCTGATTGATAGCGTCTCACTGGATATTGGAGATTTTCATATCAGGTCTCTTTCTTTCCATCTGAAAAAACCTGAATACTGGGTAATTATCGGGCCGTCCGGGGCAGGTAAGACCGTTCTTCTTGAGATGATAGCCGGGATTTACAAACCAAGGCAGGGGAGAATTATCCTGAATAAAAGGGATATTACCCATGATCCGCCAAAAGATCGGCACATTGCGATGATGTACCAGGATATCATGCTCTTTTCCCATATGACTGTGTTAGAGAATATCCTTTTCAGTCTTACGATCAGGAAGAAGATGGATGGGGATACCAGGCGAATGGTAGATGATCTTGTTTCCATCCTTGGTATCGGTCATTTAATGGACAGGAATCCCACAACCCTGTCAGGAGGTGAGGCACAACGGGTAGCACTGGCACGAGCATTAATCCAAAAGCCCCTTCTCCTGCTGCTGGATGAACCACTCTCTGCTCTTGATTCCAGGACCCGGGATCGGTTACGACAAGAGATTTTAAAAGTACACAAGCACCTGGGTATTCCTGTTATCCATATTACCCACCATTTCGAGGATGTCTATGCACTGGCAGATATGGTTGCCATCATGCAGGATGGTATGATAGTCCAGACCGGAACGCCCGAGGATCTCTTTGCACACCCCAGTACCCCGTATGTTGCCGAGATATGCGGGACCGATAATATCTTTAAGGGTGAGGCTTCTGTGGAAGGGAGAGGATCGGTCCTCGATTTAGGCGGCCTTTCTCTTAAGGTAACCACACCATATGCCGGTCCGGTTGTTGCCGTTCTACGCTCTGAGGATATTATCATCTCGAAAGAACCATTCCATTCAAGTGCCAGGCATACACTCCCGGGAACCGTTCTTTCCCTGATATCTGCCGGTCCTTTTATACGGGTTACCCTGGATACCGGTATCAGAATGATTGCCATGGTTACCCGGACGAGTTGCGAAGAACTGTCATTATACCCGGACTGCCCGGTATATGCTACTTTTAAGGAATCTGCAGTGCATATCATCCCCCTGGAGGAGACAGAAGATACAGGAGAAAACGGTTAGGGATACGGGTATGATACCTCCCTGACCGGGTAACGCCATGATAAACAGATACGAAAACTCCACATTCACGGAAAGTAATCATAAGATGGGAAGATTTCATGAACCTGACACAAAAACACAGAGAACAATGGAAAGATGCACCCATTATCTTTCATCCGATTGGGATAATTCACTCAGAACATACTGAACACGAAAATACTCCTATCCAGGGGATTTTTAATCCGTCAGTGGGATATATCGAACTGTTCGAGGAGTTTGCAGCCGGACTAGCTGATATAGAATCGTTCTCCCATATCTATGCGATCTATTATTTTCATCAGGCAACCGGGAAAAACCTGGTGCAGAAACCCTTTCTTGACGGAGAGAAAGAGCGTGGGATTTTTGCCATTCGTCATTTCAACAGACCGAACGCCATAGGACTCTCTATCATGGAATTGCGAAAGGTTTCCGGTACCATTCTTACGGTATCAGGTGTTGATGTGCTGGACGGGACTCCGCTTCTGGATATCAAACCGTATGTACGGCAGTTTGATCATCGCGAGGAGGTAGTAAGTGGATGGGTTGATAATCAGCACCTACTCGATATCGGCGAATGGAACAGTACTCCAAAAGAACTTCGGCAAAGGGACCGGACCAAAAAATGAAGGGTACCACGATGGTGCTTGAGTATTTTAGGGACTGCGTTTTTATCCTGAACTCTCTTCCCCACAATAGCGGAAGAGCAGATCGGTTGCAGCCCTGATATCAGATCCCTGCTGTTTTGCCTCACAAAGATAGGCTGAGAAGATATCGTCAGTCACGAGACGGAGAACCGGTTTGCTCATGTCTGCATGGATCATGAGATCAAATGCACGGGCTTCTGCTTCGGTCAGGTGCAGGGATGCATATTCCCCCTCATGGGGAGTATATACCAGGTTCTCATCCCGGTTTATCTCAAGAACCATCGTTCCCAGCGGTGTATGCGGGATTGGTTCGGCAATGCTTACAAAGACATCTTCTAGTGCATTTCGCGAAAGAAAATCTTTTGTCATAAGAAAGTCTTCTTTTGTCTCACCCGGGTATCCGCATATCAGGCTCCCGGCAGCATGAACACCAGACTGGCGGCATCTCTCGATTGCTTCTTCTGCCTGCTCTATGGTTATCCCTTTTCTGATACAATCAAGCATCTTCTGACTCCCGGATTCAATTCCGAAAAAGACCCAGCCAACCGTATGGTTTCGGATTGCCTCAAGAACCTCATCGGTAATACAGTCTACCCTGATATCAGGACAGGAGACATTTTTTGGCCCCATTATCCCTGATAAACCCTCGAGCAGTTCGAAGAAAGCATCGGTATCAAGTGTGTTGTTATGGGACTGGTAGAGTGATCCGGTACCCCCGCTGATGGCTACCCGTTCCACTCCTTTCTCTTTAAAAGCCCGCACCTCGTTTAAGATCGGTTCGATATCACGGCTTCTTATCTTTCTGCCAAAAAAGAGGGGTACCTGGCAGAATCCACACCTGCCGAAACATCCCCGGTGAGTCTCGATATAGACATTCGCCCCCCTGATACTCTGGTTCCTGATGTCATCAGGGATCAGGGGAACGGGATGTTCTATCTCTGTCATCCGTACCCGTTCTGTTAAGAGAAGAGTCCCGTCTGAGCGGTACATGCAGTTTGGAGCCTGGGAAGGGTCTCCGGTTTTCAGCAGTACCGGTATTGCCGGTTCTCCTTCACCGGTCACCACAGCATCGGGGTTGAGTTCGCCAAAGACAATATCAGGATATGCCGAGACCGGTCCCCCGATATAGCATCGTGTTCCCTTCTCTCTACCGGTTCTGATTGCCTCTTTTACGAGTGGGTTTAACAGGTGCTGGGTTGAGTAGAGAGAGAGAAAGAGAATATCGCAATCAATCGCATGAAGATCTCTCTCTATTGTTACCTCATAGCCCAGATCCCTGATGATCCCTCCGATAAGCATTGCTCCATAGGTGTAGATACCTGGTGAACAGACCGTGACCTTCATGTATATCCTGTAGATTGAACCGGTCCCCTGGATTCCGGTTTTTATAATACAGTGTATCTGGAAAATATAGTCGTTTCGTCTTGTCGTTATCAGGCATAGACTTTTTTTGACACCCCGGTGTTCGTAGGCATCGGTGATATCCGATTCGGCAGACTCTTTTTCTGGATATAACCCGGGTGGATGAGAAAGAAATCGCAGGTATCGCTGTAGTTAAACCGGCTGAAGATACCCAGGCCGGATTCGATTAAAACGGCGAAAAAAAAGGGGAATTTTAGCAGAGCAGGTTTAACGGGTGTTTCTCGATTGCTATGTCGCCACCAAGCTCACGGAAGGTCTCGGCAAGGACAATATCGGTAAACGCCATCGCGGTTGCTGCAGCTTCACAGTTCTCAATAGGACCGAACATGATGAGGTCAGCTCCAAGCGTTGCTGCCATGATGTTACATCCGACATCTGGTGCTGACCATGCAGCCTGCCTGATACCGTCAAGGCCACCAAAGTGGTGGTGAGCCATCTGTTCGAGGAGAACTCCTGAATCGGTGTACCGGTCGATAAGACCTCCCTTTCTCCAGCGTTTCAGCCAGGTCCATGAGACGGTCATGTTGTGGTAGGCACCACCGGTTGGGAGCCCGTGAATTGCCTTGCAGGCAAGGATCTCACGGAACGAACCGCCGGAACCAAGGCCGAGCGGAGTTGCTGCGGTATCAAGGATGGGCCTTGTGATACCACATTCCTCTGCAATACCTATCATGGACTTCTCCTGTCCTGCAACGCCTCCCTCGGTGAGCACCTTCTCACGTCCACGGACGCTCGGGTCACCAGGGTTAAACGCGAGAACGATTGCCGAGTTGACATCACTCTTCTTGAGCGCTTCCATGTTCTCGGGTCCGATGGATCCGTTGATAGAGTTGTACACAGCACGATCGGCAATACCGATCTCAGTGACGTATTTACAGGCATGGGCGAGCGTTTCCGGAGCTGATGAGTCCATTAAGAATGGGAACTGGTCATCAATCTCGGTAAACCAGTTAAAGTAGTTCTCAAACGCCTCAGGGTATTCTGCAATTATCTGGCAGAAATACCAGTGCCCTGTCTCGTCATACAGTTCAAGACAACGATTCCAGAGTGCTTCCGCACGTGGTTTGTCAATCTCGCCTGTGTGCTCATTCAGTACAGTCTCGTGCTTGTTATAAAAGATTGATGCACCAAGAGCACGTGGGTACTCTCCTGGCTGTCCACCAATCTTATAGCCATTAAAGTCAAGAACGGTCTGTTCTTTCTCAAACCTAAACATCTGATAACACCTCGCTTATAAATCCCAATGTATTCCTTAGTAGAACTTCGGTAACTGGCATCATAATGCGGTAATGATCACGTAAACCATCAGACCTGCAACAATACCATAAAGGATACCGATGTCACGTCCGACTTTACGTCCGACACGCTGTGCAATCTCAGCATCAGCGAACTCGAGTTTTGTCTCAATTGCGTCCAGCTTAGCCTCAATCTCAAGGAACTGCGGGTTGGCAGTTGCTGCAAGAGCTTCTCCTGCTCCTCCTTCTTCCTTGATCTCGACAACCATCGGGCCTTCTGCAAACGCATCAGTATCTTTTCCGTTCAGTTCAGCAATTTTTGCAGAGATCGTACTGATATCTTCACTCTCCATGATGTTGACGATCAGAACCTGATCCTGGAATCGCTTGATGTTCTCTGCTGAAAGGTTCTCGATAAACGGAATAGCACCTTTTGTCCCGACGATACGTCCCCCGTCGACTCCGTTTGCATGGAGTGCGATTAAGCTCTCACCACTTAAGTGGCCCTTAACCTCGGTTCCAACGGTCAGGACGTACCTGATGTTCGGGTTTGAGATAACATTTGCAATGACCTTCTCAAGTCCAAGGTTCTCGGTCTTGCAGGAACCACAGATTGCAGCCCCTGCAGCACAGATTCCCGCTTCATCAAGATGGGATCCCATGGTAACGACTGCGACAGAACTCTTTGGGTCTCCGGTGTGAAAATCACCCTGGACAATTGGCCATCCAGATGCCGGATCTTTCTTTTCTGCCATTTTATGCCCCTCCCAGGAAGAGGACCGGAACAACGAGGATCAGAGAGAATAACAGACCCACGATGAATCCAACTAGTCCTGAACCCATGATACCGGATTCCAGCTTGTTCGTTCGTGCGATAAGCTGTGCCTTGAACTTGATGTCATTCATCATAGCCATGATGGCGGTCATGCGGACCGGACCGGCCGCCTGATTTGTATCATCTGCCATTGATTATTCACCCCTGTACCTTCATCAGAAGTAACCCGACGATAAGGAACGATATCATCAGTCCTATCATCAGACCTTCGACTTTACCACCGTATACGCCGGCTGCGAACTTGTCACGGTACCCGATATCGGTTACCATCATCTGGATGGTCTTTAACCGTGCGGTGATGAGGGCAACCTCTGCTGACATCGGTCTGACCTCTCCACCCGCTTCTGCGGCTCCGGCACCTTCATCCTTGATCTCAACGATAAAGGGATCTCCTTCAAATGCCCCCGGATCGCGACCTTTCAGTTCGGCAATCTTGGCTGAGATGGCACCGATATCTTCGCTCTCCATGATGTTGACGATCTCAACCTGTTCCTGGAAGCGTTTTATTGCAGCGTCATCAAGGTTCTCGATGAAGGGAATGGCACCTTTTGTTCCGACGATACGTCCGCCGTCAACGCCGTTTGCATGGAGTGCGATTAAGCTCTCACCACTTAAGTGACCTTTGACTTCGGTACCGACCGTGAGCACGAACCTGATGTTCGGGTTGGAGATGACGTTTGCGATAACCTTCTCAAGCCCGAGGTTCTCGGTTTTGCAGGAACCACAGATTGCCGCTCCGGCAGAACAGATCCCCTCCTCATCAAGGTGGGAGCCCATCGTTACAACGGCAACAGGGCTGTTAGCATCACCGGTGTGAAAGTCACCCTGGACAATTGGCCAGCCACTGGCTGGTGCTTTTTTATCTGCCATAGTATTTCCACCTCTAATGCATCATTGCAAGCATGATCAGTCCTGCAACCGCAAGGCCTACCGCAAGACCATACCATATGGCAGTGATCCCACCGGCATAGACCAGTGATTTCTCCCTGTGGGGGAACGATGCAAGGAATGATCCCTCACCTGACAAGGATCCAACGATATCGTCTGTGATCTTCTCCAGAAGGTTCACCTGTTCGACAATGGGCCCGAGAGATTCTCCCTGTGCAGTGACAAACCCTAAGATGGGGTCACAGCCAAGTCCGAATTCTGGTAAGACCGGAATCCAGCTCATTACTGTCCACCTCCGACTTCACGGATCGGTTTTGCATCAAGCCATGCATAGGCATCACGCCGGGAGAGCTTGAAGTACATCTTAAAGGTGTAGATAAATCCGATGAGTGATACGACGAGAGAGACCGATGCAGCAACCAGGTCAAGGTATGCATAGGAGATGATTGCTACGGGAATCATCGAGAGGAACCCGCACTCCAATGCAAGCATGAGTGTACGGTCCTGGCTCTCGTTTGGTCCGAGACACGCATTAAACGGGTGTTGCAGGGCGATAGCACCAAGCATGAAGATCACTGCAAAGACACAGCCGCCGATAAGCGTGCCGGTTGCATTGATGTTTGCAACAAGGAGGCCTGCGTTCTCAGCGCCACTCATCCCAACAGCGGTTACCACCGCTCCGTTTGTTATCATGTTCTCAAACAGGAACGATCCACATGCCATCGATGCAAGTCCGAGCATGGTTAAGGCTCCGACGATTGCAAGTTCGATGAGTGAGATGACCATAACCGGGATGTTCATGTTGATGATGTCGTTTGCGATGTACCCAATGATCGCTCCGATGATTGCAGCGATTACCACGGCAACAATAGGCGTTGCGATACCAAACTTGGTAGCAACGATCATCGCGATTGCTCCGGTTCCAAAGGCAATCATACCGGCTGAGGGAACCCCTGTCCCGAGACCGTAACTGCAGAGGTGCTTGATCGTGTCAGATCCCCACCAGAGAGCAGCAACTGCGGCGATTCCACCGAAGAATGCGAAATAACCGACACCAAGTATCTGGTTTAAATTTGTCAGGTAGATGCACACGACCGCGGTGACAAGACCACCGATAAGAAGGGTTTTGTGTGGCATTCCACCTGCTGAAGCTTCCATTTTTACCGTCATGTTATCCACCTCATAATGCTACCACGGTAAGTATGGCTACAAGTCCGCAGACCGCCGATGCGACGGCGCAGCCGATGATAGCCCGTGGAACACGCTTGAATTTTGGATCGTGCGGTCCTTCGATTGTTCCCGTGATGTTGTACGCAGAAAGCACTGCATTTACCAGGAAGAACCCGATGGCAAAGATACCGGCGAGTGAGACCGCGAGGGGTGCCACGGAACCGGCATCAATCCCAAGAAGTTTCTCAAGGCCAGGCTGGTATACCAGAAGCAATTCGAGGTAGACGAGTGTTCCGCCAAGGGCTGCGAGGAATCCTCCGACAACACCACCAAAGTACGAGATGAACGGAAGTCCGTGCCCCTCGGTCCCTTGTGACTTGTACTCAGGGAACGTGAACCCGGTGATAGGATCCTTTGCAATCTTTCCCGATGCTGAAGGTACTCCCATGGCAAAGACATAGGTCAGGTTCACCATAAGACAGGTGATTGCCATCATGAGACCGCCACCGATTCCGCCTCCAATGATCGTTATCCAGAAGTCGTGGGTGGTCTCCCATGCCCATGCCCCGCCGAAGAGACCGGCAAGACCGGCACCTGCTGCGAGCATGGCTACACCGGTTGCGATACCAGGTGCCTGGCCCATGGCCGCGGGTGCTCCCCCGACCGGGACGAAATGGACTCCGAATCCGATGAGTGCTCCTCCTACGATGATTCCGATAAGCGGAACGACAAGGGCAACACCCTGCAGTCCGCCAAAGAGACCGGGGGGGATGAGGGACTGCTCAAGTGCGTAGGTAATGAGAATGGCAACGAGCAGGATGAAGATACCAACCGATGTTCCTTTCCAGTTGATACCCTCACCACCGCGTGCCTGTCCACCAAGTGCACTCATGATGATGCCTCCTGTTTCTCGTATGGCCCGTAGGTGGTGCGTGACCACTTCTCGACCCAGAGATCGATGATGGCAAAGATAACAATAAGAACGAATCCGATTATTACGGCTCCCCATTGTCCGAGTTCGTGTTCAAAGAGAACGGTCCTCCAGAGTTCGAGGAATACAATCAGTCCAAAGCAGATACCTGATGCAGGTCCTGCAAACTTGGTTGTAAACCAGCCGTTATCAAGGGAGGATCGCTGTCCGGCTTCAGCATATCTGACGATGTTTCCTGATGCAGAGATAGGAACTCCGGCTCCGAAGTTCTGATTCTGGTACTGGCGTTCCTTTCCATAGAACGGATTTCCTGTTGCAGATCCGGCAGCTCCCAGGGCGATGCCCCAGACTAACCCCAACAGGGGAAGTGCAAACGGATGATGCAGGAACTCAGCCATCAGATAACACATCGTAACGGTACAGAAGATCGCTACAAATGCGTGTGCCATGGTCACTGGAGTCAGTGATTTGACCACGTCAATGTAGACCGGCTGCTCAAACTTGGCAAGACTGGCAGTACGTCCGAGGTATGCGGTGACACAGTAGATACCCTGGACAAATACGGCAACAATCGAACCGAGAATGATTGCAAGAGCCGGGTTATGTAGAATCTGCAGAAAAGCGAAGGCAACTCCTGCCCCAAGGGCACACCACAGACCATATGCCGGTGGCTCACCTGATACTGCCTTGTTAAAGATACGATGAATGTATCCCATCTGAGGGGCGAGCTGAACCTGTGAGTTTGGGTCACCCTGTGACCCGATATCAGATTCAGTATCCTCGGCAGCACCAGCAACGGTGGCAAGAGCTCCTGCCAATGCAGTAATTCCAATGCCTAATACAATTGTTTCCATGTAAACCTTTCTCCTGCGCTTATTTTACTAACAGACACAAGAGTGCTCTTCTTCGTTACCACACACAATGAGTAGTAAAAACCCTTTGTGGTATTGTAAGGGTTGGTTATGAGAGCATTAAAGGTTTCGAAATGTGATGAGATATAAGGAAAATTCTCTTTTCTTTTGGAAAAAAACGAGATATCGGTCGTTTTAATGAACATCGAATTGTAATAGGTAAAGTAAAATTGTTTTGCGCTCTTTCCCTCTCATTGATGAGTTCCGCGCCCTGGAACGAGGGATGAATAGTGTCTTTTATGGTCATGGATCCTTCGAGTCTCGTTTTAACTAATTTAACTGATTATGGGGTTTGAAACAGAAAACCGGGGCCAATAGTATCGAATAGATCAGAAATGTGATCCCTGGTTCATCCCGAAAAAAAAGCCGTATATTGCGCGGTCAGAGATGGGGAGTCCCGAGAGATTCCTAAAAAAAAGATGGGTAGTGAGATCCGGCTTACTTTGCCGGCATACAAAGAGTACGCTCTCCTTTTGAAAAAGATGATAATTTCATTAATAACGGTTCAGCCCTTTTTTTCTCTGATTGATCTGTCATATCAGGGATTATCCTGATCAGGTGGTATAAGAAAATTTCACCTTGAAATGCAGAATTGCTGATATATGGTTTTATCGTTATTTTCAAGGTGAAAACAAAGAGTTCAGTTTTATAAGAGGGTGAGTGGTGGTTACAGGATTTTTCAGGCGTTTATAGATCAAATAATAACCTGAGTCGTTCCTCGACCTCTCGTTGTATATCCCTGGGTAGTTGCCCCAATCTTCTCTGGATTACCAATGACGTGACCGTCATCATACGATGCAGCAGGAGGGTGGAAGGAACCCGTAAACCCGTCCCGGAAAAACCAGGATGAGTGGCTTGTATGATGATGTCAGTCCTATCTGGATTCGTGGGAATACGGCTGGTGATAAAAGCCAGGATTATGTGGTTGTGAGGGCCGATGCAGTCTGTGAGGCAGACTGCAGGGCGGACTTTTGTACTGGTGAGGTCATCAAACGGAAAAGGGACGAGGACAACATCATACTTCGTCATGGTATGGTTTCCCGTCAGTGAGTGTGTAAATATCCTCCTCTGAATCTGAGAGGCTTAAAAAAGCAGAATTTACCGAGGCAGCATGCATCCATTCATTCTCATCAATTTCATCCTCTGGCGAGTACATAACAATAACCCGTACTCGCTGTGGACCTTTTATCGGGATAGGTCGGTCAAGGTTCAACTGATGACATTCATCGACGGTTCCAGTGAGTTCGATTGCGTATGCGTGGGTTTCCATGCCGTTTTTCTCCATCTCATGGCGTACTCATAATATTCAAAAGCAAGAGTATTATTTATACTATAGTATAAACGATCTCTCTTTTCAATCAACATCAGGTTTGTTACAATCGTTCTTCTTCATCAGTTTTTTCTCATGAAGTACAAGAATGAAAACATGATCTCTCTTCCGCCAGAAACCAAAGAATCCGTATCTGTAATTATTCATCATACGGAAACAGGTTAAATCAGCTAATCCGGTTATCCCGTTGCTGAAAAGAGACTATCCGCTTATTAGTGAGATCATCAGAAGAATTGCCAAGTGCTATCTTTATTTCCCATCTAGTCCGGCAGAATTCATTCGTATTGAGGGCTGGGAATTAGGAATTACAGAACAAAAAAAAGATGGATAGTGATATCCGGCTTACTTTGCCGGCATAAGAAGAGTACGCTCTCCTTTTGCCACGAACTGCCGGGTTGCACCCTTTGCAAACTCTTTCCTGGGCTCTGCAAAGTCAAAGGCAAGGGCAGGGTCTGCGAAACAGATCTTGATCAGTGGGGAGAGGGAACAGCCGTCACCACGGGTGTAGTGTGCTGCACCAACGATTGCTGCGTATTCTCCCTGGTGTCCCACGTTCATTGCGTAGTTGGGGTAGTTGGGGCCACGGAACTCACCGATACAGCCTTCGTCAGGCCGGACAGAGAGTGAGTTGGTTGAACCACACTGGTCCTGCAGGTCGTACCCGAAGAACCCGAGACGTGACCATCCTTCCTTGTGCATGAGCATGGAGAGGTACCATCCGTTCAGACCGGCGTTTGAGTTTCCGGTTGCAATGGAGGTTGAGAGACCTGATGCTGCGGCAATGACACCGGCACGCTGGGATCCACCGAAGTGATCTTCCATCATGGTCGGGAACTGTTCGTACTGCTCCATGGCGTTTAAGGTGACCTCTCCTGCGATGTCGTTGACAACTTCCTGGGTTGGTTTTACCTTGTCCTTGGGGTCTGGGCTCTGCCAGTTCACGCCGTACTTGTCCTTGATGTAGTCCATACCATAGTAGGTGAACTCATCGAGGATGTTGTCGGTGTAGGCTGCGGTAGCGTACTGGGTAAACCCGACACCACCAGACATGTAGGATCCGAGCCAGATCTGGTCAAAGAGCATCGTTCCGGCAGCGACTACCTCAAGGGATGCACGTGCAGGGTCGTTTGGATACTTCCGGTCACCCTGGATCATATCGGCAAAGTGTCCGAACTGGATACCACCAGGTTCGTTTGGACCACGGGCACGACGTGCAGGCAGGTGGCTTGCCATCTGGATGACACCGGCGTGCTTTGCTGCAAACGAGAGGTCAGCGACTGCTGCTTCTCCGGCACACATCCGGTATGCAGTGATGAATGACATACCGATCTGCATGGCAGACCAGCGGCTGGTGGTTCCTCCGTCACAGGTACGGGAGACAATCGTTGGGATGTGGATTGCCTGCCAGAGTGACTTGCCGACTGCTGCGTTTAATTCTGCTGCCTGTTTTGCCGGGAAGAGCTTGTTGACGTCAATCACAAACTGCTTCTCGAGCTGGTCTGCAAGGTCAGAGTCACCGGTAAAGACTTTCACGTAACAGTCGTCGACCACGCTTGGGTGAGTCTCGACCATGTGTTCCTGGACCACGGCTGCTCCGGGCATGGCGTGGTTTAAGATGTGTAAGTACTCGTTGATGGTCTCAGGGGTGATCTCCTTGCCCAGACGCTTCTGGAGTGTGTTGTGTGCAAGGTCCATCGAGACGATGATCGTCCGGCGGATGTCATCCCAGAACTGCTGCATGGCAGGGTTGTTGACAAAGTGCAGGTCGTCACCCTCGACAAACGTGCCGGTTGTTGAGACTTCGTAGGTCATCAGCTGGCGCTGACCCATGGGCAGACCACCAAGGTGGCAGCGGTATGGGTCATACATGGACATCCCACGTTCTTTCTCGACCTTCTTGGATGCCGCGATGAACTCCTTTTTACGGGGTGACTGCTGCAGGTCGTTAAAGTTGTAAAATTCGGTCTTGACATCTGAGACGTCACCGGCGAATTTTTCTTTTAAGGCTTTCAGGAAAAGTTTCTGTGCTCTCTCGATTTTTGCCATATTTTTTGCCTCCTTACTCGACCGGCATGAAGCCGTACTTGGTCCTCAGTGAGTGGATACGCTTGATATATTCTACGTACTCTTCATCAGAGCGGTAGGAAGTACCGACGAGTGAGTGGAACATGGTCGTGTTTGCCTTGAGCCATGCGGCATCCTGTGGCTTGCCGACGTTGACCTTCTTGTCGAGCGGTTCACCGATCTGGTTCTTGACATAGTTGACGACACCGCCCTCGAGCTTGCACCGCTGCAGCATATCAAACATCATCCCGTCCTCTGCAAGACGGAGTGAGTGACCGTGCACGGTTGCACCACGGATACCGGTCAGAGCCGGATCAAAGAGGTTCGTGTTGATAAGTTCCTGGGAATATTTTTCTAGGTCACGCTCACGGCACTCGACGATCTGACGTCCTGAGAGCGTTCCCGGGTCGATACCACGGTAGCGGTAGGCCTCGGTGTAGGTCCGCTGGTATGGCTGGCAGGGTGCGTTAAACATCGAGTCAGCGAACTGGATGTACCTGACACGGTCACCGGCTGCGGCTCCCGGGGTCGGGGTTACGATCTTTCTGATAGGACAGTCCGGCTCTCCCTGCTCTGCAAGTGGCGGGTGAGCGGTTGGGTATGCCTGTCCTGGTGCACGGTGTCCAAGGATGAGAACGATATCCTCATCGGTGACGTCACGCATTTTCTGAAGGCTGACACTGGGATTCATCTGTTTACGCCGGTTCTCGGCAACTATTGATGAACCTGGTCCATACTGTGGCTTATATGCCATATTTTTTTCTCCTGGTTTAAGTGGTTTTGATAAGGGTCATAACCGCATGAATGACTTCTGCTAGTTTCTCCCGCGACGGTGTCTCCCCTCGGGTGACACCGCTTATAATCCGCATGACCGTGCCTTTCGTGTAGATTGTATCGGTTGGAGGCATGACAAAAGCGGTCTTTACTCCTTCCCGTGCAAAATCTTCATAATCGACCGGTACCTGGCAGACAACAATTGCGGGAATCTCACAATCCCGTAAAATTGAGCGGACTTTTGCAACGACATGGGATCGCACGTTGCCATGATGAAGCACGGCAAGGCGGTGCCTTCCTATCTGTTCAATCTCCTTTCCGTTCATTCCAAAGTAGGCGCCGAGAACATGTCCTGCCGCTTTTGGTGCATCAGGCGGAAGGCCTGATCCGGCGTTGAGCACCATGGTGCTTACGTTGTACTCGATACCCTGGGAACGAAGAGCCGAGGTGATATCACAGACCGGTTTTGTGACGTGTCTCCTGCCCGGGGACATGCCGACGATGATAACATCCGGATTTTTGCATTCAGAGATGGTCCCCCGTTGTGCAAGGGATCCTCCTTTGCCCATTCCGGCACTCTCGCGGCAGTCCACGACCTGGGTAACACGTCCAAGCGGCATTATTTATATCCCTGAATGATCGTTGGTCCGGTCTTTGCACTGGGATCGGTTATCCCTAAAATCCTGCTGTCTGCACCAGGACCGTATTTTGCGTGGTCCACCTGGGTGGGACTGGAACGCATGAACCTGCCCTGCTGCAACTGGTATGGGAAGTTTACAAAGACCTCTTCGCAGGCCCGCTCGATGAGCGGGATGATATCTTCCTTTTCTACCTCGAGTAAAAAAGTTCCGACCTGCACCCGTAACTCGATCTCCTCATCACCGACGGTGATGGATCTCCTGTCTGTGTGGGGATTCTCAGTACCGCGTGCAGGTCCGTAGGGGACGGTTGCAGGAATACTCGGCCCATTCATAATGATCCGGCGTATTCCCGGTATTGCAACCAGTCGTACCAGCAGACTCTCTACGGTATCAGGTTTTAAGAGACGGTGTGAGACTATCCTGACTTGGGGATATGATGCATCAGTCATCTGGTTCTGCACCATGGTGCGGTTATACTCCGGCTGCAACGTTCTGGATTGGTTTTGCAAACTCGTCGAACTGCCCGAAGGTATCCTGGTAGATCTTAGAGGTCTCTTCTGGTGAGAACATCTGGGTACCGGCATCAAGGGCACAGGCTGCAACGATACAGGGCATACCTACACCGGCAGCGTGACGGGTAACAACGTGGTTTCCGTTAAAGACACCTGGTCCACCGCCACCATAGATGGAGTGGCTGAAGAACGAGAACCCGACTGCTACACCCATGACACGACCAAAGTCACAACCCGGCAGGCCGGTCTCGTGTTCAATTAAGTCGTTGAAGTACAGGAGTGTGGATGATACTGCCTGGGCAAACCGGCCGGCACCACAGTTTACCATGGTTGCTGCGAGGGTTCCTGCCGCAGTGTATGCGTTCCAGAGCATCGGATCCTTCGTGTCGTAGAAGGTGTATCCGCTTGGTCCCTTCTTGCCTGGTGTGATGACCTTGTCTTCGATTGCACGCTCAACAAGGCTCTGGACAACGGTACCGATGGTTCCGGTCTTGCCGTTCTTTGATACGAGATCGTAGACAATGTTGTTTGCGTTCAGACCCTGGTATCCGAGGAGGAGCAGCTGTGCACGTTCAAACGGCCCGATTGCTGCACCCATCTCAAACTCTCCTGCCTGTTCGTAGATTGAACACAGTGCAGCACCCTGCATCGCGTTCTTGTTCGTGATCATAACAGCGTGGTTTGCCTGGATGTTACGCAGTGCATACCCGAGACCTTCGTTGTTCTGGGGGATCGACATGATGCCTGCGACCGCTCCACCGACCATGTCCATGGTCTGCGGGTAGCTGCCCCAGACTGCTGCCTTGACGGTTGACCCGTTGAACATGTCAACATCAAACTCGTCGATGATTGCATAGGTTGCTGCAGATGCAATGGCTGTTGTGGTTGCATCGTAGGTTGCCGCGGCTGCAAGACGGGATGAGGGCACGGTACAGAGAAGCAGTTTGCCTCCTGCAAGTGACTTGATCTCGGTGTCGTCGCCTTCCTGAACCTGAAGCATCTTCATGATCTTGTCCTTGATAGCTCCTGCATGGCCTGAGATGTCAAGATCAAGTTCACGGCCCTTGATGACCTGGTGTTTCCCAATTGCACCGGTTTTTAATGCCTTCTCAATACCGCCAAGGTTGACTGCTGCAGTCCTCTTGGTCATGTCGATGGTCTTTAAGATACCCTTGTTTACACAGGGGCTGATCTTTTCTAAGGTAACGTTGCTCTTGAGCAATTTTCCCTTGTCATCGTATAGATCGATTGTGTCGGAATATTTTGCCATATGGTTCCTCTGTTTAGTCTTTTAAAACCTGTACGTTATGTTCTCTGAATACTGTTTTGTTTTTGGTTACTGATTGTCACTGGTAGTCACTGTACACGTCCCTTTTCGGGACTGAAAAAATATCAGGCATGTAGTGATTTAAGGCTTCTTATTTGATTCTGTGGAAGGGTTTTTATGTCCGAAGAGTTCTTATACGCTACTCTTATATGGATGTGAACAAACAAGAAAAGACGTGTTACGAGATTGTACAAATGATCTCTATCATTATGAGTAGTTTATGCGCATGCTTCCCAGTCAGGGGATTCCATCCGTGAGAAGGTCGTTAGGGTATTGCCCTTGGGTGTGGCAGACGGAACACGGGTAGCAATACCTGTCATATCAGAATTGTCAGATTATTCTTTTTTTAGTACTAATATCTTTTGGTTTGGTAATCTATGAAGTAATAATGATCGGTCATCACGAATAAGAAAAATCTCAAATTGAGTGTTATTTTAGTATTGGTTCATTTTTTGTGTATAATAGTAAAAAATAAAAATTTAATAGAATATATGATTTGCCAAACATTCAATAATTATTGGCATGCACTGGCAGCCAGCGATTCTCCATTATCAGATAAAGGCACCATGTCACTGGTATCACATTTTTTTCCGGTAACCTGCACAAATCCGGGAAAAGAATGCAGTATCTTCTTTTAAACGAATATCGCCCCTTTTTGTGTATATTCCCAGTAATCGGTGGTTATTATGGGTTCCTTTAATCCCGGCATAGTTCCATTCTCCTGATACCGAATTCGTACTCAATCCGGTATCATTCCTGTCGATTGAGGAAATGAAGAGATAGTATCACGGTACAATCTATAGGTATGAACGGGTCACCATGGAAGGATACCCGGATCCTGATAACCGGGATCAGCGGGTTTGTGGGTCCGTACCTTGCAAAAGATCTCATCAATAAAGGGGCAGAGGTACATGGTCTCATCAGGAGGCGGGCAGATGGTTCAATTCCTGAGGCCATCCTGAACAGATCAATAGAGAATGAGTTACACCTTGTCGAAGGCAATTTCGAGGATATTTCCGGGGTTGCCCAGGCAATCGACGATGTAGAGCCTGAGTACATCTTTCATCTTGGTGCCCAGTCATTTGTCCCCCGGTCTTTTACCCATCCGGTTGAGACAACCCAGAGTAATGTCCTTGGAACCCAGAACCTCCTTGAAGCGATACGGATAAAGGATCTCGATACCCGGCTTGTCTTTGCCGGATCATCAGAGGAGTACGGGCTTGTTATCAGTTCAAAAGAGCAGTATACAGAGGCAAAGGCACGATACGGCACTATCTTTCCCGAGCCTGAGAAGATTCCTGAGGTTCCCATTAAAGAAACCAATCCCTTACGGCCGATGTCACCCTATGCCGTGACCAAGGTCTGCGGGGAGTACCTCTGCCGTAACTATCACTCCACGTACGGGTTTGACACGGTTGTATCCCGTGGATTTAATCATGAAGGAGCAGGCAGGGGCCGGATGTTTGTCACCTCTGTCGTGACCCGGCAGGTATCACAACTGGTGCATCATGAGACCGATGCTATTACCATCGGAAATGTGAACGCATTCCGTGACTGGTCGCATGTCCTTGATATTGTGAACGGCTATGAACTGCTCGCCCGGGAAGGAGCTGCCGGTGACGTATATAACCAGGGATCGATGCGGACGACCTCGGTCATCAGTTATATTCTCCTGTCTCTACAGGAAGCAGGGTATGATGTTTTATCCATCTCTACCATGAAGAACGAAAAGGAGTTCTCTCTGCCCCTTGCCAGTGACCCTGCTCCAGTCTTTGGAACTGCCTTTGAGAAGACCGCTCTTGATACTGCGATGCTAAATTGCGGGCTTTTATTTACCCTTGCGGACAAGGGGATAGAGGTTAAGACCGACAAGGGGACGGTTCCGGTTCTCTTTGATCCTGACCGGTTCAGACCCTCAGAAGTTCCGATCCTCTTCTCAGATACATCGAAAATACAGCGTCTCGGGTTCTCAGTCTCTCATTCGGTCAGGGATATCATAAAAAGCCAGCTGAATTACTATCTGGATCAGAAGAACCGGGTGAGATAGATGCATGATCACATGGATGCGTTCGGGAGATCTGTGTAATGCCGTTCTGGTCAGATAAACGGATTCTCCTTACCGGCGGGGCGGGATTCCTTGGTAAATCAATCGTTCGGGAACTGTGTGCCCGGGGAGCCTTGCAGGAGAATATCATTATCCCCCGGAGCCGTGACTGTGACCTTCGTCTCCTTGCAAACTGTGAAAAGGTCGTTTCAGATGTTGATATCGTCATTCATCTCGCGGCAAAGGTGG
Source organism: uncultured Methanoregulaceae archaeon (assembly GCA_964605795.1). GTDB lineage: Archaea > Halobacteriota > Methanomicrobia > Methanomicrobiales > Methanospirillaceae > JAFGOM01. The sequence goes on from CAZSDZ010000004.1 coordinate 73,670, forward strand.
GAGGAATCGGGTACAATCTTTCTCACCCGGGAGAGCTCTTCTACGACAACTGCATCATGGGAATCCAGCTCATGGAAGCAGCACGGCTCGCAGGAGTGGCGAAGTTTGTTGCGGTCGGCACCGTCTGTGCGTACCCGAAGTTTACCCCGGTTCCGTTCTCTGAAGAGGATCTCTGGGATGGATATCCGGAAGAGACAAACGCTCCCTACGGTCTTGCAAAGAAGATGCTTCTCGTGCAGGCACAGGCATACCGGCGGCAGTATGGGTTTAACGCAATCTATCTCCTTCCGGTCAACCTCTACGGGCCGGGTGACAACTTTGATCCCGAAAGTTCCCATGTTATCCCTGCTCTCATCCGGAAATTTGTCGAGGCACGGGGGAGTGATGCGCCCAGTGTAGAGGTATGGGGAACCGGGTCTGCATCACGCGAATTTTTGTACGTTGATGATGCCGCCCGGGGAATCGTTCTTGCGAGTGAGGGGTACGATGGCGATGAGCCGGTCAATCTCGGATCCGGGATGGAGATCTCGATCCGGGATCTTGTCACTCTTATTGCTGATATTACGGGGTATTCCGGTGAGGTAATCTGGGATACGAGCAAACCAGACGGTCAGCCGAGACGGAATCTTGATGTGTCACGTGCAAGGGACCGGTTCTCGTTTGAGGCGACGGTTTCGTTTGAAGAGGGGCTTCGGGAGACGATTGGGTGGTATGAGAGGGAATTAAGGAAGACCTGATACTTCAGAGAAGAACTGGTAATATCTCTCAGCCTGCTGTTTCAGGTCATAATTTTCTTCTGCGATGCGCCTGCAGTCAAATCTGACCTCTTCCTTCTTTATTTCAGTAATTGCTTCATTGATTGTACGTGCTAGACTTTCTGCGGAGATTTCATTAGAGATCCAACCTGTTTTTTGCGGAATTACCATCTCGGGAACTCCACCGACAGGAAATGCAATAACCGGTGTATTACAGGCGAGGGACTCCATGATGACCGTGGGTAAATTTTCTGCCTCTGACGGGTGGATAAAAATGTCAGCAGCATTATACAGGAGTATTTTCTTCTCCTCATCTCTAACATATCCAAAGGGAATTACCTTGACAACTGGATTATTGAGATGAATTGTTCCTTTCCCCATGGTAAGTATCGTTAAGGGATGAGTTATCTTTTCAAGGGCTTCGATGAGGATATCACTGCCCTTTCCTTTTTTCGAGAGATTGGCTGCACTTGTCATCAGGATGGTTTCATCAGGCGAGAGACTAAGTTTCTCCCGTGCGATCTCTTTTTTCATAGGATGGAAGATATCCAATGGAATTCCGTTTGGGATAACAGAAATCCTGTGGCCTCTCCATAGTCCCTGAATTGCACAATCTGCAAGCCACCGGGAAGGAACGATAGCATACAAATTTGGTGATGTAAGAAACAGATCTTTTCTTGACTGGTAGATTTTTTTGGTATATCGTTTCGGGATTAGGAGAGGTATATGGAGGTCCGGACAGGTGGTATTACACCCGGTCAGATATTGCCTGCAGTCATATGCATGACCACACTGGCCGGTAAAACTTATCATATCATGAAGGGTCCAGACGACAGGACCATAACTCAGGCATTTCTCAATAAAAGAAACACTATAATGAACCGATGACAATCCATGGATGTTAATAATGTCAGGCCTGACCGTTGCAAGGATGGTATCGATCTCATTCGTGAGTATGTTGTGGCCCCAGTGATAATAGAGGAATGATGATTTGACCAGGTATCGGGAAAGAAATCTTTTTAATGGGTTCTGGTGGAAGCGGATCAGATCGATTGGAAGTTCCTCTTCACCCATGTCCGGATTACCGGTAATATATAATACATCTTTTCCCAGGCCACTCAGTTCGCTGGCCAGTCTGCATGAAACGATCTCACCTCCACCGATGGTGTACTGCTGGGATATGATTGCTATATTCATGGTCCGTAATCGAATTCTTGACTCTTTTCAGGGATAAAAAGATAATTATGATTTGCAAGAGCTATTCCAGGTTTATATCCGAGGGGGGCAAGGAGATTGATAATATCGGTAATATCATAACTCTCGATGAAGAGAACTGGCATATCCTCTGATATTCTTTTTATTCCTCCTTTCAAAACATCCAATTCCATCCCTTCGACATCGATTTTTATGAAATCAATTCTCTCTTCAATCAATTCGTCCAGAGGTATGATATCAATATCTCCTTTTTCATGAATCATGACACTCTTATCAGTGTAACAGATGTTTTTTTTATCAGAAGGGCCGCATACCAATCCCTTCTCTCTCTTTGAACCAATCGCAACCTGAGACAGGATTGTTTTGTTCCTGATTCCATTTAGCATAACATTCTGCTCAAGTATCGGGTATAATTCCGGATTTGGTTCAAACCCGTATATTTTTTCAGATAGGGTATATAATCCAAAAAAAACTAGGTGATTCCCGATGTTTGCTCCAATATCGACGATGTTTGCATGTGGCGGGATATAAGCCCGGACTATCTGTAATTCTGCGATCTCAAAGAACGTTTTTTTCGCAATGATCGTCTGTTCGATGAGATCATGACGGAAAGGAAGGAGTAGTGTAACTTTCCTTCCTTCGAAGTCAAAGGTGTAAATTTGATCCGGATTTTTTTTATAGTAATATTCGGTCAGAAGAGAGCGATATGGATACAGAATTGCCGAGTTTACAAAATTTATTGCCCATGGATATCTTTCTCGAATAGAACAAATTGTGCTATATTTAATACTTTTCATTATTCCTCCTTCAGGATACAATTATATGTAATCATTTTTCCTAATTTTTTTGTGAACGTGATATGACATTAACGTGGTATTTGGCATCCTTTGAGAATTCCTGATAGTCGTAAGAGAGTTCCTGATGCAGTAGAGAAGAAAATTCCCGATATCATGATTGGAGGATATATCCTGATACTCTGCTTCAAATGATACCATCCGGAATTCCAGTTTTTTAACCTGAAATAATCATGGGCACCGACAAGGTAAGCAACAGAATATGCCTTTCGTTTTATCTCTCCATATTTTTCACTCAATTCCCTGTTTTTATAAAATGAATCAAGTGCACGTACCCGTTCATTGATGAATTTATAGTTAAGAGCAGTACTTTTTGTCTCCTCATAAAACCGGGCTGCCGCCAAAGGTTTATTGATATAATGAGAAGGGTATCGGGGAAATGTCCGCAACCAGTAATCGTAATCCATGGTCAGGTGGTATGATTCATCAAAAAGCCCGGCACGGGTAATTACTTCCCGACGGAAGAATACCGCTGGTTGCGGCAGGTAAAAAAGGAATGATATCAACCTCTCAATATTCACGACTCCGGTCTTACGGATGGCGATGATCTTTGAGTTTTTATCGATATGAACGATGTCTCCATAAAGGAGAAGGTTATGTGGATATTTCAGGGCAGCAGCAACCACTGTTTCAATGGCATCAGGAAGATATGTGTCATCTGCATTGAGATATGCAAGAATGTCTCCCTTGGCAATGGTTAAGCCCTTGTTAATGGCATCAGTCTGACCGTCATCTGGTTCAGATATCCAAATAAGATGTGGATATCGTTTTAGTATCGATATGGTATTGTCAGTTGAGTTTCCGTCGATGATGATATGTTCGATATTTCCATACGACTGGGAATGAACTGATTGTATGGTCTCTTCGATAAACTCTCCTTTGTTATAAGATGGTGTAATAATGGAGACTAGTGGATTTGTGGGCATAGATGTTGGTTTAAGAATTAAATATCATGTTTGTATGTTAAATTTCACTATTTCGATGATTTCTGGTTTAGTTAATCTCCAACTTTCTCATCACTCTCCTCAATGGTAATTTACTTGTTCTTTAAGTCTGATATTACTCACATAATAACATCCAGGTGCATTCTGGGTTTCATTTTTTAAACTATTAAACCTCTGATCACTTTTGGAGTATGAAAATTAAATGACCCATTGGATAAAATCAACGATCTACCGTTAGTACAAATAAATAAACGCAATAATTATTAAATTAATAGGAGTCTGGGATTATCCATCATGATGAAGGAACACATTGCGCAATTCTTTCAGAAATTCGGTTATGAGATACGTCGTATTGATCGATCGCATTCAATGGTCGGAGCATTAATGCGATGCGTGAACCGGGGTGTAGAAGTAAATAGCATTATCGATGTTGGTGCATCTGATGGCAGATGGTCAGAAACCTGTATGTATTTTTTTCCGAATGCACGTTATTTACTCTTTGAGGCTCAGCTAGCTCATCAGAATGGGTTAGAACAATTCTGTAAGAAAAATTCTAATGCCAGCTATATTCTGGCAGCAGCTGGTAATAGAACAGGGAAAATTTTTTTTGATCACTCGGATCTCTTTGGTGGTTTCGCTTCAGAAGTCCCCTTGAATAATCATTATCGAGAAGTACTAGTAACCACGATTGATGCAGAAGTAAATAAAAGAGGATTAAAACCTCCATTTTTAATAAAATTGGATACACATGGATTTGAAATACCAATTCTTGATGGAGCAGTACAAACCATTCCAATGGCGGGTCTTATCATCATTGAGACGTATAATTATCAATTGACTCCTGAAAGTAAGAAATATTTTGAGATGTCACAGTATATGGAAGGTCTTGGATTTTCTCCAATTGAGGTAGTAGATCTGCTCCTGAGAAAAAAAGATCACAGCCTATGGCAGATGGATACTTTTTTCATTCCATCAAAGAGTAAAGAATTTGACTATCATTTATATGAGTAGGTTTGTATCCTCACTCTAAAATCTGATTTTTGGTATTCTGAATCTGGATAATCAGATTTAGAAGGAAAAGAATATTTTTCCTTCCTAGAATACGTACCTCGTGACAATTTCCCATGTATTGTTTTTCCATTCTACAATCGATACCGGATAGATTAATTGAAATTTGACAAGAAGATCTATTATCATTGAAGGGATCCTGTTTAGCAGATGATATTTTCCCTCAAATAATCCGTTTGCAAATCTTCTATATTGACTGTTGATGAATCCATAGGGTGATCCACTGTTCTCGATGAGAAGGCTTCTTTTTGCTTCCTCCAGATAAAGGTCCATCCCGATCCCTGTCTTCTGATCTCCATGTATTCGAAATCCGCCAATAAAGGCATTTACTCCATACAGTGTTGCAAACCGGTAAAATCGCGCCCATAAATCAAAATCGCCCGCAAAATTGAGAGCTTCATCTATTTTTGCTCCTGAAAGATCCCATAATGAGCGTCTCCAGAAAGTTGATTCCTGCTGAATCCAGCTGCGTGCGTACCAGGAGCATGCTGGCAGGTTTCTTCCCCGAAAAAATGAGGTTTTATTAAACCCACCGGTATTGAAACAACGAACAGCCTGGCCATATCTATTCCATTCTATCTGATAATTGCTTGTGAGCCAATCAATATCCTGAAATGTGCTAAATATTTGTCCGACGGCTGATAATGCTCCTGGTACGAGTTTGTCGTCACTGTTAATCCAGGCCATTATTTCCCCTGTTGCTTTCAGAAAACCTTTATTAATACCATTATATTGACCTTTATCCGGTTCACTAACCCAGTATGCAAGGTGTTCCTGGTATTTTTGAATAATCTCGACGCTACCATCTGTTGATCCGCCATCAATGATGATATATTCCAGATTTGGATAATTTTGATTGATTACGGATATGATGGTCTCTTCGAGATATGGTGCCTGATTATGACTTGGTGTAACAATGCTAATTTTTGGGTATCTCGTCTCATCCAATGCTTTTGATTTGTCCTTCATGGAATCACTCATAAAACGAGCATTCATTGTGAAATTCGGTGATGATTATTACAATATTCAGATATTCGCTGGTTAAATATCAATAGATGATGGATAAATAATAAAACAATCAGGTAATTTTTTTAGCATTTGAATGATAAAAATCATGAGATACTGCCTGGTAAAAATGAATGTATTCATTTCCCATCCTTTCAAGCCCGAATTTTTGTTTTGCAATATCAGCTGCAAAAAATCCCATTTTTAATTGTAATTCATCATCTGAAAGGAGAAGAAGAATCCGTTCTGCCATTGTATGAAAATCTCCGACAGGGACGAGAAATCCTGTTTTTCCTTCCGTAATCTGTTCAGGAATCCCTCCGACATCACTTGCGATAACAGGAATACCGCAGGAAAATGCCTCGGTGATGGTTAGTCCCCATACTTCGGCACGAGCTGGATGAATATAGATATTTGCTGCCTGATAATATCGTGCAACATCATTAGGATTGTCTTGAAACGGAATAAACCTAATCTCAATCCCATTTATCATTTCAGATTGCGCCTTCTCACCTAGAGCAATGCACAGGATATCAAGTTCTGAAGTTGCGAGTCTGGCAATAGTTTTTTTAAGTGTTTGATAATCTTTCCATGCATTTTCACGAATCCCATTTGCTGCAAAAAGTAATATTTTGGAATTAAGGGGAAGACCGAGATATTCACGAACTTTCAATTTATCGGCAGGGTGAAATACTGTCAGGTCAACACCATTTGGAATCACCTTTGATGCAACAATTCCTGGTTTTAACATGGATTGATTGACCAGATTCATCAGCCATTGGGAGGGAGTAACTACATTCAGCCTGCAATTCCTGAAAATCTTCGATTTCTCATTCCAATTAAAGACAGTTTCATCACGTCTAATAGATGGATAGATTGAGAGATCCGGGCAATTTCCACATCCTGTTTTCCAACGCTCACAATCAAAAGAGTGAGCGCAGTGACCCGTGAGAAGCCAGATGTCATGGAGGGTGAGTACGGTTGGTATCTCTTGACTAATAGCAGAAAGGGCCCGAAGATCAAAATAATCTTTGTGCAGGTTATGGCAATGAAGGATATCAGGTTTTTTTGGGGTAATTTTTAGAATATCCCACGTTCCGGGATAGTTATAGTATTCACGGCCAATAATGTGAGAGAGGGTTTGGGAAGGATTGGTCAGATGTTCAATCTGATTGATGAGATATCCATGGCCGGGTAAATTTTTAATTTTTGAATGAATAGTGGTTGAAATTTTTTTACTTCTATTTGGAATGAGAAATACCTCAATGGTATCAGTTTTTTTTCCTCCTACTGCTAACCAGGATTGATGGCCAAGAAATCGGTAATATCTGAACAGATCACATGCAATTCTTTCGGCACCCCCTGCAACATCATATGTATTAACTTGTAGGATATGCAATGAAATCCCATCCATTAGAGAGTGCCTCGTATTAATAAAGAGATTTTCTTAATCTGGTTTTTTTTCTCTGGTTCTTTCGGTTATTACTCCAAAATCACTGGTATCATTTGTACCTCGATGATTGGATAATATCAATATGAAACAATATGTCTGATCATTTATTCATAATACTCTTAATAACATATGATTTTATAAAATAGTCCTTAATAAGGGACGATTGTAATTAAAGGAAGAAGTTGATTTCACACTCCTGATTCATTTGGTAGTAATTTTTTTGACATTATATACAAAATGGAATTTAAGCTTGGCATGACATCTATTCAATAAATAATACATTTATTCGCAGATTTTTTTTAATATGCAGTATTTTGCAGTTGTATCCGTTAATATCTCGAGAGAATAATGTGTACTGTGAGATGAAAAAAATTCATCGACTGCAGTTTTCGCTCCAGTTGAGAAGAAATCATAATCATCCACAATAATATACCCTCCGATTGACAGATGCTGATCCAGAAAGGTCAGAGCAACCCGGATAGGGTCGTAAAAATCAAAATCAACATAAGCAAAGCAGATTTTTTGTGGATAATTATTCATTTGAGATATTGTTTCCTCAATAAATCCTTTGATAATCCTGGTTCGTTCTGGTGGAAATGATAATTCTAATAGTTTTTTCACTACAAGATTCTCATTGCATGACATCATTCCCTTGTATGCCTCAATTGTTTTAAGACCGAAAATATCGTCTTTAAGTGTATCCTGCTTTGATGGCGATGGCAATCCTTTAAACGAATCAAATAACCAGATGTTTTTTTTCGTGTTATGAATCTCGTATGCCATTAATGTAGATGTTGCCCCCTGCGCAACACCAAACTCACATATATCTCCTTCCAGTCCTATGCAATTTTGTATACAATGAATGATGAACAAAGCCTCACCAGTACTTGTTCCGATAAGTTTTGATAATAGTATACTTTCATTTTCATCGATTTTTTTACCATTTTTAAAAACATATTTTGAGTATAAAAAACTTAATTCCTGTATAACTCCTTGCAATTTTAAGGGAATTTGATCGATATCTGTATCAGATAAGTCTGATATCTGGGGATTAATTTTAATGAGCTTATAACCAAAAGGAGCTAATATTTTCTCAATGATTTGACGGTTGTTAATTTTCATGTTCATATTAAAGTTTATCTCATTATTATACTTAAATTGTGTTTATTGGATGTAAATTAACAATCCTTCCTTAATTTATAAAATTTGTACCTAAAGAGAATACAATACATTGAATGAATCTTCGAGAGAATGGATGGTTTAGAACTGAAAAAATTCCGAAAATTCTGCATGATTATTTCATTAGGCTCAATATTTTCAATAAAGTGAGTTCTTTGCAATGCTTTAATGGTATCAGTCGTGAAAATGGTAGATTCTGGGCAATGAATCCCGGTCCCATCATGGCCAATATTATCAATATATGAAAAGCGAGGACAAACTGAGTACATATTATTTTTAAAATGTGCATAGCCAAATCGTATTGCCCAGGATTCAATTGTTCCCTCCTTATTGGAAATCAGCATCTTCGATAAATCATTTCCTCCCCTGTTAAAAATCTCTTGTTGTTTTGGATCATGCAGAAATTGATTAAAGTCCTTTATCTCCCAATCAACAAGGTTCCATTTATCAGCCCACGTCCCCCATCCCCATGAAGAATTCCGATAATTCAGATAAATATCATATGAATACGTTTTTGGAAACTTCAGAATCGTAGGAGGAAGTGTGTAACCGCTTATAGACATAATTCTTGGATCATTCTGATAAAAATGTAAGCCATCATTCATAAAACGTAAAAAGTAGGGACTTGTAACGAGGTCATCTTCTAACACAATTATTTTATTGTATTTATTTACGATATCAGTAACTCCATTTATTATCGAATTTGCCAGTCCCCAATTTACATCTCTCTCAATTATTTTGACCTTTTTAAATCCTTTTATTGGTTTAATACATTCACGAACCTTGATGACTTCATCTTTATTTTGATCATTTTTAGGAGCATCACTATAGATAAATAATTCACTATCACGGGCAAGTTCATTTTTTTGAAGCATTTCTAATGTTCTTTTCGTATGGTCCGGGCGATTGTAAACAAAAAGAACAATCGGAGATAATTCCATATTATCGTTTAACTCCATCAATGATAAGAGAAGTGTATCTCAATCCATCAATATTCCGGATATCATGTTGATAACTTCGATGAATAAAGCCATCATCGATCGACCACTCATTTCTTACAAATTGACCGTTTTCATTAAAATATTCAATTAGATGAAAGTCAAATCCAGCATTTATCAGTTCACGACTGAGTGTTAGATAGGTATAGAGTATTTTATGATCATCCGAACCAGGCCCAAATCCACCTGGTTTAACCGAGTTGATGTATGTTTGATCAGGGAAATAGCCATCAGGAACAGCTATCCGAATTTTCCCTCTCTTTTTTAAAAAGATATGACAATTATGGAGTGCTTTTTGAGAATCCTCTATAGAGAGATGTTCCCAAACGTGTTCAGCTAATATATGGGAGATTTCATTTCTCTTAAATAATTTTTGCCAGTTGCTATACGATGTAACATCAAGAGTACGTATATCAGATGTTATCCATCCCTGAAATTTCGTTCCAGCACCACCAACAATCAGTTTGATTTTTTTATTTGTATATCGGTAATACATAATATGGATATATAATTTTAAAAATTGGCATTTTTGAAAGATCATTCTCTCACACTTTCTTATTAATTAACTATAACACTTCGTAAATTGATGCATTGACTGAGTCACTTAACAAATAACATAAACATTCAGATTGAAGAGAACCTTTCTTGGTTTGTCATTGTATGTTGTTATCTCGATCAATCGTATCCAAGAAATTTTTAACAACACGAAAATTCTTGCTATAGTGATAATTATCTTCAAAACAGCGAAAAGCATTCTGTTTAAATTCTTCATATCTGGATAAAATTATTCGAATTGCTGATGGAATGTCATTTACTGTATGTATTAATATTCCGCACTGATATGTATCGATGATTTCGTAGCCTGGATATCGGAATGCTATAATTGGTAATCCACATTGGAGATAGGTGCTCAATTTTTCAGATGAAAATGCAGTTAACATATCATTCATAGTAGTATTCTCATAAATTACCAAACCAATAGTTGCTGATTTGATTAATTTTAAAAGGTCGTTGAAAGGAAGGATATTTTTAGAGAGGATAATCTTATCCGACAGGCAATTTTCTCTGATAAACGTATCTGCATCCATTTCATCGATTCCATGAAGGATTAATTTCCAATGATCCGGAAACTGAAGTGAGATCTTCATTAACTGATCTGTTTTTCTGGTTTTTCCAATCACTCCATAATAGAAAACAATGACATCCTCATTTTTTAGATTATATCTCCTTTGTAGGGCGACTGACTTTGTTTGAATGGTTTCCCCTAAATTGGATACCGGAAGATAAATAGGTGGTATTGTATCCGCATTAATTTTATTATCTTTATACAGTTCTTTTGCTCTCATCTCATCCTGAATAATTGTTGCGCAACATAATTTGTGATAATACTCCTCTGCTTTTTTTATTCTTTTATTTCTGTTAGATTGGTGGATGTATGGATGATTATGGGTGTATAACTCAAGATTATAGTAAATGGTAGGGATAGACATTTTTTCTGCAACTTTTCCAGACCAAATTAATCCCATTTTTTCAATGCCGATAAAACAGAGATATTTTTTTCCATGAACGATTTCAAGTGTTTTTTGTATATTGGAAACGTGGATCAGATATTTATCAGAATTTACCCAATATAATACGTTCTGGATTACGTTCTCATTAAGATAATTGGAAAAAAAAGGTAATAAATTAAGGATTCTTTTTAAGATTAGAGGTCTTCTTTTTTTTTCAAAAAAAGAACCAATCTGGGGATATGTAAGAAGGGGATTAATAATGTTGATATGTACTCTATCTTTTTCGAATTCCCATTCGTGAATATCCTCAAAAAAGCGAGTCTTATAGAGAAAAACGTCAACAACAAATCCCTCCCTTGCCAGCGATTTAATTAGATTATAGGTATGGATTTGAAAAGGCCATTCTAACTGAAAAATTCCAATTTTTTTATCCATTCATTTCCTTTGAATTTTTCTGAATATTCAATATTGGGCTTCCAATATGTATAATGCCGTTACAGGTAGATATTGAATAATAAATCCCTGACTATATAGGGAAATAGATTTGGCAGGATTATTTATATCATTACATAATTTATTACATTACCGACAAATATCATTTCAATTAACGTTCTCAAACTGAAAAAGGATAAAAATCGGTTTTTAAGTCAATATTCAATCAGAATAATGAATAATTAATTCTTCTTACAAATTATGGTAATGTTCCAACATTCGCGATTTAAATGTTTATGTAACTCCAAGAATGGACAAATAAGGATTGTCTCAAATCCTGTTTTACCCAGGAAATAGAGTAGTTCCTGGTAAAAGAAATATCGCATAAGATGGTGTTCTTTGATCTCGGCCATCACTTTATTTCCTGCGATTTCGAGTACTGTATAATTAACCTCGACAGTCTGGTTTAGCTCATCCAATATCGGATGAGCATAGCGGATAATCCTTTTATTACCTGATATTACTTCTTTTAAACGATCTTGGGGATCTTCTTTGATAACAGCCGGACCAAACCAGACATCAAAGACAAAAATCCCCCCCTGTTGCAAATTGCTGCACACAGAAATAAGGGTACTTTCGAAATCCAGGTTAGAGACCTGATATCCCATAACCGCAAACATTGCAACTGCTGCGTCACTCTTCTGCGGGAGATTTAGGTTCCTGATGTCCTGCTTCTTGAATTCAATATCAACATTCTTCTCGGTTGCTTTTCTTTTAGCGGTTTTAAGCATATATTCTGATTGATCAATACCTGTAACAGAAAAACCCATTTCTGCAAGGATGATTGAATGAGATCCGGTTCCACATCCCAGATCAAGAATTGATGAGGTTTTTTTCGTATTGAATGTATCAAAGACACTTTTAAGGAATTCACACTCCTTTTGATAGTCCTTGTCTTCGTACAGGGCATCGTAAAAATTTGCATAATCACAAAAAACATCCAAATTATCTCACCTCGTTACAGATTTCTCTGATTATATTGCATATCATGTCAATCTGTTCAGTTGTCAGGGTATGCCCACTTGGAAGGTACAACCCTCTTTTTGCAATTCTTTCAGCAACCGGGTAATGTTCTCCAATAAACAATCCCATATTATGAAAAACAGGTTGTTCATGCAGACCTAAAAAGAAGGGCCTGGTAGAGATCCCATGGTGTGCCAGTTTTTCAGCGAATTCAACTGCATTAAAAGGACAATCCTCTGTAAGTTCTAGAGCATACATCCAGTATACATTTATGACAGAAGGCTTTTCGACAGGTGTTTTTATCCATGGAATATCAGATAATTTTTCAGTATATCTCCAAGCATTTTTCCTTTTAATCGCAATAAATCTGTCAATTTGTTCCAGTTGTGCAACACCGACCGCTGCCTGGAGATTGGTCATCCTGAAATTTTCTCCCAGTTCCGTATGATAGAATCTCTTCTCATTCCTGAAACAGAGGTTCCTGTATGCTCTTGCTCGTTGTGCCACCTCTTGATTATTGGTTACAATCATCCCACCTTCGCCAGTCGTGATAATTTTATTGGCATAAAAGCTAAAAGTTCCCATATCTCCAATACTCCCTGCTTTTTTTCCTTTATAGAGTGCACCGTGAACCTCTGCTGCATCTTCGATGATTTTGAGATGATATTTATCAGCCAGTTCCACAACCGGATCCATATCAACAGGGTGCCCGTAAATGTGCACAGGCATAATTGCCCTCGTTTTATCGGTTATCTTCTTCTCAATCTGGTTGACATCCATGTTCCATGTTTCGGATTCTGAATCAACCAGGACTGGTTTTGCTCCAAGACGCAGAATGGAGGATGCACAAGAGATGATGGTGAATGTGGGAAGTATTACCTCATCACCAGGCTGAATACCAGCTGCAAATAGAGCAGTCTCAAGTGCCACCGTTCCATTGCAGACGGCAACTCCGTATTTACATCCGATGTAGGTAGAAAATTTATCCTCAAATTCTGTAACGAATGGTCCTTCTGAAGAGATCCACCCTTCATCGATACACTGGCAGAGGTATTTCTTTTCATTACCATTAAATATCGGTTCGTTGACTGGAATCATGGTTTCTCTTCACAAAATCGTAACTTATCCTTATCCCCGCAGTAGGGACCCTGCTTCACCTCGATCATCTCGGTTTCCTCAAGAAACTCGAAGCCATGTCCACCTGAAGCTAAAAGAATAACGTCACCTGTAATTAAAACACGGCTTGTTAGAAATGTATTGTCTTGTTTATAAAAATTTATTTTTACCCTGCCTTTCCGTATAAATAGGGTTTCCTGGGTATACTGGATCTCACGTTTATGCAGGATGTGAACATGCTCCTGTATCGAATCTCCTTTTGTATGTTTCATGTAACCCAGTTGCTGAGAGAAGTCTCCAGGGGTGAAAAATTGCACTCCGTTTTTAGTATATGTAGACGGCAATATTATCGCCAGTGTTTTTGTATTGTCGGTTATATATTCAATTTTAGACATCAATAATGGTCCCTTTTTCACATTAGAGTTTTTATAATTTGTTTTAACAATTATCGCAGAGTATTGTACATGATAATTGGATTGTTTTTGGTTATAAGTAATGAAAAAAATTAATGCTTAATTGATAACACCATCCTTTCCATTAGCATAATAGGAATTCCTGGTCCCCAAATCTTCCCCAGATTCAGATTTACATATCATATTGGATACGATACCTGATAGAGTTCATTTATTGTATCGGTTCATATTAAAGTAAGATGATCAATGATTTTTCGAAAGGGTAAATAGTCCGATATGACGGGAAAAAATCTTTCAATTCTTGCTTTAACCAAGGGATACATGTTAGGTGTCATTTTTCCAATTATTTTCCATAGTTGAATATCAATCGATTGAATGAAACAGGATTATCAATTGGAGTGTACTACCTAATATTATTGGTTCTTTTTAAATACTAAATAATTACTCATAGAAGCCCCATAAATTTCATCAAATTGATGTACCAATTCAAGATTATATCTTTGAGTAAATTCTATTAAAAGATTATAGGGTAAAATAATTGGGAATCTCCAGGAACTATCCATCCAGTTTTCAATATCCTCTTTTTTCCACTTTATATCTAATAGGCAGTCAAATACCAGAAATCCTCCTGGAACAAGAACTCTACTTGATTCTTTGATGTAGGAAAATATTTTCAGGATTGGGATATACACAAATACCGCGTGTGCATGAACCAAATTACAACTCCCGGTGACAGTATTTTTTAATGTTTCCCCATCAGTTTGCTGAAAAAAAAACTTACAGTCTTTACTATCTGAATACCTTTTTTTAAGATAATTCATCCATCCAAAATTCGTTTCGTATATTTCATAACGTAAAGGCTTTGCTAAATCGAAAACTTTTTCTAGGTACATTCCCGTTCCCGCACCAATCTCAAGAACAACTTGGCAATGAAAAAAAATGTTATTGTTATCCAAACATTGAATAATTCGATTACGTCTCCCGTGTTTACGAATATCAAACTCCAGACTCTCTAAATATTCACATATCGTAAGTCCAGAATTACCCGCCGAATTAATAATTGATTTTGAGTCAAGAAATCCTTCGCCAGTACGCTGTAAGGTATAACCAAAATAGATAAAAAAACGGGAAAGACAAGAAGAAAATGAGGTGATAATTCGGTTTCCACTAATATCCCACAATCCCGATATAATTCTTCGATGTAAGGTTTTTTTATTAGTTTGACGTTGTGAAGTAACTTTATTTTTCAATAATTCTTCGATTTTTTTTACAGCGACTTCAGTTGCCTTTCCTTTATTATAAAGGAGATAATTTTTTAATCGCTCTTGCTGGTAGGGGAATTCAAAAGAATTTTCTAATACTCTCTTAATTGCTTGAGGTAATTCATGTATATCTGAAATTACCAAACCGAATTCTTTCCCCCCATTTATGGTTGTTCTATGCGACCAGGAAATTGTATCTTTATGTGGGAAACGTTGCTTAAGATATTCGTTAAAAAATTTTGGAGTTTCAATAAAAACTACTGGTTTATTGAGTGCAAAAAATTCAAAGGATACACTGCTTATGCAAGTAATTAGAACATCTGAACAGGATAACAATGGATCAATGTGATAATCTGAAAATAATTTAAGATTTTTAGGATATTTTCTCTCTAACTCTCTGATCTGTTGAAACCAGTCAATACCGCCGGTTGCATAAAAGTTATTAATCGGTTCCCAACAGTCAATTGGTAATTTTACAACTATGTTGTATATAAACAGAGATGCCAACAATTCGATTATTTGAAGTCCATATTCTCTTAATGAAGCACCTTCGTTAAAAGCAGGGGCATAAAGAATTGTTTTTTGTGAGGGATCGAGTGACAATTTTTGTAGTATCTCTTTTGCGGAAAATAGTCCATTAATCACGTTATCAGATTTTGGATAACCTATGTTGAAGAGTTCGAGATGAACCGGCAAGGGAATTTTGGTCTCATGTAAATATTCTTCTAATGAATCTCTGTGCAACTCACCATATAAAAAAAAAGCATCAAAACTTTCAAGTATTTTTCTGTTAAATGTTAGTCCTTTAGAGGGTTGACCGTGAAATAATGCGATACTATACGTTCCCTCCAAACCTAAGTTGTTTTGTTCAGTGGTAAGAAATAGATCTATTTCTGGTATGATTGAAAAACGTAATGATTCGTTTTTTAAATGAAATATTTTTCCAGCCAATTCAGAAAATATGGTATTAAATTCCTTTTTTGTATCCCGATGATGGACAATTAGAATTAAATCGCGAGGATTTTTATCGATGTATCGTGAAAGAATAGATGAAAAAAATTGTGATTCCTCAATTGAAGGTAGATCAAAAGCTAAAACGTATCTTTTTTTCCTAAAGAAAAG
Organism: uncultured Methanoregulaceae archaeon; assembly: GCA_964605795.1. GTDB lineage: Archaea > Halobacteriota > Methanomicrobia > Methanomicrobiales > Methanospirillaceae > JAFGOM01. The sequence goes on from CAZSDZ010000004.1 coordinate 90,020, forward strand.
ATATATTCTAACATGAATTACTTCTAAAATGCTTTTTATCGTAGTTATCACAAAAATCAGCTCATATTAAAGGCCAGTTCAATTGTTTTAAGCGCTAATTCTTTATTTGAATCAACAAGTGGCATTGAACAATGAAGAGAAGAAAATTTTATCAGTTCGGTACAGCCTAAAATTATTACATCTACCTCATTTTCAACTTGAATTTGATCGACAATTGCAATGAAATCATTCTTAATTTTGTTGAATGGTTCGTTTATTTTCACAGCTTCGATTATTTTTTCAATTTTTCGTTGAATATATGGAGAATGATGCACATAGTGTAATCCAAATGCAGTTAAATATGGTTCATAGGTACATAAATCGTAAGTGATTATTCCGCCCAAAACTGCGATTTTCTTAACATTCGGATATTTTTGAACAAGACTTTCCACAGTAATTTCAATTATATTGAGAATGGGAACATTTATCTCCTTTTGGATTTCTGGCAGGTACGCACATGCACTATTGCAAGGAATTGTAATAAAATCTACAGGATATAACTCAAGTTTCTTGCAGGATTCAATCATTGCAGGAACTGGTGTACATTCGTGAAAAATATGGTGACGAGATCGACTCGGGATATGTGGATTGCAATCAATTATTATATGTGCGTGATCCCAGTCTTTTTTTGCAGGTGTATTCTCCAATAAAGTTTGAAAGAAAAATAGAGTAGCATAGGGTCCCATCCCGCCAAGAATCCCGACATTTTTACTTTTTTTCATGATTGCCCATTTTTCTAAAAATAAAAAAATCATGTGATCTATCTCCCCCTTCAAAAGGGATGGGATATATGAGATCTGCCATCAATGAAAAAAAATGAAGGAATTCGAAGAAAAAAGGTCCTAAAATTTTTGCAAAAAGAAGAAATATATTGTATATGGGCTTGAAAAGGTACATTTTCCCCCCTCTTAAAAAAGTGTAACTACGTTTTTGATAGGTTAAAACAAAACCGAAATCAGAAAAAATGTTTTGTAATTCAGAGGGTGTCCTAAAAATTGAATAATAATCATGAGATTGTAATATTTCTCTCTTTTTATAATTTATCGTACTCCTGTCAATTATTATTGTATTGTTCGTCAAACAGGGGGAAATATTTCTTATTATCTTTCTAATCTCGTCATCTTGGAGATATTGAGTGATTCCACTAAAGATTATTACGTCGTATTTTCTTGAACTATAGAAATCTATAACCGATTCTTCAATTAAATTAACATTGTTTAAATTTAATGATACAATGGATTCACGAGCGATTTCAATTGCATGATGACTAAAATCAACAGCATCATAATGTTTGACTAAAGGAGCTATTGCAGTAATCCATCTCCCATTTCCACTCCCCAATTCCAATAAATTCATATTTTTATTGAACATTATTTGTTGTTTTATATGTTGAACTTCTAAATAATGACGGTAAAAAACTTCCAGTATGCCTCCTCTTCCCATTGGATAAACTCCAAAAAGTGGGTCCGGTGTCTCCTGAGATGAATTCCAGTATTTATAAGTCTTTTCTATTGGTTTATCTTGTTTCAAGGTTAACTCCAGAAATCTTTAAATGTAATGTTTTTTATGAAAATAACTCTCTTGCCATTTCCAAATCTGAGGGAGTATCAATTTCAAACCATTTTTCCCCATTTATATCTATCAACTTTATTTTTTCTTCTTGAAGGTGATCAGCAATTATCAGATCATAGTAATCATTATGGCGATTTTCTTTAATGCCACAATTTAGCCATTGTTGAATTTTTAACGAACCATCTGTAGATGTATGAAGAATTCCTAATGATTTATATTGTAAGGGTTTTAACATGGATAAATCTCGAATAATCGATAAAGAATGTGCATTGCCTGTCCCATCATCTTCAAGAAAAGCTCCATCTAGTTGCCTGACGGATGAGTCAACAAACCAGCATATCGTATCATTAGTTTTTCGCTCTAATATGTTCTGGGAAAAAAAAACATCTCCTTCAATTATCCATGATGGTTCCTCAACATTTTTTAATCCAAGATAGAGGCTGAACATACTGTTTGTGGACTGATAATATGGATTTTCAATATATTCAATTATCATATCCCGATATCTTTCTGTAATGGCCGCGTATACTTTTTGAGACTGATGACCGACAACAAGGCGGACTTTTTTGCATCCATGGTTAGCAAGTGATTGAAGAGTATTGTCTAGTATACGGCGTCCGGAAATCTCTAAAAAACATTTAGGTATTTCATCAGTCAAAGGTCTTAAACGCTTCGATTCTCCTGCAATAAGGACAATGGCCATTTTTGTAGTAATCATCTCTAAAATCCCTGAGCCTTCCATTTTTTTTATGACTAATCTTCTATATTTTTGATTTAAATAAATTTATTTATAGATCTGAATATCAAATTCAAATTTGTTAATAAATGGATACAATGAGATTGGTTTTATTTTTTATATTTGTGAAAGCTGGTGCAGAGTGAAATTTGCTAAACATGAACCTGATAACCCTGAACCAATGATCAGGGTATTATCCCCAAAAACTTCAGTTTAAAAATTAATAAATATTGAGTCATAATATCTCTCCAGTCCTTCCCGAATCCCTATCTCACCTGAATTTGTAGATTTATAACTGATCGGCTGCGGCGCGATCTAAAAATATAGTCAATTTTCCACCTATTTTTCAATTAATTTGCAAATATTAGGCGGAAGGTTTATCTAGTTGTAAGTTATAATTATAACCTACATGCACATTAAACGCATTAAAAAAGGAAATTCTGTGTATCTAGCAGAATATGAGTCGTACAGAGAGGAAGGGAAGGTAAAAACCAGATTTATCAGATATCTTGGTAAAGAGAGCGATGAAAGGAATGTACCACTACCCAAGAAGTCTGCTCACGTTCAGACCCCTTTGTATCCTAGATTCCCGCCGATTCATAACGAGTTCGGCGGGCTTACTCCCAGCTCAT
>CAZSDZ010000005.1:0-79019 GCA_964605795.1 uncultured Methanoregulaceae archaeon
GAAAAAGTACCATTTCCGATGGAGGTATCAGATCCATTCGGAGATACTGATCAAAACAAAAGATTTAATAAAAGAAACACGGAAATTAAATCATGGATCTCACAATGGGTGCGATACTGTCATTTGTGGTAGCGTTGATCATTTCAACGATCATCATTTATGTCGTAACAAAGGTACTGGGAGAAACAGAAGGAATAAAGACCGCTCTTATTGCTGCAGTCATCGGAACCGTGATTTACATGGTTATCTATGCACTTCTCGGACAGGGACTTATTGCAGCATTTATCGCAGGCATTGCATGGCTGATTGCATTAAAGAAACTCTACTCAATCGGCTGGATGAAATCCCTGTTGATTGCGGTAATAATCTGGATTCTGACATCAATCGTTGGTTTTTTACTGCCCGGACTCACCGGCCCCCTGTAAGGTTGAATCCAGGGTACTCTTTTTTTCCACTCCCGATTGGGAACAAAATATAGTCATATGCAATAGAATCCTCATCTTCTCAGTTTTTATCCTGGTTTTTTCATGATATCCGATACATTACCCAGATCAGATACATGAACAACAGCTATCACTTCATCACCAGCATAAAGAACGGTATTCCCCCGAGGGATAATAAGATCCCCTTTTCTGATGACCGCGGTCAGAACTGATTCAGCAGGAAGATGGAGATCCTTAATCGCGGTACCATCTGCAATAGAACCTGTACTTACAATATTCTCAACAACAGAATACTGTCCTTTTCTCAATTTTAAGAGGGTAAACATATCACCAAGAGACATCTCTTCAATAATCAGGTGAGCCATGATATCGGCCTGATTTAGAGCGACATCAACACCCATCTCCCCGGAAAAAAGCCAGATATTTCCGGGAATATTAACCCGGGCGATCGTCGTTGGTACCCGGTACTCAAATTTTGCTAGACTTGTTACAACCAGGTTTGTCTCATCGTACCGTGTTACCGCTGCAATAACATCAGTTTCCTGTATCCCGGCAGATTCAAGAACATTTGGATCCGAACCATTTCCGGTTATGATTATACCCGCAGGAAGATGTAGTCGTAAGGTTTGTAACTCCTTTTCTGACTCTTCAATAATTTTGACCATATATCCGTCAGACAGGAGCAGCTTTGCAAGGTAGGTTCCGACTTTTCCCCCTCCCACAATGAGAATCCTCTTTGTCATGTCTTTTCACCCTCTCATGGACTCCCAAGCAATCGTTTCAATCGCTCAACTGAATGTTCCTCAACACAAACATGCACCACATCTTTCTTCTGAAAAATGGTACCTGTCGAGGGGAGGCTTGTCTTGCCATCCCGTGTTATTGCAATAACCTGGATCTCACCGGGAATTGTTACATGCAGAATCGAATGCCCAATAAGGAGAGAGGGGACCTCAATCTTGACGATCCCTACTTCTCCATTTCCAAGAGTGTGGATTACATCGAGATGGGAAAATGTCAAAAGTTCAAGCAATCGCGAAATACCAAGAGTTACATTAGTAACAGTCTGTATTCCAAGTCTCCGGTAGATCTCTGCATTCTGGGGATCGTGAGTTCTGGCCACAACATTGGGAACATGAAATATCTGTCGTGCAACTCGTGCAACGACAACATTGATTGCATCACTTCCTGTTACTGCTGCCAGGCCGTCTGCCCGCTTGATCCCTGCCTTTATCAGAGACTCTTTTTCAAGAGCATCCCCGATTATCACCTGTACACCGGAACCGGGATCCATTCGGTGCAGTACATCCTGATTCGTATCAACAACGGTAACATCATGTTGGGACCGACTCAATGCATCAGCAAGACCTGATCCCATTCTTCCACAACCAATTATGACGATGTTCATAGTATTCTCCCAGACAAGCCAGACTCTTTCTTTTGTTCATGCAGGCGTATTACCCCTTTGCGTATCTCCTCAGCTATCAGAAGGAGAGGAGCAAAGGCAAACAATAACAACCAGTTCTCCAGCGGGAATGCAGCGGTTCCAAATATCACCTGTAGGGCAGGGACATATATTATCAGGATTACCAGCACCAGTTCGATAACGATACCGATCCAGATTAACCGGTTTGAAAAGAACCCGATATCAAAGATAGAGCCATGATCAGTCCGGCAGGCAAGGACATTTCCTATCTGCGTGGTGACAACCGCTGCTAGTGCCATGGCTGTTGCGGATTGATAGAGGGGGCCCAGAGAGGGTAAATCCAGGAACTGACCCCAGTATCCGTTTGTCCAGTACTGAAAGTAAAACGCTGATATCGCTGCCAAGCTCTGGATAGGACCCAGCCAGAGGTACGACCGAATGAGAAGGGACCGGGTAATAAGATGCTCATTCATGCTTCGTGGAGGCTTATCCATCACTCCGGGTTCAGGTTTTTCAGCTCCAAGGGCAAGGGCCGGAACCAGATCAGTCCCCAGATCAATTGAAAGGATCTGCATAACGTCAAGTGCAAGAGGGATACGACCCTTACTGAAAGCAAAGAGGATAAAGGGTACCGCTTCAGGAGTATTGCTGGTAAAGATGTAGCCGGTAAATTTTTTTATATTGGAATAAACCCCCCGTCCCTCCTCAACTGCATTTACTATCGACGCAAAATTATCATCAGTAAGAACAACATCTGCTGCCTCCTTGGCAACATCTGTCCCACTCATCCCCATTGCAACACCAATATCAGCTTTTTTTATGGCCGGGGCATCGTTGACACCATCGCCGGTAACCGCAACAATATGTCCCATTTCCTGAAGAGAACTGACAATTCGTAGCTTATGCTCAGGGGATGCACGGGCAAAAATTACATCACCGGAAAGGATCTCCTGTAATGTTCTCTCATCCATCAGATCAAGATCCGCTCCCGTAACAATTGCCGTCTCTTTTTTGGCGATACCGATCTTCTGAGCGATACTTTTCGCAGTAAGGCCATAATCGCCGGTTATCATGATAATCCTGATGCACGCACGTCTACATTTTTCGACAGCCAGTGCAACCTCGGGGCGGGGCGGATCCATCATCGCGATGAGACCTAAGAATGTGAGATTCGTCTCCATTGCTTCCGGATCATGCATTGATACGTCACGGGGAAGAGAGCGTTTTGCAACACCCAGAATGCGTAACCCATATGAGGCATATTCGTCAATGACCTGCTCTACCTCTCTTCTCATCGCATCGCTCAATACAATAATCTCCCCTTCAATCTGAATCGAGGTTGAAGAGAGAAGTACAGAAGCAGGGTCCCCTTTGAGATAGAGGATATCAGCATTTCCAACATGGTGTATCGTGCTCATCATTTTTCTTCGTGACTCAAAGGGAAATTCCTTGATTCTTGGCGCTTTCTCGCTCTCCTGTTCAGTAACAACCCCCCCTTTTCTTGCAGCAACAAGGATTGCCCCTTCGGTGGGATCCCCTAGAACAGACCAGATTGGTGATTTATCATCAGGGGGGACGAGTCGTGCATTCGTACAGAGACCTGAAACCACGAGGACCTGATGCAGATCGTTTCTTGTTGTTTCAGGAACATCTTCACCTTCCGGCAGGATCTCTCCATCCGGAGTATACCCAACCCCGGTAACGGAATAGTGTCGTTTTGAGACCCAGATCTTTTGTACCGTCATCTCATTCTGGGTGAGCGTCCCTGTTTTGTCAGTACAGATTACTGAAGTACATCCCAATGTCTCAACCGCAGACATTCGTTTAATTATCGCGTTTCTATCTGCCATCCGCTGCGATCCCCGGGCCAGGGCAAGGGTAACCGTGGGCAGGAGACCTTCAGGAATAAAGGCAACAATCATCCCAAGGGCAAAGATAAAACTCCCTGCTACGGTTATGGTAGTCATTGCCAGGAGGATCAGGAAAAATAAAAGACCAATACCAACTGCGATGATACTCACCGTTCTCGTGACATGGATCATCTCCTTCTGTAACGGACTTAATTCATCTTCCAGGGTATTTGTTATATGCGCGATCTTGCCAAATTCGGTCTTCATTCCTGTGGCAAAAACGACGGCTTTTCCTGTTCCTGATGCGACAAATGTTCCTGCAAAAACAAGATTTGGATATTCTATCCAGGATAGATCTGACGATAGTACGGGATCTGCTATCTTTTTGACCGGATGAGACTCACCAGTAAGGACTGACTGATCTACTCTCAACGATGCAGTCTCAACAAGCCTGGCATCGGCAGGGATATGATCTCCTTCGGCGAGGACGAGCAGATCACCAGGAACGATATCAGATGCAAGAATCTCCACCACTACACCATCCCTGATGACCAGTACATGATGCGGAAGCAGGTTCATAAGCGCTTCTGATGCTTTTTCTGCCCGGTATTCCTGCCAGAATGAAAAAAAACCGTTGATGAGGTTTACTAGAAAAATTGCTACTCCCAACTGGGGCATCCCTGCAATAAAGGCAACAATACCACCAATCCAGAGCAGTATTGCCATTAAATGGGTGAAGTTTGCAAAAAACCGGGAATAAAGTGATTTTTTCCTGACTCGCTGAAGGATGTTCGCCCCGAATATCTGGAGATGGGAAACAGCATCTCCAGAGGTCAATCCCTGCTGAGATGTTTGAAAGGTTGTAAATACCTCTCCGATCGGCATTTCAGGGAGATTATCCTTTTGTTTTTCCGTCATTCCCGTTTCTGGTTCCCCACTCATTGCATCTCGTTACCTGTTCGTAGGGTAGCCCAATACAAAAATATTCGCTTTTATTCAAAACAAAAGAAACAGAAACCAAATAACAAAAATCTAAAAATTTCAAGATCAGAAACAGAAATCCAGGAGTTATGGGATTGCATAAATCAGTCAGCAATCTTCGGGAACTACGCTAATACGATATCACTCTTCCAGATCGGGAAAATTATGCAACACGAATGATCAGTACCCGGTTGCATAGTAATAGCCATCTTTGTGATGAATGGTGACAGGAACACAGAAGAGGGTACTGATCGTTTCACTGGTGAGGAGTTCTTCTTTCTTTCCATCACACCAGATCCTCCCGTTCTGCATCATAATCACACGCGAGATCTCAGGGATGATATCAGGAAGGGCGTGGGTTACCAGAATAATACAGGTACCTGACCTCGCAATGGTTCTTAAGGTCTGCCGGAGCAGATGAAGGGCATGCAGATCAAGATTACCGGCCGGCTCATCAAGAATAAGAACCCGGGGGTTGTGCACAAGAGCACGGCCGATAAGGAACCGGCGTGCTTCTCCATACGACATCGAAAGTATCATCCGGTCCATGAGATGGGATATCTCTAACAAGTCTGCAATCTTATCTGCCCGATCCTGCATATCAGGGGTTACGAGGTGGTGAAAGAGTCCGACACTGCTGAAAAAACCGGAAAGTATCATCTCTCTTCCTGTCATCTCCTGGAAAAACCGGGAGGCAAGATCGGCAGAGACAATACCGATACGGGATCTCAATTCAAAAACATCCCAGGTCTCTCGTCCCCATATTTTCCATATCACAGATCTGTCGGCAATAACAGGGTGAATCTCGCGGATTACCGCCTTTATCAATGATGACTTGCCTGACCCGTTCGGACCAAGAATCGCTACATGTTCATTGTCAGGAATCGTGAGCGAGACGGTGTCAAGAACACGGTGAGTTCCAATATAACAGGTTACATTGAAGAACTCTACGAAATGTACCGGTTCTTTTACGGTAGAATGAGGAATTGGACTCATAAAGACTGCATATCCTTTGACTGGTAAAACCATATCAGGATATGGGAGAACCAGATACCCGGGATCTCTGAACGTTTTATCGTATGTTCCTCATATCAGACCGGAGCAGAGATATCAGGATTATCCGAAAAAAAGGGATTATCAGCAGTTATAACTGCGAGTCCTCAACTGGTATGAACCGGAGCCCTGGGTTGCATAGACCCGTGCCTTGTATGTACCGGCAGACGGGTTTGTAATCTCTATTGCTCCATTGGGTCCGTATGATGAGTCTGACCAGTCATAGCTGCTTGGGCTTGGATCTCGGTTGAGAGCAACATACAGGTTAAAGTCATTATACCCGTATGCAGGTCCGGTCAGATCCCATCTGAGTCGTTTCTTTGATCCTGATAGGTCAAAGGAGTACTGGTCAAAGTTGCCTGATGTGAGTGTCCCGGAATCAACATAGTCATATGACGGGGTACAGCCACCCCCCCCACCACAGTTGTATGATTTCTGGTCAAGGGTATAGTAACCGGAACCGCTCTTTGCAGAAATCATTACGTAGTAGGTGCCTGTCGAAGGATACGGCAGTTCAATCCATCCGTCAGGCCCGAAGGACGTGTCTGACCAGTCATAATTGGTCTGGGTTGGATAGCGGTTCAATGCAATGTAGATGTTAAAATCTGCATCTGCAGTCGAAGATGACGCAGCTGAGAGACCTACCGGTCGTGTCTTCTGGGGCCCTGTCAGTTTCCAGGTGGCAAGTGTCCGGTATCCTGATACATCATATGTGTAATAGTCATATCCTCCCTGGTTCAGATTACCTGACTTGGTTGACTGGTAAATCGGATAACAGGGTTCAATCGGGGTCACCGTCGGTGTCGGGGTATAACAGTTAAAACCGCGGTAATATAGCATGTAATTGCCGCTTCCTCGTATTGACTTGACCATCACATAGTAATATCCCATCTTCGGATTCTGGATCGATACCGTCCCGTCCGGTCCAAAAGACGTATCTGCCCAGTCATAACTGTTCTCTGTCGGGTACTTGTTATACGAGACATAGATGTTGAAATCTGCATCTGCTGTTGAGGAAGATTCTACCGAGAGGCCAACCGGTCTCGTCTTCTGGGGGCCAAACAGGTTCCAGATGAGATCCGTCCTGGCACTGGTCACGGGAAACGTGTAGTAGTCATACCGGTACTCACTGAGGGTTCCGGTCTTCAGGCTGCTCTCGATAATGCTACAGGGTCCGGGCATTACCGTATAACCTGCCTGTGTTATTGTCAGTTCATCATCGGCAGTGACTGGCAGAGCCAGAACACAGCAGGTAATGATGAGCATGCTAATTAGTATTCCATGAATTAATCTCATTGTGTCTCCTCCATAACTGGATACTATGGTATATGCAGGGCATTAAAATAGGATTATCGGTGACTAAGAAAAAAGCTGAAGCTTTTTCCCCTCCCTGACACTGCTACCGGCGATATACCGGGGATTGTTCCTGCAACAGGCGGATATGTGAATATAGCAACATACCTCATTGCATGGGCAAAACAGAATTAACGCTGTTATATCCGGAATAATAAAAAAATACTGCAGTTATGGATTGGATCGGTAACTCCGTCTTTTGTATGCGCGAATTGGTATCACACCCTCAGTATCAGCCCGGTTATCAGAAAAACACAGAAATTTCATAAATTCGGATAAATCGAATATTTTTGAGGGTTATCGGATCTTCAGACCTCTTCTCGCCAGCTATTCAGTGATGTAAAACCAGGAGAAAAAAAGGGATTTAGAGAGCTCCTGCGATCATTGACTGTCCTGCTCCTGATAAAAGTCTCCCAAAAAAAGGGAGAGAGAAACGGTATTAGCAGTTGTAACTCCTGGTCCGAAGGTTGTATGAACCACTACCCCGGGTTGCATAGACCCTGGCGTAGTACTTGCCGTTTAGGGGATTGGTGATCTCAACTACGGCATTCGGTCCAAAGGATCTGTCGGCCCAGTCATAGTTAGTCGGACTCGGGTTCCGATTCCGGGCTACATACAGGTTAAAATCAGTATACCCAGATACAGGGCCGGTCAGATCAAACCGAAGCCGTTTCTTTGATCCGGAAAGATCAAATGAATACTGATCAAATGCACCCGTTGCCAGGGTTCCCTGGTCTCCATAATCATAGGAAGGACTGCAACCCCCGTCACAATTATACGATTTCTGGTCAAGCGTATAGGATCCCGATCCGCTCTTTGCCAGAACCATCACGTAATACGTTCCGGTTGACGGGTAGGGTAGTTCGATAGTCCCATCCGGTCCAAAAGACGTATCTGCCCAGTCATAATTGGTCTGGGTCGGATACCGGTTCCGTGCGATGTAGATGTTAAAATCTGCATCCGCCGTGGGTGAGGCTGCCATAAGGGCATAGCCTACCGGCCGGGTCCGCTGTGGTCCGGTCAGTTTCCAGGTAAGAAGGGTCCGGTAACCACCGACTGAGTACGAGTAGTAATCATATCCGCCCTGGTTCAGGTTACCACTCTTGGTTGACTGGTAGATAGGAGGACAGGGCACTGGCGGTGTTGTCGTGGGTGTGGGGGAATAGCAGTTGAAAGTCTGGTAGTTGAGTTGGTAACTGCCACTCCCCTTCAGCGATTTGACCATGACATAGTAATATCCTGTCTTCGGGCTCTTGATCGAGACATATCCATCCGGTCCATACGAGGTATCTGCCCAGTCATACCGTGACTCGGTAGGGTACGTGTTATACGAGACATAGATGTTAAAATCTGCATCTGCCGTGGGTGAGGAAGCCATAAGGGCATAGCCAACCGGCCGGGTATTCTGCGGACCAAAGAGCTGCCAGATGAGATCCGTCCGGGTACTGGTCACCGGGAACGTATAGTAGTCATATCGGTACTGATCAAGATAACCGGTCTTTGAACTGGTATCTGTCGGGTTACAGGGGCCGGGAATAGGTTGATACGTAGGCACCGGAGTAATCGGAGGGGTTGGTGGCAATGGTGGTGTTGGTAGCGGGGATACCTGCTGGTTCTTTGCTGTAAAGGTGAACGTTCCACTGCCATATACCGGATCAATACTGAAATACCAGAGTCCCGGACCGACATCCATGTGCTTGTACTGGGACGGGCCTGTCTCTGCAATGGTATAATCGTACTTGTAACTGGTGTACGACGGCCAGTTACCACCCTGTTTCGCATACAGGTCAAAATCCGCTCCAGCAGGAGCATAGAGATCAATACGTGCATCAGACGAGATCTGGATCTGGGTCTGATACGGAAACGACCCTGCAGAGAGATATGCTGACTTGGTGATCGTCGTGCCCACATCTGCTCCTGCAGGGAGTGCGGTTATGCATATAAGCAGTACAATAACCGCTACGGTAGTGAGATAAACGGGTTTCATTTTAATCCTCCATTGCTGGCATACTAGGATATAGGCAGAACAATAACAAAGGATTTATGGTAACTATGAAAAAAATTGCAGTATCGGATCCTGACTGATGAGAATCCGTAATCACGAATCAGGATGGATTCCTATACCGCTACCAGATTATTCTATCTACAGGTGAAGAATTCCTCTTCATTGGTTATGGCGGTATATTATCCTACAGAACCGTTTTATTCCAGTATTTCCAGATCCAAACCCCATACCTTCCGGTACAAGAAGACACCATGATCCCATAATCCTTGCGCGCCTTATAAGAAGAGAGAAAATAATTGAAATCTATGAAGTTCAGGCCGGTTTTCTCAACAATCTCCATTGAATTTGTACCATGAAGAGCAACCAGAACAATCCAGACCGCAGAACCGGAATCATGGGTGGTCTCCTGCCTGCAGGGAGTAAACAACCGGTACTCCTCATCCTAGGATCCTATCCCAGTCTTTCGTCGCTACAAAAAGGAGAATATTACGGAAATCCCAGGAACCAGTTCTGGCAGATTATCCAGGAAATACTTGATATCCCGGCAGCACTTGCCTACAGAGAAAGAATCACCCGTCTTGCCGAATTCAAAATTCTCCTTTGGGATGTTCTCTTTTTCTGTTCGCGTACAAACAGCAGTGATGCCGCGATACAGGATCCCATCCCCAATAATATCAGGGAACTGCTCGCAGAAAACCTTTCTATCAGGTGTATTGCATTAAATGGGCGAACCGGTTCAGAATATTATTTCCACCGGTTCTTCTCTGATATCATGAATGCCGGATACCCGCATCTCCTTATTCTTCCCTCAACAAGCCCTGCCTATGCGAAGATGCGGCTCGATGAAAAAATAGACCAATGGAAAGAGATCGTGCCCTTCCTCTCATCATAACCCTTAACCCAGGATCACTCATCATCAAAATAACTGAAGAGAGACCGTTAGAATGAAACAGAGAACACGTTTTCAACATCTTTTGAATCTGGTTCAATCTCATATACCTTAAAAACAGAAGAGGTCGGATTATCCTATTCTCTGATTTTTTCATTATCTCATTCAATCATCTTTTATTACGGCGTAACGAGAGCAGTAAATCGCACATTCCTCATTATATAGAGAAAACACAATCATTATCTATCTATCCTCAAAGATATCATGACAGTGATGATAAACGAAACAGATTAGGTGAAAGATGAAACAGACTCATGTGTTACATCAGATACGGTTTTTCATATCTACCCTTGGAAGCCTCTCAATCTCCCCAAAAAAGACGATAAAAACACTCGCACAAACAGGATTGTTCCCAGCGTTCCTGTATTATATCGTTCTCTCTGGGATCATGGTTTTCCTGGGAATTTTTGTTCTTTTCACTGACCAGGTAATAAGTGCTGGTTTTTCCTTTTGGTATCTGGGATATATGCTTTTATTCTGCTTAGGAATTTTCATCGTTTCTCAATTCCCTGCCCTGGGAATCCTTATGATAACAACACGAATCTGTAAAGGAAAAAAAGGCGTTTCTGAAACATGCAAGGCATTTTTTTACGGAGTAACGCCGTGTGTGTTTTTAATGCCCATATTATTACTAATACGTATAACCGGGAGAGGTACAGATCCCTTGTTACTAATGGGAGTTGTAATGGTTTTCGTATTCTGGTCAGGTTATCTCATCTATCTTGGCCTGAAAGAATTTCAACAGATCTCATCGGTACAGTCTTTTTGTTCAGTTTTCTCTTGTCTCATACTGATAATTATCCTGTCTGCGGGTTTTTACCTGATAATCCTCATGCTGTCATCTCCTCCGTATCCTCCGTATGGCCCGGCATTAACTGTCGAGAAAATAGACGACCAGTATCTCGTAACCCTTATGGGAGGGCATGATCTGGGTGAGGTTGAATGTATTGGAATCCATCAGGATGGCGGTATTAGTTCACGACTACCGCTTGCAATTCAGGTTGGTGCAACCTGTACGGTTCCGGTCAGGGATATCGGAGAGACAGTCACGCTGGCTGCGCAGTTCAAAGACGGCACTATTGCGGTTGTGTATGATAAAAATTTCAGTACCAGACAGGATGCAGTATTGCCGTCCGGGACCCGATTACCACTCGAATCGCAACCCTCATCACCGGTTGATGAGATACAGAAAAAGATCACACTACAAGATACGCCTTTTCTGACATCAGAGAATAAAACAATCACCCTTGATGTATCGTTTCATGAGGGGAGTTACTTTATCCGAAACATCGGGGGCGAGGAAAATTCCCTTATTGATACCATAACGGTCTGTGCAAGCGGGAGTAGTAATTCTCCCCGCCAGTATGCTTTAAAGACAAAACCGGGATCCTCAGTTCAGATTACCGATGCAGGCTGCGGAAAAGAAGTTGTCGTTGTCACAGTCCGGTACAACGATGGCAGTTCAAAAGATTATGGATATTACTGGAATACTCCATGCGATGGTGTTACGTATCTTTATGACCCTTCCTATCTGCCGATTCCCATTCTTTAAGTGTTATGAAATCACATCGCCGGACCCTGTCCGGGACATGCCCACTTTTTACAGGATACATACGGTACACGAGGGATATCCGGTTGTATGATATGAAAAAAGCCAGTTTTCATATCCTATCCTGCATCAGTGCAGGAAGAACCGGTTCGCCTGATATCATCACTGAGCCGATACTATCATAGTTAAAACCCGATTATCAGGAGTTGGAAGTCCAATAAAACCAGTACACAGGGGATTTCGTTATGAACCATGGATGAGTCGTTCTGCGTTGGGATCGTACAGACTGACGACCCCTCCGATGACGATAATGGCAGGGGGATGAACCCCTCTTTCGTCTGTCTTTGCCCCGATATCAGCAAGGGTTCCAATGGTCTCACGCTGGTTTGGCCGAAACCCCTGTTCAATAACCGCTACCCGGGTATCCGATCTTTTCCCGTATGCCACCAGAGTATCTGCAATCTTTGCAAGGTTCTTTACTCCCATCAGGATGACGATTGTTCCCGGGGATCGGGCAAGCCATTCCCAGTCAATAGCAGACTCTTCCTTTGTGGGATCCTCATTTCCCGTCAGGAAGGTAACCTGCGATGCATAGGCACGATGGGTTACCGGAATCCCGACAGAAGCCGGAACGGCAATGGCACTCGTGATACCTGGTACCACTTCAACCGGTATCCCGTGCTTCCGGAGCGTCTCAAGCTCCTCGCCTCCGCGTCCAAAGACGAAAGGATCACCTCCCTTTAGCCTGACTACCGCTTTTCCCTGGTTTGCATGGGTGACCATCAGGTTCTCAATCTCATCCTGCTCCTTTGTATGGTGTGATCCATACTTCCCGACATCGATACAAAGAGCTTGGCTTGGGAGAGAAGCAAGGACTTCATCTCCCGGGAGTTGATCATAAAGGATGACATCGGCAGCATCAATCACCTCGCGTGCCCGAATCGTCATCATATCAAGACCCCCTGGCCCGGAACCAACGAGGAAGACTTTTCCGGTTTTATTCCCGAGACTATTCATCGTGATATCCCCAGTTGTTGGTATGCATCCTCTATCAGGTGGGATGCCCCCTGTCTTATCTCCTTTCCAATCTCTTCTGCCTGCAGGAGACCGGTTACCTTCTCCTCAACCCGGTACTGCTCTACTCCGTCAAGAGAGAGGACCTCTGCAATCAGGTACTGGTCTTTTACATAGACACCGAGCGGGGTGAAACATCCGGCTTCAATCTGCTCCATCACGGCCCGTTCAATCATGGTGTCCTGTCTTGTTTTGAGATCATCAATCTCTGATACGATTGATTCAATCCCGCTTTCCCGTCTGCAGACGATAGCGATGGTCCCCTGGTTGGGGGATGGAACATATTGAGCTGGATTGAGCCTTGTACCGGGAAGCGAGAGACCGAGTCTCTCTGCCCCTGCCTCGGCCAGGATAATCGCATCATACTCGTTCGCATGTAACTTTTTAAGCCTGGTATCAACATTACCCCGGAGCGATCGGATCACCGTTCCAGGCAGATGACGCCTTATCTGAGCCGTTCTTCTGGTACTTGATGTTCCGATGATGATGATCTGATTTAAATCCTTCTCAGATACTAAAAAATCGGCAGGTGAATCCCTCGGAAGAATAGCGCCGATAGTAAGGTTAAAAGGTCGTTCTGCAGGAATATCTTTCATCGAGTGGACCGCAATGTCAATCTCGTCTCGGGTTAGTGCATCATCAAGGGCCCTGACAAAGACCCCTGATCCCCCAATCGCATGGAGTGGCACCCCGGTTATCTCATCACCAGCCGTACTCACGATTACCAGACTCGTCTCTACTCCTTTCTTCTCAAGCAGACGACTGACCGTTGATGCCTGGGCAAGAGCAAGCCGGGAACCCCGTGTACCAATTCTTACAGGCATGTATCAAAAGCCGTGCAGATCTCTCTTATATCTGCATCCGAATGAGCTGCAGAGAGGAAGCAGGTCTCAAACTGGGAAGGAGGAAGAAAAATTCCACAATCACGCATCTTTTTCCAGAATATTGAGAAACGCTTTGTATCAGCCCTCTTTGCAGAAGCATAGTCGACAGGCGGTTGTTCAGTAAAGAAATATGAAAACATGGATCCGGTCTGAACAAACGATCCTCCCCGGTCAGTGATACCTTCTCCGATAACCTGGGTATATGCTTCCATCCTGTCATAGATATCAGGATTATCGATGCAATAATTAAGAGCAGCCTCACCGGCAGCGAGACTTAAGGGATTGCCGGAGTACGTCCCGGCCTGGTAGACCGGACCAGCCGGGGCAAACATCTCCATGATATCCCTGCTGCCCCCAATAGCACCGATGGGCAAACCCCCTCCGATAATCTTCCCAAAGGTTGAAAGATCAGGAGAGATCCCGTATGCCACCTGTGCCCCGCCGATTCCAAGCCGGTACCCGGTAATTACCTCGTCAAAGATAAGAAGGACGTCGTGTTCCCGGGTAACTGCCCGCACCTCCTCAAGATACGTGTCAAGAGGAAGAACCGATCCGATATTTCCCATGACCGGTTCCAGGATAATTGCAGCAATACGGCTGCTGTCTGCCGCGAGCATTGTCGTGAGTGCCTCGATATCGTTAAAGGGGACCTGGCGGGTATGGGAGACGACATCTGGATTAATACCTGCAGAATCAGGCTGCCCGAGTGTTGTGCATCCTGATCCCGCCTGGACCAGGACCCCGTCATGGGCACCATGAAATCCGCCTTCTATCTTGATTATATCAGGTCTGCCGGTAAATCCCCGTGCGAGCCGTATCGCAGCCATGGTCGCCTCAGACCCGGAGGAGACAAAACGCACCATATCAACCGAAGGATGATCAGAGATGATACGCGACGCGAGAGAGAGCTCCTTCTCGGTGGGTGTCCCATACAGCCATCCATCCTGTATCTGTGCCATTAATGCATCCATTACTGCCGGATGGGTATGCCCAAGGATAAGGGGACCATATCCGCAGCAGCAATCAATGTATTCGTCACCATCCACCGTCTCTATCCGTGATCCCTTCCCCCGGGTAACATAAAACGGATAGGGTTTAATCGCACGTACCGGGCTGCTTACACCGCCCGGCATCATCTCTCTTGCTTTCCTGAATAATATCTCACTCACCTGCATGCTATCAGACCTCATGTAACCACCTGCATACATCCTCGGCAAAATACGTGATGATAAGAGTGGCACCTGCCCGTTTTATACAAATAAGACTCTCCATCACTGTTTTTCGTTCATCAAGCCAGCCTTTTTCTACAGCAGTTTTTATCATTGCATACTCCCCAGATACCTGAAACACCACAACCGGCAGACCCAGCTCCTGAACATCCCTGACCACATCAAGAAACCATCCTCCCGGTTTGACCATCAGAAAATCTGCTCCTTCCGCTGCATCCAGTTCTGACTCTAAGAACGCTTCCCTGCCATTCGCCACATCCATCTGGTACGTGGTCCGGTCTCCGGAAGAGAAACCTGAGTCTGCAGCCTCACGAAAAGGACCATATAACGCACTCGCAAACTTTGACGAGTACGACATGATGGCAACATTATAAAAACCTGCCATATCAAGTGCATTCCTAATTGAGGTAACCATCCCATCCAGCATGCAGGATGGTGCAACAACATCTGCCCCCGCTTCTGCCTGTGAGACTGCAATCTTTTGCATCAGATCCAGTGAGATATCGTTCTCTGGTTCAGGTTCGAAGCATTGATCTGGTAAAATCCCGCAGTGTCCGTGATCGGTATACTCACAAGCACAGAGATCGGTGATAATCACCATATCAGGAACTGCAGAGCGAATCTCGCGTACCGCTTTCTGTATAACGCCGTCATGTGCATAGGCTCCGGTTGCCCAGGCATCTTTTCTGGAAGGAATGCCAAACAGGATGACTGACCGCAACCCGGCATCCCGGATTCGTCCTGCTATGATTCCGGCCATAGTTACAGGAAACCTGAACTGGCCTGGCATGGATACAATTGGGACCGGGTCAGCAGCATTCTCATCAATAAAAAGTGGTGCAATAAGATCATCCCTGGTAATCAGGGTCTCCCTGACAAGTGGCTGTATGGTTCTTCTTCTGATTCTCCTCATTCGTCGGGTTGGGAACATACTCCTCCTCCGTTCGTTATCGCGTTCACCAGTTCTTTTGCATGATCCAGATCTCCTTCTTCTGCCGAGGTTTTAATGGCAGAGGTAAGATCTGCAAGCAACTTCTTTACAAGGGCCCGGGAAAGATCATCAACAATCTCTTTTGTGCGGTCATCACCGGCGCAGAGGCGGCATATTGCCCGATCCCGTTCCCGGATCCTGATGGCATCACCCCAGGAATGAAGTCTGGCAAGAACCTGATCCGCAGATCTCCGGTTAAACTGCCTGATGAAACGCTGCAGTTCATTCCTGACATACTGTTTTGCAAGTTCTGCCTCGCTTTTTCTGGTATCTGCCGTCTTTTTATTCACCTCCCGCAGATCATCAATCGTAAAGAGCCAGACATTATCTATCCCGACAACTTCACTCTCAACATCACGCGGCTGGGCAATATCAATAAGGATCAGGGGCTTTTTTGTTCCATCAAGAGGCCAGGATCGTCCCCGCATCGCCTCAAGAAGCTCCTGATACCTGATGACAGGATGGGGAGCGGCAGTACAACAGATAACCACGTCAGAGAGCGTAATATACCGGTAGAGATCATCCAATTTTACGGCCGTGCCAGAGATCTTATGGGCAAGGCGGCATGCTCGATCAAAGGTACGATTTGCAACATAGATGGCTGAAAGTTCCTTTGCAGCAAGAGCCTGGGCAACAAGCAGACCCATCTCTCCACTCCCGACAACAAGAATGTGCTTTCCGGCAAGACTTCCGATCTGATCCTCTGCCAGCTGAACCGCTGCAGAACCAACCGATACCGCACCCTTGTTTATCTTCGTCTGGGTTCGTACATCGGTTCCTACGTGAATCGCCTTCTTGATAGAGAGGCTCAATAACGGACTTGCGGTTCCGGCATCCTCGGCACAAAGGAGCATCTTTTTAATCTGGCCAAGTATCTGATCCTCACCGATAATCATTGAGTCGATCCCGGCTGCAAGTTCAAGGAGGTGGAGAAGAGCCTCTGAATCCTCCCTGATAAAAAAACCGGTCCTTCCTCTTTCATGCAGGAGAGAAGAAAGCAGGGCTGCATCTGCCTCGGCATACACCTCCACCCGGTTGCAGGTCTGCAGAAGCATCACTCCCGGGATGAACCTGCCGAGATCGCGTAAAAATTCCTCTTCATCAGGAAAACGAAATTGTTCGATCTCAGAGACACTGCCCTGATGATGAGATACCCCGGCAATTGTAAACGGTGCATAAAGATCACGTTTCATGCAGATATCTCCCTGATACCATATGCCAGGCTGTCTCCTCATTAATGCACAGCATCTCTTGTACCTCGATATCACACAGTACCTGCCATACAATCTGCTTTCTTCTGGCCTGATCCGTTATTGTCTCTTTTAACCGGGTGCGAAGCCGTTTCTGAAGGCGGACCATAGGATCCAGGTAGGGAAGATCGGCCATGAAATGTTCCTCGAGATGATGTCGTACAAACCGTGAGACTGCCGGGCTGCTTCCATCGGTGCTTATCGCAATACAATATTCGTCTCCCTGAATACGGGAAGGCAGAAAAACGTCACCAACATCTCCATCAGCGTTATTCACCAGTATTCCAAGAGACCTGCAGAGGGCTGTTATCTCTGAGTTGATATTCGGATCAGATGTAGCAGTAATGACAAGAAACGCTCCTGTGATGATTCCAATCAGATCCTCCCGGGTTAGATCGGTTACGGTTACATACTCCTTTTGTACGGTAAGAGTATCAAAAGTATCACAAAACATCGTGCTGTAGACCGTAACGTTGGACTTTTGCAGGAAATATGAAGCTTTTCTGGCCCCTACCCGACCCCCCCCAAAGATGACGATCTGTCGGTTAGTACAGTCTATCATCAATGGAATCATGATACCATACAGGTACGATTCGGATCATTGGTTAATATATCTATTTTTTTACTCTTCCCATCAAATCAGAAGGAAATCGATACTATTTTAATCATTGACTGACAATGTTATGGAGCACTTTTCACTGCGTCGATAGTGTAGTGGTCATCACTAGGCGTTGCCAACGCCTAAACCCGGGTTCGAGTCCCGGTCGACGCATCTATTCTCTCAATAGTATTATCTTTTTCCCGGTTTTTACGCTGAAACTCAGGATCGGTTCATACCAACATCGGCTCGTTCTTACCAAACCAGAATTGAAAATTCTCTTCCACCCGACTAAAGAGTGTTTCCAGGAAGCGGACACAGAAAAGATGAGACCAGATATTCCATGAAAACACGGTATCCTGAAAAAAAAAGATCATATCATCTCAATTTTTGTTGGATAACCCGGTAATTCTCGTTCTTTTTTGCCAGTAATTCCCTGATGATATTCAGTTCAGGCTCAAGCATCTGCCCACAGGTATCATCCATCCCGGGAACTTCAAACATCTGTTCTATATAGGAAAGCATCTCCTGAATAACCCGTGTCTGGTTTCGAAGAATCATATACTCCCTGATTATCTCTCCTGAAATACCCCGTTCCCGTGCGCCCGCAGCAGTTTCCTGAATAGACTGCCACTCTTCCCAGAAGCTATCAAGCAGTTTCCTGATATCAGTAAGCCGGAGTGGCTTGGTAATATATCCGTTAATGAGCTCACCGTACGAAATAATCTCATGGGGATGAAGAGATTTCGCAGTCATGACAATAACCGGAAGAGTCGTGAGATCCTTCTCCTTTCGCATCTCTAAAAGGACCATCCAGCCATCCATCGGCTCCATCATGATATCAAGAATAACCAGGTCCGGAATGATATCCTCAAGCTGTGCAAGACCTGACTGTCCGCTATATGCAGAGATGATATGGTAATTCAACCGCTCGAATGCATCTTTGTAAACTGACTGAAGCGCTTCATTATCATCGATAAACAGTATCGTCTTCATCGGTATTACCGTCATTATGATGTAAGAGACGATAATGCTTGCGTATTATCATGATCCCTCCCGTTCACTGATTAAAAGAGACCGCGAGGTATATATCCCTCAACGGATCTCATCGGTTCTTTTCACAAACGACAAAATCCGTTTCCAGGTATCTTTTACGATCGAACTCGTTACATACCGGGATTCCTTGCTTTCGATACCGAATATGGCTGTACTCCTCCCATTGTCGGGAATCACCCGGACAGGAATAACCGTAGGCAGGCAATACGGTGGATCTGCCTGCATCATGGACATCTCTTCATCCCTGTCCACATTTAAGATGAACGGTACCATTCCTTTCTGCCGTTCAAGAGTGGAATGCCAGTGAAATTCATCGATAAGCGTCATTAGAGAAAGATCATCGTTACATGAGAGAGTATCATCCCCCTCATACACACGGATAACAGGATTGTTATCACACTCATTCCATAGCCACTGCAGCAATACAGCAGCGCGCTTTGTATCTGCCTTTCTAAATGTGCCGGTAAAAGAACGGGATCCCAGTACCTGCAACGAGGATGAGATACAATCCCCAGGGTCAGGAATTTCTGATTTTGAGGAGTTTCTCTTGTCTCTATCGGAAAGGATAGAGTTTTTTTCATGAGGCCCCCTTTGTTTCTCTCCAAAAGAGACCCTTTCAGTTGTTCCATGAATCAAACTGCATTCTTCTTTTTGTTCTCTCTGTAATACACCACCTACAGTCATTTTTACGGCCAGGATACCATTTCCGGAATCACCAGAGAGACAGGCGGTACCATTTTTTTTATCACTGCTATCATCCGGGGAGACCGGGTTCATACCATTCATCTCTGGCTGGTGATGCAGGTATCCACCAGGTACCATGGATCCCGGGGTTATAGAGGAGGAAGGAACGGGATTGAGGGATGACAGTGAATCTGCTCTCACTGGCAGCAGATTTTTTTCTGAAACCCGTGGATTGGCAAGGAGACGGAGGTGCGGCATAAACGGCAAATCAATGAGATACAGGAGAAGGGTTGAGAGATCATAATAGAGCGAATAACTAGGTGAAAGAGTATTGTTTGGTTCGCAAACAAAAACCTTCTCTCTTATGGGAGAGGTGCAGAGTATACCTTTTTTGACCTGTACCTCTTCCGTATCCCGTTCTGATACCGGATCATTATCTCTGGTATTCTCCCTGCTTTTTTCCCGGGATTTTGGATCGGGGATAATATCTGGCGATTCAAGAAAACACCAGGGACAGGATCCGGTATCAGGCATGAACCAGTGCGTCTTGTCTCGTGAACATTGCAGAATTTCCCGGGAAACCTCGCTTAAGGTTGTATGCCAGAGATGAGCTGAGGGGCGCCGGTCAGGATCATCTCCTTTAAAGAAACATGCATCAAATAGTGTCCTGATGGGAAGAGGGATGCGGGTATAGGAGGGAGCAAACAGAGGAGGACGAATATCATTCCTCGCAGTATAAGGATACAGACCCTCTCGAATCCGATCAGACAGGGTTTGTTCTTTTCTTTTCTCATCCGGCGCAATCATGAAGGGATGAACCCCATCCATCAGCAACCGGAAGAGTAATACTGCAAGTCCGAAGAGATCTGCGGGATAACGATCGGTCTTATCAGAAATATTTTTCTCATTCCTCCATTCCGGGGGAGTCAGATCATTCTCAAGAGCTCCGGCAGGAAGAAACAGACCGGTATCCGGATCCCGTACCTGAAACGCGTCGCTGTGAATCAGATGGACGGAACAGTCTTTAGAGACCAAAAGACTCCTGATACTCATACTTCCTGCAGCCCGGTGACCACCGGTATGCAACGAGGCGATCAGACCGGCAAGATTTGCACCGGTGATGATGAGATGGCGGAATGAAAATTCTTCAGAAAACCTGGCAATACGGTCTGCAGGATCATAACAGGTGTGTATCTCAAAAAACCGGGTTCTATCGGTAGCATGCATCAAATATCCGATAGGAATAGAACAATCCGGATCCCGGTACAATACTGCCTGTGGCCATGAAAGTGCCTTGCACAGTCGGGAATCAGGCGGGGGATTTCGTATCATGACCGTGATCTTCTCTTTTATACTCTCCGGGGCACCGGAAGCATGATAGACTGTGGCAACAAGAGACCTGCTTTCCTGTATTGTCCAAAGAGACCTCTTCCCTGATTGAAAAAGCCGGTTTTTTAGAACGATACGTTTCTTTTCAGAAGTATAGCAGAGATCCTGCCGCGAGAGGGAGAGGGATACCGTTTCCGTTTCCTGGTGTGGTTTATGAATAACGGGTCGTCTATCCGGCTGCTCGAATGCCTTCTTTCTCAGGGGAACAATCGTCTTTCCCGGAGACATAAAAGACCCCGCCGGGCAATCCAAACGGGAAACGGGTATTCTCCCGTATCCGGATACTCCTTGTAATACACTGTACCACTCCGCTGCACCGGGACGCCGGGATGGAACATGATACCCGTCAATGAAACAACGGGAGAAGAGAGCGGCAACAGGGCCAGGTATTTGAGAGTAATCAGGTGCGTAATCAGGTGGTAAGATTCCCCGCCGTGGTCGTGCAAACGAGAAACACCCAACCCGTACCTTGTCAATCGTTGTAGGAGCAGATATGAGCATCTGTCCTTTCGCCTGGAATGGATGAACACCATTCATCAGCAATTTAAAGATTAAAACAGCCAGTGCATACAGATCAGCATGGTACCGGTCAGGTTTTTTTTTGGCAAGATCAAGATCAAGGAGTTCAGGAGGAAGATACTCACCGGTTCCAACCTCGCAGGAAAAAACCTGTTTTTTATCCCTGTCCCGTACCTGAAAGGAATCACAGTCGATAAGAATTACAGAACCTGACACGTTCGCAAAGATATTTGTCTCCCTGAGATCGCCGATGCAATGACCTGCTGCATGAATTTCATGAACAACAAAAGCCAGTCTTGATGCAATCCGGTATACCATTTGGCGATCCGAATCAGGAGTATGGCTGCAGGGTATTGATGCACGGTCCTCGGGATCATAATAGTGATGGAGGGGGAGATACTCACCGGTATGCACCCGCTGCATCACGAAACCTGCCAATGAGTTCTTCTCTTTCGAATCATAGAGCAGAGATACTGGCCAGGCCAGATGCTCATAGACATCACCGGGAGGGGGATTGTCGACCATTGCCTGTATCTTCCTGGTCAGGAAAGGAGTCTTTTTGTTTGCAAAAAATATCTTTGCACAGAGATTATCCCGGCCATCAATCAGAAAAATCTCTCCTTCACCCCCGCTCTTCCCGGTCGCAGTAAGCCGTACCTGATTCGCAAACTCGTCATACAACTGTATTTTGCGATTTTTTTTGCGGGGGGGTCGGAATGTGTTGGATCTCTGTTTTGGGCAAAGCAGCAGAACAGGCACGGTCTTTTCACCACCGTTTGATACTATCGTGAGAAGTGGTCTGGAAGCATGGCCGGAATAACCACTTTCCTGTACCAAAACCAGGATCTTCTGCTCATCCCGCAGGGAAAATTGCGATGGCTGAACCGATATTTTGGGAGATGATGAGGTAATGGTACCTGACAAAATACCGGTCCCGGAATTTCTGATAACAAGAGTGCACTCATGCTGTCTGCACGTTCCCGTTATCCTGACCGGAAGAGTCGTGACCGGAAGAGAGAGTACTGGTTTCGGGTTCTTATCTTTTGCAAAGGAGACCGTAACAAAGACACGCTCCTGTCCGCCATCAGATACGATGTCTAAAAACCCGGTACAGAGTGATCTTTGTGGTGCCATACCCGGGTTGAGAGTCAGGGTTATCTCTTCTGAATCAGAGATAGAAAACCTCTCTTTTCCGGGTGTAAGCCAGGGTACCAGGGATGTAATGCTTCCAAAGAGCATCCCTTTACCAGCATTTTGAAGTGTGACCGCATGGGTACTCTCGCGGGATCGGTCAACCTCCCGGAGAAATATCCTCCTGGGATGAATGGAGAGAACCGGTTTGAGAGGATCCTTCTTTACCAGTTCAATACTGATAGTCCGGGTCCCGCCATTAGAGACGATGGTAATCGAGCCGGTTATCGTTTCGGTATCTGGTACCTGATCCAGAGCAAGAGAGATTGAAAGAATATGGAGGTATGGGGTCTCAATTCTCGGGATAAGAACCTGGATCCAGGGTGAAGAGGGATGGATAGAGCCGATTAATATTCCATTCCCGGTATTGTACAGACGTATCGTTTCGCGATACCGCGTAACCCCGTCCTGCCGGTATATCCGCAGGGTATCAGAATCAAGGCTCAAGACAGGTTGCTTTTGTTGCATCACATCTCATCTTTAGAAGATACCACCGCAAGAAATGGCTGTTTCTGTCAGGTTACCAAAACATTGTCACCGGTTTCTTTGGTAATAACAGCAATGACAAGCGTTTTGTCATCATCAGATACCATCTGTACCTTCCCTCCGGAGAGCAGAGTTTGCAGGTCAGAGGATCCGACATCTGGTAAAGGAGTCCGGGTAAAGTATGTAAAAAGGGGAGATACAAAGGGAGTAAAGAGCTCAATATTGCCATCTTTCCGGGTAGAAAGTGCACCCTGACACCCGTCTGTTGCAGTCGCTAATACCGTTATTCCTGTAACTTCCGTGCACCTGATAGAATCAATACTATCATCAGCAGTGAGGGGAATAACCTCGTTAACATACTCAGACGGACCCGGGCCGGATATGAGAAGATATTCATCGGAATCTTCTGCCTTGCCGATAACGATGCCATCCCCGATATGTGCTACTGCAGCCCTTTCCGGCGTAAGTTCTGCAACGATTAATGTACAGGCGAGGTCGCGGGGACTGATACCCAGATCTTGCGCAATGCAGTACAGTTCACTCCTTGCATGGCAGGCAGCCTCAAAGACCGCTCCCCTGTTCGCTTCCAGGTGAGAAAGAGCAGAAGAGACCGCAATGGAAGAACCAAGTTTTGCATACAATGCAGATCCAAGACCATCTGATACCGCGATGAGTGCCCGTATGGACCCGTTATCCGGTAAAACCTCACCTGCCCAGGAGTCCTCGCATTCCTTCCCTTCCCTCTCGTGGCTTGCACCCTGTACACAGGAGCCATAAATCCGAGCGGTTCTCCCGTTATGCGTACCTACGTGTTTCATAGTGAGGGATTGTTAGACATGGATGACGAACCAGTGAAATTCAAAAAAACTCAGTTATAACGATATAATGCCCCATCCTTCCGGACCAACCGGGCTTTCAAGTATGATATCATCACCGATCCGTGAATCAGAGATCTTTGTAAGACTTTTTGAGAGCCACATGAACATATCTGCAAACCTAGCCTCTTTGAGTTTCAGCGGTGTTCGGTTTTTTGGCGATATCTCATGCAATATCTGCATGTCTGCCGGATCAACACCAAGCATCCAGAAGAGAAATTTTTGTTCTGCTTCTCCCCCGTGGACTGCCTCAATAACCCGGTTCCATCTCTCATCTCCCCTTCTCATGTCTGTTGGATACCCGTCGGTTATCACAAAGATCCAGGGCCGGTAGTAATCAACGCCCATAGCCCGGTACTCCTCTTTTCGATCCCGCACGAGATCAATCCCTGTTAAAATTGCCTCTCCCATCGGACTGAATCCACGGGCAGTAAGAGTTGGGGGAGTAAAATTACTCATCCCGGTAAATTCCTGGGCCACGAGAACCTTGCTTCCAAAGGTGACTATAGCAACATCAACCCGTTTTCTCGCCAGTTCATCGGCCAGAAGTTCACTGGTGAATATCTGTAACCCCTCATTTAACTCATGTATCTTCGTTCCATCCATCGAAGACGAGGTATCAAGTACCAGGACCGTTGCACAATGAGGGTGCTGGGGATACGGAATAGTAACCATATCCTCAAGCGATTCGGCCAGTTCCATAGTATACTTTGTTTATCACCAAAAAGGTTAAATTTTTCCCTGATATACGGGATTGGTACATTAAATTACAGGATTATTACAATAGTAATATGACAGATATACTCCTTGGTATCGGCAATCCACTTGCATCTGATGATAAAGCCGGCCTCATCGTGGCAGAACTGGTGTATGCAACAGCAGGGGATCGATGGACCGTCATTCCGGCATACACGGCACCCGAGAACTTTACCAGGGAGATCCGGACCATTGCACCTGATCTCCTTGTTATTGTTGATGCTGCAGATATGGGTCTCTTTCCCGGGGCAATCAGGACGGTATCCCCTTCCCTGATATCAGACGCCGGATGGGGCACTCACCAGTCCTCATTAAGTACCCTGGCTTCATTTCTGGCTCCCGCCTGTACAGAGATTGTAATCATCGGAATACAGGTACTCTCCCGGGAATTTGGAGAGATGATATCACCCCCGGTTCAGAAAGCAGCAGAAGAGGTGGCAGAGAGGATTATCAGACGAACCTGGAGCGAATTTATGCCATATCTGCCTTGAATGATCCCCCAAACCTGCAGGAACCGGGCAATAGGAGAAGAGTTTTATCCTGTCTTTCACTACAGTACGCTGCATTTATGATGAAAAATACAGAGAATAGAGACGATAGACACGGATCTATCAGACATATAATCGTTTTTTTCTTTCTTCTCCTCTTAACATCCCTCCCCGCATGCAGCACAGCAGAGACCTGGCCGTACTGCACTCCGAGAGAAGGGGCCGTTCCCTTCACGGTCCAGTTTGTAATTCCGGATCCAGGAGCAGTAACCGGGGTTCTCTGGGAGTTTGGAGATAAAGAGACCTCGAACCAGGCAAAAACGTCCCATACGTACAACAAGCCCACCATCTACTATCCGAAACTGACCCTTACAATCCCGGGTGGTGATATTGTGTATGATTTTGATTATCTCAAGGCCCTTATGAGTGAAAACTCCGGATCTGCAACCGGTGAGAAGTTTTACCCGGAGGATTATACTATTTACATACAATCAGATGAGATCGCAACCTTTACCAGTGCTGACTATGTTGCCCGTGGTGAATCACTAGGCAGGCTCGGGTTTTTAGAAGAGGCAGCAGATGCCTATAAGTCGGCCATCGACCTGGATTCCGGGGATGTCAATGCATGGAAGGGATATGCAGACACTCTCTACTCGCTTGGATCATACTCATCAGCAGTGTCAGCCTATGAAAGGATTCAGGATCTTGATCCTTCTGATACCTCTATCCTTTCGAGATATGGCAAGGCACTCCTTGCAATAAAGAGGTATGCTGATGCGGTATCGATACTCGGACAAGCGACCGGGCTTCCGGGCAGTACCGCATCCACCTGGTCTGGATATGGAGAAGCCCTTGAGGCCGCTGGAATGCGGGCAGAAGCGATTACAGCCCTGGAAAAAGCAACTTCTCTTGATTCAGACAATGCATCAGCCTGGCTACATTATGGAAAAATCCTGGCAGATGAAGGCAGGTTTGAAGAGGCAAAAACCGCACTTGAGCGATCGATCACCATAAACGGTGGATCAACCCTTGCATGGTCATCCTATGCAAACGTTCTCTCAACACTCGGGTATGACGAAGATGCAAGTTCTGCCAGGCGAAAAGCAGGCAGTATGAACACCGTACACCTGCCACAAAGAGCACCACAACCCCAGTATTGTTCTCTCGGATAAACCTCCTTTTTTGATTTTCTTTGCTAAATCCCATTATCGTCATGAACAATTCATAAAAGGAACTCCTGCTCCCGGGTACTGCTGCAACCAGAAAAGCGGTACCATTCCATCCCCTCTCCTGATACCGGCTGCCTCTTTTCATTGGTCAGATACATTAACCAGCTATCACCAATATATAGGACAATGTCGTCTTCCCCAGACCTCCCCAAGACCTATGAATATGCATCTGTTGAAGAACGCTGGCAGCAGACCTGGAAAGATGAAGAGCATTTTTTTGATCCGTCGTCAGATCGCCCGCAGTTTGTTATTGACACTCCGCCTCCGTATCCTACCGGACAGTTCCATATCGGCAATGCCTTTAACTGGTGTTACATTGATTTTATCGCCCGGTACAAGCGGATGTCCGGGTATAACGTTATGTTCCCGCAGGGATGGGATTGCCATGGCCTTCCCACCGAGGTCAAGGTCGAGGAGATACACAACATAACCAAGAACGATCTCCCGAGAACAGAATTCCGCGAGTTGTGCCGCTCGCTTACCCGGGACAATATCGAGAAGATGCGCAGGACCATGCGGCGGATGGCTTTCTCAATCGACTGGTCGCATGAGTATATCACGATGCTGCCTGAGTATTACAGCCTGACTCAGCGGTCTTTTCTTCGGATGTATCACGCAGGTCAGATCTACCAGAGTGATCACCCGGTAAACTTCTGTCCCCGTTGTGAAACGGCAATCGCGTTTGCAGAGGTCAGTTACGAGGACAGGAAGACAAACCTGAACTATTTTATCTTTGACGGTATCGAGATAGCAACAACGAGGCCCGAACTGCTGGCAGCCTGTGTGGCAGTAGCGGTCCACCCGGATGACAACCGGTATACGAGCCGGATCGGAACCAGCCTTACGGTACCGATATTTCATCACGATGTTTTGGTTATTGCCGATGAGGCTGTCGATCCGTCATTTGGTTCAGGAGCGGTTATGATCTGTACATTCGGGGACAAACAGGACGTCTTATGGTGGAAAACACATAATCTCCCCCTCAGAAAGGCTATTGATAAAACCGGTCATATGACCGATATTGCAGGGGCTTTTTCAGGATTGTCATCAAAAGAGTGTCAGAAAGCAATCCTTGCCGAGATGGAGAAAGAGGGGATACTGGTCAGACAGGAACCCCTGGATCAGCGGGTCGGAACGTGCTGGCGGTGCAAAACACCCATTGAGATCCTCTCAGAGCACCAGTGGTTTGTAAAGATCCCGCAGGCTCAGGTACTGCAGGCTGCAAAGGATGTTACCTGGTACCCTCCGCATATGTTTTTAAGAATGGAGAACTGGATCGAACAGATGGAGTGGGACTGGTGCATCTCACGTCAGCGTCTCTTTGCAACGCCGATCCCGGTCTGGTTCTGTAGCTCCTGTGGATCGGTTATCCTCCCGGATGAGAGAGAGATCCCAATTGACCCGACCATTGACAGTCCCGGGCGGCCCTGCCCTGCATGTGGTGGAACAGAAGTTATTGGTGAGACCGATGTCCTTGATACCTGGATGGACTCTTCAATATCGGTCATGCACGTCACCGGGTGGGACGGATCAGGAGAGATACCTCCTCTTTATCCTGCACAGATTCGTCCCCAGGGTCACGACATCATCAGAACCTGGGCCTTTTACTCTATTCTCAGGGGGGTCTCTCTTACGGGATCCAAACCCTGGGAGAATATCCTCATAAACGGGATGGTGCTTGGGGAAGACGGGTTTAAGATGAGTAAAAGTCGCGGCAATATAACAGTCCCTGAAGAGATCCTCTGCCAGTACGGAGCTGATGCACTGCGACAATGGGCTGGTCTTGGTGCTGCAACCGGCTCTGATATCCAGTTCTCCTGGAATGATGTCATTGCTGCATCACGGTTCCAGACAAAATTATGGAATGTTGCACGATTTGCCCATCTCCAACTACAAAGGCATCCCTATGATGAAGCTGCCCCGGTTACTGCCCTCATTGACCGCTGGATCCTCTCCCGTCTCTCTGCCCTCATAACAGAAGTAACCAATGCAATGGAAGGATACCAGTTTGACCAGGCACTGAAGAGTATCCGTGAATTTACCTGGGACTTACTTGCTGATAATTACATTGAACTGGCAAAAGGCCGCCTGTACAGTGACGGTCAGAAGAGCAGGGACAGTGCCTGCGTAACCTTAAAAATTCTTCTTGATGCTCTCTGCAGGATGCTGGCTCCATTTATTCCATATTTTGCAGAGGAAGTGTATTCATACTTTGATAAAGGCTCAGTTCATCTTCAACCATGGGTCGTGCCATACCCTGCGGACCCGTCAGGAGATGAGATGGGATCACTCGTCGTATCGGTGGTATCAGAGGTCCGACGGTACAAACATGACCAGGGGCTTGCCTTGAATGCACCCCTTGGGCAGGTTACCGTCTATACCAGATACCCGGTTGATGATGGGGATGACGCATCAAAAGCTTTAAATGCCCAGGTCATATATACCACATCAGATCCGGATTTAAAACAGGTGACAACAGGGTTCTCATTCCAGATGGGTATCATCGGTCCGAAATTGAGAAACAAAGCTTCAAAGTTTATCGCCGCCATCGAATCACTT
This sequence comes from uncultured Methanoregulaceae archaeon, assembly GCA_964605795.1. GTDB lineage: Archaea > Halobacteriota > Methanomicrobia > Methanomicrobiales > Methanospirillaceae > JAFGOM01. Next base: position 28,868 of record CAZSDZ010000005.1, read on the forward strand.
CCCTTGGAAGAAAAGGCCAGTCTGCCTGACACAATACTCATTGACGGGGAGGAGGTGCCAGTTCCCCAGGATGCATGCATCCCTGTTGTCAGGTATATGGTTGCCGGAGAAGCGGTGGATGTACTCAACGTAGGCGACTGTCTTGTTACGATTGCACAAAGTGCCTCATAGGAGAGGTTGAGAGGAGGGCTTTGGTAATTTGCATCAGATGAATACATCCCCTCCTTACATATCATAGCGTTATTTACTATCAGTACCTTTTTTGGTGAGTGATACGTGATAGTTACCAGAAAAATGAGTGTTTTAGGTATAAACTCCTATTTACTTTGGGTTTTCGAATTTGATAGCACGGTATCGGATCCGATTGCAGACCTTTTATTCTGTTCAGTCTGACCCTGGTAAAACCGCTCCCTGATACTTTCTGCAACAAAGGATGCCAGTTCATCAGGTTCTTTCGTGGCATCAATGAGAATAAACCGTTCCTTATCCTGTTCAACCCGACACAGGTACTGTTCCAGAACCGCTGTCAGAAACCCACACTCTTCGTACTGATCACGGCCGGGTCGGTCTGATATCCTCTCCAGTGCATTTTGTGGAGAGATGATAAGAAGGAACGTCAGATCAGGGAGAATAGTCCACCCTTCATGAACTGCAGCAAGCCAGGAGGACGGATCCGGTACGACCGGTTTGAGTTGTACTCCCTGGTAAGCAAACCGTGAATCAATATACCGGTCAGTGATGATTAACCGGTTATTAGCCAAAGCAGGCCTGATAACCGTTGCAAGATGGGCTGCATGATCCGCGACAAAAAGAAGTGCCTGCGTCAGGGGATCCTCATGAAGAGCGATTGCTCTCCGCACCGGGTCACCCACCCATGTGGCACCTGGTTCACAGGTCATAACCGGAGAGAGATCTGATAATGCGGTACGAAGGGCACTATGCAGGCTGCTCTTTCCTGAACCATCGATTCCTTCCAGAGATACTAGGACCATCTGCCACTCCGTATCGCATCAAGAGGGATTGCACCGGTATGAACGGCAGTTGCAACAATAGCACCGTCATACCCGCAGGAGACCAGCGTATCGAGATCCTGTTCATCCCTGACACCACCCCCATGAAAGAGAGTACCGTTATAGGCTTCCCGGTATTTCATCGCGTTCTTTCTAGTAATGCCTGTTTTTGTTCCCACGGAAGTAATATCAAGAATGATACAACCGGGAATAGAGTTCTTTTCTGCACTCAATAACAGGGTAACAGGATCTTCACCTCGTGGAATGGCCATTCCGTCCCTGATATCGATACTCAGGAAACCGGATTGGAATGCTGATAACGAAAAACCTGCAGTTTCTGTTCCGAATACCGGGATAATGGTTGGATCATCCAGAATATCTGCAGGCCCCCGTGAACCGCGGTCACAATACAGTCGTGTAACGAGCCCTGCACAGGAACGTATCACCTCATCATGATTCCCGGTCCCCTCTATCCGGTCGAGATCGGCGATATAGAGATGTTTTGATCCAATCTCCCTGACGTATTCAACCGGCATGCAGGTCGATGCGGTACCCCAGTCAAGGGGGGAATAATCGGATCGGTTCCCGCTCTTCCCGTGAACCACCTGGTTGTTCCGTAAATCCATTGCCAAGATAAGTTCCATGATCTAAACGCAATCACTATTTAGATACCGGTTGCATAAAATGTATGCAGTTATTAGTCAGCCCGGCCAGCCTGGAAGAAGCAAAAGCATCTCTCGCTGCTGATATTGTTGACGTTAAAAGACCCGCAGAAGGATCCCTGGGGGCGAATTTTCCCTGGATAATCCGTGCTATTAAAGAACTGGTGCAAAAACCAGTCAGTGCTGCCATCGGTGATTATGCATATCTTCCTGGTGGAGCTGCCCTTGCTGCGCTGGGTGCAGCGACTGCCGGTGCCGATTATGTCAAGATAGGTCTTATGTTCGACGGCCAGGATAAGGCACGTGACGTTATTGAGGCTGTAGTCAGGGCAGTAAAAGAGAACTATCCTGAAAAAATGGTTGTTATCGCTGCATATTCTGATTTTAAACGGTTGGGTACGATATCTCCCATGGAGATGGCACCCCTTGCAGCTGCAGCAGGTGCTGATTATGCCATGATTGATACCGGAATAAAAGATGGAAAAAGCACGTTCGCTTTCATGGATGAGACTTCACTGAGCGCATTTTGTGAACTGAATAAAAAGAACAGAATACGATCAGCCCTGGCCGGTTCACTCCAGTTTGAAGATCTCACGGTTCTAAAAAGGATAAATCCTGATCTTATCGGGGTCAGAGGGATGGTATGCGGGGGTGACCGGACCGCGATGGTCAGATCTGATCTTGTGGCAAAAGCGATCGCAATGGTGCATTAACATGTACTCCACAAAACTGGATGTTTCGCTTTCCCTGACATTTGACGATGTTCTGCTCGAACCAGCTGCGTCTGAGGTAGAGCCGGATCAGGCAGATGTATCCACCAGATTCTCACGCAACATTCCCCTTGCTCTCCCGATCGTCAGTGCAGCGATGGACACCGTAAGCACATCGGTCATGGCCATCGCTCTTGCCCGTGCCGGAGGTATCAGTGTAATACACCGGAACATGCCGGTTGAGGATGAGGTACATGAGGTCGTGCTGGTCAAACGTGAGGCTGAACTGATTGAACGTGACGTCCTTTCTGTCACGTCAGATGAGACCGTTGCCAGTGTAGAGAGACTCATGAATGCGCACGGAATTGGAGGTGTACCGGTAATCGACAACGGGAAGGTTGTTGGTATCGTGAGCAGACGGGATCTGCGGGCTATCGTTTCACGCAGGGGGGACGATGCGATCTCTCTGGTGATGACAAAACAGCCCATCACTGCTGATGAGGAGATATCCATGGAAGAGGCTTTTGATATCATGTACTCAAACAAGGTTGAGCGACTTCCGGTACTGGCAAAGGATGGCAGTCTTCTGGGAATCATCTCGATGCAGGATCTTCTTTTGAAACGACAGTATCCCTTTGCTTCCCGGGATGAAAAAGGAGATCTGCGGGTAGCAGCGGCGGTCGGACCATTTGATCATGAACGTGCCTGCAGACTCGATGAAGCAGGGGTTGATGCCGTTGTTGTTGATTGTGCTCATGGTCATAATATGAATGTTGTCAGGGCGGTCCATGATATCAGGGGAAGCATTGCATGTGACCTGGTTGCAGGAAACATCGCTACCGGACCCGCAGCAGAAGCCTTTTTGGATGTTGTTGACGGAATCAAGGTTGGAATCGGGCCTGGTTCCATATGCACCACCCGGGTTGTTGCCGGCGTTGGTGTTCCTCAGATAACTGCCATAGCACAGGTATCTGATATCACCGATCCTGCCGGAATTCCGCTGATTGCAGACGGTGGCATCAGGTACAGTGGTGATATCGCTAAAGCAATCGCAGCAGGTGCTGATACCGTAATGATGGGGCAGCTCTTTGCCGGGACCGATGAAGCACCAGGCCAGCTCGTGACAATCAGGGGCAGAAAGTACAAACAGTACCGGGGTATGGGTTCACTTGGGGCTATGAGTAGCGGTGTCTCTTCAGACAGGTATTTCCAGAAAAAAGAACTGGGAAAAACTAAATTTGTTCCAGAAGGGGTTGAAGGAGTCACACCCTATGTAGGTCTGGTATCTGAGGTTATTTACCAACTTATCGGCGGACTGAAATCTGCCATGGGATATACCGGATCACGCACCATCAAAGATATGCATGAGAAGACACGATTTGTGCGAATCAGTCCTGCAGGGTACCAGGAGAGTCATCCTCATGATATCACCATTACCGATGAGGCTCCGAATTACAGGAGATAAATTTTATATATAATATTTACTAACATGTAGTAAGTGTACCTGGACCACTCGGATAATGCCCATTTACTGGATATACTTGGAAATAAGAACAGAAGGCGTATCATTGACCTTCTCAGGGTTAAACCCTGCTATGTCACCGAGATATCACAACGTCTGATCGTCAGTCCCAAAGCGGTGATTGACCATCTCCAGATGCTTGAACAGGCAGACATCCTCAAGTTCAGACTTGATAAACACAGAAGAAAGTATTACTATCTCTCGAACGATATCAGTATCACCGTTGATCTCAAGAGACGAGAGCAGGCGATTGTCCCCATACATCAGGTAGAAAACCTGATTTTACATGATAATCTCATACGCCTGCAAAATCTCGTCTCTATGCGAGATGAACTGGAACGGCGGATAGAATATCTTGATACGGAGATTGATAACCAGATAGGTCAGATTGCCAGGGCGGGGTCAGAGATGGGAGAAGGGGATCTCATGATGATGATTGCCATCTCACTCGTCTTCAGCCCCCAGGACGAGCACACCCTTGTCAGCACAACAGGGGCATATCATGATGATGTCAGACATGCACTTCATGCGCTCATGGAACAGGGTATCGTTCAAAAAAAAGGAACAATGTATCAAATACGAGGACCATATGCAAAATAATCCCTTTGATGACCTGCTTAAGAATCTTGCACAAATACTTGAACAGATATCGCAATACGAAAAACAATCACTGAAAGGTTCAGATGGGGAGGATATCTCGAGAGTTATCGGTTGTGCTTTCATTACCCGCATGGAAAAACCTGATGTCCATCATAGGACAGACGCAGAAGAGGGAACAGATGATCAGGATGATCATCTCCACCAGATATATGCTGAGATAATCCCGGGTGATGATTATCTGTATATCACTGCAATCCTTCCCGCAGCCTGTCCTTCAAACCCGTGCGTTATGCTAACACCGGACCGGGTTATTATCTCTGCCGGTTTCGTTACGAGATCTATCCCATTACCATGGACTGCAGACCTGAAAGCCAGTTCATACGAGATAAAGAACGGTATTATCGATATCACGATGGCGAGAGCAGATATCTGTTGTGAAACCCAGAAATCCCCGGTTGAAGAACCCAATTTATAACACCATTTTTTTAAGAGATATCTTCTCTGTCCCTGTCTTTTTTATGCGGGTAATGTGCGATCCATCTTCTCTGTTCTGCCCGTTCTTCTGACAGGTTTTTTCAGGATATCCACCAGAAGATCAAAACTGTATCTGCCGTTCTGATATACGGTAAGGTAGAAACACGGAAATTTAAGAGTACCATTGCCTGATCTCACGTATCCTCCTACGGCACACCGTGGGATGAATCCCCTGATGCGCGTGATTTTCCCTTCACAATCTTTACTCCTTGATATCAGATTCTTTAGAGACGATAATTCCGGAATTGGAAGGAACGCAATTGAAACGGTACGGACACGAGCATGTTACCGATGAATCCTGGTATCGGATTAGGCGATCTTCTCACGAAATATCATCTTTTAACAGACCAAGTACTGGGTATGATAGTTGTTATCGGTGGAGGACCAGCCGGCCGTATGGCAGCAGTCAGGCTGGCTTTGGCAAAAAAAGAGGTCACTCTCGTTGATCACCGGAAAAATGGTCTTGGTGGGCAGTGTCTCTTTCATGGCTGCATGGTCATGAATGCATACAACGATCTCGCAACAGAGATCTCCCGCATGCGGGAACTTGCTTCTCTTGGTATTATCGATACGGTTCCGGTTGTATCATATGAGGCGCTGGTTTCCCGGTTACAGGAGATCCAGGGGATTATTACCCGTGTGCTTGATACAGAAACCAGGCAGGCAGGGGTACACGTCTACCAGGGTTCTGCCAGCATCGAGGGTAACAGGGTTTTTATTGATGGAAATGAGGTTTTCGCAGAGGCGATCATCATTGCAACCGGTTCTGTTCCGTCTCTTCCGGTTGAGTATCAGACCGATATTCCCGGAGTGTATAACCCCCATACGATTTTAAATCATAAGAAACTGCCAAAAAAACTTACCATTATCGGCAGTGGCATCATTGCTGCCGAGTATGCCTATGCTTTTTATGCACTTGGTGCCTCGGTTGACATTATTGCCCGCAGTGCCCTTCTCAGATCGATGCCCCAGAACCAGCGTGATGAGATGAGAAAAGATCTTGATGGGATTACCATTCACGAGGAGACACGGGTCATCGGTATCGAGGGATGTGAATCGGTTACCGGTGTCAGGGTAATAAAAAACAATAAACAGGAGGTTATTCCCTCTGATTGTGTCCTTCTGGCAACAGGTCTTGTCCCTAACACAAAAATGATTACCGGGATACCGCTAAACAGCAATAATGCCATCATCGTTGACGATACTATGCAGACACAAATTCCCGGGGTATATGCAGTTGGAGATGTAACCGGACCACCATTCCTGACTCCGGTTGCGAGGCGCCAGGGGATCATTGCAGCAGATGTAATCATCGGAAAAAACCCTGACCCGATGCCGGCAGCCATACCACAGGTAATACGTCTGCGGCATGAACACGGATTTGTGTCCACTTCTTCGAAAAAAGAGCGTGCGGCCGGCATCCCGTCACCTGCAGGACCCGGGACATTCTGGTCAGTTCCTTTCAGAAACACAGGCAATGCATACATGGAAGTTGATACAGATAACCGCATCTGTCGTATCTACGAGGCTTCTCCCTCTGCCGGAACAGTTGCTGCATATTATGCACAGCTCATGAACAAAGGGGTAACACCACAAGATATTGCAAACGGAATAGAAGTACATCCTTCTGCAGACGGGCTTGCCTATATCGCACGGTACCTTGCAGAAACCAGAGAAAAATGAGTTAAATCGGTGAGCTGGCTCGTGGAACCGAGATAATCCCGCATATCACAAAGACCATTCCGAGAACTACCGAGAATAAACCTATCAGTTGAAGAAGGAGAAAACATGATTCACCCTCCGGAGAAGATGCCGCTATCGGAATCCCGGCCATCAGAACGAGAGCATACATAATATTCCCGAAAAATGCGGTGAATGTGATACAGAGAATACCCCCCGCGAGCATCACTATCCCAAGCACCAGTAACCCGAGGCGCATAGTGAGAGATCACATCAACCATATAAATACGTGTTGGTAAAAATCCGGTAGAAAATTCCCAGGCCAATCTGAAAAATTCGATCCATTCAGATGAGAAGAAAGGAAAAACGGGGATGAAGGGATTTTTTACCAATTAAAGATAAGGTCAGACGCTATTGTGCAGCAGGTGATGCATCAGCCTTCTTCAATCCGCCTTCATACCCGGCGCTATCCGGCAACCAGGCAGGAATACCTGTCATCTCCCCCTTGTATTCACGGAACTGCTGAAGGGAAACCGTCAGATCGCGGGTGAATGCAAAGTACCCAATCTGCGTACTGGTACAGAGCCGCATTGCCATCTCCATGAGTCCTCTTGGATCCGGTCGTGACTCACCGAGCCAGATGTGAAAGATATTGCCACCATCGACAATAGGAAAGAAGATGTGCTCAATCTCTGCACGTTTTGCAAGTGAGATATCTGCGCCCGGTGCCACATGAGTCCCGTTTGTATAGTATACCGGTAGATTACGAGTCTTCCCAAGCATGAGAAGCCCGCTCTCTATATTTCCCTTGATTACCGGAATGGCCTCATCACGGTACAACCGGTTCAGCAGATCTGATACGGCAAACCTCTGGCCTGTCGTCTCCGCAGGGGTCCGTGCAAGAGCAATGGTCATCTTATGCTTTTTACTGAGTTCTTTTCCATAGAGTTCCATCTCAGTCATGGTCCGGACAGCCAGGTGAAGTGCCTCACGGGATTCGTGTAATTGTGAACCGGTCATATGCTGAACCAGTTCATTTAATCCAACAATCCCGATGGTATACACAAGACCGTCCAGATCAACGGCAATTGCCCCTCTTTTTCCGGTTATCGGGTCTTTCGGTCGCTGCATCGCAAACGGCATCCTGCCTGAAGCCCTGATAAGTTCCATCCACCTTCGTTTTATCTTAAATACCTCAACTGCCCCGTCCATAAGCGATTTCAGTTCTGATATCAGGCAGTCCAGGTCTTTTCCGGAACGGTACCCTGCACGGGGACAGTTTAAGGAGACAACCCCCCAGGAACCCATCGAGAAATGAAGACCATCCTCAAAAAAAAGTTTTTTATCAAAGAGATCATCCTCATCTGCAACCGTAGAGAACTGGTATGCACAGCACTGATAACAGGATATCCCCTTCCCGGCACCACGGTACGCAGGGAGCTGGTTATCATAGTAGGGAGTACCGAATTTTGAGGCAAGTTCAAAGGAGAGCAGGTACAGATCCGCATACGTGGGTAGATCCGGGTTGTTCCGATTAAATTCCTCGTCTTCACTGATAAAATCAGGTTCGATACTGATCTCGGGCTTTGGGAAGTTAAAGGGCTTGCCCCAGTAATCACCCTCAAGCATCACCTCCATGAGCGCTTTAAAGAGAAGCCTGACTTCGCGTTCAAACTCTCCGTACATCCTGAGGGGAGCCTGTTTCCCGTCCCATACCCTGCCACGGTATACACAGGGTTTGTCACGCCACAGACTGGGAACACCAGGTGAGAGTTGAACTGATGAGAAAACGAGCTGACCGCCCCGTGCTACCATCATCTGGGTCATCTCGTACACAAACATCTGCATCATCTGGAGTATATTCTCATAGTCCCATCCCTCGAAAAATGGTGCAATAAAGGTAAGGAAATTATAATAGCCCTGCCCACCGGCAAAATTAGTCTGGGCGCTCCCGAGAGCCTTGACTGCATGAAGAATTGCAACCTCGGCACGCTTGGCAGGTCCTGCAACCGATGCCTTGGTCCCGTTACCATCTGGCATCAGACCATAATAAAAGAAGTATCGCAGATCCCAGTCCTGGCAGAACGGGCGGCTCCCGAAGTACTCAAGATCATGGATATGTATATCACCACACAGGTGCAGGTCAGCAAGATGAGGAGGTAACTGAAGCAGGTACTGCTCTTTACTTATCTTGTCAGCTTTCTTTTTATGCGAAGTCTCGGCATTATCCTGCAGGTTTGCATTATCCTTTGCTTCAAAACCTCTTCCCACATCAATGAGATGTGCATCAAATACCGGAGTTCCAACCCTTGTACAGACATTGCGGTACTGAATTAGCCCCTTCTCAAGAAGAATAATATTTGCTATCTCGCGGATGAGCGGACCGGATAGTGTCTTTAACGATAATCGCCTGATACGCTCCTCAACAAGGGTGGCAATCTCCTGCGCAGTCTCATTATCTGCACCATCTGCCCCGTAAAACGTCTCAACCAGCTGGGTTTCCGTAAGGATCTGCCTGACAATCAAACCCGGATCCCATTCTAAGATATGCCCTTCCGACGTCCTGACCGGGGGCATCGTCGGGATAGCCAGACCATCAAGCGTTGTCTGGCGCGATTTCCGTATCACGCTGATACACCCTATAAAAGTCCCTGGATCTTCTCTGCTCTCACGCTATCCCCAAAAAACATCTCATCTGACGTAAGAAATTTCCCCCCTCTCTGAAGAACCGGTGCTTCCCTGACAAAAACACCGTTCATTCTCAATTCTGTCATTGATTCAGCAGAACTCAGATCCGATATCTGGAAGGGAATATTATGTGAATTGAGATATCCTTTGAGAATCTCACACCGCGGACAGAACTCTAATGTATATACAATAAGATCAGACCCATCACTCATACTGATTACACCGTGTACTCTATTTGGAAGTCATTTGTTAATTATGATTGTTTGTATGCTAGCTTTTACCAGTGAGAATACTGCTCCCATGATGAGAAGATACAATAGGAACGGTATCAGATCTCTTGGGAAGCTGGTTAGACTCAAACATCAGGGTCTGTTCCATAATTCGTTCAAAAATGGTGATGAAGTGGTTCGGGTATTTATTGCACTACCCCTTTCCCAGGAGATACAACAGCAGATCGCTCTGGAAGGAGAGGAATTAAAAAAAAGCAGAGCACAGATTCGAAGAGTCGCGCCTCACCTGATGCATATCACGCTTAAGTTTTTAGGAGAGATCTCACCTGATGTGATAGGGCAGATCACGACAGCGCTGCAGGCAGTATCATCTCACCCGTTCAGGATAGAGATAGGACCAATACGTGGCAATACAAAGAGAGATCCCAGGGTAATCTGGGCAGCGGTGTCTGATGAGGGGCAGTGCCGGGATCTTGCAGACCAGGTAGACCAACGGTTACAGCCCCTCGGTTTCTTGCCAGAAAAAAGGGCTTTCCGACCTCATATCACGGTAGCACGGGTAAAGGAACAGCATCCTGACCTGAACCAGATAATAGCATCACTTCCGCAGACCCAATTCTGTTCATCTATCATCGATCGCTGTATTCTGTTTAGAAGCGATCTGCACCCGGATGGGCCGGTTTATTCAGAGCTCGCGGGGGTCAGGTTTGAATAGAACCCTGATTGAAGAAGAGGTCCTGCAGAGGATCAGACCAGGAGAGGAGGAGATAAAGAAGATATCAGACCTTGCAGAGAAGATCATCGCTGACATCAATGCAAGCGGGATTGCAACCGGTATGGTTGTCGGTTCTGTCGCCCGAAAAACCCATATTGCCAACGACCGGGATCTCGATATTTTTCTCCTTTTTCCTCCTACCATTCCCCGTCTTGAACTCGAAGAGAAGGGGCTTGCACTTGCATACCAGGTTGTCCGGCAGTATACCGATAAGATGCATGAGAAGTACGCCGAACACCCCTATTTAAATGCAACCATCGGTGAGATCGATCTGGATTTGGTTCCCTGTTACGAGGTACGAGATCCGAGAGAGATCCAGAGTGCTGTTGACAGAACACCGTTTCATACGAGGTATATCAGATCTCATATCAGTTCTCTTACTGATGATGTGCTCCTGCTCAAGCAGTTTACCAAGGTAAACGGGGTATATGGATCTGACCTGATGACAGAGGGATTTGCCGGGTACCTCTGCGAACTTCTCATCCTTGCCTTTGGCGGATTTATCCCCCTGCTCATGGCTGCTTCAAGATGGAGGCCCGGTATTGTTATCGATATCGAGAACCATCAGGCCATCTCTTTTTCAGACCCGATGGTAGTTATTGACCCGGTGGACCCGCGACGGAATGTTTCTGCTTCTGTATCCCTGACCCGGATGATGGAGTTTGTTGAACTCGCACGGGGATATCTTGCAGAACCTGACATTGGATTCTTCGAAGAACAGGAACCGGTTCCTCTCAATCCCCCCTGTTTCATTTCAATTATGGAGGCACGAGGTACGACACTATATGCCCTCGTCTTTAAGACCCCTCCTTTTATCGAGGACGTGGTTGTCCCACAACTGAAGAAAAGTGCGATTTCCATCAGCCATCTTCTCACAAGGCATGAGTTTGTCGTCACGCGTTATGCGTGGCATATGACACCCTCATCATCAATGTTACTCTTCGAACTCCTGGTTGATACTCTCCCTTCGCTCAGGCGGCACAACGGACCTCCGATAACTGCCGGATCCAATGCCCAACAATTTCAGGAGACGTACCTTCGGGTTTCAGAAGAGATCCTTGCAGGCCCTTATATCGAGGAGGATCGGTATATCGTCGAGATAAGACGAAGATTCAAAACTGCGGAAGAGATCTTTCATTCCCCTGTCCTTGTATCGATATCTCTGGGAAAACACATCAGACTGGCACTGGAAGAATCATACCAGGTTTTGAGAGGGGAAGATGTGCTGATCCCCGATTTTACGTTATTTATCTCTCAGTTTCTCATGCGGGAATCACCGGTTACCCGGATACGACGCAGAATTGGGAATACAATATCCAGATGAACTATCGCACAGGGGCGGACTGACCAGAGAGACAGAGATCCATATTGTGCATACCGGTTACCCATGGTTCTATCCCTTTATGTACCATGAGGTGCATAAAGGGATTGGATAATGAGAAAGACAGGGATTGTGATTCTCCTCATACTGGGAACCATCTTCTGTGCAGTAGAGCAGGGGGGCGCTGAGACTGCAACAGACTGGTTTTCGAAAGGAAATGCATTATATGCCCAGGGCAACTTCAAGGAGGCAAATGAAGCATTTGAACTTGCGGTCCAGTTGGAGCCGGAAAACCCCCGGGCCTGGTACAATAAGGGGGTGGCTCTCTATGCTCTTTCTGAGTACGATGCTGCAGTAGCAGCATATGAAGTGGCGATTCGACTTGATCCACGGGACCCGGTGGCCTGGTACAACAAAGGGAACGCCTTAAACCGTCTGGGTCTTCCTGCAGAGGCATATGCAGCATATGAAGTTGCAGTCCAGCTCGATCCAGGGGATGCTGCTGCATGGATGAATAAAGGGAATATGCTGGTTGCATTGACACGATATCAGGAAGCAATCGCTGCATATGAAGTCGCAATACAACTTGAACCAAAAAATGCCGTCACCTGGTTTAATAAGGGGAATGCATTGTATAGCCAGGGACGAATCGATGATGCCATCGATGCATACGAGTATGCCCTGCGACTGAACTCAAAGGATTCACGAACCTGGTTTAATAAAGGAAATGCGTATTACAGTCTTGGAAAACTGGATGATGCACTCTCCTCGTATAACCTCGCACTGGTTTATTCACCACGGGATCCGGTAGCCTATGCAAACCGGGGACACGTTCTGGATGATATGGGAAGAACCGAGGAAGCGGTTGCGGCATACAGAAAGGCAGTGGAGATTACTCCGGATGATGCGGTAATCTGGATGAATATCGGGCAGCTGCAGAAACAACTCGGAGAGCTTGATGATGCATTGTATGCCTATGATCGTTCCCTTGCACTGGATCCGGATAATGCAGCAGCATGGTCAGGAAGGGGAGACGTTCTGATGGCAAGCAGCACCTATGCTGAGGCACTGACATCGTATGATGAGGCAACACGACTTGATTCCACCGATGCCGGACCCTGGTTGCAGAAGAGTGCAGTTCTTGCTGCACTGGGAAGAACGGAAGAAACTCTTGCTACGTTACAGATGGCGATAGCTCTTAATCCAAACAATCCGGAAGCGTGGCTCAGGAAAGGTGAGATGCTTGAGAAGATTGGTGAATATAACGATGCAGTAATCTCGTATGAAGTCGTTCTCCAGCTGGATCCAGAAAATAGTCTAGCCAATACCAGGAAAACAGAATTACTATCACCCTTTGAACAAAAAACGAATGCAGAATCTAAAAAGACCTCATCTTCACTTCATGATACCGATGAGATGAAACAAATCCCCGGGATAACCGATGCTCTGAAAAGTCGTTTTGAGAGTGATGTCATACCCGTTACTACAACCAACCCATCGCCATTCTCAAATAACACCATGATGGCACTCTCGCTCACCAGTCTCGGGGACCTTGACTATCAGAGAAGAGCGTATGAGAAGGCGTATGACTGGTATCTACGTGCCAGTGCTTTTGCTCCGGATGATGCCGATCTGTACCGGAAGCGGGGATTGGTATTACAGGGTCTTGGAAGAGACCAGGAAGCAGAAGACGCATTCCAGCAGTGGAAAGATCTCTTAAACAATGAAAGTGAGAGCAATCTCACAGAATCCGGATATTCGGCAGGATCGATACTCCTTACTCCACCCCGGTTAGCAGTACCGGTTCAATGGGCAGTGACCGGAGTGTTATCTACACTGTTTTGTGCCCTTATCCTCTATCAGAGAAAGAAAGAAAAACCCTGAAACTCACTCTCTCTTTTTTGACGATTCTGCATTGCAGAAACATACTCGTAATCACGTTTCTCGTTATTGGAAACCCGGGTAATCATTTTTGTAATCCTCAAATCGGATGAGATAGAAGCGATTGATAGGTAATAATTCCCACCCAACTGGTATGTGAGGTTTGTATTCTGAAACGAACAGATCGGTTATTCATGAATTATGTGTATCATGGTATCATTGATCTAACCCAAAAAAAGGATCTTCTCTCTTTAAACGAGAGCATCACCGATTCACGAGAGAGACAGCCCAATGTCAGTATCGGTATTATCCCAGTCAGGATTCCAATCATTCTTCTCTTCATACTCTTCCCCATAATCCGGAGGAGTCTCCGCCAGCTGAATAATTGTATCTCCCGCTATCTCAATGAGATTCATATCAGAGTAGTCACCTTCTCCCAGGTAGTATTCTGCATACAGACCGGATGCATACTGCCCGTCAGGCAGGATCGCAAGGACAATATCCGTCTCTTCGGTAACCGTTATCTCACCAACGGGGATCAGTTCCTCTTCTTCGTTTGAATCAGACAGGAACGAGGCATAGGTGATGAGAGTATCCCCGGGAGTCAGTAAAAGAGCTTTTTTTGCATACAACACCTCCCCATTGGGACGTATCGTGTATGGCAGGATGGAGAGAGACGTCTCTCCTGTTACGGGGCTGATGACCGAATGCAAAAGCCCCATCTCAGTCTTTCCGTTATGCACGAGATCGATATCAGAACTAAAGACAAGGGATCCATCCGGGTTCTCTTCGATAAAAAACATCTCAAGAAGTGCATAATCCCCATTGCCGTCAGAATTTTTAAGATAATACCATCTTCCATTCCAGTCAGGTAACCGATAGTACCCATCTTTGTCAGGATATGCAGGTTGTGATCCAAGGATGAGTATTCCATCTTCATAGAGGGCATAATAGTCAATAGAAACGTCAGCAGTATCGTATTCATCCACAAGAAGGTAGGAACCTCCTTCTTCCGGAATGAATTGCGGTTTTCCGATCTCTTCAGCATTTTTCCCGACAAATGAGGAGAAAAACTGGTCCCATCCTGTTGTCAGGGAGAGAACATGGATATTTTCGTTGTATGTATCACGGTCAAGAAAACGGGGTGAGGCGATAGCAATTCCGCCGATGGCATCAGAAGAGCCGATATGTCTCTCAGCAATAACAAACGATGGAAAAATACTCAAAAGATGCGATACCTGTTCCTGCACCTGGGGAACGGCTTCTTTGAGATTTGTAAGCAGATCGGCCAGATCAAGAGACGGTTCTGTCTGTTCACGCGGGATTGAACCAAAAGCCTTTGTCTTCTTGTAGGCAGAACTGATGGCAGCAGAGACGGAAGGATCTTTTGACAAGAGAGAAAGGGCAGATCCCAGATCTTCTAGAGAAGAGAGAAACGGACGGGTATTGTTCAAATCCAGAAGTGATAGGGTTTTAAACTCCTCTTCACCCCTGATGAATGATTCCATGACAATCTCACCAAACCGGATCGGATCCGGATCCTCTGTCGTTGCAAGGTATGCAATAACAGGAGCATAATCCCATCCATCTCCTGGGACGTTCTCCTCTGATGCAAGGAAATAACGGGTATACGGGGTAAAGCGGGTAGCTACTTCAATGGTTCCCATCAGGCATGCATCGAATCCGATGAGATCATACTCCTCATTCTCTTCCTCTAATGCCGCAATAATATCAGGAATGGTAAGCTGTTCTGCAAAATTCTCATCATAACCAAACCCGAGGTATGCATCACCGTGATCCCAGAATACGAGGTAGGTATGTTCACGCGGGAGATCGTCAAGGTATGAAAGAAAACGGGAAAAGGATGTAATGTCCCCCATATTGGCGTTCCTGTCCCGGAAAAGGTAGGAGTTGTCGTTTCCGATGATGCCATCAGCAAGATCGGCCTTCAGATCCGCTCCGTCTGCAATCGTCATTCCACTCCATTCCGGAGTATATGCACCCCCGTATGCAACAATGAGATTAAGAATACGAGAATCTGTATTCCCGTATCCCTTCATCATCTCTCTGATATCATCGGTACCTGACCCGTCTTCGCTCTCAAGATCACTTCCAACCATGTAGATCCCAAGAAGGGTTTTATTACCCTCCTGATCTGCATACACCGGCATGCAGACATCCGAGCCAAGAACCAGTACCAGCAAGAGGACAATGAGTACCCGGGATACCATATTCATACGGGATCGTGTGATGTACGGAAGCATAAAAGATGCAGGAAAATCCCATGAGAAAGCGGTCCACGATCTCTTCTCCTGCCGGTGGCATCATGAACCATTACTGAAGAATTTCGGGATGCAGGGCAGCAACACCGGCACCCAGAAGCGGGGCGAGGCCTGCAAGAGGGCTTACTGCAAGGGCGGGCAGGGGAAGGTACCGGTCTGTCATCTCATAAATGAAAGGGAGAAGAAGATCCTGGTTATGCTGGATGACGGCACCATCCAGCACGATGATTGCCGGATCGTATGCTACAATCACCTGGGATATTCCGGTTGCATTCAGAATTCCGAGTTCCCTGATAAAACCGGTTGCTCCGGGATCGCTACACCGGGCTCTGGCAAAGATCTCTTCTGCGGTTACAGGCGGATCCGGGAGCAGGATATTATGATATCGGCACCAGGAAACAAAGAAAGCAGGAATACCCCTGCCAGAGCAGTATCCTTCCCAGTGCCCGGTAAGTTTGCAGGAGCAGGGCTGCTGATACCGGGTATCAACTCTGAAATGTCCTATCTCTCCGGCATTTCCGCCCCTTCCTGACAAAAGCCTCCCGTCAAGATAGATTCCACCGCCGATGCCGGTCGATATGGTGATATACACAACATGATTGCATCCCTGTGCAGCCCCGGCGTAAACCTCCCCGAGTACTCCGGCCTGGCAGTCGTTGAGAAGTTCAACCCGGGTATGAAATGCCTGCTCTAGAGGTTTGACCAGAGGGAGGTATTCAAAAGGAAGATTGGGAGGTTTTATGAGAGCTCCCTCAATCCGTGAATAGGGACCTGCAGCAGATATGCCGATGCCGGGCAGGTTTTTTAACCTGTTCTTTATGCAGATATGATGAATCTCACGAATGATTGTATCAGTGACCGCTTCCGGGCCAGGGCCGGTCGGTGTTTTTAATCGATGAACATCTCCTATGATGCGGTAAGATTCAACCAGCGCAACTCTCAGGTTTGTTCCTCCGATGTCGACGGCGATGACGGGGTGCATAATTGTATCTGTTTTTGCAATAATGGATTTATATTTATATCTCGTTGGTGTTGGCTTCTTCAGATCTGGATAATGTTTTGAGTATGTTTTCCCAGACTTTTTCGACCGAATGTGATGTGACATCTTCAACCGATTTCAAAGCATTTTTTGAGTATAATTCAAGAATATCAGGGTGTTTTAATAATTTAATAATAACTTTTGCAAAGGCTTTATAATCCAGATAATCTGGTATGATAAACCCGTTATAAGAGTCTTTTACAATATCACAGATGTCTCCGCAATTTGATGATACAACAGGTAAACCACACTTGAGAGATTCTATTGCGGTATAGGGAAAACCTTCTCTTTCAGATGCGATGACAGATATCTTACTTCTATTATACCATTCCCATATTTTTGATTGATAACCAGCAAAATGGATTTGATCTGTTAGATCAAGGGATTGAGCCAAACCTTCGAGGTTTTCTCTCTCATTACCGGTACCCACAATTACAAACCGAATTGAAGGAATAACTTTTTTTATTTCTCCTGTTGCCAGAATAATTGTTTCAATATTTTTTTCTGGAGACAACCTTCCTAAAAATATTACATCATAATCTTTTTCAATTGAATATTGTTTAAATTGTTCACTGATAATATGAGGCATGATAAAAATTTTCTTGATATCTATTCCGTTCGTTACAAGATAGTCTTTTGTGTAACTACCCGTTACTGTAATAATATCAAAATTATCTAAAAGGGATAAAACAAACATATTTGTAATACTGGACTTCCGCAAAGGACGACAATAGGGAAACTCCCCCAATTTCAGAGACCCAAATAATCTCTGTGTTTCAATCGGTCCTGCGATTAAGGATACTCCCACCTTTCGTCTTGTTAACTTACCTGTTATGAGAGCCAGATAACCATGTGGAAAGAGAAGATATGAATGGATCAAGGAGGGCTTTTCAATCAATGAATAGTAGATTAATTGTATTAGTTTTATGGGAACTCGGACAATTGGGGCATTAATTCCATATTTAACAGGATTAATATAACATACTTTATCTATACCATGACCCGGAGTATCACGAACTAGAACAATCTTCTCGATATTTTTAAGTTTGGTTAGTGGATATAAGATATTCCATATACTTTGATCTCCAAGTTTCATTGTCATTAAAATTTTCATATGCTACCCTCGTGATATTCAAATAATTGTGAACATTTTAATGCGGCTGTTGCACAAATGGTTTCCATCAGTACTATCAAACCAATTCACGCTGTGATAAATTTATTAAAACTGATAATTTTGCTTATTATATCACTAAATTGTATTCATGCAACAGACTCTAATAGGTCATTATTTCGATATAGTTTCATTCACAATGAATTTATACTTCCCCGCCCCTGTTCTCCCGATCTTATCAACAAACTCAAACTGAACCTTCCAAGTGGCACTTTTTGACTGGATCAACTTCTCTATTGTTACAAGTTGTCCCTCATCAAAATCGTCATCAATAACTAATTTGATTTGAATCTCCTTGACACTTCTTTGCACAACCTGATATTCTTTGATCCCCTGGCAGTATTTCCAGAAAATGTATAAAAAAAACCATCCATGAATGTTCTTCCCTTCCGGGGTGACAAGGACATCAACGGTCCGGCCGACTACTTCATCCAGGAGTGAATAGCTCCGTCCACAATTGCATTTTTCATCTGTGATAGAAACATCATCCCCAGTTTCGTACCTTATAAACGGCATTGAATAATTATGGAGGCTTGTTGCGAGTATCTGCCCCTCCCCTTCATCCACCTGACAACCATTCGAATCAACAACCTCCGTGACGCTCCGCTCGGTATCGATGTGCAGACCAGAATGCTCAGAACACTCATAGGCACTGACCCCACCATCATTTAACCCGTACCCGTCATAGACATCACATGCAAACACCCGGCTTATTGTGTCCCGCATGTAGGGAAAGAGTTTTTCCGCAGTGGTGAACACCGCTGTGGGACGGTGTATGTTTATGTCGTTCTCTTCAAGCCACTTGGCATAGAAATATATAGATGAAGCATATCCACGAATAAATTTAGGTTGGAATTTGTTTATAACCTCTGCATAATGTTGCATCTCAACTTGACCCATATCAAATGAAGAGAGATTTTTGAGGTTTCTTACAATCTCATGGATCTTTGTATGCAATCGGGATTTTGATCCGACATCCAATGAGGAACCGGCTAGAGTAACCATCTTATCGCCAAGAGCAAACCCACCATATCCCCATCCCCTATACAGAAGAGCACGGCTTAAAAAACGATCCTCTTTTAGTAATCGATATTGAAGGGGGGTACCGGTTGAGCCTCCAGTTGCAAGTGTATAATACTTCATTGATGAGATATTCACAGGCTTGAATTCTTCCCAATGCTGCTTGATGGTTTCTTTTTTCAGGAGGGGTAATTTCTGGAGATCCTCAATAGTACATATATCCCCAGGTGTAAGTTTCAGCTCTTTGAAGAGTATGTGATAATAGGGAACGCTATTATAAGCAAATGATATCAAAAATCTTAGCTTTTTCTCTTGCTCTTCTTTCAACTCACAAAACGGTCGCCATTGGCTCCTTACCAGATGCTTGTATGTTTGATAGAATGACGGTTCAACAAGATTGTGTCCTATAATAAATAAATGTTTTTTGAACATTCAGGTCGTCTCTCTTAACCCTATTAAAAAATTTCTTGATTCCTCATATGCCTTAACAATAGCAAGTAGCGATGAGTCAACCGCTCTGACCATTACAATAAGAGAGCATATGTACGAGCTTAATACCTTTACACCTACTGCATCTTCTGCTCTTGTATACGAAGGTTCGCATGCCTGCAGATGGCGATTATTGCAGTCGATTGCACGATGCTTCTGCATTACTAAGAGGCTTTTGCATAAGTAAAATCATGAAATAATAACATAACTGAAAAACTCAATCTACTTATTTCCCTCGAAGATGATGGAAATAGGGGGAACATCAGGTCTGTGATTTAAGAAATATCTTTTTACTAATTCCTACATCTGATATATTCTTCCACGTATTATTAAAAATATTTATTTCGAATTCCCAAATATTATGCCTTTTTATATATCTATGGCATATGATAAGGTAATACGTATTCATGCAATTGTTTTGGCAATTACAGGCAAATTAGGGTAAGATGATATGTCTCATCCTCACCCGTCTCTTCCCAGGGACGCTGGTATATGCCATCAAACTCATAGGTTCCCGGTGCAGTAGCAGAAAGGGTCCATTTCTGGAATCCTCCCTCACCAACCATCCCGGGAACGTTATCTGAAATAAACTCCTGGTCCGTGATAACGAGATTACCGGTGGTTTTTACTGTCCATTCATACCCGGTTGTCGGGTTGGATGCCAATGATATCGTAACAATATCATTCATCCCGACCGTGTCGGTATCTCCGTTATCCTCCATGGTAAATGCATGTACTGGTCTTTGCTCGATACATCCTGCGAGAAAGAGGGCAACAAAGACGAGAAATAACAGGATGAAATATCTCTGAAGAAATCGCTTCGTATTCATAGGAGAAGATCGGAACTATCGGTATTAAAGGTATGGTTGGTTCCAAATGAATAAACCCAATGATAACCTTGAATGTAAACAGAAATGGATCTCTCCTTTGATATCAGTGCGCTTTCCGATCTGTTGATTATCTTTCTTTTGGCAATCGGAGTACTCATCGTCACGTACCGGTTCAAAATACCATCAGTTGTCGGTTTTTTACTCACCGGAATCATCCTCGGACCGGGCGGTTTCTCTATAATCACCGATACAACCTCAATCGCTTTCTTTGCCGAGATAGGAGTTATATTTCTGCTCTTTACGATAGGACTGGAGTTTTCATTTGAACATCTCTTAAAAAGCAGAAAGATCGTTTTATTCGGCGGTGCACTCCAGGTTTTTCTGACCATCGCTTTCGTCTCTATTCCTGCGATTCAATTAGGTATAGATTACCGTACTGCCATCTTTGTCGGCATGCTCATCTCCCTCTCAAGTACTGCCATCGTGATGCGCCTCTTGCAGGAACGGGGTGAGATAGACAGTCCCCACGGACGTTCCTGTCTTGGAATCCTGATATTCCAGGATTTAATAATCATTCCGATGATGCTTGTTATCCCTGTCCTGGCCGGTAAAGAAGGGGGTGAAACACCTTCACTGCTCTTTATGCTTGCCGGGGGCTGTTTTATCATTCTTCTTGTCTATGTTCTGAGCCGGTACCTCGTCCCGGCCCTGCTTACGTATGCAGCTAGTTTCAAGAGCAGGGAGATGTTTATCTTTACCGTTGTCGGTACCTGTCTGGCAATCACCTACCTGACCGATGCGATAGGTCTCTCACTGGCTCTTGGAGCTTTCCTTGCCGGCCTGATTATCTCAGAATCAGAGTACAGTACCCATGCGATGTATAACGTCCTGCCTTTCCGGGATATATTCACCAGCTTTTTCTTTATCTCAATCGGAATGCTCTTCTCAACCGGGTTTCTTTTCACGCATCCAAGTGAGATAATCCTTCTTTCTATCGGCGTTATCGGAGTTAAGATTGCAACCGGTATCTTTTCTACCATCCTCATTGGTCTTTCACCGCGTGCATCCGTAATAACCGGGTTCTCACTTGCACAGGTGGGTGAGTTCTCCTTCATCCTTGCAACAACCGGATTTTCTGCAGGACTTATTATCGGGGACGAGTACCTGACCATAATGACGGTCGCCATCTGTACCATGGCACTGACACCGGTTCTTATGTCTCTCTCTACCCGGTTCGCACCGGTTATTGCCCCAAAACTCTCTTTTTTTGTCAGGGCAAATAAAAATCTTGATTTTTCCACCTGTGATGAGACAAACCTCTGTGACCATATCATCATCGCCGGTTTTGGTCTGTGCGGAAAACACATTGCACGAACCGCTAAAATCGCCAGGATTCCATACATCATTCTTGAGACAAACCCGGACACGGTCAGGAGGGAGAAGGATCATGACCAGCCGATTCTGTTTGGGGATGCAGGGCAGGCTGATATCCTTAAAAAAGCAGGAATAGACTGTGCACGGGTCCTTGTTATTGTGATTAACGATCCCTATGCCATCCAGCAGATTGTCAAGGTTGCCCGATCAATTTCAGAAGGACTCTTTATTATCGTCAGGACTAACTATACCGGAGAGGTCACCACCCTGCTTGATTTAGGGGCAAATGAGGTCATTTCACAGGAATTTGAGACATCTGTCGAGATATTCTCCCGGATTTTGCAGAAGTACCTGGTTCCGGAAGAAGATATCATTGAGATGGTAGATGATATCCGTGCAGACGGGTACCAGATGCTGCGATCCTTAAAAACCCCAGATATCACCTTTGATGACCTGCGCCGCCATATACCAGATGTAACGATTGAAAGTATTAAAATAAAGGGAGGATCGTACGGTATCGGAAAGACCCTTGCTGAGTTAAATATCCGTTCCCGTTTCGGAGTGACCGTTGTTGCGGCAAAGAAAAAAGGTGCAACCATCGTCAACCCAGGAGGGGAATATATCATCGATGCAGATGATATTCTGGTACTGATCGGGTATCCCGAACAGATAGGACAGGCCTTTTTGTCAGATGAGACCTGATTCTGGTTGAAAAAAAAGGAGAGGAAAGAAATGAGTGGCCAGACCGGGCTGATATGGCGTATGAACCGTTTACAGAGCAGATTTTTATCCTCTCCCCTGCTTCATTCCCTCCTGTTATCTCTCCTATGTCTCTGTTTCCTCGCTTCTTTGGCATCTGCAGCCGATGATGCCTACACCGAAATGGCAGAAGATTTGCTCGCCCTTATCGAAGAAGCAGGCTTGAAAGATGGTGTCTCTTCCGAGATTGTAGCACTTGTCAGGGATGATGTCAGGGCAGCACTCTACAGAGAGGCAGGAGCTAAAACGGCTGATTCATTTCTCTTACTCCTCACAAGGGCTGCAGAGAATCAGATTGCAATTCTTAAGGGATACCGTTTTTCCGGATCAAACCAGGAGGAGCTCCTCTCTTCAGGAATGCTTATGCGTATCATATCAGGAGAAGGTATAGAGGACCTGACCGGCTGGTACTCAGATAATTCCCAGACAAATCTTTTTGGGGAGGAGAGAAAAACAATTCTTTCTGATATTACTGCACTCTATAACCTGCTCAATCAACCGGTTCCGTTCATCCCTTTTTAGGAATAATACACAATCCCTTTCCTTTTCCATAATTGCGGATTATAGAATATTCTCAATATAGCGATATGCCTGTGAGTATGCATCCCGTCCGGTAAAGGAGATAAGAACGGCGGCACCATCAGTTATCTGTATACAGGGTTTTCTCTCTCTAACAGAGAATACAAGTTCCAGAAGTTCTATCTCCCCGATACGAATTCCTCTTGCCACGTTCCCGGCAGGTTGCAGTGAGAGTATCTCTTCAGTCATCAGACCAGGATATGTCCTGAAATAGTAGTAAAAAACCTGGTACGCATTGAGAAGATCTGAAGTGAGAAGTTCATCCCTGATATCTTCAGAAAAGGAATCAAGCTCTGTAGCGATACAGGATACATCTTCCTCGCAGCGGGCAAAAAGACCGTCTGCGATAATACCCAGGGTCTCATAGGGAGCTGCTCTGTCCATCTGTACAACAACCGTTCTGTGAGATAATATAACGATCCAAAAAACCAGATTCAGGAGATCGAAAAAATTTATCCCAGATGACCAGAGGTCGTGTAATCGCAGATGATAATAGTCATGAAAATGGGTTTATTTTGGAAAATCTTATAATGACAAGTATATTCTCGGAAATACTCCTGAATGAATCAGGTAACCATCCTACCGGTTTTCTTCCGCGCAGACCTTTGCATGATGCCAGCTCTTTGAAAAAGACGTGAAGAGAGATGAAACAATGAGCCCCTCTCACCACCGTTAGAGATCCTGTCGGAACGACAGGAATGATATTACTGAAAGGATGAAGATATATCGATTCTTCAGAAAGAACCGATTTTATTGATGACCCAGATATTTTCAGAGAACCATGACGTCGTACCCACCCGTTAAACTCTCATGATGCACGAGAAAAACATTATATCTATACACAGTACTATTAGGCAACATAGAACCGATTCGGATTCGGGAGGGGGGTTTCATGAAACATGCACTATTAAAACCATATCTATGGATAATCACCGCTATTCTTATCCTCATACTTACCGGCATCATATCTGCAACTGGCGACAGTCCCGGGGGTGGTCTTGCACCGGATACGAGCGACATTCCTGCCGTTACAGGAGGAGAAGACTATTCTGGAGATCTCTTATTCCAGTATATCGCAGACAAAGAGAA
This sequence comes from uncultured Methanoregulaceae archaeon, assembly GCA_964605795.1. Taxonomy (GTDB): domain Archaea; phylum Halobacteriota; class Methanomicrobia; order Methanomicrobiales; family Methanospirillaceae; genus JAFGOM01. Next base: position 53,113 of record CAZSDZ010000005.1, read on the forward strand.
GGGATTGGAGGTTACAGGGGTTGCGGGGTCCGATACCCTGCATAAGGCACCGATAAACCCTCATCTTATTGCCTATCTTGCAGGTGCGTCTGATATTCATGCCCAGGAAGAACCAGAAGAAGGAAGTTTCGGATACATCCCAGGTCCTATCGATCTCTCGTACCTGAACGGAATTACACTATTCTCTTCTCCTGGTTCTGTTACGACATCATCAGACCCGCTTTTATCCAGTTATAGTCTCCGGACCCTTGGCCGGGTCACACCGGTCAGGAACCAGGGTTCTTGTGGATCCTGCTGGGCATTTGCAACGATGGGATCCATGGAATCAAACCTGATGCCTGAAGAGAACCTGGACCTCTCTGAGGATAATCTCAAGACCCATAAACTCTATGACTGGGCGCAGTGCCAGGGGGGAAATGCATTCATCTCACTTGCTTATTTCACACGATGGAACGGACCAGTATATGAGAGCGATGACCCTTACTCTGCCGGGGTCTCGACAGTCCTAAATCTCCCCCCTCGCCGGCACGTTCAGGAAGCACTGGTCATCCCGAATAAGCCATATCCCCTGACAAACGTAGCCGATCTCGATGATATCAAGACGGCTGTCAGGGATTACGGCGGTGTGATGACGCTGATGTATGCAACCGGTGACTGGTACAGGTATACCGGAACCTCGCTTCCCAACCATGCCGTTGTTATCGTCGGATGGGATGATTCGTATCACCGGTCAGGATACTCACCAGACGGTGCATTCCTGATGCGGAACAGTTGGGGGTCCTCCTGGGGAGACGGCGGATACTTCTGGGCATCGTATTATGACAAGTATATCGGAACCGATAATTTTGTCTTCTCCAATGCCGAACCGGTTGAGAATTATGATTATATCTACAGCCATGATCCTCTGGGCTGGACAGGGAATATCGGATATAATTCACATACGGGCTGGTTCTCAAACGTCTTTACCGCAACCGGATCCCAGCAGATAACGGGAGTGGGCTTTATCTGCGGTGAGGCAGGAGGCTCACAGCTCCTCGAGGAAGAAGGAGAGATACGGGTAGCAGCACTGCCTGAGTCTCCGTACGAGATCTTTATCTATCGTGGTTGTACCGCCGGCAATCCCCGGAGCGGGACACTGGTATCCCAGACATCAGGAACGATAACGGTCCCGGGATACCATACCATCCCAGTGCCCCCGGTTACGGTCAGTGCAGCTGAGACTTTTTCAGTTGTGATAAGACTTACCTATCCCCTCTCAACAGAACCAATCCCGGTAGAAGACAGGATACCCGGAGTTACCTCACAGGCATCTTCACTTGCCGGCCAGAGTTATATCAGTCCAGACGGGACAGCCTGGACCGATCTGAAATCAACATCTCTCTGTCCCCATGCAAATGTCTGTATCAAGGCTTATAGCGAAGATTACACCCCCTTACTTGCAGATTTCCTCTTCTGGCCTACCCAAGGCGTTGCACCGCTGAAAGTTTACTTTGTCGACAAATCGTCAGGAATACCGCCCGGATCATCCTACCAGTGGGATCTCGACGAAGACGGCATCACCGATTGGACCGGACCTGGTCCGGTGAACTACACGTATCTCTCACCCGGCGAATATACGGTGAATCTTACCATCTCTTCCCTTGACGGGACTGTTTCTGTTACCAAGTCACTATAATCAATTGTTCCCTAGTCTCTTCTCTTTTTTTGGAGTATGAGTGAGAGGTGATCCTTAAGAGAGTACATATCCCTGTACAATATGGGGTGTAGATCTGATCAGCACACCTCTCGTATGAATCGTAATGAAAAGAGACAGCGGTAGTTGAAAAACAGTAATACGCAGAAATAGGAGATGAAAATGGATTTAACTATAATTATCGGCGGTATTCTACTTCTTATAATAATTGGTCTTGTCGGATTTCTAATTGTTACCTATAACCGGTTTGTATCGCTGAAAAATGCCGGAGAAGCGACACTCGGGCAGATTAAGGTCGCGATGAAGAAGCGCCTTGACATGATCGAGCAGTTACTCGGTGCGGTGAAGAGCTATGCCTCTTTTGAGAAGGATGTACTGGAGAAAGTTACCTCGATGCGGGCATCCATGGCACAGGCGGGTCCCGCTGATATGAATCTCATGGAGCAGGAGTCCCGGTCCATTCTTGGTCGTCTCTTTGCGGTTGCAGAAGCATATCCTGATCTCAAGACAAATACCACGGTTCTCTCCCTCATGGACGCGGTCAGGGGAGTGGAAGATGAGATTGCACGGCAGCGGTATACATACAACAATATTGTTCAGCAGTTCAATACCATGTGTGACACGATTCCGTCCAACATCATAGCAGCACTTCTGCATCTCGTAAAGATGGAGTACCTGGAGTTCGAAGAAGATATTGAGAAGAGACCGGATGTCAGTTTTTAGGAGGGAGGGTTCTGCATGCGTGAAGAGAAGCAGATAGCCCTTCTTTTCCTGATAACCCTCATCATGGGTCTTTTGGGATCGGCAGCAGTCCTTGTGTTCCCTTCCCTTATCGAGCCTGATCTTGCTGTCAGCCGGTATGAAGCTACATTTTCATGGGACGGAACCCTCTCTGAAGAGTACCAGTACCAGGTCCGGGACGGTGAGGTGTACCGGAGTCTGAACCGGAGGTTCTCTGATTCCCTCCTCATGGAGCGAAAAGATACACCCTGTATTGTTTTTGAATCGATGAGTGTTCCAGACGGCTCCCTTGCTTATGTAAAAGATTCATATAATCGGGTTTTTCTCCCTGGAGATGATACTGCGATTGTGCCTGATGCCATCCAATCCAATGCAGCTCCCGGAGAGATGGGAGCATACAATCCTTTGTATTATGATCCTGGAATTTATGTCGTGAAGTATATCGTACGGATGCACCCCCCGGTCGAGTACGATGCCTCCTCTGCCCATCTGAACCTGAAACTGGCTGATGAACATATCCCATATACGGATGTACAGATTACCATCCCATCAGAATATGTAAACGAGATATTTCCCCACCCCGATACCCTCTCTGTAGAAAAAACAGATGGTACCTACCTTATCTCCGGTAGTGTTCTTAAGGATGAGAACCTCGGGATTGAGTTGTTATTATCCCCTGATATCATCGATACCATCCCGGGATTCCCCCGGTATACCGAAGATGTCGAGGCACAGACACGCGATGCGAATCGTATCAAAGAAAGCTTTGCTGCAGGCATCGTTTCCATTATCCATGCCATCTCTCTTCTCTTTGTGATCCTGGTACCATTTCTTCTGCTCGGCATCTGGTTCCGCTCAGGACGGGAGAGATCGTTTGAGGTACCTGATTCCATTAGTTTTGTTCCTGATCCGGCATTACAACCCTGGATGGTAAATCTTATCTTTAAGGGAGATGCGGTATCCTTTGACAGGGACGGACTGTATGCGACATTGCTGTCCCTTCACCGGGACAAGAAGATATCTATTCTGCCAAATAAGGAAAAAAACGTAACGATAACGGTTCTTGACGCGACAAGCGAAGATGCATATGAAAAGGAAGTACTGAACGTTCTCCTAGCCGTAAGCGAGGATAATGTTATCGACACCAAGAGACTATCCACACTGGCAGATCTCGCAGATAATGACTCAGATGTCCAAAAAACGGTTCTTTACTACCAGAAACTCATTTCATCACTCAACTCGTATACTGATACAAAACTGATTGATACCTATATCACGAATGGAAGAGGCCATATATACCCGATTTTGGGATTGGGGATCACAGGAGCTGTTATCTCATTTATCAGTATCTTCATCTTCCCGACCTATATTGGAACCCTGGTAGCAGCACTCATCCTGTTTATCATCACAGCAATCCAGGCAGGTGTTGCCCTAGCATTTCCGGCAACCCTCTTTGGGAGATGGAATAAGGATTATTACCGGGAAAAACTGCAGTGGGATGGTTTTGCTGCATTCCTCTCTGATTTTGCCGCGATGAAGAAGTATAGTTATGAAGACCTGGCAATGTGGGGAGACTGGCTGATTTACGGGACTGCTCTGGGCGTAGGAGAGAACGTAGGTAAAGCGATGGATAAACTGGACATTCATCTCCCATACCTGGATGAGTCCCCGGCTCTGTATCACACCGCTCTTCTGTCTGCTTTTGTTCCGGTGACCGCATACTCTGTTCCATCGTCCAGCGGTTCCGGTGGTGGGAGCTTCGGAGGAGGAGGCGGATTTGGAGGCGGGGGTGCCGGGGGGTGGTGATCTTTATTCCTCTCTTCCACCATAATATGCTAAAATTCAGACTTATCCCAATATTTCCGATTTTTAATTAAAATTTATCAGTTTTTATGACATCAGGTAACCATCTCCGACATTCAATCAGGATTCGAGATAAGAGAATGAGACACATGACGATAGGAAAGAGTAATTAACAACCGACTTCATATTCAACAAAATCACATCTGTTTCTACAGGGACGGAGAGGGGATGAGATGATGGAAAGGATACGAGTACTCTATGTCGATGATGAACCTGCCCTCTTGGAACTCGGAAAACTATTTCTTGAACGTGACGGGGAATTACTGGTTACGACCTGCGAAAGTGCACCCGAAGCGATCCGGCTCCTCTCAACTGATACCTTTGATGCGATCATTTCAGACTTCCAGATGCCGCAGATGGATGGGATAGAATTTTTACGGCACATAAGAGAGCAGGGAAATAAAACCCCGTTTATCATCTTCACCGGAAAGGGGAGGGAAGATGTCGTGATAGATGCAATCAACAGCGGGGCTGATTTTTATATCCAGAAAGGTGGGGATCCCAAACCACAGTTTGCCGAACTCTCGAACAAGGTCAGGTACGCGGTAGCGCGAAGAAGAAGTGAGAATGCTCTGCGGGAGAGTGAGGAGCGGTACCGCGGGGTTGTCGAGGACCAGACCGAGTTTATATGCAGGTTTTTACCTGACGGAACCATCCTTTTTGTAAACGATGCGTACTGCAGGTACTTCGGCCTGGATCGTGCAACAATCATCGGAAAACGGTTCGTTCCGGTCATCCATCCTGATGATAAACAAAAAGTCACCCGGTTTTTTGCTACAAGAACCCCAAAAGATCCTTCAGGAACTATCGATCAACGTATCATCATGCCTGACGGGCAGGTACTCTGGCAGACATGGAGTACGCGGGCAATATATAACGAGGGGGGAGGGATTCGGGAGTTTCAGTCTGTTGGCAGGGATATTACCGAGCAGAAGCTTGCAATAATCGCTCTTGTCAAGAGTGAGGAACGGTACCGGATGTTTGCCGAGAATATCACCGAGACGATCACGGTACTCGATCTCAACCTGCAGATTACGTACGTCAGTCCCTCTATCAGAACGCTCCGTGGATATATCGAAGAAGAGGCAATACAGCAGTCTCTTGAGGATATTCTTACACCATCATCGTTAAAACTGGCTCTTGTGCAATTCCAGGAAGAGATGCAGCGTGAATCAGAGGGGCAAGGGGATCCTCAAAAAACAATTTCCATTGATCTCGAGGAGTATAAAAAGGATGGAACAACCATCTGGGTGAATAATACCATCCGGTTTATCAGGGACAAAGACGGACGACCAACTTCACTTCTTATCGTATCACGGGATATCACCGAGCAGAAAAAAGCAGAAATTGCCCTGATTGAGAAGAGTGATGAACTCCTTGCTGCCAACGAAGAACTTACCGCAACAGAAGCAGAGATACGGCACCAGTTTAACGAGTTATTCAAGGCAAAACAGGAGATCGAGTCTGTTAAGGAACGACTTCTTCTGGCAATGGATGCAGCGGAACACGGATTCTGGGACTGGGATCTTATCACAAACAAGGCGTACTTCAGTCCCGGTTACTATACTATGCTGGGATATGAACCAGATGAATTCCCGGGAAATTATCAGACCTGGATAGAATTGCTTTATCCTGATGATGCAAAGACGGTTGTACCCCGCATTGAAGAGCATATCAGGAAGATGGAACCATATGAAGAGGATTTTCGACTCAGATGCAAAGATGGGAGATATCGATGGATATCAGGCAGGGGAAAGGTATTTATCTCAGAATCAACCGGGAAACCGTCACGGGCTCTCGGAGTTCATGTTGATATCGATGATCGGAAACGGATGGAACTAGAGCTCCTGCATAAGAATCAGGAACTCACAACCATCGGGGAAGAACTTAAGAAGCAGTGTGAGTTACGTGCTGCCGGGGAGACTGAGATCAGAGAGCAGTTTGATGCTTTGTCTGCAACAAAAGAGAAGCTACAGAGATCTGAGGAGCGGTACAGGCTGGTTGTTGAGCATGCCCGGGAAGCTATCATCATACTTAAGGACGGAATGCTTGTGTATGCCAACCCAAAGAGTATTGAGATGCTTCATACCGGAAACGATGATATCCTAAACCAATCTTTTACCGATTTTGTTCATCCCGGGGATCGTGCACGTTTCCTGGCACAGTACGAGAAACAGATTGTGTGTACCGATACGGGAGACACCACAAAATCCTTTGATATTAGATTGGTATGCAAAACAGGAGACGACTACTGGGGTTCTCTCACTTTAATAAGGATAGAATGGGATGAGCGTCCGGCAGCTCTTCTCTTCCTCAATGACATCACAGAACAGAAGAAGGTTCTCGATGCCCTCAAAGAGAGTGAGGAGCTGTACCGCACCCTGATCAATAACACGAATGATATCATCTGGCAGACCACAACGAATCTGGAATTTACTTTTATCAACGATGCCCAGAGTATAACTACTGGTTATGAAAAAGAAGAGATCATCGGCCATTATCTCTTTGAATTTTTGACAGAAGAATCGACAGAACTGGTAAAAAACCGTCTTTTTCAGCGTCTCTCTGAGAACTCTCAAAAGACAGAAGTGAAACGCTCAATCTTTGAGATCCAGATGAAGAGAAAAAATGGGAGTGTCATCTGGATTGAGGTGAGTGTAACCCCGATTATCTGGGCTGACGGCTCTCTTGCCGGATTTCAGGGTATCAGCAGGGATATCACCAGCCGAAAAGCAACAGAAGACGCACTCATCGCCGAACGGGAGCAGCTCATATCCATCTTTGACAGTATTGATGAACCGGTTTACATCACCGATCCAGCAACCAACGAAGTACTGTATGTCAACAAAAAGCTGAAACAGATTCTCGGGAAAGATCCAACGGGCGGGAAATGTTACCAGGAACTGCATCATAAAGAATCTCCCTGTGAATTCTGTACAAATAATCGGATCTTCGCACAAAAGTATGAACCATATCGGTGGGAGCATTACAATGAGATTTTGGGTAAGCACTATGCAATCACCGACCGCATTATCCACTGGCCTGATGGCCGGGAAGTGCGGCTTGAACTGGCTATTGATATCACCAGGTTAAAACAGATAGAAGAAGAACTCCGGAAGAGCAGAAACCTTCTTTTGGCCACCCAGCGTCTTGCCGTAATTGGCGGATGGGAATGGAGTCCGGACGAGACCCTTACGTGGACAGAAGAGATGTACCGAATCCATGAGTTAAACCCGGATGATATCCCGCCTGGTTCACCTGATCTGATTGAAACAAGTTTATCCTGTTTTGCCCCTGCTGACAGGAGTACTCTAAAAGATGCATTCTGGCGTTGTGTTCGGGAAGGAAAACCATATGACATGGAGTTACCCTTTACCACGATCAAGGGGAAACGTCTGTGGATTCGGACTGTTGGAAAAGCCGTTATAAAAGATAAACACACCGTCTGTGTTATTGGATTTTTTAGTGATATAACTGAACGAAAGCAGGCTTTACTGGCATTGCAGGAGGAGCGGGATCTCTTCTCAGGAGGACCGGTCTGCACTATTATCTGGGGAGTAAGTGAAAACTGGCCAGTCCTCTCGGTTTCCCGTAATGTGCATGAAATTCTCGGATACACACCTGAAGAACTCACTGATGAAAATTTCCGTTATACGATGCTGGTGCACCCCGGGGATCTGGAACGAATCGAACAGGAGGCCAATAACAACATTGCTAACCATATCGAGACCTATGAACAGTCATACCGCTTACGCAGGAAAGATGGGGAGTACCGCTGGTTTTACGATTACACAAAACTCGTTCGGGATGAGTTTGACCAGGTAGAGATGGTCCGCGGGTACCTTATTGATCAGACCCGGCAGAAAGAGTATGAGAACCTTCTTGTACATGAGCGCCAACATCTCGCCGATATCATCGAGGCAACACATCTGGGGACATGGGAGTGGAATATAAAGAGCGGTGAGATCACCATGAATGAACGGGGAGCCAGTATTATCGGATATAGCCTACATGAGCTGGAACCGATCACGATCGAGACTTGGAAACGTCTCATCCACCCCCAGGACAAACAAAAGAACGGGGAACTGCTCATGAGGCATTTTCATGGTGAACTTGATTATTATGTCAGTGAGTATCGAATACAGCATAAGGGTGGTCACTGGATCTGGATCCATAACCGGGGAAAGGTCAGTTCGTGGATTAATGAAAAAGAACCCCTCCTGATGCAGGGAACACTCCTGGATATCACTGAGCGCAAACAGGCAGAGATGGAACTGCGGGCTGTAAATAAAAAGCTAACCCTGCTTTCAGGGATTACCCGGCATGATATCTTAAACAAGCTCATGATCCAAAAAAATTACCTCGATCTCCTCGAGGAAGAGGCTGGCCGGTCACAGTATTTAGCAGGAATCCGTGAGGCTGCAGAGACTATCGAGCGGCAGATCGCATTTACCAGGCAGTACGAAGAGCTCGGAACCCGGGATCCTGAATGGCTCTCGCTAGAAAAAATGCTCTCTGCAATCGAGGATACCCGGATTCCGATTCAGTGTACGTGCCACAATATCAGTATCTATGCTGACCCGATGCTTGAGAGGGTATTTTTCAATCTCTATGACAACACACTCCGCCATGCAGAGGAGACAGATACAATCAGGGTCTCATGCAGAAAGACACAATCCAGCCTTATCATTCTCTGGGAGGATAAGGGCCCGGGAATTCCTCATAACCAGAAAGAACAGATATTTGAGAGGGGATTTGGTAAAAATACCGGCCTTGGCCTCTTCCTGACCCGGGAGATCCTCTCTCTGACTGATATAACCATCTCTGAGAACGGGACCTATACAAAAGGAGCAGAGTTTGTGATACGTATTCCTGATGGGAACTGGAAAGAGACAGAATCCTGATACCGCTTTTTCTCCCCTTCACCTCTACAATTCATTCCTGGTCCGTTATTTTTGCAAACGGGAAAAAATTTTATAAGGATAATAAAGAGTAAACCGGGAAGAGGGTTTTTTTCTGAATGATAGATTCCATAGATTTATCATGTTTTAGGACACAAACTACCCTATAACACCAGTAACGCGTCAAGGTACCGTTACGGAGAGTATCATGAAACTTTCAGGAAGTCAGACAGAAAAGAACCTGCTCGGGGCATTCGTAGGAGAATCCCAGGCCAGAACCAGGTACCAGTTCTTTGCGAGTGTTGCAAAGAAAGAAGGATTTGAACAGATATCTGCCATTTTTACCGAGACTGCAGACAACGAGAAGGAACATGCAAAGTTGTTCTTTAAAGCCCTGGAAGGAGGCGAGGCAGAGATAACCGCCTCGTTTCCGGCAGGGGTAATCGGAACAACAGCCGAGAACCTGAAGGCGGCTGCAGAAGGAGAGAAACATGAATGGGGCATTTTATATCCTTCATTTGCCGAAACTGCAGAAAAAGAAGGTTTTTCTGACATTGCCAATACATTCCGTCAGGTAGCAACGGTTGAAGCACACCATGAAGAACGGTACAGAACATTACTTCGAAATATTGAGAGCGGTGCTGTCTTTTCCCGGAAAACCGAAGTCTCGTGGAAGTGCAGAAATTGTGGTCACATCCATACCAGTGCAACTGCTCCTCTCGAGTGCCCGGTCTGTTCCCATGCACAGAGTTATTTTGAACTGTGGTGTGCAAATTACTGATACCGGGGTTCATTTCCCCGATTTGAGAGCAAAAGAACAACCGGATTAATTAATCTTTCGAGTTGCAGTTTCCGTTAAAAAATCACTGGCTCTCTTCTTTTTTTAAATATCAGGTGGACTGAGGCAATAAACGTCAATACCCTGATACGTGTGCCCGTACCAATCTAGTACGCAAGACCATGAGTACGATCCTTATCACCTATAAAACCCGGACAGCATCAACAGCAGAGATATCTCAGGCTATTGGGAATGAACTGACCACCATGGGGTATGACGCTGTTATCTCCCCGATACATGAGGTATCATCCATAGCGATGTATGATGCCATCGTGTTAGGAGCACCGGTCTACATGGGGCATGTGGAAAAAGAACTCTTCTCGTTTGTAAAGGAGGAACGAGAACTCTTAAAAACCAGACCCTTTGCAATCTTTGTGGTCGGGATTGCACCGGTTCTCCCTGACGAGAACGGAGTTATTAACCTTCTTGACCAGATAAAAAAGACCATATCTCCATTAGAACCGGTTGCCGTGACGATGTTTGCAGGCAGACTGGAACGGGAAAAGGTATCGTTTGTAAAGAGAAAACTGATAGATCTCATGAAAGTTCCCACAGGGGACTTCAGGAACTGGGATGATATACGGGCCTGGGCACAAAATCTCCCGGCTCTTTTCTTTAGCTGACCGGATACCGGGATTATTTCAAGGATTGGGAAAAAACAGATCCAAACCTTTCATTCTGTTTTTTTAATAGATCAGAACGATTCCGCTACTGCCTGATATCAGGAACGATGAAACCTTGCACATACTCTCTATTGGGATCATTTATGGTACGGTTCATTTCGGTTTATTCGAAAAGCACGATATAACTGTTCCAGCAGCAGGAACCGTGCAACTTCATGGGAGAATGTCATCGGTGAAAGGGAGAGGAGTTCATCTGCCTCTCCTTTTACCGCTTCAGAAAGACCATACGGTCCGCCGATGATAAACACGATCTTATGGGGTCCGTCAAGAGAGAAGATTTTTAATCGTTCTGCAAAAGAGAGACTGGAATACGGTTTACCTGACGGATCCAGTGCCCACACATAGGATCCAAGGGGTATTTCCTTACCTATCCGTTCTCCTTCCCTCCTGCAGGACTGCTTTTTGGCATCATCGCGGGCCTCACCACCCCGGTCATCAGGGATCTCAGTTATGGTGCAGGTCACGTATGGGCGGATACGGGCAGAGAAATCACCGATAGCCTCAAGAAGGTATCGTTCCCTGACTTTGCCAACTGCCAGAATCGTGATCTGCATAATCTCCTGCTCAGGTAAGGGAAACCAAAAAAATATTCATCTCTGTTTTACGAAATTGTTGCTATTTTCGTTTTCCCTCATGATTAAGGGACGGATAATCCTTCTATCCTTATGCATCCGTCCTAATCCGGTGACAGATAAATGAGACTCATAGCGAGATCTGTCTCATCTGATAAGATTCCGTCCGGGTCTGTCATACTGAAAAACCCATTGAAGAAGTCCTAAAAGATCTCGGCACCGTCATCGATAGGTTCGTCAACCGGCTTACCAGAGAAGGCATCTATCTCCCGGACATGCTTCCCTTTTACCTGCCAGACCGGGAGATAAAGCGGTTGTATCTCAAGATGCACCCACTCACTTGAAGGGATGATTTGTTTCTCTTCATACGTTATTGTCTCCCCGGTCACCTTCTTCATTCTGATGTCCCGTGACAGGTTATCCAGAAGATGCTTCCTGATGAACTCCTGTGCATCCTCTTTTTTTATGGACGGTTCAAGGAGCGTGGCTTTCTCTGGAATCTCACGCAGAACGATTGTTGCCGGATCGACATCAATAAATCTTCCGGTCAGACTGCTACAGGCACCAGTACCAGACTCGTTCCATGTAACGACCTTACCTGCATAGACATCTTCCGCATTGCAGGTAAACTGGTAGAACCAATACGGGACAAATAATAAAACCACACGAGCTGAAGGGTCCTTCTCTGCATTTATTTCATCCTGCGATATCCGTACCGGCAGGTGAGCAATTCTTCGGGTATCCTTCTCTCCGGTTGTGGGATTCCCATTCTCATACCATGATTGTATCGAGAGATTTTTTGATGGTATCACGAGTTTTCTCTTTAAAATACCAGAAAGAACAGCCTGCCCTGCATATCTGGCAAAATCGTCAGGATACCAGACCGTGCAACCCGGAGCCGATATGGTGCTCGAAAAAGTAACAACCAGTTTATTGGCTTTTGTCTCGGTCTCTTTCATCATAACCTGATATTCCTGCTCTGAGAAGACCGAAACCTCGGCAGGATCATCAGAACAGAGGATCAGAATAACATCATCCCCCAGGTACGCTGATAATGAAAGGGGTGGATCCGCGTTGTTCACGGTATACCCTGCTGCACGAAATATATCTGATACTGCCTGAATTGCCCGCTCCCGAATCTTTTGATCCATTACTTTACTGTTACCCTGTGACAAAGAACTATTTTTCGATTGCGATACGATATGATACCATGATGAGTGCACCCCTCAAATTTGTAAACCACCGGATAGAGGAGTATGCAATGCAGGTGACATTGGATCCAAGAACAGGGGCTGGAACGGTTGTCTATAATCTCTCACTCATCCATGAGAATGACTTTGGTCAGGCGATATCAATTATCCGCGATACCTGCAGAGCAGGTATTGCACCGAGTCATCTTCTTGGAATAAAAAATCCCGGTGAGATGATACATGATTACATAATCCCGAAAGACAGGATCGGACTGATTACCATCTGCAGCACGACCCTTGACGGATTGCTTATCAGGAGAGGAATTCCACTCAATCCAATCGGGGGTGGTGTCGTGGAGATCGTCGGAAATGTTCCACGACGTTTTACCCATCTCATCAGGTATGACTGTACAACCATCGATCCGCTCCAGGTTCTTATATCTGAAAAGACAACATCCATCACAAAAGTGATGGATACCGGATCCGGCTGTGTTCTTGCGAATATCAGGGAGTGTCACATGGAGACTGAACCGGTCATCGAGGAGATCTTAGATGAATTATCAGGAAGTATCTTTTCAGGGATTCTGGAGCTGGGACTTCCTAATACACCATCATTAGGAGTCACGGTAAGTCCCCAGTACATGGGTATCGTAACTCTTGGAGGAACGAACCAGATGGCTGCGATCCGTGAAAGCGGTATTGAAATTGACATTCGGGCGATAAAAGGCATCATTGATATCAGGGAACTTGATTCCATAGAAACCCTGTGAGATAAGGTGGATAGTATCCCTGATACCGGGATTATCACCTGCCGGATTTCTTTTTAAGACCATTTCTATACCGAAAACCTGGTAGCCGGGCAGGACCGGATCGGGTAAAGCGCGGAATTAATTGATTAAAAACCAAAAAAATGAGTACATGATCCTGCAATGATTGATATTATGATACCGGCATCCCTTTGGTAATTTTCTTGCAGAAAGTCCCGGATACCATTGTTTTTAAAAAGGAGAAGAAATAAGTAATCTCTATGAATACCTGGCAGGACCTTATAAAAAGAAAGAAACCGGATCTGAGAAGAATTGAGGATATTCGAGACCTGCTTGCGGTCCCTGACTGTCCGTACGAGAAATCCTTGTATGAGATGTACCGGGATCTCGCTCCTGATGAAAAGAGCCATGAATGGCTTTTGGCAAACACGATCCGGTATGACATTACCCGTATCCCTGCTGCGACGCTCTGTGGTGAGTACGTCAAGACAAAAGGACATTACCATCCGTCGGCACCTGGTGGCAGTTCGTATCCCGAGATCTATGAGGTTTTACAGGGAATCGCGTGGTACCTTATCCAGAAGCAGGATCTCTCTTCAGTCTTCCTTATCGAGGCGAAAACCGGCGATAGTGTGATAATTCCTCCTGGTTATGGACATGTTACCATAAATCCTGGTAAAGAGGATCTGGTGATGGCAAACCTCGTTTCTGACGAGTTTTCGAGTGTATACGGGATATATGAAACATTGAAGGGCGCAGCATATTACGTGTTTGAGGACGGGACTATCAGGAAGAATCCGGCATATTCTGACGTTTCTCCCCTCAAAAAAATAAACGCTGCTGACATACGCATCCCCGATACCCTGGCCCGGGGTTCGCTCTTACGTTACATCGGTGATGAGAAACGCCTGTTATTCTTAAATAAACCCCATCTGTTCCCGGAATTGACCTCTCTTATCCCATAAGAGAGGGTGCTGGTTCCCGCTTATGTCTCCCGGTTTGTACTTTTGCCAGAACCGTCTGCTCGATATCAGTCTCCGGTACCCAGTTGTGCCTGATAAGATTGTGGAGTGCAGAATCAATCTCATGATAAGAAAGCCCCAGTTCCTTCTCATCTGTCTGGCCTGCATACAACCCTGCGGTAGGTACCTTCTTTACAATCTCCCCGGGAACACCCAGTTCTTTCGCAAGGATGCAGACATCTTCCTTAAACAGATGAAGTATCGGCTGAAAATCTGCTGCATTGTCTCCGTATTTTGTACAGTAGGAGAGGAGATACTCAGTTTGGTTTGAGGTACCACAGACCAGCAGATTATCCCGGTTGGCATAGTAATACAGGATGGTCATCCGTATTCGTGCCATCAGGTTCCCAAGAAGATAGGGCGTGTCAACAAAACCCGGGAGATGAGAATAGGCATTAAGAACGGATCCTATCGGCGTCTCAAGGAGCGGGATCCCAAGTCCGGTACAGAGCGTACAAACATCAGTTCTATCCTGCCCGGGAGTAACAGTACTTGGCATAAAAAGACCCCATACGCGATCCCGCCCGACGGCACGGGAACAGAGGGTTGCAACAAGGGCTGAGTCTATTCCCCCTGAAATACCAATGATATACCCTTTTGCACCGGATTTTTCGAGATGTTCCGCAATTTTTGTCTCTATCCGGTTGATTCGATCCTGGTTGAAGCGGTTCATTCGTATCGTACCTGATAATGTAGGATCCCGGAATTAATGATACAGATGCAGGTCATTGCATCGTAGATCCCATTTTGATTCAAATGCACGTCTCCTGGTGATAGTGCGATATCATTACAATCCGGTTTTTTGTTCAGTATGTATTGCAGTTGTATCAACTAAAATTATATCCTTTTTCTCTCACAGGAACGCCTTTCCCAGGGTTTGGTTTTTGTAACCAATAACCCTGATTAGGCCGGAAATACCATCCCAACCTATAAAAATACCATGAGCAAATATCAGAGGCATCACGATGAAGGAATCTCATAGATCTCAATCTTCCTAACCTGCCCGCACGATACCCGTCAGTCAATCCCCCGGACAGGGAACAGGAGAAGAACAGGAAGATCAATGGAATGCCATACTATCTGAGGAAGAATAGTCTGGATATCAATTAAGGCAGGGCACATATGGAAAAACCCAATGTATCAAAGAGAAGCGAGGATCTTCTGGAAGCAATACTCGAGATAGCCAGTGAGAAAGGATATGCCAAATCACGGGATATTGCAGCCGCTCTGCAGATAACTCCTGCAACGGTTACCGACGGGTTTAAACGTCTCGCTGCCGCAGACCTGGTTCATTATGAGCCATATGGTGGCGTAACCCTGACAAAGGCGGGAAATGCCATTGCCAAAAGGACACGGGAATGTCATCAGGTTATCCGCAGGCTCCTTATCCATGCCGGTGTCGGAGAAGATATTGCAGACAGGGACGCCTGTATCATGGAACACGGACTCTCTCCAGAATCATATGAACAACTCAAACGTGTTCTGCTCTTTTTGGAAGAATGCCTAAAAGAAGAGGATACCTCCCGGCTCTTTGAAAAAATTGTTTTTGAGGACCGAAAAAAGACAGGATGAAACCCCTGCACAGACCCTTTTTTAATCCTTGCTCACAAAAAATTCTGAATCTGATACAAAAGATGTGAAAAGACAGGTAGTATTCAAAAGAGTTGATGTATCGTTATGCATTCCGGTACACCCCTTTGGGCATATGCATCTCAAACCGTGCTCCTGATCCGGGTTCCCCGTTCTCGATGACATCTATCCCGGTGATAGCAAGAACCTGGCGGATAAGGAACAATCCAAACCCGGTATTTTTACCATAACCACGTTCGAAAATGAGTTCTTTTTCATGGGCACCAATCCCTTCCCCGTCATCTGTACAGATTAAAACAAGATCCCCTTCCTGTTTTTCATATGAGAATGAGATTGTTTTTGTTGTTATGCCATGTCGCATTGAGTTCTCAATGAGATTGTAAAAGACTTTATAAAGCAGAGGATCAGCATAGATCTCAAGATTACCGGTGTCGATTCTTATTTGTATTGTACTAGTATCAAGGGAAGCTGCTACTTCCGTGATCAAAAGGGAGACCCGCTTCCATTCCGGGTTGTTGATACCAATAGTCTGGTAATCACGGGTAAAGGTTACCTGGCGTTCAATGGTAGATGCTATCTCCTGAGCACGCAACAGGTATGTTTGTATCTTTGAAACGTCAGATGACCCTCGTGAGAGCTCAAGATAACCCGAGAGAGCGGTGAGCTGATTTAAGACATCATGTCGGGTAATGCTGGATAGGAGGTTTAACTTGTTATTAGCCTGCATCAATGCATCAGATGCTCTCTTCTGCTCTGTGATATCCTCTAACGTCTCGATTGCGCCTATCATCATCCCTTCGTCATCCTGGATCGGAGCGGCAGTAAAAAAGAGCCAGGTACCGTTCTCGCCCAGTTCAGGAAAGAAATCGGTACCTTCGTATGCCCATTCCACAAACCGGGACTCGGTCACCTTATCGTTGTACAGGACCGGGATCTCTGATTCAGCACCATCTACCAGCAGATCTGCAAGACATGGCCGTTTTTTATCATAAAATGCCCGCCAGTGGTTATCGGTTCCAATCACCTCTGATACCGGTATCAGGGTGCACTTCTCAAGTGCATGATTCCAGTAGATGATCCGGTGATTGTTATCAATTACAAACTGAGGAACCGGACAACCCTGAACAATCGAGTAGAGTCGTGCCTCATTCTCTCGTAATTTTATCTCTGCTTTTCTCTCTTCGGTGATATCATGGATGATAGAGTAGAGCAGGGATCTCCCTTTGACCGGTATCGGTCCTGAGTATATCTCAACAAACCGCTTCTCTCCGGAAGAAAGGTAATGAGACGAGAAGAAGTGCTTTGCCGGCTCATGTATGGCACAGGAGAGATCAGCCCGGATCTTTTCCTCAGGTAACCGGTTTAAGGAGGAGAGGTTCAAACTGGTCAGAGTTGTATAGGAATACCCGTAAAACCGGGACGCAGCGGCATTTGCATCGGTGATATTGCCGGTATCTGGATCGATAAGAAGTGAGACCGAGTTATTTTCATAAAAAAGAGCACGGTACTGCTCTTCACTCTCCCGCAATAAAAACTCGGTATTCTTCTGCCGGGAAATGTCCTCGAGCGTCTCGATTGCCCCGATAATTTCGCCCTCTGCATTGCTGATAACCGCAGCAGTAAAGTTCAGCCAGACTCCGCCTGTTCCCATATGGGGAAAGAAGTCGATGGCCTCAAAGGCACCCTCTACAAGCCGGGATGGCGTATACTTTCCTTTATACCAGTCGGGTATCAGGGATACCTCTCCATCCACCAGAAGATCTGCCATGCATGGCCTGGATTCCGGGTAAAATGCCCGCCAGTGAGTATCGGTTCCGAGGATCTCTGATGCCGGTATTCCACTGTATTTCTCGAGAGCCTCGTTCCAGAGGATTACATGATGATTTTTGTCTATGACAAACTGGGGGATGGGAGAACCATTAATATAGGCAATGAGCCGGCTTTGACTCTCATGGAGTTCGTCCCGGGTATCCTCAAGTTCATGAATCTTTTCCTGTAACTCTTCACCGGTGGCGAACAACTCCTGCATGGCAGCAGATAATTCCAATTCACGGGGAGAGGCCTCATCCATTCCCCGAAACGTGCAGAGAATAAAAGGGGTATCCTTGTTTATGCCTAAAAGGACCCTGATAAGTTCTGTATCATATAATCCCGGTACTTTCGGATCAGAGACGATGAGATCGTATTTCTTCTTCTGGAGAAGCCCGATAGCTTCCGGGATTGATTCTGCACAATCGACATCACGAAAACAGTCTCGGATAAGAATATTTCGTGCAAGTTCGAGTAATGCTGGATCCTTTGCAACATACAAGACAGATACCATGCTCTTTCCTTCTTTTCGTGGTGGGGAGCGATCCCATGTATCTCATCACGAAATAATTGGGTTTGATAAGCGCCGATAACCAGATTAACCGGTAAACGGATAGTATGCTCTCCTGCTATTTATATACAATGTCAAATCCGATATTATTATAAAAAATTCTCACTATAAAATATTGATTGGATAGGCACCCAAGGGTTCCCGGATTGGTTATCGGATTAGATCACCCAAACTCAATCATCTCCTCTTTTTAGAATACCTCAACGTTTATCATCAGGCAGTGTATATGGATAGAATAGAGGATCGTGTACCATCAATTTTTTAAAAACCGCAACAGGAGCATGGAGAGATAAAATGGTAAAAATAATTAGGATTACTTTGTTTTTCTGCCTGATTTGTTGTTTAATCGGACCAACTTGTGGTACCATGACAGAATCGGGATCTCTTGAGAATGGAGACAGGAGTGCTTTTATCAATGCTCAATCACCAGAGGAGGAATTCTATAAGATTATCTTTGATGCTGAGGAGAAGATAAAGGAAGCCCACGAAAACCTGAAAGAAGTATCCATGGGAAAGAACTGGGATGCAATCGCACAAGCCGAAAAGGATATTTCAGATCGATTGTCTTTCCAGGCATACCAGATATCAAAACTGAATCTCCCGGAAGCATACAAACCTATGGCAACCTCATACCGACAATCACTGCTCTCTCTTTCAGAGATGTTTAGTACCGCGTACCAGCATAATCTCGGTAACGGGGACTATAAAACCATAAAAAGTCGCCTTAAAGAGGCAGAATCCAGATCAAATGTAGATTATGCCACGTTTCTGAGTGAGTTATCCCAGATTGATCCAGATCAGTACAACGAATTTATCAGTACATTCAATCCGAAGACCTTTAGAATGGGTTGATTCTAATACCTTACAATCAATGATTCTTTTTGGAAAATCAATTTTTTAAGAGTTTATTATCAGAGATGAGGGAGATTATGGTCTTTCTTCCTTAACTCATCATTGACCATGACATGCACTTCTCGCAACCGCAGGCGGGGCGCTTCTGACAATCTCTGATAATTTTAGTCCAGACCAGGAATCATCAGTAAAAGAAACCGGACGCTCCCATGATCCCGAAAGGTCAGGTACGCTGATATCCATTTGTGGCAGTTCACCGAGGGGGAGCTCATCTACCGGATTCAGAGATGAAAGGGGAGTCAGATCTCCTCTCACGCTCATGCTTTGACTGTTCCCTGTACTATCTTTAGCAACAATCAGCACCGATCTCTCTCCTGCAGGAAGGCTATTCTCAATTATCTCTACCGGACCAGTCACCGGTACTGTTGAGATCGGGAGTAGAGCAGGGGAGATTCCATCCGGATTTCCTGATATCGTGGCTTCATCAGTACTGATCGCGTACGTAGTAACGATATCTCCCGGTTGTATCTGTACCGGTTCCCTGACAAAGAGAATTCCGAAACGGGGATCACTTAAGCTTCCCCTGCTCTCAAACGGAAGGAGGGAATATGTCAGACTCTCACCGATTGCTTCTGAATTTTTCTCTACATCAATATATGCGGTGATTATTTTTTCACCCCGCTGTATCGAGATGACTCCGTGATAAAACTCTGTCTCATCGAGTCCGTTATCCATTGATGTCGTCCAGAAGAAACCGGTTTTTCCTGATTTTTTGTCTCTGATTGCAAACACGCTTCCGGCAGGCTGGTCCAAATCGAGATAACCGGTATCATTCACAACCGCATTTTTTGTTCTGATTAGTACCGGGGGAGATCCGGATTCCTCAGGGATCCAGAGGGTGGAGATCTTTGTATCAATCGCATCACGATTATCGATAACACGGTATCTGCCATCCTCTGCCTGATCTATCACCGGGCTCTCGATATCTTCGCCGATGTAGGCGGTGTAGGTATTAAGGAAGAGATCCCATTCATCTGATAAAAATACTTCATCGGGAAGGCGGGGAAGGAGATCCGTCCCTATCTTTCTCGGGGAGATAATCGAGATCCCATTTGACCCGGGCCGTGACCCATCCTCTCGTGCGTATACAACACATTCATCCAGATTCTGCTCAAGATCCCGGATCCCGGGACCTGCTGCGTTTACATTCTTCTGTAAGTTACGGACGAGATCCGGGAGATCAATCGTTGTTTCAACATCCTCTACCGGATGGTACCCAAACCGTTGGGAATCGAATACTGATGAGCTGATACCACCGGATTGGGGGCCTGGGATAAGAGGGATCAGTTCGGATGCACATGCTCCGAGGGTTGTGATAACAGCATCTATCTTTGAGAGATCAAGTAATGAGAGGGTTTTTTTCATGCTCTCATGCTCAGCAGGTTCCATGTAGGAATCGATGATTGTCGAACCGAGATCAGGAATGGAAATCCCGGGATTGCTCGCAACGGTACTGATAAGCGGATTGTAATCCCATCCATGACCTGGTTCTACCTCTTCAGAGATGAGAAGATAATCAGCACTATCTCGGACTGCAGACGCTACCTCAAGACTGCCCATCAGACAGGCATCCATCCCAATCAGGTCATAATCGGTTCGTGAGGTCATCAGTCCCTGCCTGAGCTCTTTGAGTGTCAGGGGATCAAGGTCAAAATTCTCATCAAAACATACACCATAATACGAACCTCCATGGTTCCACAGAATCAGAACCTTCCTGCTATCTGGGTAGTTATCCCTAATATATTTAAGAAAGGTCAGGAATGCCTCTTCTGATCCCATGTTCATCCCCGGGTTTGATTGCTCTGCTCTCCCCTCATTGCCGATGACATTATCCTGCATATCGGTAATAAGATCCTCTATCGTAGCGATGGTCATCCCCTTCCATCCCTCTTTGTCGGAACCGCCGTAAGCAACAACGAGATCGAAGGAACCAGGAGATGCACCCTCATACCCGGCAATCATCTCGATTAAGTCATCGGTCGCAGATCCATATCCACTCTCCATGGTACTCCCAACCATGTAACATGCAACAACAATATCAGGGCTGGTACTATCTCCTGATGCGCTCCCGGGAAGGAGAAGGAATAAAAGACAAAAGAGAAGAATGAGACCTGATCGCTTGAACTGTGATCCCCCTGCGGGGATGATAGTCCTTGCAGAGCATAAATCCATCTTCATAATTGTACTCCCGTTTCTGGAATGGTGTGATACCGGGTAATATAATGCTCTGTCCCACTGACTTTTTTTTGGATAACTAAGGGAGAAATTACTTTATTTTTATTCCGAATTGATAAATCATGAATAAACCTGTTTTTTTTGTTCTTTTTAGCAACCATCTCAATCCCTTTCCCTTGATGTAAAAAGATGTATGTCCGAACTTGCGTATGAAGAGTGATCATCACGCTATTAGTTAAACCCTCCTTTGGTGTTCTGCACAAGATGTATTTAGAGAGAAACGATCGGGAAAAGCAATAAGAAAAGCGGTAACAGGATTTCTTTTTAATTCTTATATTTAATACTATTGTAAATGGGAATTCAATCGAGACTTCTTTTTGTGCTGATCAATGAATGTTTCACAGACTGATGATCTACATCATTAATGTGCCCATCCCCTTGTTAACTGGGTGGATAAACCATTCTGACAAGCAGAATAAAGGAGAAATTCTCCATTAATAGGACTTATCTGTTCCTCTTCTCCCGTACCCGCTCATAATATGCAGGAAAGAGTTCCTCTTTCCCGGGAATTCGTAATGCTGCCCAGTATTCATCAATAAACTCAGTATCAATTAACAGATCGATGTATCCCATCATGGCAGCAATCTTCTCTGCATCTGACCGCGAACCAAACGAGAGGAGTGCTGCATATGCACCGGCAAGAGACCCGTTTCCTATCGTGTGAACCTCTGTTGCCGGCAGTTCAGGGAGAAGACCAAAGGATATCAACTGATCAATCGATGAGAATATACCGAATGCCCCTGCCAGATACAGGTGCCTGATATCAGCCGTTCTGACCCGGTACTTGTTACAGAGAACACTGATTGCACCAAGAATGGCTGCCTTCGTATCCATCAGGTATGCCATATCCCCGTGAGTAATACAGATGTCACGATCTGTTGCGGTATTATCCCGGGAAACAAGAAGAAATTCGAGTCCATCCCCGCCTTCCCGGACACCCGGGGCACCGGATACCAGCTTCCCTGAAAAATCAAGTATCCCTGCGGCAGCCATGGCAGCAGCAGCATCAATAACCCCTGACCCGCAGATACCGGCAGGCTTTCCACCACCAATAACCGTGTATGATATCTCCCCTGTCTTTGAATCTATCCTGACATGATCGATTGCTTTCTTCATGCCCCGCATTCCTGATGAGAGACCGCTTCCCTCAAATGCAGGTCCGCTTGCACAGGAGGTGGAGACAAGCCAGGAACCATTACCAAGGATGATCTCCCCGTTTGTGCCCAGATCAATGAGGAGTGATATCTCTTCTGTACGGGTCAGACCTGATGCAAGAATATCGCCAACCGCATCACCACCGACAAACCGGCTGACAGCCGGGAGACACCAGACATACGCACGGGGATGTGCTTGTATCCCGGAAATCCCTGCCGTGAGAACGATTGGTTTTCTGTTGATCAGGGTATCGGTATACTCAAGGGGGCCGGGATCATATCCTGCAAGAAGATAACACATCACCGTGTTTCCACCAACACAGACATCATACACCTCGGTCGACCTGACATTGCCCGTGGCAAGAAGGGAGGATATCACCTCGTTGATGCTCTCAACCGCTGCAGACTGTAATTCTATAAGACCGTTCTCTTTTTTTCCATGGGCAATCCTGCTGATAAGTTCCTCACCATAGGTTATCTGCCGGTTCAATGCTGATGCGGTCGCTATCATCTCACCGGTAGTAAGGTCTGCGAGGATCCCTGCAACCGTGGTTGTCCCGAGATCGAGTGCAATACCATAATACCGGCCGGCACTTCCGTCATGAACCGC
Organism: uncultured Methanoregulaceae archaeon; assembly: GCA_964605795.1. Classification (GTDB taxonomy): domain Archaea; phylum Halobacteriota; class Methanomicrobia; order Methanomicrobiales; family Methanospirillaceae; genus JAFGOM01. The sequence goes on from CAZSDZ010000005.1 coordinate 76,264, forward strand.
GATAACCTCTGTCTCTCCTGCCGATGAAGTCATGACCGCGGTCAGCCTGCCAGTATGGGCAAGAATATCAGGCAGGAGATCCGGATGAATCGCAGGGCGTGTTCCGATATCTCCCCTACACCGGATAGAGGGGCCAAATACGCCCCCGTTCCCTGCGCTTATCACCTCAAGTTCACAACTCGATACTAACGGAGAACAACCTGAATTCAGCCATTCACCTGTGATGAGAATCTGGGGATTTTCTATCCTGCTCTCGACCGGTATGGTTATCTCTGCATCAGAATGCACCCTTGTCCCACAGGCAAGACGATACCCCTTGTCCCGTTCTTCTGCGGGAAGAGAGACCGCATGGTCCCTGAAATCCTCGGTACACTCGCCGGAATTAAGAATTATCCGGCATTTCCCACACAACCCTTTCCCGCCACAGACCGCACTGAACCGGATACCGGCCCTGCCTATTGCATCAAGAATAAGGGTTCCTGCAGGTACGGTTACCATCTTCTCAAGCGGGTGAAAAAGGATGGTTACCGGCTGTTCAGTCTTCATCATTCCCGGGCGGCCAGTGCTCCATTATCATCTTCCCGATCCCTGATGAATCACGCGGGCCGACAAGAACCTGCCAACCGCTCGCATCCTCGGTCTCACCTGATAGTCGTGCAGCAAGACCGGGAATGATGAGATACCGGTGACTGACCCGTTCTTCTATCCCTGACCCTCGTACTGCCTCTGTGATCCTGTCTGCAGTCAGGTACCTTCCGGCAACTGCTGATTCAACCGAGAGGCCGGATGTATCGACAACAATTAAATAACCATCAATCCGTGCCGATTTGATGTCTGACTCAACGGTAAAAAAGGTCAGCGCATAATTTGAAGTGATAAAAACCGGTGAATCCGGCCCTGGATCTCCAAAGACCCGGAGACCGGGATCGACCGAGACCGGTCTTCTTGGATCGGTATAGATTCCAAATCGCCAGATAAGCTCGAGCAGCAGCACCCAGCCCTCGATACTATGCATGATTAGGAGATCTGCATACCGGGTAAGGAGCATCGCTGCCAGGCAGGCCTCGTTCCACCGGTTGATATCAGGTGAGAGTTCAATCCCGGTCCATACCGAGATCGGGGTCCCGAGGATGGGAAATCCAAAGACCTGGTCCATATCCTTACAGGCACTTCGCCTGATGGCAGAGAAATGGTAAATCGTTTCCTGCAGGCCGGTGCCGGGGAAGGTTCCCGGGTCAAGCACGATATCCCCGATACCGTACTCAAGGCATGTCCGTGCAAGGGATCGTAACAGAACAGGATCGCCGGGTGCAGACACGACAAGGGGACATGAAAAAGAGAGGGCCAGGTCTGCCATCTCTTTCCAGTTCTGGCTGTCAGCTGATGCAATCAGTGGTCGCAACCCTGACGCAGCAGAGAGTCCCTCTGCCATCACAACCGGATCCGGGGAACAGAGGATGAGAGGAAGATGAGAGATCCGGGTTATCGTTCGTATCGCATCAGCAAACCGTACAGGGTCACCAGATACCGATCTGACTGCTATTGCATCAAGAGTAAGTTCCCTCCCGATGTAGGTGTAGGTAAACCCGGATATTTTTCTGACCCTATCTTCTATCTCTGCAGGAGGAGAATCATCGCCGATATCAACCGCGATAACGGTCGGGCACTGGTAGGTAAACTCGTGACGGTATAACACGTGCTCCCCCCCGATGCGTGCCTCGTGTCCCGGGGGGCCAAAGATAACTTTCCTGACCGGAGGAGCGAGAAGTTCTGATAATTTCCCGTACCTCTCTGCGTACAAAGGATCGTGGACCGGCGGACAGGCATCAAGAGTGGTCTCTCCGTTGACAACCCGGGTTGCAAAGGCCATGCAGTTAGGATCCCCGCATTCCGTGCAGTTTGTACCGGGAAGCAGGGCATAGACATCGATAGGACTGATCTCTTTGATGGTCTTTTTTCTCTCTGGTTTCCCGTCCATATCAGATCCTCGCCCTCCTCCAGTCTGCCCCATCGGTCATGACCGGTTTTTCTGCACTCTCCTGTAACATCCAGCCCGATATCTCCCGCATTGTTGAGATTGCAAACGGATGCATCATCAGAAACAGATCAATACCTGCCAGTGAGAGGATGGCTGCCGTTACCGACTCAAAGAGCGGACCCCGTATCTCTGGTCTGCCAAAACCCGGACCAAGATCCATCCAGGCCTCCCGGGCAGACCATGCATTGGTACAGGCAGAGATGGTCGGATGCCTGAGTTCATCATCCCCCATGATTGCTGCCATCCGAGCCCGTTCATGGATAGAGAACGAGTACTCAAGTCCGTACCCGGGAGCAACCGTGGTAAGATCCATGAGGATGCGGTCAGCAGGGAAGAACTGATACAACCGGCGGTTGAGTTCCTTGGCACTGTTCAGATCAAGACCGGTGAACGCAAGCAGGCAGTGCCCGTATGTATCTGCAGCCTTTGCGACCGGTTCCAGAGTCTTTTGGTCAGCCATATCGGTGGTGACCGAGTTTAAGACCAGCCGTTCACCTTCAGCCATAGCTGCTATCTCGATAAAGGTCTCGGCATCCTTCTTTGGATCCCCGCAGCCGCCGATTATGAGGGGGACGGATACTGCCTGCAGAACCTCTTCTACCGTCTTTGACGCTTCCTTTGCCGATGCATCTCCTAAAAGACGATCGGTCGAGAGAAGATGGACGGTAACCATATCAGCACCGTTCTGTACATTTAACTCTGCCCAGGCTGCCGGATC
>CAZSDZ010000005.1:79119-90476 GCA_964605795.1 uncultured Methanoregulaceae archaeon
GATTCAGGAATGAGTGAAGTGGGTTTTTCCTTTAATGGAACCTGCGGTTCTGATTCTGCAGGGTGCTGCATGAATCCTGCCGGGTATCCTCCAATAGGAAGGAAGAGCTCCAGTTCTTCAACGGCAAGTTCCACCCGCTCCAGTTCAATCCGTTTCCCGGAGAGGAGAGAAAGGAGTTCCGGTCCGAGGCTTCCAAGGAGTCGTGATAGTTCATTCCCGGGATCAGTCATGGTTTACCTCCTGCCGTTTCTTTTTCATCATTGGGAACGATAATAACCTTCTCTGCATAGATAGTCGCATTTTTGAGGATTATCCTGATCCCCCCTGCCATGAGCGGGATCTCTCCTGCTGAGAAAACCGGTTTTCCTGCTGCCGGTGGAAACGTTTTTTGTTCTGGTTCCGGTTTTTTTAGGTTAAATATACCGGCAAGAGGATGATTGTGTGTGATAAGGAACTCCTGCAATGATGTAATATCAGTTACATCGTCTTCTGTTGCTATCTGGGAGAGGCGTTCTTTTTGGATGAAGTCTTTGAGCAGTTCTTTTATCTCTTTTGGCATCCAGGCGATGACATCCCAGCCGCCGTCAGCCTGTAAAAACCGGGAGGATCGCATGTACTCAAGAGAGAGACCATGGAATCCTTCAACCTGTCTGCCTCCCGAGGTGGAATCAGCCAGGGTTGAGAAGGGAAGACCGTTTATGGTCGGTCCCGGGAACCGGCGATGAACAATTCCAAATCCCTTTACTTCCGGGATGTAGAATGCGATAGCCTCAAAGCATCCGCATGAGGTATGGGGGTATCCGAATGCTGAGTACAGGTAGATCCGTTCCACCTCGCCCATTGACCGCTTTTTTGCATGCTCGTTCACTCCGGTGTACTCACCACGAACCGGATCGATACAGTCATTTTTTGCGATAGGAAAGATGGGCCCTTCGGGATCCATCCGTGCCGCAGCCCTGCCATCAAACCAGGATATGGCACCACAGTTGGCATAGCGTTGTGGGGTGATGACACAGATATGAGACGGGGCAAACGACTGGCAGAGGGCACATCCGTAAAAGGTATCTACATCATCATCAGATAGCCCCCGGGCCCGTGCATCACGGGCCTCGTACTTCTTTAGTGCCATCTGGTGAAGGGATGAGAACTCATCACCACCGGTATAAAAGGTTATCTGAATCTTCTCTAAGATTGCAAGTTCAGAGCGGAACAGGCGTAAAAGGACGTTTCCGATGATGGTAAACGATGAAAGACCCTTCTTGTACGCCCGCTTACTGACCCGGATCCAGATATCATACCGCTGATTGAGGTGCATCACGCCAGAGATATAATTCATGTACTCATGAACCCGGCGTTCCAGCACTCCCTCGATATCCTCTTCTAGGTTTTTGCCTGATACCTCGATGATTATCCCAAACCTGGTTCTGGTCCCCTCGGGCAGTTCATGGATATCAGGTCCGACAATCCGGATCGCGTTATCCTCTATCTCATCGGATGGGCAGACCAGCACCAGTTCAAACTTCTCGTCAACCTTCGGGCCTCCCAGTTCCACCTGGAGATCTTCTTTTCTTATTCGCTCTCCCTCAAAGACGAGCCCGACTTCTACCGGAATGTCTTCAAACATCTGACACCTCTCCTTTCCCTGATTCAGCAAGGACACCGGCTACAGCCATGAGGAGTTCTTTCCAGGCATCTTCTTTCCTGTTTGGCATGGACCATGAGGCATTCGGATGGTACTTCGGATCAAGGGTAACGGTTTTTGAATTTTGTGCACCCTGTTTGAGACCTGATAAAAGAACCGAGCAGAGTGAGTACGAAAGACCTGCAAGCATGACGAGATCATGGGGGCCGGTTCCCAAAATCCCCTTCCATTCTGGGTCACAGAGCCGCTGTATTAGGTCCATCACCCCCATCGAGGAGACCGGAGTAATTCCCTGTCCTGTGAGCTCCCGGTAGGTGTGTGCGGTCGAGACAACCGGGATTCCCAGATCTCCCAGATCCTTAATAAACCGGGTGAGGGTATCGCTCACCATTCCCGGCTGCACCAGAAGATGCCCTGCGATGATAACCGGGTGTTCTGCCTTCCTGATGAGAGCAGCAAGGACTGCAGGGTTTGTGATAAGGGAAGCCTGTTTCGTTCCCCCGGTCTCGGCACGGATCCAGGCCTGTTCATGAACCATTTTTCTCCTCCGTTCTGCCTCCTGCCTGGGAGACGAGCATGGTCGGATTCGGGATACTCCTCTCAGGGATTCCGTCCTTCTTTAGTAAAGCGAGGATCTCATCCTTCATCGTAACCGGGATGTCTGCTGCAGACCTCACAAAGAGCGGGATATCATCAGGAAGGATGCCATAGAGCCGTTTGTGCAGGTCAAGGTAGTGAGTCAGTTTCATGGATCTTCCCCGTGACGTATCATTCGGACGCATACAGAGCTTGGCAGCAAGAACCATCGCCTCCTCCTGTGTTTCTGCTGTAACAAAGAGATGCTCAGGAACCGGACCGACATAGACCTTCTCACCGGTTCTCGTATCATACACATACCAGTCCTCATCCTTGTCCTTTCTTCCCATGAGCATCCGGCGGTACTTCGAACCATGGGGACCGACGATCACTGGAATACCCAGTCGCCAGAACCCTGCCGCTATTGAGGCAGCTTTTTGTGACATCGCCCCCCAGGCGATACCGACTGCACCGACCCGGTTATACACATAATCAGCAATCTCTGCATAGTTACCAAGGAGATTGCGTTTTGCAAAGATACTGGCAATCTTTATTGCTGCCCCCGATATATGGGCATTCGAGACACAGGAACCGACATTGACGATACAGCCGGCATCAAACCTGCCCTCAAACTCTTCGTACGGAGTTAGTCCTTCCTCGTTTCGGTACATCCCTATCGCCATCGCCGAACAGCCTGATGTCATCACGATAAACCTGCGCCTGGCAAACTCACGGGCCATCTCGGCCACCTCGCCTACCCCTTTCTCGAAGTTGGCACACCCGACAAAGGCAACAATCCCCGGGATCTCACCAAGCACAATCGGACCGCCGACCTCTCGGATCTCGAGATCCTGTACCGCTCCCCTGCCGGCACGAACCAAATACTTTTCAGTGAGCAGGGTATCACCGGCTGCCGCGAGAATACAACTATGGATAGGGATGTCTTTTACGCACACATCCTCGCACCTTCCACATCCGATACAGATATCATAGATGGCTGCAAGAGCGGAACAGTCGCCTTCTGCCGCCTGCTTCATGGCAGAAGCGATAGGGGATTCAACCGGACAGGTCCGCATACATTCCTCGCAGCCACCACAGAGGGCGACCCAATTTCTGAGTTCCTCCATGGCAGGAATGGTTCCTTTCTGTATCCGTTTTGCATGAACCGACAGGGCAGTCCTTACCGCTACCTCGCCCACTTTCTGCGGATCTAAGATAAGGACACCGGGAACTTTGCCGGAGACGAGATCCTCGATTATATGGGAAGCATCATCGGTTGTCCGGTCGACAAGTCCGGCACAGTTCTTTCCTGAGGTTGCTATCAGCGGAACAGAGATGGCACCTGCCTCTTCTAACAGGTCAGCCCGCACACACTGCTCATCAACCACAATCAAATCCGGAACACCACTGCGGATGTAGCGGAGCTGCCACGAGATGGGGCCGATTATCTTTGCATTCGGATCATAGCGGGTTAGATCGATTGCCGTGCAGCAGATACCTGATATCTCGATGGATCCCGAGAGATTGTGTTCCCTTGTATAATTGATGATATCGATGGCAGGAGGGACATTGTGGCCGATAACAAGGATTACCGGTTTTTTGGCATCCACGGTACCGAGGCCGAGGGGTACGAGTTTTGCTACAGGATCCGCTTTTGGAAGATGAAAGGCAGAGATCTGAACCATGTCTGCAATCTCAAGGGCAAGATGATCAATCATGCCTGCGTGAAAGACCTTTGACTCAAAGTCTATCGGATCAGACTCCTGTCCGGTATGGGCAGCAGCAAGGAGATCGGTCACCTGGCGTTCTGCGTACTCAAGGGCTGCTTCCAGGTCTCCCAGGGTCTGTGGCCGGAACCCACAGACGAGCATGGTCACGGGAGCAGAGAGATCCACCGTGCTCTCCCCGACATCGATGGGAAACCGGTGGGAATACCGGCTTATAAGGTGGGAGACAAGGTGGCGGGCATGACTGGTGTGCGTTGCCGCCCCGATGCAGGTCGCAAGAAGGACGATCCGGGACTGCTGGGCTTCCATGGTGATCCCGCAGGCTCCGTGCTTACCGGCAGAGAGATCACATTTGCCATAGGTGCACAGGCAACAAAGGTCACAAAATGGGAGATAGAGCGGTTTATAGCGGGACAGCAGGATCCGGTCCCAGTCCCGGAGATCGGTGTGATCAGGAAAGGGTGTCGGCCCGACCGGCTGATCCGAAAGAATACTGCGTGCCGACCCGATATGCAGAGCAAGGTTCTTTACCGCTCCCTGGTTTGTCTGTACCTCCCCCAATGTGAGATGAATATTTTTCCGGTTCATAAGTGCTCCCCTGATACACGATTATGGGTATCAGGAAGGATGATATTTTCTGAAAGATAGTATCCTGCCCCGGCTGCCTGAGCCATGAGATGAGTATGTTAGCAGAATAAATACTGTTTTTTGTGGTTGCAACCCTTGTCCTTTTGGTTGCATCTGATAATTACTGTAAAGTACGGTTTTATTGATACTCAAATGTATTGGTACACAGATTACGAGTCTCTGCTCTGTGGTATCATCGGTCTTCCTCCTGACAGGAAACCCTCTAAAATCCTGCTTCTTCCATAATAGCCGTCACCGAGGCAGGTCCGGGGAGATACGGATCCATCCCGAGAAGCGATGAACCGGAAAGGGCAGATGAGGCAACGAGAGGGTCTGCTGCTATTGTTCCAAGAAAACGGGTTCCTGCCACATCCCTGATACGATCCGCCATCTCATCTGCAAAGAGGTATCCCCCCACCGTGAAGAGGTGATTGTACATAATACCTGACTCCTTTGTCACCCGTATGGCACGATCGATATGAGCAAATGACTTGCTCGATGGTCCAAGGATATCAAAGATTGCATCCACCCTTGCTGTAACCCTGCGGTTTAAGTGTTCAAGTCCGCCGGGAGCATCAACAATAATATACCGATACTGCCGTATCAGGTGGGATAGGGCGTTTTTTAATGCTGCGTCAGGCATGCAGTAACACCCTTCTACCCATTTTGTTCCGATGGAGATAAAGTCGAAATTCGTTCCTTCATACATCCCGTCCCTCCAGATTCTCTCCTCTATCCTCTCAGAAGGGGCAATTCCAACCGTCGTGCCACCTTTTTCGATGAAGGTCTCTTCTATCAGTTCTGCGATGGTTTTTTTGCCCTCTTTTTCAAGATCAATTCCTATCATCTCACCAAGGCTCTGGTCAGGATCCATATCCACGATTAGCAGGGGTGTTTCCCCTTTCCTGATGAAAAAATCTGCCATCATAGCGATAAAGCAGGTCTTTCCTGTTCCTCCCCTGCCCATACTGACCAGAACTCTCATGGCATCTCATCTCCCGGATCTTCTTGTAGAGCCGCAAGATGCTCAGGGAGTGCATATACTGCACGTATCGCAGGTGATTCCGGGAGGGTTACCGGACTTATTCCCTTCATTCCTGCGGTCAGGATTTCTGAATCGTACGGTATCGGGGGCAGCATGATACACCGGTGCCGATCTGCCGTGTCCTGTACAAGGTCAGTACTCTCCTTTCCGGTGATACGGTTTCCAAGGATACAGACCTTCTTCAGACCGGCTTTTTTTGCAATATCTGCGATACGTCCGGCAGTAAGAAGCGAGGCCTGGTGCGCATCAGTCACGATACAGAGGATATCAACAGATTCTGCGGTCCCCCTGCCCAGATGCTCGACGCCAGCCTCCATATCCATGATGACAACCTCATCTCTCTCAAGGACAAGGTGACTGGTAAGGGTGCGGATCAGACTGTTGGCAGGGCAGGCACATCCCGCCCCCATGGCTTTGACGGTGCCCATGACAAGCAGCCGGACCCCGCAGGGAGTGGGAACCGTGTAGGTATCAATGATATCAGCAACGGTAAACGAGAGTGAAAATACTCCGGGATAACCGGTATCTGTCTTCTCCCTGACGAGATGCTCATTCTCTGAGATCGGGAGTATCGCTTCTGCTCCCCTTTCGCTCAAACCGAGCGTTAAGGCAAGGTTGGGAGAGGAATCTGCATCAATCGCAAGGGTTGCGTTCCCAAGCGATGCATACCGACAGGCAAGGAGTCCAGCAACAAACGTCTTTCCCACTCCTCCTTTCCCACAGACCGCTATTTTGAAACCCATCGCTTCTCCTGCTGTATACTTCCTTTTTCGATCTCTTCAACTTTTGTATCCCTTGATCGCTTCGGAACCGTATGATCAGGTTTCGTAGTGTATGAATAGAATAACCGGGACAAGAATGGGATTTTCCTGCATACCGATAATGGGGAAGGGAGAGGCTGATATTCCTGATCCGTACATAAAAAAGGCAATGAATGATAATAAAAGGGGCTGTTGCACGGAGTTCTCTCACAATTACGAGAGTGGCAAAATAGTAACAGGGTTATATTCAAAAAATAGAATAAATATTGGCGAAATATGGACGTAGCTATGATCAATAAACGCGAATCCAGAAATTTGTTAATTTCCTACTGTTTAATCCCAAACAATACGCTTAACAACCTTTTTTCCAGGCCCTTTTGATATTATAACAAGTGCAAATTAGTTTCCATTCAGATCTACACTTATCAATACCTCTTCTTAAAAAAGAGAGATACATCATCCCTTCTTTGAAATACCCAAATATTGACTCAACAATATATTTTCTCATTCGGTAGATCTCTCTACCTGACGGAGAAGCAATTTTTATTGCCATAATATCATGGATAATGATAGTATTATCACATTCACACTCTTCATTCATCCATTTCCGGTATACATATTCGCCATAAATAGCAAGTTTTCCAGGGTACATATTTAGTCCGTCTCTAGGAATATCACTGATATCTAATGCGAATAATCCATCTGATGGACAGGTAGGGATTTTCCATTCTTTTTGAGAAGGAATATAGAGATCAACACCTAACTCAAACAACTCCGGCATCTCCTGATAAACACAATATCCAGCATCAGCTAATATTGCAATAGAAATCGGATCTCTATCATTCCGCGCCAAATTATCGACTATTTGTTTAACCATTGGAGACAACTGATATAAATCGTTTTGATCAGGAACAACATCAGCTGCAAAAATGTAATGATCCTTACTCACTGCTGCCTGTGCATTGTATCCTTGTACAAATCCTTTTCTATCTTTTTGGATAAGGCTTTCAGGGTCAGTCGTATTGCACTTTAATTTTGGATCTATCTCATCTTTAGAGACAGGCGATAATTTGCGCCCTCGAATTTTCTTACCCGTTTCATTCTCGATTTTATCTCTTTCTGTTTGTTTTAACTGGTAATCCTTAACGTTTTCATTGTGTTTTTCTTCAATTATCTGTTTCGCCTGTTCAAATCTTAATAATTTTTCCTTCTTTTTCTGATATGATAACATATTGACGGAATGATCTTGATTCAGAAGGCCTTCGTTAGTCGTTTTAAATCCTGATAGTTGCTTCTTTAATTCTTCAGCTTTAGAAACAATTGAACGATAGGATTTATTTGATTCTAATGATGCATTAGCCTTAATCTTAGTGCCATCAATCGCAAAAACGGATAAATCAATAATCCCTTCCTGTATGAAAATGTCAACTACCTGATCAAACACATCTTCAATTTCTATTGAGAAATTACTTAAAAAACGTGAAATTGTTGAATGATCAGGAGTAGTATCTCCAAGAAAACTTCTCAAGCGTATATCATTCTTGCAAAATGTTTCAATTTTACGTGAATGGCGGTAACCTTCAGCATATCCCATGATTGTTATGATAAGAAGGGTTTTTGGATCATACCCTTTCCCACCCCAATCACTTTTGGAATACCTGTTGTAGAAGTAAGATAAGTTAAGTGAATCTACAATTGCAATGACGTAAAAAATTAAATCATTTTGTTCTATCCATTGAGTTGGATCTGTCGGTAATAATCTTGTTTGAAATAGATTTGCCGGTAAGAATCTAGCCATTTTATCTAATAATATATGACTTTATTTAATTATATATATTTTCATTCAAATTATTTTTATTTTACTCGTGATCTCCGTGCAACAGCCCCAAAAGAGAAACGAATAACTGCCAAAATTTTCCTCGTGAACCTTTAATATTTCACAGGTTCTATTGAGATTTACATCCTCATAGAAGGTGAAAGAGATGATACCATTAAAGACCTGGATAACACTGCTTCTTGCCGTTCTTCTCTTCAGTGCAACCGCTGCACTGCCGGTATCTGCAGCGTCATCATATGACCGGATAACCTGCATTAACGGGGTTTGTTCATCTACCTCGTTTTCTTCAGGGTATGATTCAGCGAATCAGTGGTATTGGCCATCGGGCTATGGGTACTATTACCCGCCGTATACCGGACCATACTATCACTATAGCTATCCCTACTACGACCAGGGGTATTCCCCATCGTACTGGGGCCCATACCGGACATACCAGTATGACGGGTACCTCTGTGCCGGGCAGTACCGGGTTTATTGTTTCCGAATGGGGGGGCAGCGATCCTATATTGAGTGGATTGTAAACAGCAACTGTTACGGCAGCACGGATCCCGTGATGATGAGTATGGGGCCTGATGCCATATCTGTGTTCCGTGATCGACACTGCGGAGCAGATTTCGACCTGTATGTGTACCAGAACACCCAGCCCTATCCATACAACCACCCTGACCGCGTGGATGTTTCAAGTGGCTCGAACGCCTATGTCGGCTGGAGATATCCCTGCAGCGGATGCTATTATTGTGTGGTTGTTTACTGCAAGAGCGGGTGTGGATCCTACCGGCTCACCTGCAACTCGTACAATGACTGGAGCTGGTATCCGTATTACACCCCTGCCACGCCTGCAGGAACATCATCCTATTACACACCAGCAATGGCGTCCCAGGGATACTCAGCGCCGGGTGGATATGCTCAATCATCGTACGGTTTTCCTGAGACAGACCCATCCATGCCTCCCATGATGGCAGGAGAGTCTGATCCTGCAATGGACGCTGCTCTTGATGAGGTCATGTACTCAGGAGAAGAAGGATTCTTTGTTCCTGACATGGGTGAACCGGATACCACCTCCTTTACCTGGGTCGGGGATGAGGCACAAGAAGACGGAGGAGAGTATGCTGATACCGGAGAGGGAATGTATTATGACCCGTTCTCTGATGAGGAGACAGGGGAGTACCCGTGGGATACTGAACCCGGCGAGTGGATGGAGACCGGGTAAAACCCGGTTTTCTGACCGCATCTCTTTTTCTCGTAACCAATCAGACTCCCTCTCACGGTTTCTTTCATATCTCACTCAGAATGTCACCATACCGGTTTTGTTGAGAGGTTATATCGTGAGAACAGGTATTCTAAAACCACATGCTTTTTCAGGAGATCAATCAAATAATCAGGGATACGTTGACATTTTCGAGATACGGTACCGTTTTAATATCATTGCATCCCTATTCCTACTATGGGAAGGCTGAAGGTACTTTTGTGCATCGGATCACTTCTTTATTACTCCTGGTATCATGCACAGTATCAGGACTCTACAATGAGCCCACGCCGACCATCGATACCGCCGATATCGAGGCATTTCATTCGATAGATGATGCAGCAACGGCTCTTTATGCCGGGCAGAACGCATTGCAGAGTGGCAGGTACGAAGAAGCACTGGAGCAGTACAGTATTGCAACAGAGAGAGATCCCTCATGGCTTACTCCCTGGTATCTCAAAGCGTACAGCCTGGAGAGACTCAACCGGTCAGAGGAGGCATTGAATGCGGTAGATACAGCATTAACCCTGGATCCGTCTGACCGCGATTCCAATATGTTAAAGGCAGAGATCCTCGCACACCTCGGAAAGACAGAGGAGGCGGATCTCTACCGGCAAAAGGCTGCTTTATCCCAGGTAACCCCTGTACTTGAGGTATCTTCGCAACCGACACAGAAATCACCGATCAACCTATTGATTATCATCTTTGCGTTGCTGGGAGGGACATCGGTTGCCATTTATAGAGCACGATATACCCTCACCGGTAACACGAAAAAAAGAGGTGAATGATGGAGAATACCGAGTGGAAGTGGGTACACGGGTCCCTGGTCTCGGGGATCTTCTTTTTCGTTCTTATAATCACTGCAGGCGGGATGGACTGCATGTCAGGTGGATGTGCAGTACAATTTGTCTCCATCTTCCTCTGTATCTGCTCTTTTGCGGTTGCTCTCCTGTTTTACACCCGGGCCCGGGTGATGGATGATATCCATTCAGGAAAGGATCTGCTTGTCCACTGGGTTTATCCCGAAGAGGAGAGCATAAAGAGCGTTTTACGGGAGTACGAGGAGTACCGGGAGAGGAACAAACACCTGCTCATGGTGGTCGGAGGGTTCTTTGCAATCTTTATCCTCGGTATGCTGCTATTTGGCGGGGAACCGGGAGTAATAACCGCCGGCGTTCTCTTTGTGGCATTTCTCCTGTGTGCTATTGCGGCTTGGGGTGCTCCGAAATGGGAACGAAATCGTGCCAAAAAAACATCCCATGATGCATTAATTACAAAAACCGGGCTTATATACGAAGGGGCGGTATATCCCTTCTCCTCGTTCCTGATGCAGATGGACAGGGTCAGGTACCGGAACGGGACGAGAAAGAGACCTGCATTACTCGAATTTTCCTTTATCCAGATGGTCGGCCTGTATATCGTCCGGCCGTTTGCAGTCAGTATCCCGGTTCCACCGGGAGAAGAAAACCGTGCGGTCAGAATTGCAGAGCAACTGGGAGGAGATGCAGAAACACAAGATATTTCGGTATCACCCGGTATGGTATGTTCTGTCTGCGGGGCACCGGTCGAGCCGGGGGATTCTTACTGCCCGGGCTGTGGGAATAAAACCTGATACATCACCGGTCTTTCGGTGATATATCCTTCTCCCCCGGTTGCATGGTATCCCAAGAGAAAGAAGGTACATACGAACCCGGGGGATACCAATACTCATATTGGCGGATAGAATACGTCCCGAGACCGGATGAGAGATACTACCTGACTACGGTAGCCCTATCGTTCTTGAGCACGACCGGGTCCAGTCCAGCTCTTCACGAGAAAATATGTGTTCAGATTCGATAGGTCATATACATGATACTCAAGATGAGACGTACTCTGCAGAAAACGGATCATTCTCCA